>CBDUKN010000001.1:0-242390 GCA_965367815.1 uncultured Thermoprotei archaeon
ATAAGTGCCCAAAAAATGTAAATAACGGTGATGAAGTTTAGCCCCTTCTGAGCGATGAAGACTTCGGCAGGAGCTGATTGCATCTATTAATGTTAATAAAAAATTTTAAGTTAAAGAAAAGCGAGTGCAATAAGTAAATAGTAAACAATTGTTAAGCTAAAATAGTTTTTGTAGAATTCAGCGCTTTGCGGTATATTTTCGTTAAAGATCCCATTGTAGTTCTTCTGCTGAAAATCCTTTGAGACGAGAGATCAATGAAATAGAAATTATTGCTTTAGATTACTGCTAGTTGAATAAATAAATTCACTGCTATGAAATATTTTAATACTTTCGACAAAATATTAATTAATTATAATAAAGATTATAGAATAATGAATAAAAGGAGTGGCTAGAATATGAAAAATAGTTAAAAAATAAGCTATAAGGTATTTTTAAAGAGTTTCTTCGCACACTAGTATTTTTGCTTTCTTGAAACCAAATGGCTTTAGCATGTATTTATCTGTCCAGGATGTTTCGTCAGCGAATGAGCTTACACTGATAAACGTTGGGTCTCCTTCTTTATGATGTAGTGGCCCCATGGCGTTTCTCAGCGTACCTACTAGAACTATTTTGATTTTATTGTAGCCATTTTTGATATAGACGCTTATGTCGAGTTTGAATGGTCTTAAGAATACTTCTCCAGCTTTCTTGCCGTTGAGATATACGATAGCTAGTGCTGCTTTGAGGTCTTCTAGCTCTATGTATATTTTCTTTTTCTCTGGTAACTTTAAGTAGAATTCTTTTTCTAACACTATTTCGCCTGCATAGAACGGGTAGCCTTCTTTGCACAAGTCTTCTGTACTGCTTACTGCTTCTTTTTCGTCTGTTATAATATACTTTCCGTTCTTTTCTTTAACTGCAAAGTCTCCTAGAATATATATGTTTTCTAGCTCGGGCTCTAGTCCTATTTCTCCTTCGAGTTCTACTGTGTTGAGACCTTTTCCTACTAGCTTTGATATGTCCGTTAATCCAAAGTTCCAGTCTAGCCATGTTCCGTCTTTACCCAACTCTATTTCTGTTCCATTGACTTTTGCTTTAAATGCCTTCGGATTTTCTACTGCTAAGAATACTTTTCTGTCTGCTAGATCTATTTCTGACTCAAATTCGAAGCGCAACGCAAACTTTGTTCCTACTCCTTTAGAAACTAGTTCTTTATGAGCTTTAGGTACTGGTATTAATGGGCTCCATGCTCCTTTTACTCTGTATCTGCAATAGTCTAGTACTAGTATGTTTTTGTCTACTCTTTTTATCTTCCAGTCCTTGTCTAGTTCTACTACCTTGACTGATACTTCTCTTTTTTCAATAGCATAGCTTGGTGTACCTTCTCTGAAGACGAGTAGCTTTGAGTTAACTGGGTATAGTGTTAGGTCGACCCATGTTCTGTTTTCCTCTAGTCTACATATCTTCTCGGAGATTTTTCCTGTGAATAGATCCCAGTCTTCTGCTTTCCATGAACCCGCTACTCCTACTTTTATGCTGTATGTTTTTTCTCTACTTATGTTAGTTAAGAAGAGTACAAGTGTATTGTCCTCTAGTCTTCTCAGCTGATATAATACTTCGCCGTTTTCGTCTCCTTCGATGACTATTGGTTTCTCAATGTTCTTGAGTGCTTCGCTTAACTTCTCTAAGTTTTCAACGACCTTGATTTTAGTGAGTAGTTCTTCTAGCTCTTTACTAGGTTCACCTGAAACTAGTTTAGGTAGTGGAGGTAAGGCTATTACTGTTCCTCCTTTCTCAATGAACTCTTTGACTAGATTAAGTGTGGATTTAGAAATATTTATTGAAGGCGGTATTATTAGGACGCTGTATTTCGCTTCACCTACTTTTAGTTTGCCGTCTTCTACTTTGCCGTATTTCTCTAGAATCATTTCGTCGCCTAAATCGAAGTCGATATGTAGTTTTAGCATGTGCTTTAGGAGCTTCTTGAATTCGTTATCTAGCTCTACTACTTTAGATGAGTTTAATGGACTGTAAAGTATCCATGCGCTACTTATTGGGTGCAGTATTAGTACGTTTACTTCTCTTTTTCCTTGTGATAGTATGTAACATAGTCTGGCAAAGTATAGCTCGATTATTTTGTTATACTTCCACCAGGGCTGACTCCAGTGGAATATGAGTCCGTAGTCTTTCTTTCTTCTTCCTCTGAGAGAGTATGGGACTAAGTGGTGATTCAGCAGAGTTACTCCTTGGACTACGAGCCAGTCTCCTATCCATTTTCTATCCTCGAAGCTGGGGCCGAAGCCTGTGCAGCCGTAAGTTTCACATAGTATTCTTTTTCTTCCAAGCTGGTTAGCTACGCTCGCAACTTGTCTTACTGTGAGAAAAGTATGCCATATTTCCATGCCTAGGTGGTCTATACCGGGTATGTGTTGATATTCATAGTGAGGCATTAGGGCGCCGTTGCAAATCATCTGTGATAGTAAAGTGTCTTCCGCCAAGTAGTGTCCAGTAAACTTTAAGTTATGTTTATCGCACCACTCGTAAAGCTGCTTTGAGAATGCCTCAAGGAACATTATGGTTACTGTTTTCCAGTAATCGTACCTTGTTTTAGTGTAGTCTCCTATGTCGAAGAATAATTCAGGTAGTTTTTCTAGTAGGTCATAGCCATTTAGCTCTTTGAATTTTTCTGGAAGAGTATCTGTCCATGGTAGAGAGTATACAGGGAATCGTGGGCCTCGCGGAGGTATCTGTGTTGGTGCACGTGGACGGCTAGCCGTAATATTGGGTTCGTCTGTAAAGACTCCCGGTACTGTTTTTCCGAATTCTTCTTTAAACTGTTTGTAGGGCTCGTAAGCTGCTTTAATAAACTCTGCTACGGTTTCTTTGTCAAGCAAATCTACGTAGCAGAATCCAGAGAACCATGTTTCTCCTATTGGTGCTACATATCTAACGAAATTTAAGTAAAGATATTCTCGGCTGGCTTCACCTGGCGACGCCTTCTCATAGGTTACTGGATATTCTTTTTCATTTACTTTACACTTGAAGACTGCTATAATGTCGTCACCTTCATGTGCCCTGTTGTCTATTATAAGCACAAGTGCTTTTGCTCTATACTTTGAACTCTTGGCTGGAACAAGTCCTCCAGCAAAGCCTGAAGGCCACCAGAGTTCATCGTATATCCAGATATACATTCCTCTTTTCTTAGCTTCCTCAACTGCCGCGCTAAATGCCTCAAACCACTCTTTGCTCAAGAAAGGAGTCACTAGTCCTTCTCTTGCATGAAAGAACGCTCCGCCATAACCGCCTTCGTCGAGCAAAGCTACTTGTCTCTTCACTTCTTCACTTGTCAGAATATCGTTTATGGACCAGAAGGGGGCTCCTCTGTACTCTTTTGGAGGATTAACGAATTTTTCTCTATCTATCAAACGGGGTCCCCAAATGTACCTTATGGCGACAATATAATACACTTTCTTTTCTTCTCTCGAGATTAAGATAATTTGAATTATGTAAAGTTAGGATAGTTCCGAACATTACGTAGACTTTTTATTTAACCGCTTATTAAGTAAACGTAAGGTGTATGTGTGATTTTACATAGGATTAAGGAAACTCTTGAATCATTCGGATATGAAGTAGAAGTAAATGGTAAAATAAAAGGCTTAAGCGGCGTTGTTCACGATTTTGATGTTCTTGCACGTAAGGGCGAAACTACTATCGGAGTAATTATTGGAAATGATGATTTTCATTTAAGCTACGTTGTAGGCATAGTTAAAGCAATAGATGTTAAAGATACTTGTGTAATACTTTTAGTCGAAAAGAAATATGCTGAACTTGATGTCAAGTCTTCTAAAAACTTTCACCTACTAGTATATGAGTCTCCCGTAGATCTTGAAGGAAAGCTAAAAGAATTAATTGGTGTTTGCGAAAATAGCTCAGAGAAACATGAGTGAATACGAAATTTTAGTGACTGAAAAGCTTAAACACAGAAGTATTAGAAGTCTCTTTAGAGTAATTGATGCATTCCAGTCATATGAGGGCGACTGGAGTATAATTTTAATGCCGAAAGAAGTAGCCGAAGGCGATGTAGACGAGAGTAACTTAGATAAGGCTACACCTATTCCAGCCACACACGGCGCTATACTTTTTCCTGACTTCATTGTAAATGAAGATAAGTTAGCTGAAATAGTTAATCTACCTGTAGGAGAACGTAAGATCATTGAATCTGGTACACCTCTGTGGCTTGTCTTAAGGGAAAGCAAACTCGAATATCTTTTCGAACGATATCCTGAGCTAATTGAAGAAACGTCGTTCGAAGTATTTCTTCCACTTAAAGAAAATTGTGAAGTAGATATTTCTAAAGAGTCTTTTCCTTACCTTGACCGAGTAGAGATATTTGAAACAGAGGTACAGCTGCTAGATCCAGAAATTGTTTTAAAAATACTTAATGAAGTAAATTACGTTGACGAGTATTTGGAGAAAATCGAAGAAGCTTTTAGTGAAAAAGCTGTAGAAGAAAAAACCAAAGTGCTAGCTATTAGAGGTATCTGTCCTGCATCTATTACTTTAAGTAGGCTTGAAAATTACGTGAAGAAGCTTGTAGAAGAAAATGATTGCTTTAAAGAAGGAACGATGATGTTTACTCGAATATATCTTCGTGAAGCTTGGTCTCCTTAATCAAGTAAAGCAACAGTGTAGCCAGAGTTTTAGAGTCTTTTATTTTCCCTTCTTTTACCATAGTAATGAGGTCTTTTAAAGAAACCTCCACGACGCTTATCTCTTCATCGACTTCAAGCTTCTGTTTCTCAGCTGAAGAAACTCTAGCTACATAAGAGTAGACTATTTCAGTCGATGTTCCAGGTGAGGCATAAAATGAGCCCAGATATTCGAGTTCGTCAGCTATATATCCTGTTTCCTCGGCAAGTTCTCTTTTAGCGCAGTCTTCAGGCGACTCTCCTTCTTGAAGTGTTCCTGCAGGAATCTCGAAAAGACTCTCTCCTACAATGTACCTGTACTGCTTTACTAAAACTATCTTACCGTCACTTTTAACAGGAAAAATAGCTGCCACGCCGGGGTGCTTGACAGCTTCAGCTATAAATTCTCCTCTTTCTGTACGGTAAAATTGTCTCGAAACAGCTATTTTAGCTCCTTTGTATAGATATTTCTCGCCTATTTTAATCATACTTAACGATAGTATTGAGTACAAATAAGTATTGTCGCAAAAGATATTATCTCGGCGCGTGTAATAAATATAGATGAAAAACGGGCTTCTAGTCCTTTTATTAGCTCTCTGTATTCTAGCTGGAAGTGCCCCTATTTTGTTGAACAAGCCTGAAAAAGTAGTTGTAGTAGTTGAAGTAAAGCAGCCTATTAACGAGGGCGCACATCTTCTTGTAGCAAGAGCTGTCGCTGAAGCAAACAGTCTCTCGGCATCATGTTTAATCATAGTGTTAGATACTTACGGAGGATACCTATACTCAATGGACGCTATTGTGAGTGAGCTCTCTAAGTGCCAGTGCATAAAAATAGCCTGGATTCCTCCAGGCGCTAAGGCTGTTTCGGCGGGCGCGATCATCGCCTTGAGCGCCGACGAAATATACATGGGGAGCGGGGCTGTAATAGGTGCCTGCAAGCCCTACCCATATGAGACTAAAGTAGTAGAATATGTTAAAGCTAGAATAAGAAGTCTTGCCGAAAAACGAGGCTTAAGTAATGGAACTATACGCACTTTAGAAAAAATGGTGTATGAAAGTAAAGCATTTACAACTGAAGAAGCATTAAAACTAGGGCTCGCTTCAGGTCGCGCAGACTCACTGTCTGAAGTTTTAGTCAAACTTGGGTTAAAGGGTGCACGTCTAGTAGTAATTAGACCAGACCTAACTGTAGAAATAGCTGCCCTTATCTTCGATCCAGCTGTCGCCTTGATAATGCTTATAACAGGTATTTTACTAATTCTTCTCGAAATTAAGGCGACAGGTTTTCAAGGATGGGGTCTTCTAGGAGGTTTTCTAATAGCTCTGTCTCTGTATGTAATGGGTATTATAGGATGGAGAATTCTCTCACTAGTTTTAGTAGCCTTAGGAATATTTTCAATAATACTTGAGCTAAAAAAGCCAGGAATACAGATTTTCGGAGTCATCGGAGTTACTTTACTTATTCTTGCAGTCATACTAGAGGCTTTCAGTCAACCCTACATGAATCCGTGGACCTATATTCCGCCGCTAGCTTTCTTTACGGCAGTAGTTTCTTCCATAATACTGCTAATAATACTAAAGGCTTCTAAAATGCTCAAAATGCCTATTCCGACATTAGAAGAAAAGCTTTCAGGAAAAATAGGCTATGCTAAAACAGAAATATCTCCCAATAAACCAGGTGTTGTAATCGTTGAAAACGAAGAATGGAGCGCTATTTCTAGCGAAAAGATAGAAAAAGGTGAAAGAATTGTTGTAGAAAAAGTAGAGGGCTTAACTTTAATTATCAGAAAAGCTACGAAAGAAAACACGTCCAAGGATACAGGAAGTCAGAAGAAATAAATAATTCAGTGAAAATAGTAAAGTGATGCCATATTACCTCCTATTTCTTCTCCAAGAATTTCTCCCATCACTGAGTATTTCAGTAGAGTTTCTAATAATGCTCCTCGCCTTCATTATACTAGCTGCTATTATAGCTTCAGGAATAAGGATAGTCCCCGAATTTCAGCGGGTTGTTGTCTTTCGTCTAGGCAGAGTAGTTGCAGTAAAAGGACCAGGACTCATATTCCTGATACCATTTATTGATCGAGGAGTTGTTGTGGATTTGAGAGAACAGTATATTGAAGTAACTAGACAGACCTGTATTACGAAAGATAACGCGCCGGTAGACATTGACTTCCTTATATACTTCAAGGTAGTAGATCCTAAGCTCAGTGTTCTTGAAGTAAGCGACTTCAGAGGCGCCGCAATAGGAATCGCTACTACAACACTGAGAGCCGTAGTAGGCGACATTGATTTAGATCAAGTTCTCGCTAGAAGAGAGTACATAAACGAAGTTCTTCGAACAAAACTAGACGAAGTTACAGCAAGGTGGGGTGTTAAAGTCACTGCAGTAGAAATACGCGAAATTCTACCACCTAGAGCCGTCCAAGAAGCCATGATTAAGCAGATGAGCGCGGAGAGAAACAGAAGAGCAATGGTGACTGAAGCCGAAGGAAAGAAGGAGGCAGCTATTAGAGTCGCTGAAGGAGAAAAAGAGGCAGCTATACTTAAGGCAGAGGGAGAAAAACAGGCAAGAATACTGAAAGCTGAAGGAGATAAGCAGGCAGCTATTTTGAGAGCCGAAGGAGCAGCTACTGCTCTTAAGATGATAAACGATACTGCTAAGCTGCTAGACCACAGAACACTGCTACTACAGTACCTCGAGGCTCTAAAGGATATTGCTTCAGCACCGTCGTCTAAGATAATCCTACCGATGGAGCTGTTTAAACTAATTACACCTCTAGAGAAAATTTCGAGAGTAGTTAGCGGAGAAAAAGAGGAGTCTAAGTAATCGATAGCACTATTTCTTCTCCCTTCTTTACTCCTAGTTTTTCTGCCGCACTTCCCTTAAATACTCCTAGCTCAGCTAAACCAAAGCTGTTTTCGTAAAACGCTAGCTCGCCTTCGTTTACTTCAGCAAAGGTCTTCGCTACTGTAGCCTTGCCTTTAAATGACTTCGTTTCTACGGTAACAGGCTTAGAGTAGCTTAAGCCTAGTGCTCTAAAAACTGTCGAAAATCTCGCCGATAAAGCGACATTGCCGAATTTATCTATGTAAACTACCTTTAGTTTAATGGTCTCTCCCTCAATAGACTCTAGTATTCTTATACCGGGCTTAATCAACTTGTCCGCAGATACTCGAGGACCTAGCTCGCTTAATTTTATGCCTTTACTTATCCATGCTGCTACAGGCGAGAAAATGTCTCTTCCATGAAAAGTGTGGGAGACAGGGTGAAGGAAGAATTTTTCGTTCTCTAAGTAGACTATTTCTTCGAAGCCGTCTTCTTCAGCTGCTAAGTACATTAAACCGTTGTCGGGCCCTACAAAGTAGTAGTTTTCAGAGGCAATAGCTATGCTTTTTCTAGCAGACCCCACGCCAGGATCTACTACACAGACAAAAACTGTTCCGGGAGGAAAATACTTGTAAGACGCCCACAGCACTAAAGCGCCTCTGTCAATATCAAAGCTAGGTACTTCATGAGAGATGTCAATAATGACTGCTTCGGGATTTATTCTCAGAATTACAGCTTTCATTATGGCTACATAAGGGTCTTTTAAGCCAAAATCTGTAAGCAATGCTACTATCCCCGAGGGCTTACGCATAGTTATCAAATTTGCTACCTTCTACTTCAATTTTCTCACAACAATGATGAAAGCGGCCATATCTAAAGGAATTATGAGTAGGGCTAAGCCGAACTTTATTAGAGCATTGTGGAGACTGTGGAGAAAACAGGCTACAAGGAAGCCCTCTAAGCTACTCCATTTTCTTTTATAGAAAACCGATACGGCGTAGAAGTATCCGAAGACAGCTGAAGAGGCAGCATGCACTAATGTAGAAGAGATTGCTCGAAGCAGCCCTATGAATACAAACGGTTCTTGAAACGCATAGATTATTGCTTCGAGCGTAGCAAACCCCAGTCCTGATGCTGCTCCATAGACTATTCCGTCGTCAAGTTCATTAAACACTGTTCTCCGCATGCTGACTAAGTATACTCCAATAAATTTAGCTAGCTCCTCTACTACTGGAATTGTCATTACAGGCTCTGCTAGTTCACCTAAAGAAGTCTCGGCTATCAGCGAAACCAATGTTGATACAATGAAACCGTATGAGAAAACAGCGAAAACCATAAAAAGCGGCTCTCTTTCTATGCGGTCTTTTCTCCAAACATAGATTAAGTACGCCAATCCCGGTATAGCAGTGACTGCAAAGAAGATAGGTGAGAAGAAAATTGATGCAATGAACGCTAGTACAGTTACCGTGGATACAATAGCCTCCATTAGCTTAAGTGTCTCCATAAAATTCCTTAATCTAACTCACTTAAGTATTTCACCTTGAAAATTCTAGGAAATTATATAAAGGCCTATAGGAAAGCTCTCTAGTCAAGGTGATGCTATGGAACAACACTATTAACTAGAAAAACATTCTTTAAGACCATTAGCTCGCTGTGGCAGTCAATATTAGGTCTATTAGCAGATATAGGAGGCTTGCTAGCAGGTTTCTTTTTAGCTTACTACACTTCTATACTTTTTAAGGTAAAATGGGCTCTTGCAGCATATCCCGGTGTGCTCAGTCTTAGAGGAGTTGTTAATGGGGTCTTCTGCGGAAGGCTAAGCACGGGATTACATCTAGGTACTATTAAAGCGGGTTTCCGAAAAAATACTAGAGAGTTTTATGCTTTAGAAGCGGCTGTCTTCACTTTAAATATGTTGTGTGCGATTTCTATGTCAGCTGTTTTTACACTATTTGGTGTCAGTCTTTGGGGTGTGAGGCGAGAAGACCTTTTCCCTATGTGGGTTGGATTGATTTCCTCAATGGCGCTGTCTTTTATATTAATAAATCCCGCCACTCTGGCTTTTGCTGCTCTTTCATATAAGAAGGGATATGATCCCGACTACTTAGCCTATCCCGTTATGTCTACTGCTGGAGACGTAATAGTGACTCTATGCTATATATTTGTAGTAACTTTTATTAACTTGGGAGGCCTTTATTTAATGGCTCTACTATCTATTTCTTCACTATTTTTTACAGGATTACTTATAGTAAAGTATATGAAGCGAAGTGAATATTTATCTATACTCAAAGAAACTATAA
Organism: uncultured Thermoprotei archaeon; assembly: GCA_965367815.1. Lineage (GTDB taxonomy): Archaea > Thermoproteota > Thermoprotei > Thermofilales > B15-G2 > B15-G2. The sequence continues at coordinate 9,798 of CBDUKN010000001.1, forward strand.
TGACTTTGACTATTGTTGTCAGTATTGTAGGATTTACAGGTACTGCCTTAACTGAAATAAGCCGTATTATAGGACAGTACCCGGCTGTTTACATGATATATCCTGCTGTACTAGATACTGTCGGCGATGTAGGGTCTATTATAGGCTCTACGTTAACTACAAAATTGGCTCTAGGAGAAGCCTCGACAGACACGAAAGTTTTTCTTGAACATTTACCTGAAGTGATTGGAAGCTGGCTTGCTAGCATAATTATGTTTTTAACATATACTCTTTTTGCATCAGTTTGCTTCGGATACCAGCTAGTAGACTTTGTTTCATTGTCCGCTCTTGTGCTCAAAGCAAATATAATTGCTGTAAGCACAATATCGTTGCTCGCTGTATCGGTAGCAGTAGCTGCATACAGATATGGACTGGACCCAGACAACTTCGTTAATCCAATAGTAAGCGCTATTGCTGACGCGTTAACAAGCTTTTCTATTCTAGTCTCTCTAGCAGTGATTTAATAGCATAAGATGCGATAACTTTTAAAGCTCTTTTACTAAAATAGTACGGATATATGGGCGCTGATGACACGAGTAATGAATTTGAATACAAGCCCCGTCCTGTTAAAGCCATATTGAAAGAAATGAAAAATCTATCTGAGCTAATGATTGATTTAGCTTACTACTCCGCTCTTTACGGAGACGTTCAGTTAGCAGAAGAAGTATTTAAGCTCGAAAAACGGATAGACTTTCTTCAAATGCTACTGAGCATGCAGGCAGCTTTAGCTACTAGAAGTAGGTCCGCCGCAGAGAAAATAGTCAGCATTTACGCCATAGCTACTGCCGCGAACAGGGTCTCGGACGCCGCCGCAGATATTGCCCGAATGACTGTTAAGAAAATAAAAATTCCACGGGACTTCGCTTTAACAGTCTACGGAGAAGAAGACTTTGTGGCAACCATTAAAGTACCGAAAGAACTTAATGGAAAAAGTCTCGCAGAACTGTTCTCCGAAACAGGTGTAGTAGTCGACGTGCTTATTGCTAGAAGAGGCACTAAAATATATTTAGAGCCTCCAGAGAACTTCAGGCTACGTAGCGGAGATATCCTCGTAGTCAGAGGCACTTTTAGCAATGTTAGACAATTCTCTAAATACTTCGGAGTAAATATTACAGACCGTGAAGAAGTTTTAGAAAAGAAGTATAAGCCCATAGTAAACATGCTGCTTTCATTCAAAAGAATTTCGAGAGTATGTGTAGACTTAGCCTATGTAGCTGTACTTACTAGAAGTGAAGACATAGCTAAAAAAGTTCAGGAACTAGAGGAATACACAGACCTTCTTTTAGACCAAGTGAGTGAAGAAATTTTCAGAGAAAAAGATCTCACGCTAAAAGAGCGACTAGGTGGATTATGGATAGCTATAGCGAGTGAAGACATAGCTGACGCCGCAGCCGAAATGGTGGAACCGCTTCTCAAAGGACTTGAACCACACCCCCTACTTACAGACATAATAGGCAAGGCTGATGAAAGAATAAGCGTAATTGAAATAGATGAAAAGGATCACGGTAGGACTTTAAATCAGCTAAAGTATTCTGAAAAAGGTATTAAAATTCTAGCTGTCAAAAGAAGGGACGAGTGGTACGTTTTGCCCCGCGAAGACTTTGAAGTATGTAAAGGAGATATACTTATCATAAAATATTCGGCAGAACTCGAGCCTTTAGTAGAGCAACTTGAGCATGAAGAAGATAGAGAAGAAATAATAGAGGAAATACAAGAAGCAGAGTGGGAGGAAGAAGAGTAAATTAGGCTTCAACAAATATTCCTGGTTTTAGCGGAGCAGCTACTTTAGCTTTAGGATGATCACTTTCTTCTGCCTTAGTTATCTTTACTTCGCATTTATATTCTTTTTCAAGAAAATCTTTAGCCTCACTGAGAGCTAGAAGTTCTTTATCTCTGGAGTCTATGAGAGTAGGCTCGGGCTTCGCTTTAATAAGTGATGTAGCGTACTTAACTGCTTCTCTACCGTGCTTTCTTACTTCAGGTATTTGCATGATTCGCTTAACTAAGTCTTTAGTATCTTTTATTGCTTCTCTTAAAATAATGTATTTCCATTCAGGTGCTACGAAAAGTGTTATTCTTGAAGGTTTCTCTATTTTAGTTACTTTAAGTATTTCTGAAATATCCTCGTGAAGCGACATGATGTACTCTTCTATTTCTTCGCTAAGCTTATCGACTTTAGATTTATCGGGTTTAGGCCAGGGCGCTGTAGAGATAAACGGTTTTCTACCCCACTTCTCCCAGATTTCTTCAGCTAAGTGAGGTATGAAGGGAGCTACTAACTTCACTATAGTTTCTAGTGCTTCGCGGTAAGCTGGACCAGGTTTTCCACGTCTCCTTAAGTACCATCTGATATCATTTAAGGGGTTGAAGAAAGCTTGTTGAAGAGCTGTTCTAGTTCTGAGTTCTTCTATAGCTTTAGTTGATTCCTCAATATAGTGCTGCATCCGGCTAGCAAGCCACCTGTCTATTTCTTTCCACTCCTCATCGATATTCTGCTCTGGGAGCTTTACAGCCATGTCATAGAACACCGCGAGTTTGTCTCTTATTGCCTCAACTTCTTCTGATCTCCAGTCAGGGTCTTCTAGTCCTTCTCCGCAGTAAGCAAGAGCAAAGCGAGAGACATCAGCGCCGTACTTTTCTAGAACTTGCTCCATTGTTATGAAGTTGCCATAGCGCTTGCTCATTTTGCGGCCCTCGACCATAATCATTCCGTTTGCTCCTACAGCTCTAGGCCAGTGTTCAGGACGGAAAATCGCTATATGATGAAATATGAAGAAAGTTAAGTGGTTGTATATGAGCTCTTTAGCGCTGTTTCTGAGGTCTACTGGATACCAGTACTCGAATTCTCTGCGCATATCTTCAATAAGCTTAGGGTCTAGGCCAGACCTTTTTGCAATTTCCTCTAAATTACCTTTACCTAGGAAAATGTAATCGAAAACTTCGTCGGTAAGTTTTTCGGCAGGTATCTTGTACTGGTTAATGTACTTTGCTATAGTGTAGTATGCCATATAGATTACACTGTCAGAGAGCGTCTCAACAATCCACTCTGGGTCCCATGGTAGAGGAGTACCTAGTCCTGTTTTACGTGCACATGGCTTATCGTTAAGCCAGTCTATAGTCGCCTCAAATGCCTGCCTAGCTTCCTCCGGGTAAATCTTCATTTTAGCTAAGTGCTCTTTGACTCTCCTCTTCCACTCAGGGTCACCATACTTGAGGAACCACTGGTTCTCAAGAATCTTTACGTGACATCTAGTTGTACATCTGCATATAACGACGTCAGCTGGATCCCACATAGTGTCAGCAAAACCTTTTTCGCGTAGATCTTTCGCTATTTTCTCTTTAGCTTCAGAAACCTTCATTCCCGCGTACTCTCCACAGTTCTCTTTCATTACTCCTAAGTGGAACTCTTTTTTGTAAACTTCCTTAGTCGCGTCTTCGGCCTTGGGATCATTCTGGTCTTTAACTCCGAGTCTTTCTACAACTTCGATAGCTGGATGCTCTCCATAGCCTTCCACTTTAATAATCGAAATAGGCTCAATACTATCTAGTATTGAGGAATCTACACCGTACTTCTTGAGTTCTCCAGGATTTCTCTTGAGGTCTCTTAAAGCTAAGTAATCGTAAGGAGCATGACTAGGCACACTCATTACAATACCTGTTCCTGTTTCAGGATCCACAAAAGACGCTGGAAGAATATATACTTCATCTCCTCTTACGGGATTAATGCACTTCTTTCCTATTAGCTCGCTTCCCTTAAATTCTCTTATAACGTTTACTTTTCTCAGCTGGTCTTTCAGCTTAACTACAGTTTTCTTACTTATGTACCATATTTCGCCGTCAATGCTCGCTTCAACATAGGTGGCGTCAGGATTTATCCAGATGTTAGTTACGCCGAAGATTGTTTCGGGTCTAAAAGTAGCTACTACTATGAAGCCATTTTCATACTTGAATTTAATTAAAGTGACTTCAACTGGTGAAACTCCTTCGCCTTCAAGTCTATCGTGGTCACCTGTAGGGCTCTGACAGTGAGGACACCATATTACTGGATGTGTTCCTTGGTAAACATATCCTTTCTTCCTGAGCGTATTGTACTGCCATTCAATAAAACGGCTGTATGGAGGACAAAGTGTAGTCGTTACAAATTCTCTGCGCCAATCGATAGAAAAGCCCATTCTCTTCATGTCTCTTTTAGCCTTTCTAATATAAAACTCGACAATGTGCTTAGGGTCTGTAAACTTCTTTATTTCCTCGGGAGGAACTCCGCTTTCTGCTAGAATCTTTATTTGAACAGGATCTCCCTTTTTAACTCGCTCAGCTACACCTTGAATAGGTTCTCCTGTAGCATGCCATCCTTGAGGAAAAAGAACATTATAGCCCTGCATGCGCTTAAATCGCGCATAGACATCTACTTTCATGCACGTATAGGCATGCCCTAAGTGAAGAGGTCCGTTCATGTAGGGATACGGGAACGTTACGAAACATTTAGGACGAGAATAGTCCGGATCTGCTTCAAAGAGTCTAGCTTCCTCCCAGCGCTTCTGCCACTTTTCCTCTATCTTCTTGAAGTCAACAATAGGACACACCCTTAATGGTGTAGCACTGTTCGTATTTAAGATTAACTATACTATTTACGTAGAGAAAATTATTGAAATAAGTGTTATATTTCCTCCTAACAGTATCCTACAGTGACAAAGGGCAAATGTTATCTCGTTGGAAACTCGCACATCGATGCAGCATGGCTATGGAGAATAGATGAAACAATACATGTAGTATGCAAAGAGACATTTTCTAGAGTTCTCGAATTAATGGATAAGTACCCTGACTTTAAGTTCAGTCAAAGTAGCGCTCAGTACTACGAGTGGATGGAGAAATACTACCCTGAAATTTTCAATAAAATTAAAGAGAAAGTCAAGAAAGGTCAATGGGAAATTGTTGGAGGAATGTGGGTAGAATCCGACCTAAATATACCTTCAGGAGAATCTCTTGTAAGACAGTTCCTTTACGGCAAGAGATATTTCTTAGAGAAATTCGGTGTAGAAGTTGAAGTAGCTTGGCTAGTTGACAGCTTTGGTTTTTGCTGGACTTTGCCTCAAATAATGGCTAAAAGTGGAATAAAGTACTTCATAACACAGAAGCTCAGATGGAACGACATGACGATATTCCCCTACAATATTTTCTGGTGGGTAGCACCAGACGGCTCTAAAGTACTAGCTCATCAGACAGTAGGAAGCTATGTTGCCTTAACTAGAGGAGAAAACATAAAGAAGGAAATAGAAACTCTGGAAAAAAGACACGGAGTACGAGAACTAGCAATACTCTATGGCTTCGGAGACCATGGCGGAGGACCGACAGAAGAAATGATAGAGAAAATACTAAAGCTAATGAAGAGAAAAGACTATCCCGAAATAAAGTTCTCCTTTATAATAGACTACTTCAAGAGACTTGAAGAACTCTCTAAGACAATAAAATTCCCTGAACTATGCGATGAACTATATCTACAGTACCATAGAGGAACATACACTACTATAGCTAAAGTAAAGTGGAATAATAGGAAGAGTGAAGTAGCCTTAGAGAACTCAGAGAAACTAGCATCTATAGCTAAACTATTTGGAGCAAAGTATCCTCATGAAGAACTCACAAAAGCATGGAAAAAGGTCCTATTAAACCAGTTCCATGACATTATATGCGGCTCATCAATACCTGAAGTTTACGAAGACTCTGAGAAAGATTTTCAAGAAGTATTTAACATAGTTAACAAAACTATTAAAGACTCTTTGAACACAATAGCAAGTCAAGTAAAAACAGACTCTAAATCAGTAGTAGTCTTCAATACTCTCTCGTGGAGGAGAACAGATCTCGTAGAAATAGATGTTCCTGAAGAAAACATAATAGTAGAAGACCATGCCGGAAACGAGGTACCATCGCAGAAAACAGCTGAAGGCAAGCTACTGTTCTTAGCTAAAGACGTTCCGCCTTTAGGCTATAAGGCGTATCGTTTGAAATCAGTAGATAAAGTACCTGAGTATAAGACTGACCTTGAGGTACTAGAGAAGGATAATAAAATAGTTCTTGAGAACAAGTACTTGAGCGTAGTTATAGACAAGAAAACTGGAGTAATTAAGAGCATTTTCGACAAAAAGCATGGAGTAGAAGTAGTTGATGAAAGAAAAGGAGCTAATGTCATACAGATTTTCGAAGACTGTCCTACTGAGGGAAGAGCAGGCATACTAGGTGGAGGAGACGCCGTAGTCTACGACGCCTGGGAAATATACATATTCCAGCAGCGCGGCGGAGTAAAGTACGTTGAGCTAAAAGAACCTCTAGAAATAAAAGTAGTAGAAAAGGGCCCTGTGAGAGCAACAGTCGAAGTGAAGTACAAGTACTCTCAAGAAGGAAGACCAGACTCCTTCTTCACTATTAAAATAATGCTAGCTACAGAAACACCGCGAGTAGACTTCGAGCTCCATGCAGACTGGCATGCTGCACACAGACTAGCCAAAGTCGCCTTTAACTTAGCTCTAGAAAGCGACTTCGCTACATATGAAATACCGTACGGCTTTATAGTGCGTAGACATCCGACTTCACCTTACGCTACATTAGAGGAAAGAGCTAAATGGGAAGCTCCTGGACAGAAGTGGCTAGACTACACTGACGAAGAGAAAGACTATGGTGTAAGCCTATTAAACGACTGTAAGTACGGCTTCGATACATCTATGGGTCTACTGAGAATGACGCTATTCCGCAGCCCTAGACACCCGCCTCGCTATGGAGAACCCTGGGATATAGCTAAAGGAGAATTTATGGATCAAGGACACCACGTAGTAAAGTACTCACTTTACATGCATAAAGGAAGTTGGAAAGAAGCAGGAACTGTGAATAAAGCCTACGAGTTCAACTACCCGCTTTTAGCAGAGATTACTGGAGCACATGACGGAAAACTGCCACCAGAATACTCATTTATACAAATAGAGCCAGAAACAGTAATATTAACCGTAGTCAAGAAAGCTGAAGACTCAGACGACGTAGTGTTGAGATTCTACGAGACATGCGGCAAGGAAACAAACTACACAATAAAGCTGTCAAAAGAAATCAAAGTATCGGGAGTCTATGAAACAGATCTACTCGAAAGACCTTTAAATAAACTAGAAGTAAAAGACAATGCTATTAAAGGAAAAATAGGGAAGTGTGAAATAAAGACGTTATTACTCAAGACTCCTTAATCTTTTAAGTCTTTTTATAATATCTATTTTATCATTAACCACTTTACTTTCAAAAAACTCTTTCGGCAATTCTCTTGTAGTAGATAATATTACTTTAAATTCTTTTATTTCCTGAATCCACCGTTTAGCTAAGTCTCTAAAGTCGTCTCTCTTAATTTTCTGTCTAAGAATTTCGGGAAAAAGGCCAGTCATCAAGATAGCTGTAGGGATTTTGTCGACTAATTTCTTTAAAACCTTAGTGTAGCTAATATATTCTTCAAAAGACGACAACTGTCTTAAAGTAAGAGGATGAATTCCTCGATAAACTGTCATTAGTCTAGTCAAGTCGCTTAAAAGAAGAATGTTTCCCGGGCTATGGAAAACAGGTATTTTATCGGCTTTCCTTGCGATAATAGCTAGCTCAGTGAGCTGTGGAACAAAATACTTAGCAATAAAGGCGCCTCTATAACGTAGCGTCTTGAAGCCCACAAGATTTTCTAATACCATAATTCCATCTATTTCCTCAACTTCACAGACAGCCTCTATACACTCTTCAAGAAACTCATTTATTCTCTTAATCAACTTTGAGGCCTCTTTCTCATTATATTTAATTAACTCATTGAAATTATTCGAAGTCAGGTACTCGGCCAAAAAACTGTAGCCCTCTACTTTAACTAAAGTAAACTTTTTCTTAAACCAGCTTACCTCTCTCTTTATATTCCTAACAGTTTCTTCGCAGAGGCCCTCTGCAAAGATCTCATATTCATCAATATCTAGCTCGCTCGCCCATTCCTCTAAACTCTTTTTAGGCGTTAGAAGTCCTTTTGTAACATATTTGCTTAGAGAAAGAGTTAAAGGTCTTGTATCGAGAATATCGCTATTCTCATACTGAAAACTCAGTGGACGCACCTCTAAGTATATCGGATATTCCTTTAATTCTCCGCTGTGAAAGTACTCGATTAAATCATCTTTACTCAGCATTCTCCCGATAAACTATACTAATAACACCTATGTTTTTATTACTTCAAGTCCCCTTTCTTGAGCGACCTTTAAGACTAGTTTTCGATGAGCACTTCTGAGCCCCTTCCAGTCTATAAGAATAGTATTTACTTTTTCCAGAGTTCTATCAATAGCCATAGAGACTTCTTTCTCGGTAATCTGGTCGAAGACGTATTTTGGTACAATATGTCCTAAAGCAATATCAGTTTCAAGTATATCTTTGACAAAATGAGTATAGTGTGGTCCACCGAAGCCAGCAGCTATTTTCTGATACTTTTTCTTAGAAAAGGCTGCTCTATAAATAGCATGAGCTACAGCTTCTCCAGCAATATCTATTCCCCACTCCTTTTCACTGCTTCCAAGCTCCACGAAGATAGCCGGAAGTTTTTCAAAATAGGGTCCGTGGTGGGTTACTTCTAAACCGACATACCAGTTATCTAAGCCCTTTTCTTTCTGTGCCTCAATTAGTCCTAGTAGGGCCTCGCGAAGTAGGCTGGCTGGAGCAATACACACAGCTTTCGGTTTTCCACCGTAAAGTGTTTCTTTAGTCCAGTTTCCTGGAACATGCGCTAAGAGAGAAGGAATAGCTTTCTCGGACTTGTGTTTAGATGCAAAAATAACTGCTTCAGCCTTAATGTGGTTTTCTAAGTAATCTGAGTAGATAGACTCACTGTTAATAACTACTATTTTGACATCATCTAGCTCGTATACAGGATTATTTTCAAATACTTCGCTTGTTTTTCTAAAACCATAGCAGTTCACTAGTTTATCTAAAATATTCATTCCAGCTTTATCAAGCTTCGAAGCAATTATAACTATACGCGCTTCTACAGCCACACATGCTAGATAGGTGGCGCTACTTTAGCTTTTTCTTCTTTAGGCAGGTTAATCCACTTCATGAACTCTTCGCTTGGAGGATTTTCTTCGAAAAGTTTCTTTCTATTTGCTTCGAGAAATCTGTTCTCCTCGCCTAGAAACTCTGCAGCAGTAAATATTTTTCTTCGATGCTTTTCTGCTTTTTTAAATAAGTCTTCCAAGTACCTTTTCCATTCACAGTCACGTAGCATATGATGACTAACCACAGTAATTCGAGAAAGAAGCGCTAACCTAGACAAATTATCTAGAGCTTTAGCTAAATTATCTTCACTAAGCTTTCTTCCTCTAAGATAAGTGGGAGGCCCACCTAGAATAAGTAAGTCGGGTACTTCTGAGGCAATATAGCTGTAACTTTTGTCCGATATAGGTCCCTGAACATCGGGGGCGAAAACAAGTTTCTCTACACCATCGTATTCAACTGAAATAACTAAAACATACCCTAACTTAGTGTCATCAGGGCCATGAGGCAAGGGAGGAGAAAACTTTACAACAGTTTTTCCGAACTCCATTTGAACTCCGTCAGCTACTTTAAGTTCGGAGACGATATCTTTAACTAGCTTAGTAAAAACATGAGCTCTCTTCTTTTGATTAAAGTTAATATTATTTACAGGATCTTTTATTAAAAGAATTTTATTAGAGTATATTTCAACGTAAGTATCCTCACTAGTCCACTCATAGTGGCTTGCAAACCCGGGAGTAAAGTGGTCAAAATGATAGTGAGAAACAGTAATTACATCAGCTTTTCTAGCATACCCAATTATCTTTTTACGAGCGTCACGTACAGCTTTAAACTCCTCTACATGAGGAGGAAGACCTTCACGCCTAGGGCACAGAGAAACACCAGCATCCAGGAGAATTTTGACATCAGGTGTCTCAACATACGTACACATAGACCTTACTCCAAGGCTCTCGTCAGCCAAAGGAATGACTCTGATGTGCTGTAGCACCACTAGAATACTAGCACAAAAGAACTATCTATTCATTTCGTTTAAACAGTTCACAGCGAATTACCAGTTTTTTATGTTCTCGTATAGTAAAGGATTATTGGAACAACGCTAGAGTTAAAGCTTACTGTAGCTTATAAGATAAAAATTAAAAAGAGCAAATTTACTTGTTTATTTATTCTTGATTTCTAAAGTACATATAATATTCTTTCAGGAAACTCTTGATATATAACAATCCATTCTTTTTTAATGGAATATACCTTAGAAACAGCTATTTTAGGAATGATGACTTCGAAGCATGGGCTTACCTCATGTTCAGTAATTATTTTTTCAGCGCTATCTGTTAAGTAAATGTAAGTGTTTATTTCGAGGGGATGTGCATTTAGTGTTTTTAGAATATCTAAATATTTTTCGTGGCCTATTATTTGAATCCAATGTGCTTTAGTTGATTTTTCAAAGCTTTTAAGTAATAGGTTTAATGTTTTTCTAATGTTATATTTTTCGTTTAGCCATATTCCTGTAACTACTCTTTTAATGAAATTAAAGTGCGCCTGTTTTTTGGAAGTTGTAAGAATTAAGGGAGTTTCCTGGTTTGTAGCTAAGCCCGTTATTACACCTAATATAGTTTCTTTTTTATGTAAAGCTATTAAACTATGTCTAATATATTTTATAGTTTTTGTTTTATTGTCTTTATTTAAGAAAATTTTATACAAGTATATGGTGCCGTGCTCTAACTTGTTTATCTGTTCGGCAACAAAGTTAACTATTTTCTTATAGATTTCCGGCTTCTTTTCTTGTAAATCAATATATTTTGTTTGAAATAGCCTAATTAAATAATCTCTAAATATATCTAAGTAACTGCCTTTAAGAAAGCATGTCTCTACTTCATGCTCATCGAAATTCTCTCCCAAAGATACTTCCGTATTTTCTACTTCATTTAAGGCGTCTGATACCGCCTCGCCTTGCCTTGTTAACCTGTATCCTTCACTAGTTTTCTCTAATATTCCTGCTTTACATAGCTGTTTTAAGTGATAATCAAGAAGCCCGCACTGTGTTAATGGATTTAGATTAAGAGCTTCTAGAAGATCTGTGAAGCTTGCATGTTTTCTTTTCCTAATAGTTTTCGCTATTGTGAGTCTTGCTGGATGTGATAGCGCTTTAAATATTAATGCTATCTCTTTCATATCTATCAGTAGTATTACTTGCATTAAAACTTATATTCTTTTTTAACAAGAAATTTTGTTATAATAATTTATATCTAACTCTTATAAAACATTTAGCAAGATATTATTCAATCTAATTAACTAAACTAAGTATTCACTCAAAACTATCAGCTTTGATTCCGACTGTTTTACTGCAAGCTTTACAGTATTCAGAAACAAGGTCTCTGTGAGCTAGCCATTTGCATATGTTCCATATATTAGGGTATTGTAGGAACAAATGCAAAATTTTATTAGAGTGAGTGGGAAAGAACTAAACATGAGCTGGATAAAACTCTATCTCAAAAACCTATTCTCAAACAAAAAATTCCTCTTCCTAATGTTACTACTTGTAATAGTTCTGATAAATGCAGGACATGTGTTAGCCTTAAGTGACGAGCCTCAACCTCCACCTCATTCGGATCCTTCGCCTGAACCAGATCCAGCTTAGGGTGTTAAGGAATGATCTTAAAAAAGCTAAATCAGCGTACATGGCAAGTGATTAAATCTTTGTCGGATTCACTAAGCATTAGTGAAATTTCGAGAAAAACTGGCATACCTAAAACTACTGTATGGAGAATAATAAATGAAATACTTTCGTTAACTAGAGTGAGGTTTGTGGTCTCTAGCAGAGCATTAAGACTTAGACCGTTAGTAGCTATTTTCGATAAAGGGCCCACACTTTTACCTGATTACACAATATCGTACAGGGAAATATTGGTTAGCGGAAGAAAAATGCATATGACAATAGGTTTTGTTCCAGACGAATATATTTCAGAATATATCAATCTCTTTGACGAGGAACCATTATATGTATTTGAAAATGAAGAGAAATTCATATGGAAGCCAAATGTTGCTGAAAGAATGAAAGTATTATCATTTGAAAACGGAGAAATAAAAATAAATTACGATATATTAGAAAGAATTAAATCAAAAGCAGAAAAGAAAACTTCTTCAGGTATAGACCTTTATGACTTGTACATTATCAGATGGAAGGAGCACTTTGCTTTCACTTCTTTAACTGAGATTCAAGAAAAAATGTACAAAGAGAAAATAATAGCCTCAAGACAACTTCTATCATATCATTTCAGAAAACATGTACTACCTCTTTGGATTGGAAACACTGTTAAACTATATAGGCCTATGAGAGAATATCCGATACGAATGTTTGTATATGAATGCGACAATGCCGAAGAAGTAGCTTTTAAATTATCTCTTTTACCTTATGTATATACAATATATTTCTCGAGCAAAACAATATTCTTTACAGGACAACCCAGTTCTAAGGAAGTTTTCAATCTTTACGATAAAATATTGTCAGAATATAATCCAACTCCGCTATTATGCGAAGCTTATATTAAGCCTTCATTTTATAAATTCGTAATAAGATACAACGAGCTTTGGAATAAAAGTTGGAAGAAGCCTACAATAGCTTACAAGATAAAAGTGAAAGGTAAGTAATTTATTAACAATTTTATATAATTTTATTTTATAGTAAATTTTGAAGTATTTTTATATATTTTTAATAATATTGCATGTATTGAAAATTATACTTTTAATAAAAAGTATTCTAATTAACAGCTATTAAAATACGATAAAAATGTCAATTAAATTTTCTTATTTAATTAGAATTAGATAGTGTGTTTTATTTCTTTTGGAGACTTTAGTTTTTCTACGGTTTTTGTTACTAGTCTTATTGTATTTTCTACGTCTTCTAGGTTTAGTAGGCAGCAGGGTGTGTGTATGTATCTCACTGGAACTGATATAACGACTGAGGGTATTCCTTTTCTCGTTAAGTGAATTCTACCTGCATCAGTGCCACCAGCGTATGAAATCTGTATTTGATACGGTATTTTTTCTTCTTCAGCTACCTTAACTATGAACTCGAAGAGTTTTCTTTGAGCTATCATTGTGGGGTCTATTAGTCTTATGGCAGGTCCCTTTCCTACTCGTGTTATTACGTCGCTTTGAGGTACTTCGGGTGTATCTGCGGCTACTGTTCCTTCGAGAACTATTGCCAGTGAAGGGTTTATCGCGTATGCTGCTACTCCTGCTCCACGTAGACCTACTTCTTCTTGAACAGTAAATACAGCGTAGATTGTTGGTACAGTTTCTTTAAGTCTTTTCAGTGTTTCTATTAGAACAAAGCACCCTACTCTGTCGTCGAAAGCTTTTCCTGTTACAATTTTAGGTGAAAATATTTGAAAATCTCTGTCAAAAACAGCTACGCAGCCTTCGCGTACACCCATTTCTTTAGCTTCTTCAGCACTTCTCGCTCCAAAGTCTATATAGAGGTCTTTTATGGGAATAGCTTTACTTCTCTCTTCAGAACTTGTTATATGCGGGGGCTTAAAGCCTATTACTCCCCGTACAGGTTCTTTTTCAGTCAAAATTACTACTCTTTGGCCAGGCAGTATGCGAGGATCTATTCCTCCTAAGGCCATAAATTTAGCGAACCCATTGTTGTCTATGAACCTTATAAGTAAACCTACTTCATCCATGTGTGCGGCTATCATTACTTTGAAGTCTTTTTCTTTACCATATTTTACTGCTATAAGGTTTCCCAAATTATCTACGCTCAGCTCATCTACATAGTCTTTGATATATTTGGCTATTAGTTCTCTAACTTTATCCTCGAAGCCTGGCGGCCCAGGGACATTGCTTAACTCTTTAAGTATTTCTATATCCACAGAAACTACTGTACTTATGTCAGAAATAAATAAATTGAGTTTCTTTAAGGAGACATACACGTAATTATTATATATAGGATATTTGTCCTATTTAAGTGGTGAAGAAAAGTCTCAGAGTTTCGCTGATAGCAGTTCTTACAGCGCTAGGCATAGCATTCAGAGTATCTAAGAATGCTATTACACAAATTCAGTTCATAAATATTCCTCTAGCATTTACTATGGTTGGAGGCTATTTAGGAGGCCCGCTAGTTGGAGGCACTGTAGGCCTATTTACTTTCATAATATCAGATTTCATTATTTTACCAGGTCCCTGGACAGTAGTCGACTCTCTATTAGCATTTATTATCGGCGTTTTCTGGGGAACTATACGTAAATTCATTTCAAGCAAACTACAAGTGTTCATTACAGCATTTTTCTCAGAGCTACTGTATGACATTGCTTCATCAATAGTTCTATACATTGCTATAGGAATGGATGTGATGAAAGCTCTTGTTGTAGGTATTGTAGGACTATTTCTTCCTGTATGTGGAGGCTTTATTTTTGGTGTAGGGCCGATGACTGAATTATCTACGGCTTTTCTTTCCTCACTAATAATTGTGCATTTAGAAAAGATAGGGGTGATACCTTATGAAAAGTAGGTTCTTTAGTATTATTGTAGTAGTGCTACTAGTATGGGCACTAGCGGCATCTAGCCTGGCTGCCTACTATTGGCTAGAGTATTCTAAATACAAGAAGCTTTATGAGAGACTTAGCGTTAAAGTGATAGTCGTAAACGTAGGTATTGACTATGGCAACGGAACTGTAATATGGTATAACAACACAGTACTACCTGCAGGCAGCACTGTTCTATCTGCTTTAGTTCAAGTAGCAAAAGTAGAGTACAAGGTATTTCCTTTCGGAGCCTATATTATTTCAGTGAATGGAGTTTCAGAAAAAATACTTTCAAAGAAAGAGGGTTACTCGTGGATGTGGTACATATACGACAAGAAAAAAGGCAAAATGGTTCTAGGTCCTACTGCAGCAGACAAATACGAGTTGGCTAACGGCGATACTATCCTATGGAAATACGAACACTGGAGTTTCCCTTAACAGCACTTAAGTTTAGTTTATTTTTCTACCAATTTCTTTATTTAATGAAATTAAGTAGAAAGCCTTAAATTCTACTTCGTTTAGATAAGTTGTTGAATCGAGAAGAGCTACTTCCAGTACTATTTACAATAAAATATTATGGAAGAGCAGGACGATACCAGCTATCACGAATGCTGAATTTAGGAGAAGGAAAAGTCAGGAATATTCTAAGGCGATTAAGAGAACAAGGATTTATTGAAGTCAAACGAGGGGGGTCGAAGTTGACGAAAAAAGGTGAAGAATACCTAGATAATATTTTCAAGGGTCTCGGAATTAAGAAAATTGCTGTTTTGTATAACAAGGAAGAATACTTCAAGGATATGATAATAGTTTGTGCACACTTAAAGGCATATGAAGTAAAGAACGTAATTGATCTTAGAGATGAAGCCGTGAGAAATGGTGCCGAAGGAGCATTGATAGGTATAATTGTGGATGACAGTATTTTTCTTCCCCCTGATATAGGTTATCTTAAAGACTATTTTCCTCTTCTTGAAAAAAAGGTAAAAGAAGTTTTTGAAATTAAAGAGGGAGAAGTAGTTATAATAACTTTTTCAAAAAAATATAATAAAGCTTTAATTGGATGCTTAGCTGTTATTAAGAAGTTTTCAGAATTATCCTGAAATATTTAGTTCTACTAGTAGGCGCCCTGTAATCAAGCTACCCTTCTTAGTTTTTTCTTTTGATGCTGCAACTATATTGCTGAAGACTTCTGCGAAGTTTCCTGAAACCATTGCCTGCTTAACTGCAGGACCTAGTTCGCCTTTCTCTATTAAGTAGGCCTCGCCTAAAGCTACACTAAAGTCTCCTGTAACCATATTTGCCGTATGTGCACCAATAACTATTCTTACGTAAATGCCTTTAGTGACTTCAGCTAGGAGCTCGTCTAGCTTCTTTTCTTCAGTGAGCTGCACTATTATATTCGAGGGAGATATTCCAGGTTCTCCTCTGAGTCCGCGGCTAGCGTGTCCAGTAGACTCTCTTCCTTCTCTCTGAGCTGTGTACAGATTATATAAGTATGTTTTTAGGACACCGTTTTCAATTAGGGCGAGTTTTCTTGAGGCTACTCCTTCGCCATCAAATTTCCTAGAGGCATTTCCTTCGGGCAGCAGTGGATCGTCTATGATGGTGAGTTTCTCGTCAAATACTTTTTCTCCTATTTTGCCGGCTAGGAATGATCTTTTTTCTTGAACATTGTTAGCCGAAATTGCGTAGAATAGTATGAAGAAAAGTGATCCTATAGCTAAGGGGTCTAGGATTACGGGAAGCTTTTCTGTTTCTGCTTTGACTCCTTTAGCTTGCCGCAGAGCAAATTCTACAGCATTTTTGACTACTTCGCTCATGTTTATTTTCTTGTAATCTCTCTCTACTTGATAGTCGTATGACGAGAACATTATACCCTTTTCTTCACATATGGCTTCTGCAGCGAAGTAGGCTGAAGTACTTTTTCCGTGGGCCTCGACACCTAGGCTGTTGACTATATAGGTTTCTCTCACTGATACAGACGAGTAAAAGTCTAGAGACGATAAGCGAGGGTCGTATTTAATGTACATGTCTCTTACTCCGATTAAGTCTTTCAGCATATCGTCTACTGTGACTTCAGCAGTATTCTTAGAGAAGAGGCCTTCTACTTCAGGGTATTTTTGGGGTGATGCGAATGATTTAAAGTAGGGGTCTTTTCCTCTTACTTTAGCTATTGAAATGGCTTTCTCTATGGTTTTCTCAATAGACTCCTCGTCTAGTCTAAGTGTGTAAGCTGAGCCTATTCCGCCACCGTAAATAACTCTAATGTTGACTCCCTGCTCGCGGGAAAGCACAGAGTACTTCGGCTCATTTTTCTCAATATTTGCTGATTTTCTAGTGGAACTGACAGCAAATACTTCTGCTTGAGAAGCACCCTTCTTTTCAGCTAGCTTAACTATCTTATGTAATAGGTCTAACATAATCATCACCTCTTTCTACCTCCTACAACAATATCATGTATCCTTAAATAGGGTCCACCTGTTCCCGCCGGAACTCCTTGTCCTCCCTTGCCACATGTTCCAGGTCTTATGGAGAAGTCTTTACTTACAGCGTCTACTTTGCTTAGAACTTCGAGAGTAAATCCTGAAAGCGACACGTCTCTGAGAGGCTTCGTTATCTCACCTTTCTCTATCAAATACGCTTCTTGGGCATTAAACTGAAAAGTACCTTTAGCTGTGTCGACTTGTCCTCCTCTACTACCGCAGAGAAGAACTCCGTACTTTACTTCACTGACCATTTCTTCGAAACTCCAGTCTCCGGGAGCAATGTAAGTATTACTCATACGGACAATGGGCGGATGCATATAGTCTTGTGCTCTAGCACCGCCATTTGGCTCGAGGCCTAGTTTAGCTGCAGCTTCTCTGTTAGTAATGAATGATACTAAAACGCCTTTGTCTACTAAAATTTTCTTTTTAGCTTTTACTCCCTCGTCATCATACTCAAAGAATCCCCAGGAATCTTTTAAAGTAGGGTCATCGTATACAGTTACTAGCTCTGAGCCAACTTTTTCTCCAAGTTTGTCTTTAAGAATAGAGCCTCCTGCTAAAACAGTGTCTCCTTCACATGCATGGCCAAAGGCCTCATGTATGAATACTCCAGTGAGATCAGGATCCGTAATTACTGTAAATCTGCCCAAGGGCGCTGGTTTAGCAGAGAGCATTGTTACGGCTTTTTCGACAACCATTTTAGTAAAGTTCTCTAGATCTAACCTGTCTATGTACTCATAGCCGAGAGAAGCTCCTTCTCCTCTACGGTAAGACCCCAGCTTTCCTGCTTCAAATGCTACTGCTGAAAGCGATAAAACTGCTCTAGGGACTAAAGTCTTGACTAAAACTCCGTCAGAAGTGCAGGTAATGCGAAAGTCCAAGTAATCTCTTAGAGCTACAGTAGCATTAACTATTCTCTTATCTAGCTTCCGCATCATTTTACATGTCTTCATACACAGGTCTCGCTTATACTCTAGTTCTACGTCTATAGGACTTTTTGAAGGCTTTTTAAAAGCCTCAACTTTAACGCTCTCTACTTCAGCTAACTTAACTTTATCTTTCTTATATTCGCCGATAACTTTGGCGCTTCTAATACTTTCTTCAAGCATATTTTTAATATTATCCCATTCTAAAGTAGCGCTAGAAAAGAAAGCGAAAGCACCGTTCGCTAGAACTCTTACCCCAATACCTTCTTCCTTTCTAATAACAATAGATTCTATTCTCTCGTTGGACACTGTAATAGAAGTAGAATACAAGTCTTGGTACCTCGCTTCTACGAACTCTGCTCCTAGCTTTAATCCTTCTTCAACAATTCTTTCCAAAAGATCCTCTACCACGTAATTAACTAGTCTTAGTAAAACTATTAAACTCTAATTAAACTTAAGTCGCTAAACAAAGTAATGCTTTCTACAAGCTGTAAACTTTTAGGTTTGTCTTAGAGAATTTTGCTATTTACTTTATCTAGTTTCAATACTGGAAGTACTTTAGTCAAAAGAGTTTTTGAGTAATACAGTTTTATAAGAGTTTAACAGTATTTATTTTGGTGGAAAAGTGAGCGAAATAATAAAAATGATTAAAGAGGCTATAGGGAAGCTCGAAAAGAAAAAAGAAGAACTTACTGTTGTAGAAGAAGAGAAATTAAAGAGATTAAGTAAAGAGCTGGAAGAACTAAAGTCTATTCCTATGGAAAATACCCTTCAATCTAGAATAGCACCTACTGGTCGAGGAGCGGTATTTCAACTAAGAAAAGTTTTCTACGCGACCCTTAGCGACAAAGGCTACGATAGAGACTTAAGTGTAGCAGAATGGAAGAAAACCGTATCAAAGTTAATAGACTTTATGAACGAGAAAGGATTGTCCGAGATCCCCACGAAAATAATTATAGAATATGATGAAGTAGAAGAGAACGGTAAAAAATATATGAAGTTCAAGAGAGCCAGGATATTCTACTTTGAGCTAGCAGGATCTCATGTACTTGAATTCAAGTAGACTTCAAACAATTATGTAGGAGTAAGCTTACCTTCTCTGATACTCAGTCTCTTTACTATACGTGTGTCTTTGTCGCCTTCAGGTATAGTTACTGCAACAATATCCACGTGCTTTTCCAAAGGTCCACGTGAAATCTTGGGTACAAGTGTTTCCTGTACTTGAAAGACTCCGGCACTGTTATTCATTTCTATTCTCACTTCTATAGCTTTGTTTTCTCCTTCAACTATTTCAACGTTTTCAATAGAAAGCGCAGAAACTGTGTGTATGTTTATGTTACCTGTATCGAAAGCTAGTCTTCCTCTACCTTTAGTCATGTCTGTTCCGTCAGCTATACCAACTAAAGCTGCCTCAATAGTTAAGTCTGGTATTTCTGCTCCGTGAGCGTAGATAGTGTGTAAGATATGTCCTCTAACCTCGTACATTACTTCGTGGTCATTATATATTAGCGGAAGAAGTCTGTTAAGTATGGAGATAGCTAAGTAAACTGAGTGAAGAGGATGATCCTTGCGGTGCACTTGATTCCCTATATCATGTAGCAGTCCACCAGCCATCACTACTAAATGCGCATCGTCTTCGTCGCCTGCTTTTTCCTTCATAATATCGGGAAGAATTCCTGCTGAGAGGAGAAGGTCTAGCATCTTTAGAGCGTTAGCGGCAACTATTTTGGCGTGAACTTCGCCATGATCGTTATAGCCCAACTTCGCTACAGCAATATAGTCGGCCATATCCCAGCACGCGTTTACTTCAGCGTCTTCTTTAAGCAGACACCATAGTTTATATGCCTTAGGGTACTTTTTAAGAGATATCTCTATTTCTCTTTCAGCTTTTCTCTGTAAGTCACTATATGAAGTCGGGACTTCGAGTTCGAAGCCCGAGCCAGTAGCAATTCTTTTAGTCGTCATCAAAATCTACCTCAAAATCAAAGTCAGCGTCATAGTCTACTTCTCTCTTCTTCTCCATTGAGCTTAAGGCCGACTTAGCGTCGCTGACCATTGCATGATAAAGTCTAGGCCTCTGCATTCTATACAGATCAAGTATTCGCCTCAAAGAATATGCTTCAGGCTGAAGGTTTCTCACAGCTTGACAGTATACTCTGCCGCCTGGTGCAGCAACACTTCCTCTTATATCGTAGCTATATATCTGACCCAAAATATAGCGATTAGGGTCATCTACTTCAACACGATCAGCAACTAGATGCCTTAGCTCCGCTGCAGCACCTTGACGCATACCAATTAGCCGCCTAGTCAAATAGCCCTGGCGACCAGCATAGGGATTAGTTTTAATTACTAGTGTATAGTCCTGCTTAAATATCAGTCCTTTCCGCGTTAAGCTGAGTGCGACTAAGCCCGCTTTATTCAAGTACATGTACGTAGTTATTATCGCTGATACTGCTAGCTCGTCGTGCTTTACTTTATTTCCCCCGCAGAGAGGCCTAAATCCACCTATACTTGCTCTTCGAGAGAAGAGCTCAGGATATAGGTAGACAAGACCTGCGGGCGATATAGATAGTCTTCTCATGTACCTCAATTACCACGAGTAAAACTAGCCTAAGTATATAAACGTATGCTATGGCAAAAAAGTATTAAGCCGCTGGAAGGGAGGGAGAGGCGGGCGCGAGTCCCCTCAACTCCCTGACAGTGAGCGCAATATTATTTATCCAAACTTACGCTTATATATTTTATGGAAAGAAAATCTATACATTATTTATATAGTTTGACTATGAAGAAACCCTGGGTTCCATGTTTATGTGGATACAGTCTTAGAGCACTTGGCAGATCAATTCCTGAATCTCCTATTTTATGTTCAAGCTCCATGAAATCCATGTCGTACTTCTCGGCAATAGCTTTAACATTTTGCTCATTTTCTTCAAGAGTAAGAGTACAGGTAGAATAAACTATCTCTCCATTTTTCTTAACTAGTTTAGCTGCTTCTTCAAGAATTGCCCTTTGCAGTAAAGAATATTTTTCGACGTGTTCCTGCTTTATCCAAAGCCTTATTTCCGGACTATGTCCTAGTTTGCCCAAAGCAGAGCAATCCGGATCTACTAGTACTTTGTCTGCTTTCCTCAGCGGAGGAATTTTTGCGTCGGAAATACATAAATCTAAAAAATGATAAGCAGATAGATTTTTAGATAATTTTTTCTCTGAGAAAATTCTTCTAAAAGATATATCTAATCCTACAACATAGGCTTTTGATAACTGCACTATATGAGTAGCTTTTCCTCCTGGAGCAGAACATAAGTCCACAACTACTTCTCCTTTCCTTGCTTTAATTTCGTGAGCTACCAGTGCTGAGGCTTTATCCTGAATATAGAATAATCCTTGATAATACTCTGGAATATTGGGTAGTCTATTTGATCCCTTGATAACCTTCAATATATCATTTAAATCATTATCTTCTTCCAGAATAACTCCTCTTTTCATTAATTTATTTTTTAGTTCTTTTACATTAATTTTAAGTGTATTAACTCTAATCCAAAGAACTGAAGGCTTATTAAATATATCGAGAAGCTCTACCAGTTCTTCCTCTTTAAGTATTTTACTCAAGTATTCTACAACCCATGTTGGCTGAGAATATTTTACGGCGAGTTTCTCTAAAGGAGGTAAAGTCTTTAAGTACTCACTTAAATCAGCGCTTCTAAGTTTTCTTACTTCACTAAGAGATACTTCTATTCCAGCTCTCCTTAATCCTCTAGCAATCTTTCTCAACGATATATCTCGGTACCTAGCTTCATAAGTAAATGCCCGTATAAGATTTCTATCATAAGCACTGATTTCTTCAGGCGAAACACTCAATTCGTACTCGGCTATTAAGTCAAGTTCCCTGTACCTTCGTAAAACTGCTAAAGAGAATGCTGTAACAACACTCCTTAGCTGAGCTAAGTTAGGGTATTTTCTAAAGAAGTCGTCGATAACCCCTCTTAGCGAGAGCTGAAAATCTTCTACTCTAGCTAAAACTGATGCCACTATTTCTTCAATTAACATAGCTACAATATTACTATTTTTCGTACATTTAATTTTCTTCATAAGTCCAATAAAGCTAAGTTTATACAGACAAGATACTTCGCGTAAGTGAAATTTAGAGTAGTCATTTTCGACTTAGACAGTACAATATGGGACCATGAGGTATTTCCGCCTTATCTCCACCGTTCAGAGTAATTTCAAAAGATATTATTGAAGACTCTAAGGCATTCGAGTAAAATTATATCCTTATGTTAGAGACGCCCTAAAGGAACTTAAGTCTTTAGGCCTTATTCTAGCAATAGCTAGCTGGAACAAAGAAAATATCACACTAGAAGCTCTTGAAGCCTTTAACTTAATTGATTTTCTTTGATTACTACTGTATCGAATACCGCTCTGTGAAGAGAAAATAAATAAGAAAATCTTAGGAAAAATGAATATTGAAATATAAAATATCTTCTATTCAAATAATATATATTGATGGCAGAAATATTCACTTTTCAGAATATTGTTAGAGAAATTGGTAATGTGTATTTTATACATATGTTGAAGAATGTGAAAAATTATAAAGAGCTACTGAAACTAATAATGACAATAATTTAAGTATCTTTAAGTAAAATCTATATGCTGCAGCTATTTCAATTAAACGACTATAGTATACTTATTTAATGCATTTATCTCATACTGATACTATTTATTTTAGGCAAAATTGCTGTGAAACTTATTTATCAACTAAAATTAGTATATTAAATAATATGAGATATATTCTAATACTTTACATTAGATAGAATCAATAAATCTATTTTTATTTTATTCTTTAAATTTTTATCCTATATTTAAATAAATGATGATAGAAAAAGTTAAATACTCGACTTACTACGGCATACGGCTGCGAGTTGTATGAAGAAGAATATTTTAATAAAGAAAAGCAAAAGATTCAAGCCTAGGAAAAAGTTTTACTTCTTTCTACTAGGGCTGAGTCTAATATACACTACCAGCTTACTGACTTTATACAATGCTCTTCACATTAATTACGTTCTGTCTCTATCGCATCTCTTTCTTTTCGTTCACATAATATGGTTCATCATAGTACTCAACATAGCAGTCAATATGATAAGATTATACAGATATAAACCCCTTAATTGCAAAAACTCTACTTTAAAAGAATATCCTACAGTCTCCTTAGTGACTATAGCCTATAATGAGCCTGAAGAAGTATCAGATTTATTTGTAGAAGCCGTCGCTAAAATAGACTATCCTAGAGACAAGTTAGAAGTAATAATTGTGGAAGACTTAAAGGATAGCGCTCCATCAAATGCTAATTCTTTTAATCGATTAAAAGAAAAGAATTTCGATGTAACCTATATAACGAGAAATAATAGAGACGGATTCAGAGGCGGGGCCCTTAACACTGCTTTGAAGAATATAAAATCAAAGTATGTTATTGTCTTAGACATAGACCACTTGCCCCTGCCTAATTTAATTAAAAAGCTTGTAGGCTATGTTGAAGCGAACCCTAAGTACGATGTAATAATGTTTCCTCAAAAATTCCGCAATAAGGGAGACAATGCTATAACTTTAGCAGCTAACTTAGGCTATGAGCTAGACTACGGTGTCTTGAGAAAAGGATCCAGCACTCTTAATTCAGCTTTCTGTGTGGGGTCAAACTGGATTGGACGTACTGAAAAAATAGTTGAAGCTGGAGGATTCGATGAAACAACAATAGTCGAAGATTTAGCTACTAGTCTGAAAAAGTGGCATCCTAAAGGGCTTAAAATAGCAATGGTAGAAGATACTCTTGCTTACGGCTTAGTGCCAGATAAGTTAGAGTCGCTTAGAAAGCAGCAGCACCGCTGGGCTAAGGGCTCATTTGATTTATTTAAAGACTTCATAAAAATGTTTGATAAACTCACTTGGACTCAAAGATTCAGTTACTTCTTCTCGATTATATGGTATCTTGTAGGTTTTGCTTCTATTATTTCACAGCTCTTTCCGCTAGCCACACTTCTGGGATTCAATTTCTTAGTTGTAACTGATGTCATTGAGTATCTCGTCATAGTAGTTAACTTAACGTTTCTTCAGGTATTACTATTTGCTTTTCCACTTACTTTGCTAGGCTACGACATATTTTCGGCTTTCAAAGGACAGGCTATAGGGCTTCTTGTAGCTGAAAGTTATACTAACGCCCTCTTCTCTTCTATTTTAGGGAGAAAAATATCATTTGAAGTGACTAGTAAGATAAGAGAGAAAGAAAAGTTTCACAAGCTACTGTGGGAAAGTAAGCTACCGCTTTTTCTTGCCTTAATAAACTCGTTTGTTCTTGTCTATGGTTTGTTCAAATGGACCCCGCTTTTAATAATTACAGCCTTTTGGGCAGCTTACAATCTTGCATGGACTCTTACAGCGCTTTACTGTGCCGGAACAGTGGTTTTGACAGAAAGCAGCAAAGAAGCATTTTAGCGTATCGAAAAACTTAATCATATATTTTATTTATTTTAAAATATTTTGTGAATAGAGTGGTTGACAAAAAGTATGATATTATTGTTGTAGGAGGAGGACTTGCAGGTGTATGCGCGGCAATTGCGGCATCAAGGCTGGGTGCTAAAACAGCACTAATACAAGATAGACCTGTTCTCGGAGGTAATTCTAGTTCTGAAATAAGAGTTCCTGTAGGCGGCGCAGACTATGGTGGAGCTTATAGGTATTCGCGAGAAACAGGCATTATAGACGAGCTACTTACAGAAAATGCTAAACGAAATCCGACAAACTGTAGGTCTATATGGGATCATATTCTCTGGGAAGCGTGTAAACGCGAACCAAACTTAGACCTCTACTTGAACACAGTAGGCAAAAGTCCTTACGTAGAAAACGGCTTCATTAAGTGGATTATCGGAGAGCAAATAACGACAGAGAAGATTTTCCGCTTTCATGCCTTCATCTTTATTGACGCAAGCGGAGATGGAAGAGTAGCGTATGAAGCTGGTGCAGAGTACCGTAAAGGCCGTGAAGGAAGAAATGAGTTTAATGAGTCAATGGCTCCACCGAAACCAGACAACTATACTATGGGAAACACAATAACATTTCTTCTAAAAGACGTAGGCAAACCTGTTCCTTTTGAAGCACCCGGCTGGGCTTACAAATTTCTCTCAGACAAAGACTTACTCTATAGACCTCATGTACACTTCTATCGAAACGAAACTTTCTGGTGGATTGAATATGGTGGAACTAAAGACACTATAGCAGACGCCGAAGAAATACGCGACGAGCTAATCAAGATAGTTTACGGTGTAATAGACCATATTAAAAACAGAGGAGATCACGGAGCCGAAACATATGCAGTCGACTGGATAGGCGTAATACCAGGGAAAAGAGAATCTAGAAGGTTTATAGGAGATTATATTCTGACGCAAAATGACGTTGTCTCACTTAAGCGTTTTCCGGATGCTATAGCTTATACAGGGTGGCCGATAGATATTCACCCGCCAGAAGGCATTTGGAGTAAAGACCCGCCTGCCTTAATACTGCACTTAATGGGGCGGCCTACAGTACCCTTCCGGTGTATCTACTCAAAGAACATTAAGAACCTGCTATTTGCTGGGAGGAACATTAGTGTAACACATGTAGCTTTAGGGACAACTAGACTCATGGCTACGTGTGCTATCATAGGGCAGGCTGCTGGAACTGCAGCTTATCTCTGCGTAAAATACAGAATTACGCCGAGAGAACTTTACCGGAAATATATCAAGGAGCTTCAACAACTTCTCCTGAAACAAGACTGCTATATCCCTGGAGTCAAAAACGAAGATGAAAAAGATCTAGCTCTGAAAGCTAAAGTAAGAGCTTCCTCTCAAGCAACATTGTCTCCTCCCGAGAAGCTAGAAGAATACAAGCCGCTTGATAGAATTAGAGCGCAGTCATTTGTATTCTCAGAGAACTTCCTCGAAGTAGTCTACGTGCTCTTAAAGAATAACGCCTCTACGCCTAAGTTCATAGCGGCGCACTTAAGGAAAGGAGAATTTATAGATGATTTTAGAAGCAAGGAAGACATAAAATTGGTTAAAGTAGAAGTGCCTCCCGGCGAAAACTGGATTGAACTACCTTTTGAAGCAGAATTAGAGGCAAATAATCCTTATTGGATAATGCTCGAGCCATGTGAGTTAGTAAGCTGGGCTTTTAGCAGCGAAGAACCTTTAGGAACTCAGGCTGGAGCATGGGACAGATTAAACAACTTTGATCCCCCTATCTACGCTATAAAGCGGCACCGAGGAACATACTTGTTTAAATTGAAGCCAGAGAGCCGTCCTTATGGACCAGAGCAAGTTATTTCAGGTCAAACTAGACCCGAAAAAGCGACAAATATATGGATAAGCGATCCCTCCAAGGGCTTTCCTCAGTGGATAGAGCTCTCATGGAGCCAGCTAGTAGAGTTTAACACAGTGTACTTGACTTTTGACAATAATCTCGATAGGCCGCTGTGGGGCTACTACGGTATTGCTCCTGAGCTAGTCAAAGACTACAGAATTCTCATTAGAGATAAGAGTGGAGGTTGGAGAGAAGTAATCCATGTAAAAAACAATTATAAGAGAAGAAGAGTGCACAGATTTAGTAAAGTAAAAGCAACGGCTCTTCGTCTTGAAGTTCTTTCAACTAACGGCGATAAATCAGCCAGAGTATATGAGATACGAATATACAACGAATAATAAAGTTTTCAATAAAATGAAAGTTTTATAAAACTCTCGTAGCTTAAAATTCTACAAACAATGTCTTTCTAAATCGACTTTACTAGAAAATAAAAATAGTAAAAGTAATTATTTAAATCGCTTCATTAAAGTTTCTGAAAACAATGTCTAAAGAACGATATTTTTACATTTTACTAGACAATTAACTTATTATTATTGATTTACTTTAATTACTGGAAAAGCTGAAGATGGTCTATTTCTTGCTCAGGTAAGAGAGAGTTTATTTTTAACTAGTATTTTACTATGTCAAGGAGGGTAAAGTTGAGTCTGAGGAAATATTGTCCTCTGGTTAGAATTGGGGGTGAAGCTGAGCTGGTAGTGGAGCATGATGGAGAGAAGCCTATTAAAGCATATTTTGTGACTCACGCGCCTGTCAGAGGATTCGAGAAAATGCTTGAAGGAAAGAACCCTCTTTTTGTTGTCGAGGCTGCGATGAGGATTTGTGGTATATGTCATGCTGCTCACGCTATAGCTGCGTGTGAGGCAATAGAGCATGCTGTTGGAATAATGCCCCCGCGAGACGGCCTTTTATTGAGAGAAGCTATAGGGCTTGTTAATAGAGCTCAAAGTCATATACTTCAAGAAGTAATGGTGCTTCCCGATATGCTTAAAAAACCTGTAAGAGAGAAGATTTATCAAAAACTAGTTAGGCTCTTTAATGATGTATGTTCTCTCTTGCTCAAAATAGGCGGTTCTTCTACACATCCTTCTTTTCTAACTATTGGAGGTATTCTTAAAAAGCCTGCCGAAGCATCCTTTAACGAAGCAAGGAACTTAATTAAATGTATCATTAAAGATTATTTTGAAGTAAAAGAGATCCTATTAGATGAGTCTAACTGGACCAAATTGTTTACTAGTTTAAATGAAATCGATGTAAACGTAGATAAGCTTGCTTCACACTTCTTCTATGGAGACCGATATAATATAGATGTAAAAGGTATAACTACTGTAAGACAAGCTGGAAGCGATGTTTATAGAGAATCCACATCAAATATAGCTTTCTATAAAGGGAAAGTTGTAGAAGTAGGTCCTAGAGCAAGATTAGAGACATACTTCCTAAAGAAGATGAAGGGATTAGCTGGCATACAAAAAGCTAGAATTATCGAAACAGATCTTGTTTTAAAGAGAGTAGAGGAGATATTAAGTGAAGTGGATATTTCGGCTCCCTTAAGAGCTAGAGAGCTTGTTTTTGGTAAAGGATTAGGTATAGGAGTATATGAGGCTCCTCGAGGCGTGCTTGTGCATAAAGTCGAGCTTAATGAAGAGGGCAGGGTGAGGAAGTACGAAATAGTTACTCCGACTATGTTTAATATCCCGGTTATGGAGAAAGCAGCTACTCTGATCTCTCTAGATGCTGTTGAAATTATTCCACGTATTTTTGATCCATGTATACCTTGTTCAACGCACCTGGTTAAGGTGAGAAAATGATAGTGCTTCATGTCGATATTGGGGGCTGCGAAGGATGTTCAATAAGCATTTTTAGAGCTTCATCCATGCTTAAAGACGTAGAGATAATTAATAAATGTACAGCAGAAAGGGAAGTAGACTTAAGCAGAAACTATGAAATAGTATTTGTAACAGGGTCTGTTTGTATCAATGATGAGGACGTAGTGGAAAAGCTGAAGTTAGTTAGGAAGAACTGTAAAGTGTTAATAGCTTTTGGGTCCTGTGCGAGCGTCGGAGGTATAACGAGGTTCTGTAGAGGTGGGCAGGAGCCGAAGCCAGAGCACAGGACATTTCTTCCCTTAAACACAGTAGTAAAAGTAGATTACGCTATTCCAGGATGTCCTCCTCCGCCACAACTAGTTAGAATGTTTTTGACGCTTTATAAAAGAAACATGTTGCAGCAGCTAGCCGTATTCAAGGCCTTGAGTACTATAAAGAAGTTGAGCGGGTTCGATTTATTAGACGATGTAGTGCTCACAGGGCTTTGTATAGGGTGTGGCGTCTGTGAACTTTCGTGTCCGACGGGAGCAATAGAGCTGCTGGGAGGTAGACCAGACTTAATTGTAGAAAAGTGCATTAGATGCGGTACATGCTATGTGCGTTGCCCGCAGGGGTCTAAATTACTGTTTAGGTCTCTAGAAGCTAATGTAAATAAGCATAAAGTTTAATTTAAAGTGGTGAGCACGTGAGCTTTATACCAATTACACCTGAAAACCCTATTGGAAATGTGCGTAAAGTCTACTTAGCTCAGTCTATAGACGAACGTATAAGAAAAATGCGAGCAGGAAGCGGTGGTGCAGTAACCTCTATTCTATGCTATTTGGTTGAAAAGGGTCTAAGCGATGGAGTAGTAGTCGCTAAAAGAACTAAGGGCTTTGAAGGAGAAGCTATAGTAGCTCATACTAGAGAAGAAATACTGAAGGCTGCGGGAAGCCGATGGAATATAGTTCCTTTCACAACTAGATTGAAAAGGACTATAGAAGAGAAGGGATTGAAGAGAGTAGCTATAGTAGGGCTTCCTTGCCAAGCACAGTTCTTGGGTCAAATGCGGTACCTTCCTCTCCTCGAAACAGATTTCGGGGAAAGAATTTTTCTTATAGTAAGTCTATTCTGTATAGGAACTTTCGCTCACGAAGTATTCTTAAGTTTTCTTTACAGTAGATACGGAGTTAAAGCTAGTCAAATAAAGGACCTCAAACTAGTAGACAGCAAGTTTATAGTAGTTTTAGAGGAAGGAGAACTTGAAGTAGAGCTAAGAGAGGCTTTAGCATACTTACAGTCAGGCTGTTTGCTCTGTACAGATTACACAGGAGTACTTGCAGATATTTCAGCAGGGTCTGCGTCACAGTTTCCCGGATTTACTCTACTTTTAGTAAGAAGTGCTATTGGAGAGAAAGTTGTAGAAGAAGCTGTAAGCGAGAACTATATAATGGTGAGAGAGGAACCAGAAGTTCTGGCAGAGGTCAAGAAAAAGGCACTAGAAAAAATTATGAGAGCAAGCAAGTACGCTACGCAACTACTTTAAGGCGGTAACAAGCTCTACTAACGCTTTGAGACTAGGCGTAGTGAATTTTACTAAGGACAGCACTATCCATGGAGCGAAGCCTATTAGCACTATGAACACTGCTAAGCCGAGCATACCAGCTAGCATCCACTTATTTGCTTCTTTTGCTTCAACTTCGATTTTCTCTTTGTACCAGAACACTTGCCAGAAGTATCTAAGTGAGTATGCTGCACTGATTAGAGTTGCTATAGCCATGAATACTGCTATGTAAAGAAAGCTCGGGTTTACTGAAGCTATTGATGCAATACCTGCTATGATCATGAACTCCGATATGAAACATGGAAGTGGAGGAGCTCCAGCTATACTGAATATCGAGATTATTCCAGCGATTCCGGTATACGGCATTTTGTCCATTAACCCGCTCATTTTAGTTATGTCTCTCATATGAGTCTGGTGCATTACTGAGCCGCCGACAAGGAAGAAGAGTCCTTTGCTCCAAGCATGTGCTACTAAGTGGAATGCTACACCAAAGAGAGCTAGAGGATTAGCTCCAGCTAGTAGCGCATATGTGCCTGCTGCTTCGCCTGCGAGAATGTAGCCCATGTGTGATATACTTGAGTAGGCGATAATTCTCTTGACATCTACTTCTTTAAGTGCCATGAATCCTCCGTAAAACGCAGTAATTACGCCCAGTAGAGCCAGCGGTACCAGTATACTGGATGCCTCAGCCAAAGTGAGCGCAGGATTCTGCGCCAGTATAGTTAAGAAAGATATTCTTAGAATGGCATAAGCACCGGCCTCAATTATTATTCCGCTTAAGAGAGAAGACATAGGTGCAGGCGCCTCGCCGTGAGCATCTGGTAGCCATGTGTGCACGGGGAAGATAGCCATTTTTACAGCAAAGCCGAACGTTAGGAAGGCGAAGATGTAGATCCAGAAGGCAGCTATTTTGTCGTATAGCTGTTTTATCATGAATAGCTCTAATCCTTGGCCGCCGGTGAGCATCGCGAGCAGACCTAGGGCGACAATTATGAAGACTGCGCCCGCATGAGTGAATATGAAGAACTTAAACGCTACTTTAGCTGGATCTCGGTAGCCCCAGCGAGCTATGATGAAGTATGATGGTACTAGCATAAATTCCCAGAAAATGTAAAATGCAAGGAGGTTTGCTGAAATGAATACTCCGAGCAAGCCTGTGTATAGCAGTGACAGTAGCGCGTAGAAGACTGGTTTTTCTCTTGTGATATATCCGCAGGAGTACAGTGCGGAGAACAGGAAGAGTATTGAAGTTGTTACCACTAGAACATAGCTTAATCCATCGATAAACAGTGTGAATTTAATGTTTGCTGCCTGCGGAGTGATTAAGTTTATCCATGCGTAAGACTCAGTGTAGATATTTGAATATCCTAGGTTAAAGAAAGCGTAGCTGTATAGAATTACTTCGAATACACTTATTAGCAGTAGTAGCGCTAAGCCTATTTTTTCGGCTTTTTTCTCGGCTAAGTATATTATTGGAGCCGATACTACTGGAATTAAGAGACTTAACAAGAGGATCATATTATACACCCCATAGGACGAGAATTACTACAGCTAGAAGAATTACTAAACCTAAAAACGTGTAGGTGAGGAAGGATGAGAGTCTTCCAGTGTGTGCTTTCCTAATGAATCCTCCTAATTTAACTGCTCCATCGGCTATGATGTAATTAAGAGCGTCGAGAGCTCTGTCTACCAAGTAAGTTAGCGATGAAATAGCTTTTGCTAAAAGAACACTTCCAGTGACCTGTACAGCATTGAGTGCTCTTTCTACATACCAGCTGGCGGTACTACATACTTTAACGAAACCTCTTGCCAATATTTGTTCGTAAAGGTAATCGAAGTAGTATCCGTTGACGAGTACAGTATTAAGTTTTCTAACAAATCCATATTTGTAGAATAGTTCTGGCGGATATTTTCTAGCTCCGTACACTGAATGCACTATTCCTATTGCTATCAAGGCTAAGAGAGTAGACATTACTGGGGTTATTATGTTTTCTTCGCTATGAGCATGTTCAATTAAGTAGACTGTTATGAGAGATTTTTTGAGTGGTCCAAAGAAGTGTTCAAAGAGTCCTGAAATTATAGCACCTGCAGCTAATATTAAAAGGGGTATAAGCATTACTGGAGGCGACTCGTGTGGATGATGCTTTTTCACGTGTTCGCTTTCAGGTACGAGAAATGTTAGATAAATCATTCTGAAAGTGTAGAATGCTGTAAGGAAGGCTGTTATAGTTAAGAGTAGCGATATTATGTATTGCCCCGATATGTTAGCTACTTCTAAGATAAGATCCTTGCTCCAGAATCCGTTAAATGGAGGTATTCCGGCTAAACCGAGGGCTCCGATAAGCATTGTTGCGAAAGTTATCGGCATATATTTCCTAAGTCCACCCATCAGTCTCATGTCTCTGCTTTCAACTGCATGTATTACGCTAGCGGCAGATAGGAAGAGGAGGGCTTTAAATATTGCGTGGTTCTCTAAGTGGAAGATTCCAGCGTACCATCCTTCCCATTCCTCTGCAATGAATCCGGCTAAGCCCAGCGCTGAGAACATGTAACCTAGCTGCGAAATAGTGGAGTAAGCTAATACTCTCTTTATGTCATTAGCTACAACGGCCATAGTGGCTGAAAGGAATGCTGTAAGTGAGCCTATCAGTGCTACGGCGAGGAAGAATTCGTGTATGGCGTGTGCTTCAATGGGGGTTGCGTAGAGAACTTTAGGGTAGAAAAGTGTCAGTGTTTCGAGCCTGGCTACTAAGTATACTCCGGCTTTGACCATTGTTGCTGCGTGAATTAGTGCCGAGACTGTAGTTGGGCCCTCCATGGCATCGGGGAGCCATACATGCAATGGAAGCTGAGCCGATTTTCCTATAGCGCCGCCCAGCGCTAAGAGTAGTATTAGAGGTAGAATATACTTTAATGCGTGCACGTGTTCCGAGAACACTAAATAGTCTAGTGAGCCTACATGGAGCATTATCAAGGCAATTCCAGCCAGTAGAAGAACGTCACCTAGCCTGGTGGTAATAAATGCTTTTATTCCGGCTTTAGATGCTTCTTTCCTTTCGTACCAGTGTCCTATAAGTATACAGGAGCATATTCCAACAATTTCCCAGCCGATGTAAAGTAGGAAGAAGTTTGCGCCAAGCACTAGTATGAGCATACCTCCTACAAATAGCAGCAAGAAAACGTAGTAGCGAATGAGTCTTTTATCACCGTGCATGTAGCCCTTGGAGAACAAGAAGACCATGGATGATATTAGTGAGACAACGAACACCATTACTATGCTCAATGGATCTAGTAAGAATTTCAACTCAAATAGTTCTGTCTTGAAAGGCGCGTATGTCAATGAACTTAAGTCTACCACTATGTATGCTCCTTTTTCGGCTACTTCAGTGAAGTACGTGTAGACTAAGGAGAGCGAGAACGCTAATACTATAAAGGAGACGGCTATCGCAAAAATCTCAGCGATTTTTCTTGAAGCGCGTGAAAGTAGTATTACCAGCGGTATAGCTGCAAACGGTATTATCAGTATTGATGCGGTCTCTAGACTCAACGATAGCATGTAGTCACCCCTTTAGCACTCACAGTATCTTTCAATTATTTAAAAATCTAGCTATAGAGTAAGTATAATCTGATAAGGATCGCGCTCTCTAGTGTAAAGAGATCTATTAAACAAAAGTAAAGAATCGCTTATTTATGTAAAGAAGCAGGCGAAGAGGTTCGGATACATTCCTGCAAGAACTAAAAGCGCTACGAGTAGTATTAGTGGAGCCACTAGCTTAAGGTCGGTTTTTCCAAAGCTGGTTCCGGGGCTTTCGTAGACGCAGAAGTACTGTATTATACGTAGTCCATAGGCAGCTGAAACCACGAATAGAAGCGCCGCTATAACAGCTACGTAGACTAGAATAGTGTTCGCAGTCGAAGCTACTGAGGATATCACGAAGAATTTCGCTACAAAGCCTGCAAGTGGCGGGACTCCAAAAACTGACATTATGCTTATCGCAGTCAACATAGTGATCAAGGGAGCTTTCTTAACTAAGCCCTTGGCTTCATCTAAAGTATACACTCCTTTTTCTTCGACTAAGCCTATTAAGGCTACAGCTGTAGCTAGAGAAATATTGCTCACTGCAATAAAATAGGCTAATGGAAGAGCATAACTGGCCGTAGCGCCTACAGGTGGAGTTTTGGATGCAACGAAGAAGAGAGACAGCAGAACAACGTAGCCGGCGTCGGCTACAGCGCTGTAGCCGAGAATTCTTCGAAGCCTTCTTTGAGCCAGAGCGGAGGCTTCGCCTACGAGGATTGATAAAATAGAGAACACAATGAGTATTATCATCGGTAAGGTGAGTACCCCTAGTGAAACTGGAAGAAGACTGTATACTCCGATTATTCTTGCTACAGCATATGCGCCAGCAGTTTCCAGTGTTAAAACCATTAGCGGAACCGCGTACGGCTTAGAGCCTGTGTAAACGTCGGGTAGCCACATATAAAATGGTGGAAGACCTATTTCTATGCCTAATCCAGCTAAAATTAAAGCGAATGATAGAAGAACTAAAGCTAGGCCTGTACCTTTAACTTTACTGATCAAGTTTACTACAGTATCGAAGTTAAGTATTTCAATAGACGGCCTAGCTAAAGAAGCTACAGCCATGTATACTAGTACTACCGCTACTAGCATGAATATTGACGAAACTACAGCCATGAAAATCATTTTTATCAAAGCTTCACCGCTTTCTTCACTAGTCTTATACGACAGTACTCCTATTACGCTAGCTGTAGCAGCTTCCCACATGATCAAGAATATGAGGAAGTTATTAGATACCGTA
Source organism: uncultured Thermoprotei archaeon (assembly GCA_965367815.1). Classification (GTDB taxonomy): domain Archaea; phylum Thermoproteota; class Thermoprotei; order Thermofilales; family B15-G2; genus B15-G2. The sequence goes on from CBDUKN010000001.1 coordinate 44,375, forward strand.
ACTAAGATAGACGTCGCTATAAGTGACATAGCTAAAGCCACGAAATCTCCGCTTTCTTTTTTCTCGAGGTCTATTCTTTGTACTACATGGATTAGCATAAGGAAAGCTGCAGTGAGTATGATGAAGTTTATGAAGAGTGAGAGTGAGTCTACAGCAACGGCTGTGAAAATTCCTGCTCCGAAGTAAACTACTTTAGATGCACTTGAGGCGTATTGACTAAAAGCCTGATAGAAGAAAATTAGAGCCACAATGTATGTGGCAATAATCCATAAAGTGGAAAGCAGCTTTCTTCTGGCCTCAGTAAGCTTAGATGCTAACGCATATATTATTGAAGAGGCGTATATGGAAGCTATTTCCAGGATTATACATGAAGGTATATTCATGTATATCACCCTTTAAGCTTACTCATTTCATCAGGAGATTTCACCTTAAACTTCCTGTAAATAAGCATTATACATGCTAAAAGTATTCCAGTTATACTTGAGTCAAGGAATACCAGAAGCACGATGAATGTTTGACCTACTACTATACCTAGATAGCTACTAGAGAAAAGCAATATTCCTAGTAAAACCATCGCTGAAAGCACTATAATTTCAAGTGAGATTAGTATTTTTGCCCAGTTTCTCTTGGATAGTAGTCCATAGATTCCTACGGCCATCAGTATTACGCTAAAGTATAGATACGTGTTTAAGTAATTCATTTCTTCTCACCCTCTTTAATGATTACTCTAAGGCTTAAAGCTAAAGCTAAAATAAAGACTCCGTGAGCTAAGATAAGAGGAAGAGCGCTTTTATGTAAACCAAGTATCATTTCGGGAACTTCTCCTCTTAATTCAACTCTACTAAACACTGCTAGAAGTGTTAAAGCAAAGATAGAGGCTACTGTTAATCCTAGAGATTTTTTCTCTCTTTTTTCTTCTCTGGCAAGAGAGTATAGTGTAGCAATAAATGCGAAAGAGCCTAAGCTGAGAGCTAGAGCCATTAATGCTAATGCTAGAAGCTGAACATGAATCATGAATCCGGCTAATGATATGCTGAAAACTACGAAATATAGTAGAGATCTAGGAGGTCTTTTCTCTTCAATTGCCATTACTGCTGAAAATAAGGCTGTTATTCCTAATATTATAGATACCGCGACATTTATCATCGTCTAACACCTCTTTTTAAAGGCTTGACCTTTTCTTTAGGAGTAACTATCTTTAGGGTATCTTTATTATATGTAGCTAGCTCAAATTCTCCTGAAGGCTTTATTGCACCGAACCTGCATGCTTCGATGCATTGGTGACAGAAAATGCAACGGTCTAAGTAGAATATGGGAATTCTTCTCTTTACTTCTTGAATTGTTATCATTTCAATTGCGCCGCTAGGACAGTAAATTGCACAGAGTCCGCAGCCTACACATTTATCTACATCGTAGACTATTTTCCCTCTTATATTATGTGAAGGCTTCGGAGGCTCGAATGGGTACTGCTCTGTTACAGGCTTCTTAAAAACTGATTTAATTACAGCCGGAATTAGTTTCGGGACGACTCTCATAGTATTACACCCGGTAGAGCTTTAATAATAAATAAAATAGATAGAGAAAGGAATGATAGCGGTATTATGTATTTCCAGAAAATATCTAGCAGATTATATATTCTGATTCTAGTAGAGGCTGCTTCTATAGCGAAAAGCATAAAGAGAACGAGCATTGCTTTAATGAGCATTTCGATAGTGCTAAGCGGCACAAATATAGCTGAAATCGGGGGTATGAGAACGCCGAAGAATAATGAAGCTGTGAAAAATGATACATAAACCATCTGAATATCTCTGAAAAGATCTAGGAAGGCTAGTTTTCTTCCCGAAATCTCTGTAATATAACCTGCTACTAGTTCTGTTTCAGCGTGAGGGATATCGAAGGGATCTTCTTCTAAGTCTGCCTGCTGAGAAAGCAAGAACAAGATGAATGCGAGTATATGAGGTGCTAGTAGAAGGGGATTTTTGAGAATTGTTGAGGGAAGTTTTTGAGCTATCGTCGCTATGCATAGACTTTCTGCCTCAAATGCCGGTACAAGCGCTAATGTTATGGCAGCTATATCGAAGCCCACTATTTGTAATAAGAGTCTCACTGCGCCAGCTTTAGTGAAGGAGCTTCTGAAAGTCCATCCAACGAGATATAAGAGAAGAGAAGCCATGGATGATAAGAAGAGTACTAGTAGTAGGTCTCCTTCAAACGAGAAGATAGGTGTACCCATTACTGGGACGAAGAACAGGCTGAAAATGAAGAGCGTAGGTGCCACAAGTAGAACTACTGTAAGAAGTCTCTGGTCGCCTGTAGTGACTTCGATGTCTTCCTTAAAGAGGAGCTTGAGGAAATCGGCTAAAGGCTGAAGAATTCCTCTAAAGCCAGTGTATGTAGGACCAAGCCTACTTTGCATTCTTGCTACTAGTTTTCTTTTGTACCATTCAAAAAATATTGCGAGCGCCACTAAGTAAGCGAGTCCGGGAAAAACTATTACCTGAATTAATTTAAAGTACTCCATTTTCTCACCTTCTCCAATATTTCTTCTTTATCTCCTCAAGAGATAGTTTCATTACTTTACCGGAAGAAACATCTATGAAAGTAAGTCTATCTGTACACGAGAAACAGGGATCTATGGACACGAGTATAGCGGGGACATCCGCTATTGTATGGCCGATGAAGGTTGGAGCTATAGCCAGTATATTTGCGAAAGTAGGTGTCCTGACTTTGAGCCTATAGGGCTTGACATCTCCTTTACAGAACACGTGGTGTAGGAGCTCTCCTCGAGGTGCCTCTACTCTACTTACTCCTTCTCCTGCAGGAAGTCTCGCTGGAACTCTAACTCTGATATCTCCTTGAGGAAGATGTTTTAGAGCATAGCGTATTATGTTAATAGACTCAAGGGTTTCATCAACTCTTACCATCATGCGCGCCCATGAGTCACACTCCTTGTAAGTTATCACGTTGAATGGTATTTCATCAAAAGCTGCATAAGGATCATGTGCTCTCACATCGTAGTCTACACCCGATCCTCTTGCAGTAGGCCCGACGGCGCATCTTTCAATAGCGTCTCTCGGCTTCAGAATACCTATATCGACCATTCTTTCTCTGTAGAGAGGATCTTCCTCGAGCACTTTCTTATGGAACTTTGTGTCCTTCTCTACCTTATCCAGAATCTTCAATATTTTTTCTTTCTGAGTATCATTTATATCACGTCTAACTCCTCCAATCGTATTAAACGCGGAAGTCACTCTGTTTCCTGTGACATCTTCTATTATATCCATTATTGCTTCACGGTCTCTCCAAAGATACATGAACTCTGTCTCCCAGCCGAGAAGCTCTGCTGCGACTCCGAGAATTAAGAGGTGGCTGTGAATACGGTTTAGTTCATGCACTATTACTCTTAGGTACTTGGCTCTCTCGGGAACTTCTATTCCGGCCATGTCTTCTACTGCCTGTACGTAGCATAGGGTATGTGCTACATTACAGATACCGCATATTCTTTCGGTTAAGTAAATATTCTGAATAAAGTTCTTGGTTTCTGCAAGCTTCTCTATACCGCGGTGAATATAACCTATCTTAACGTCAACGTCTACAATTATTTCGCCGTCTACTTTAAATCTAAATCTCTCAGGCTCGTGTAGAGCTGGGTGCTGAGGTCCGAAGAGCAAGTCTACAGCATACGACATGCCATCACCTCTTCTTCCTTAAAGGGAAGTAGTCTTTCGGAAAATGTTCGGGCAAAATAAATGATTTTTTCAGCTTATCATTTCCTTTAAACACTATTCCAAATAGATCGTATACTTCACACTCATTGAAAAGTGCTCCTGGAATAACTCCGACTATTGAAGGCAGCTCGGGTTTACTTGGATTCACTTTGGCTTTAAGCACTAGTGCTACCTTTGGGCTGTACAGCCATAAATCGTAGAATACTTCAAGATAATCTATGTAATCAACAGCTGAAATCGTGGTTACATGTATATCTCCAAAAGAATCTTTAAGAGCCTTAACTGCCTTGTCCACCACTTCAGCTTTAACTTCGACTATGTAAAGTCTATCTCTTTTCTTCTTTATGTCTACCAGGTACTCTCTTAGGCAGCCTTGCAGTTTTTCAAGGAAACTGTTTCTGCTCATTTAGCTTCACCCTTAAGCTTCTGAAGAAGTAAAACGACACCTTTTATAATAGCTTCAGGGCGTGGAGGGCATCCTGGCACGTAAACATCTACAGGAATCACCGTGTCTACTCCTCCTTTAATGGTGTAGCCTCCTCTAAAGACTCCTCCGCTGCATGCGCATGTTCCAACAGCTATTACGAATTTGGGCTGTGGAACTTGCTCATATATTCTCTTGACTCTCTCGGCCATTTGCTCTGTTACAGGTCCTGTCACTAAGAGTACGTCTGCGTGACGCGGGGATCCGACGAGCTTTATTCCAAATCTCTCTACGTCAAATCGCGGAGTTAGCGCAGCCAGTATTTCTATGTCGCAGGCATTACAGCTACCTGTATTTATGTGATAGATCCAGGGGGACTTTATTCTAGACCATAGAGCTAGTCGATAGAGAGACATAGCTTCACCTCAATATAATCAAGCATGCAATAAGCACAATCATCAAGTACAAAGATAGAATAGGGTAAAAGATAGGAGATGATCTCAAGAATATTAGAAGAAGGCCTGTTATTACAGGAACAGAATCAAAAATAGCGAAAACGAGAATATACTTAAAGTAGGTTATGGAGAAGTTATCTAAAGTAAACATTTCCCTCTCGCCGCAGGCGAAAATTCTTCTCTTGTCTCCTTCCTTAGGGTTCTTAGGAGCAAGTTTACCTGCGGTAATATAAGTGAGAGCGAGCAGAACAAAGGTCAGTATCAAGGATATAACCATAATTAATCCTTCCTCCATAGTCTTCCTCCACGGGGAAGAAGAGCTTAGAATACTAATAGTTAACGGTGGGTTATCTCAATAAAAGCTAAAGAATATTTACCTATAGTAAAATCTCAGCAAATATTTTGTCCAACGGTCCGCTGAATACTGTAAAACTCTACTTTAGCTCGATACCTTTTGTCTCTGGGAATAGCCAGATGAGAGCCGAGGCGATGTAAGCTGAAAGTGCCGCCCCCCAACTCCAGTGGAGCGAGAGCCAAGCCACTAGCACTGGACTAATGAAGTTTATTCCCCTGCCAGTGTTGAAGATAAAACCGAGAGCAGTACTTCTAACTTTTGTCGGGAAGAGTTCTGAAAGAACAGCGCCGAATCCGCTCCAGAAACCAGTGAAGAATCCTAAAAAGAGTCCTGCGGCTAGCATTAGTAAGGGGTCTTTTATTAAGAGGACGTATGCTAGGATCATAGTGGCTTCAGAGGCAGTAAATATTGTCTATGTTATTCTTCTGCCGAGCTTGTCTTGCAAATATCCGTAGGAGATGTATCCGAGCCAAGCTCCTACTTGAGTTACTATCAACCACTCGGCGCTCCTTACTACGGTAAATCCTCTTTCTTTAGCTAAAAACACTGGAACCCAGCTCCAGAACATCCAGTAAGAAAACATGGCTAAGACGTCTATCGCTAAACCAATCAGTGTTCTGAAGACAAGCTTCCTTGAAAAGAGATAGAGCAGGCTTATTCTATGCTTTTCTTTATCTTTACTCTGTAGCCATAGCGTAGACTCAGGCACCTTAGATCGAACATATATGACTAACAGTACAGGAATACTTGCCGCAGCAAAAGCAGCTCTCCAGCCGAATATTGGGTATATGAGAATAGTGTCTGCGATAGCTATGAGTACTCCGAGGGGCCAACCAGACTGCACTAAGCCCACTGCGAAGCCTCTTTTTTCAGCTGGGACAATTTCTGCTACTAAAGTCATGCCAGTGCTCCATTCTGCTCCCAGCCCTAATCCTACAATAAAGCGGAAGAGTATTAGCTCGTAAAAGGTTCTTGAGAGAGCTATCCCTATAGTTGCAGCACCATAAATAAGCAGTGATGTCATTAGCACTTTAACTCTGCCGAATTTATCAGCGAGTATGCCAGATCCTATTCCTCCTATAACTGTTCCTATTAGTCCCACCGATATAGCTAGCCCAAAGGCTATTCTGTCGATATTGAGCGTGGTCATTACTGGTATAGCTAACATGGAAAATAGCATGAAGTCGAAGGCCTCAAAAGCCCACCCTAACATTACTGCTACTATAGTATGTAGTGCCTCGCCTTTTAGACTAGTTTCCTCACCGTATATCTGTGTGTCTTCTTCTCCAGAGTATAATGCATCGCCCTTAAGGCTACTTGAAAACATGGAACTAGTTTAGCTAAAGAAGTATAAATTCTCATTTTAAAAGTACTGTGAAAAAGAAGTTTACTGTAAGTATGCTTAAAGTATACTTTTGCCAAAAAATAGCTTTTACTTCTCAATTATTTGGAATATTCTTTTGAGTAACATCCAGCCATGGTCAATTAGCCCTAAACTTCCTTTGCAGAAACATTCTTTCTCTGAAAACAGAGATAATCCATCAGGAGTTATGTTAGGAGAGTACACTATAAATGGTACTGGGTCGTCTGTATGTGCTTTTACGCTATAGGGAGTAGCGTGGTCTGAAGTTACTAGAATGGCTACTTTACTCAAGTCTATCTTCTCTATGAGAGGCTTAATGAAGCACTCGTCAATTAGTTCTATGGATTCTACTTTTCTCTCGAATTCTCCGTCATGTCCAGGTTCATCGGGTCCCTTGAGGTGTACATAGACTACATCATTTTCTCTCAGCAGGATTAGAGTTTTATCTAGCATGATGCTGTATTCTTTCCTCTTGTCCGGTAAGAGGTCTACTTCAGCTACGCTCATTTGAGTTAGTCTTGCTATTCCTTTCTCTACAGGCATCTCAGCTATAGCGGAGAACTTTTTCCCTGAATATAGCTCAGAGATTGGAGGTACTTTAGGCAGCTTGTTTCCGGCGTCGCGAAGTAGTATCATGTTTGCGGGAAGAAGCCCTCTCTTTTTTCTCTCTATGTTTACTCTGTGATCTTTGAGCGCTTCAAATACTTTCTTCGTGAAGATATTTGCTAGCTCAGCAGTTCTTTTGGCTTCAGGACTGTCGTCTAGTGGAGCACAGGGAGCAACTACTGGCTCATAGCTCTTGACGGCAACTGAAATAGGACCTTCTTTCCTATATGCAGGGTCGGTGTTACTCACGTTTCCAGAGAGCTTATATTTGTCGCTTCCTATGACAACGACTGCCCTATGACCCACCGTAGCTACGACTTTAGCGTATGCATCGTATTTTCCCAAGTTGATGTATTCTACCGACTTAGCCAGTTCCTTTGCTTCTTCTGATGTTAAAGTTCGTCCGCATCTTCTATTAATAATTCTTCTGCCGCTGTCATCAACTGTAGCAAAATTAGCCCTAAAAGCCACTTCGTACTCCTCCCTAATTCTTATGCCCGCTCCTAGAGCCTCAATGGGTCCTCTTCCTGTATACTGCTTGTGCGGGTCGTAGCCTAGAATAGAAAGCACAGCTGCGTCGCTTTCAGGGGCTATTCCTCTAGCTATGGTGAAAACCATGCCTCCTTTCGATTTCTTGGCAAGAGAGTCTAGTGAAGGTTTTTTAGCTACTTCATAGGATGTAGGCTTGTCTACGAGTCTGTCAGCTGCCCCGTCCAATACTAGATATAGTAGTTTCATTGAGAAGAAAATAGGGAATTAGTAATTAAACTTAGTGTTTTCGATAAGGCATGTTTTAGACGGTTTACCCTAGTCCTATTGAAAGGTATTGTTTATTAAGCGGTATTTTTCTAAAAAATGGAGTAAGGTGGACTTAAATGAGTGTTGAACGCCGAGGAGTCATAAGAAAGGTTAGCGGGCCTGTAGTTGTTGCTGAAGGTATTCCCGATATCAAGTTAGGAGAAGTAGTCGATGTTGGTAGAGAAAGACTTATCGGTGAAGTCGTTAGAATTTCTGAAAACTTCTTCACAATACAAGTCTACGAGTCCACCAGTGGAATTAAGCCTGGAGAGCCAGTTTATGCCACCGGTAAGTTACTTGTAGCCGAGCTTGGCCCTGGCTTAATGAGCACTATTTTCGATGGAGTCCAGAGACCCTTAGAGGAAATACTCAGAAGGGCTGGAAGCTTTATCAAAAGAGGAATAAAGGTAAATGCGCTTCCAAGAAATAAAAAGTGGTATTTCAAGCCTACTGTCTCTAAGGGAGAGAAAGTGGAAGGAGGAGATGTTCTAGGTATAGTAAAGGAAACACCGTTAATAGAGCACAAAGTAATGGTTCCTCCAGGTATTAGTGGAGAAGTAACGAAAATTGAGGAAGGAGAATTTACTATAGAAGAGCCTGTAGCGGTGCTTGAGAAAAACGGCAGAGAAATAGAAGTTAAAATGTATCACGAGTGGCCTGTGAGAGTTCCTAGACCCTATAAGAGGAGATTGCCTTTAATAGTGCCACTCGTTACAGGCCAAAGAGTACTAGACACGTTCTTCCCAATAGCTAAAGGTGGCGCAGCTTGTATACCAGGAGGCTTCGGCACCGGAAAAACTGTCACTTTACATAAAGTAAGCATGTATAGTGACGCTGATATAGTTGTCTACATTGGATGTGGAGAAAGAGGTAATGAGATGTGTGAGCTGTTAACAGAGTTTCCGAAGCTAATAGACCATAGAAGCAAGCGTCCGCTAATCGAAAAGAGTATAATGATAGCCAATACATCTAACATGCCTGTCTCGGCCCGTGAGGCGAGCATCTACATGGGAGTAACTATGGCTGAGTACTACAGAGACATGGGCTACGACGTCGCCTTAATAGCCGACTCTACTTCCAGATGGGCTGAAGCTCTCAGAGAGATATCGGGTAGACTTGGAGAAATGCCTGTAGAAAGAGGATTTCCTGCCTACCTGCCTGACAGAATAGCCGAATTCTATGAGCGAGCCGGCCGAGTAGAGTGCTTAGGCAGACCAGATAGAGTAGGCTCGCTTACAATAATGGGTGCAGTTTCTCCTCCAGGCGGCGACTTCAATGAGCCTGTTACAATACATACTCTGAGGTTCGTTGGAGCAATGTGGGCTCTGTCGACAGATCTAGCTTACAGAAGACACTTCCCTGCAGTAGACTGGCTCAAGAGCTTCAGTCAGTACGCTGATATAGTTGAAGAGTGGTGGAGAAAAGAAGTAGCAGAAGACTTCGCGCAATACAGACGCAGAGCGCTTAACCTGCTCACAGTGGCTTCTGAAATAGAAGCTATAGCCTCTATAGTCGGTGAAGGAGCCTTACCAGACGACCAGAGGCTAATTCTCCTCGCAGCAGAAATAATTAGGGAAGGTTTCCTTGTACAGACAGCGCTCGAAGGAGTAGACGTCAGGTGCTCGCCGGTAAAACAGTACTGGATGCTGAAAATGATGATGGATTTCTATGATAAAGCCTATGTATTGATCAAGAACAGAGTACCTATCGACGAAATAGCCGAGCTGCCCGAAGTCTTCGAGATGATGAGAGTCAAAGATGATGAAAGAGATCTAGAGGCAGTAAAAGACCTCTACGAAAGAGTTATGAAGGCTCTAGAAAATATTGCTAAGAAGTATAATATTTCACTAGAAGCTTTCAAAGAGGTGGGTTTAAGGTGAGTGAGGAGTTTAGGTATATTAAAGAATATCAAGGTAAGTGGTATAAAGGAGCACGAGAGATCAGAGGCTCATTGATGTTTGTAGAAAAAGTGGGAAATGTAGGATACGATGAAGAAGTTAAAATAATAGGAACAGATGGCAGAGAAAGAGTAGGAAGGGTTCTTGAAACCAGTCAAGACGAAGTAGTAATCCAGATACTAGGCGATAGGGCTGGTCTGACAACAGACTGTCTTATTCACTTCACAGGAACTACGTTCAAAATAAGGGTTTCTGAAGAAGTTCTTGGAAGGATGTTTAATGGACGCTTTGAGCCAATAGACGGCTTGCCTCCAGTAATGTTTGGTGAGAAAAGAGAGATAACAGGAGAGCCGATAAACCCTGTCGCAAGAGAGTATCCACATGATTTTATTCAGACAGGAATATCTGCCATAGACGGAAGCCTAAGTCTCGTAAGAGGACAAAAGCTGCCAATATTCAGTGTATCTGGTCTTCCTCACAATATGCTTGCAGCACAAATAGCTAGACAGGCTACTGTAAGAGGAAAAGAGGAAGAATTCGCAGTAGTCTTCGCGGGAATCGGTCTAAGAAGCGCTGAAGCAGAGTTCTTCGTAAAAGAGTTCACAGAATCCGGCGCCATCGAGAGATCAGTAGTAATCCTAAATCTGGCAGAAGATCCTGCAGTAGAAAGACTCATGACTCCAAGAATAGCTCTTACAGTAGCCGAGTACCTTGCTTTCGAGTTAGAAATGCATGTACTAGTCATATTGACTGATATGACAAACTACTGTGAAGCTCTACGCGAAATGAGCGCAGCAAGAGGAGAAATTCCAGGCAGAATGGGCTACCCAGGATACATGTATTCTGACCTAGCCACAATATACGAGAGAGCAGGAATAATTAAAGGCAAGAAAGGCAGCATAACGTTGCTCCCGATTCTTACAATGCCCGGCGGAGATTTAAGACATCCAATACCAGACCTTACAGGATATATTACTGAGGGACAGATAATACTTAGCCAGGAGCTTCATGCTCGCGGAATATATCCACCTATAAACGTTCTGCCGAGCCTAAGCAGATTAATGAAAGCTGGCATAGGTCCTGACAAAACAAGAGAAGACCACAAGTATGTTGCAGAGCAGCTCTACGATGCTTATTCCAGAGGAGTAAAAGCAAGAGATTTGGCAAGAATCGTAGGAGAAGTTGGACTAAGCCCGAGAATGAGAAGATTCCTCAAATTTGCTGATGAGTTCGAAAACAGGTACGTTAAACAAGGAGTAAGAGAAAATAGAAGTATTGAAGAGACCTTAGATATCGCCTGGGAAGTCCTATCACTACTACCCGAAGAAGAGCTAGTAAGAATACCGAAACACATCATATCAAAGTACCATCCTGCACATAGTGGATAGCCATGAGTACTACTTCTTTAAGATACTTACCTGCATCAAGGGGAACGCTCCTTAGACTGCGCCAGCAGCTAGAGCTAGCGAGAAGAGGGAAAAGTGTTCTCGAGATGAGGAGAGATCAGCTCATTAAGGAGATATTTGCTATGCTAGATAAGCTGAAGATGAGAGCTAAAGTAGAGGAAAAGTACATTAAGGCCTTAGAGGAAGTTAATCATCTCAGGTTAAACAGAAGAGAACCCGAGTTTTCTTCGATAGCTTCGCTTGTGAAGCCTCCAATTATAGACGCGCTTATGGTCAGCGTGCAGGGCGTACCTGTACCTCAGGTGAGAATATTAAAAGAACCTGATTTTTCTCAAGTAAGGGATCCTGAGTACCGTTCAGCGCTTGTAGCGCTATGGGAAGCTATTAAAAATCTTATTGAGATAACAAATATAGAGATGGCTGTAGAAAGGCTCTGTGCCCAATTAAGCTACATTAATAGAGTAGTAAATAGTCTTGAAGAAAACTTCATACCTACTCTAGAAGAAACTATAAGGTACATTGAGGAAAAAATTGAAGAAGAAATGCTCGAAGAATTTGTTAGACTAAAGAGGTATAGTAGGGTGGGAGTATAGAGGATTATTTAGCTATTCGGGCTCATGGCCTTAAATTGCATCTTCTTAGAGAAAGAGACTACGAAGACCTAGCTTATGGTAGAAGAAGCTTAAGAGATATAGGTTACTTGGAAGCTCCAGAGGAACAGTATGAAATAAGCGAAATTTTAGGTAAAATTGCCTTAAAGTATATTGAACGCATAAATTTCTTGTCAAAAATACCTAGTATATACTCTACTTTCTTTAAAGCCTTCTTAGAGGAACTTGAAGTGGAGAACATTAAGGCTAAAATAAGATTCATTTACGGCGAAGAAAAGGAAATAGAATTCTTTTACCCATACTACAATTTCGTATCGGCTGAGAAGTTAACTAAAGTTAAATCTCTAAAGGAAATAGAGAATCTTCTCAAGAAAACTCCTCTTCAATTGCCCTTAACCAAAATAAGCAGACACGGGCTTGATGCTGTTCTCATGTCTCTTGAGTCAAAGTACTTCTCATATTTAAGAAAAGAAATTAAAGCGAATTTTCTAAAGAAAATGAAGATAGTAGATTTAATAGACTATGAAGGTCTATCAAGACTACTCTATTGGCTAATGATACTCGGCGAGAATGCTGTTAAAAACCTTGACAAACTATTTATTCAAGGCTTCTATTCAAAAGATGTAACTTACTTTCTCTCACTAGAGCGTTTATCTAAAAAACTCGGACTAAAGTATGAAGAAGTAGTCGAGTGCAAAAAATCTGGAAGAATATCAAAAGTGCTAGCTAGCTTAGATAAGATGCTTTTAGCCAGAGCCAGAACAAAAGCTCTATTTAACCCGATATCGATACTCTATGTCTACTACTATATGCTGCTCTGTAGAAACGAGCGTAAAAATCTCGAAAAAATAGTTATTGGCCGCGAGCTTAAGCTTCCGCCACAGATAGTACTATCTTCGCTTACCCTGTTTTCGCTTTAGATTTTTCCTAGTATCATTATAGCTACTAGTAGCCCGTATATCGCTATACCCTCGGCTAGACCTCCTAGAATCAAAATGTATGTTTTTAGTTCAGGACGTTCAGCTGAAGCAGCGAAACCGGCTTTAGCTACAGCTGCTAAAGCTATTCCTGAGGCTAAACAGCTCATCGAGACAGCTACTGCCGCTGCAAGGAAGGGGAATGTTTCGGCTGTAATTATTGCTGACTTAGCAGTAGTCTTTACTGGCGCTGGAGGAGGGGTTTTGCTCGCATACGCGTGAAGGGTTACTACTGCTAGTGTTGCTATTAGGTTTATGATGATTAGTAGCTTGACTACTGTTTTCTCGGAAATTTTCATATCAATCACGCAGAAGACTAGCTCTTTTCATTTATAAACATTGCCTTGTAGTTCTAAACATCTAGTCAAGAGGAAATAATACTAGAGTAATAAAAGAGAAAAGAATTATTTAACTAACGGAAATTGCCTTAAGAAAACTATAGTTACTTAGTTTTAATTTCAGGTGCTATTTCTAGTGGCTCGTAGAGCATACCTCCTCCTTCAAAGAATTTCGTTGAGAATTCATAGTATACTAGTCTTAGTGCTTGTATTCCCACAGCGAAGCCTTCTATTCCCAATACTATTACGTTTGCGAAGAGAAAGCTTGCAAGCGGGTTTATCATATGCGCCATTGTTTCTGCTAGTACTCCGAATATTTCGTGTGCTATAGCAAAGGCAGCTAACCTAATATAAGATAGAGAGTTAGCTGGATAAGCTATAATCATTTCCATTAGCTCTACTATACTATGCATTAAACCTTCTTCTTTCTTTTCAATTATCTTCTCTAAGAAACCTGAAGCAAGTACTAGGAATATTGATAGCACTGCTACAATTGTTGCTGGCAGAACTTCGGGCAGCAGAGCTGCTGATAAATCGAATCCATGTTCAATTATATTGTAGGCTATATATACTCCAGCCGAGTAGTACATTATCCCAGCGACTCCTGTTCCTCCAAGTAAAGCGCCAATATAGTCATGTGATAGAATCTTATTTACTACACTCAAGGCCATTGCTAGCAAAAGCTGTATTACTCCGAATATCAGCGCAGTAGCTATTATACCTTCTAGGTCGTGAATAGGGCTCAGAAAGATGGGCTCCCAGACCTCCTTTAAGAATGCTACTCCGTAAAGAACTCCAAAGAATACTGCTGACAGACCGCAAAACATCATTAAAACCCCTAGAACCGCTACTTGCTCCTTATTCATACCTAGGACTTCTTTACGTGTAATGTAAAGATAGGCTCCAAGACCAGCTATTATTGCTCCTAAGCCTACGTCGCCGAACATCAGTCCATACATTAGCGTGAAAAGTATAGTAAAGAAGAGCGTTGGGTCTATCTCCCAGTAACTCGGTATTCCTCTAGCCAAGGTTAGTGCAGCGAAGTACTTTAATGGACCTTTATGTCTCAAGTATACTGGAGGCTTGTCTTCAACGCGAGGTTTTCTTGTCTTTAAGTAAATTATTCGAGGAACTCTGCTTTTAATAGTAGTTTCGAGCATAGAGGCATATTTCTTTGGGATCCAGCCGATTGCATAGATAACTCTTTTTTGTCTAAATATTCTAAGCTCACCTACGAGGCTTTCTGCCTTAATACAGGCTTCTAGGAAGGATTCTCTCGAAATCAATTCTTCTGCTAGCTCAGTGAAGTTTGCTAAAACTTCTTTAGCTTCCACAATAATCTTTGGGAGATCCTTTTCTTCAACTAACTTAGCAAAATCTACTTTTGATGAAATTTCGGCTAATTTCTTTAAACATTCTTCAGCTTCTTCGGTCACTTCACTTAACTCCATTAATTCTTCTCTAAGTGAGATTTTCTTCGCCGGAATTTCTCTTTTTTCAATAGCGGATATTTTTTGAGTAATTTTACCGTAATTTAAGGCCTCGGCTACTTCAAGGTATCTGTTGTCCACTTCTCTCTTAATAATCGTAGCTAATGAGAGAATTTTAAGAAGATCATAGCGATCTTTTAACCTTTCTTTAAGTTCCTCTTCTTTGAGCAGCTCTACATCGCCTATAAACTGGCTTAAGAAAATAGTACGTTCTTTTTCTTCGAGTGCTATAAGACCTTTTTCTATAATTTCTCTTACTTTGTCGACAGTACTTTGAGGGAAATTCAGTTTAGCAAGTAAGTCTATATTCTTACTAGAGGATAGTCTCATAACTAAATCCAAGGACATTACTGTTGTTAACAAGTTTCGGGCTGTGTTCAACTCTTCGTGGAGTCGGCGACATACATTATAGGCTTTTTCGAGAATTTCTAGTCTAGTGGCATATTCGAGTTCTATTGAAGACTTAATTAAACTCGCTATTTCTTTAAGTACATCGAAGGCCCTAGCCTTTATTTTCACTAGCTCTTTTTCAATATTTTCTAGGGCATTTTCAGAAGTAGTATAGCAGTACTCAGGTAACTTATATACGCTGAAGCCTTGCTTACTCAACTCGTTTTCAACTTCCTTTTCTAAGGCTCTCCTATAGGCTACAATGAGTAGAGTAGAAGTGTTTACCTTAACAGCATTAATTACGGCCTTAAGTTTTTTAAGAGATTCTATATCCTCTAGCTCTTTTTCACCTATGTAGAGTTTTAACACTACAGGTTTCTCTTTAATAGAAAATACCCTGGGTTCTATTTTTAGAGTTTTCAGTACTTCTACTACTTTTTTCAAAAATAGTTTATCAGAGTACTCTTTGCACAACTTAGCTAACTCGACTACGAGAGGATCGTCTCTAGGCAAGTATCTTCTTGCTTCTTCCAATGCTTTTTCTATGTTTATTTCATCTATGCTAACTCTTTTCTTAAGTATATCTGAGAAAAGCTTGGGCATTGATAGTTCGAGTCTATAGGCATGAGGGTCTAAGTGCACTGCTCCAACGCTTATTAAGGCATCGATAAGTTTATCTTTGTATTCTGATGGTACTAATACTCTGAAATGAACCATTTCCTCGGGTCTGATAACTGTCATTAATGATCACATTAAAGTAAAGAGGGAGCTTTATAAGTTTTAACTATGTTCTCCTACATATAAAAGTCTCAGCTAATTACTAAAATTTAAATTTAGGTAGTTAATCCATTAAAGGGGATAAAATTTGAATATTATCGCTGTCGGTAAAGGACATGCTGTTGAGAGCTTGAAGTTACTTGGCTTTGATGTATGTAAGGTTAGGGAGCTAAGTGAAGAAGAAGCCATGAAGGTATGTGAAAAAGCATTAGAAGCAAAAGCAATAGTTATAGAAGAAGAAGTATACAAAGCCTTTAAACATAAAATAAATCCCGTGACATCTGGGATGAAAAATCCTCCAGTGCTTATTGTGGTGCCAAGTATTGAAATCAGGGAGACTAGCAGATTAAAAGAACTTTATTCACTTTTATCGCAAGCTGTAGGGGTGAAGTTGAGATGGGTGAAGTAGGCTTTATATCAATTCTAATTGAAGAAGAGAGAAAGGCTGAACTTATCATTGAAAACGCTAAAAAGAAAGCCGAGGAAATAATTGAAGAGGCTAAAAGAAAGGCTAAAGCATTAATAGAGGAAAGAACTAAAATAAACGAAGATGAAATAATAGAGAAAGAATTAAAGTATATTGAAAAGGAAGTAGAGGAACTAAAAAAGAAGCTAGATACTGATATAAGCAATCTACGTGAGCAAATAAATAAAAAGAAAGCTGATATAGTAAACATGCTTTTGCAACATATTCTTTTCTTAGGGTGAAAAAATATGAGTGAGCAAGTTAGTATAGAAGAAAAAGAAATAGTTGAAGCTCTTTTAAAAGAAGTACGCGAGTCTGCTCAAAAAGAAGCTGAGAAAATACTTAAGGAAGCAGAAGAAAAAGCTAAAGAAATATTAAAAGAAGCTGAGGCTAGAGCTGAAGAAGAGCTTAAAAAGAAAATAGAGAGAATAAAGAAGAGGGTGCGCAGCGAAGTTTCCAGTAAAATCGCTTTAGAAAAAATGAGAATTAGAAGAGAGTATCTAATGGAAAAAGAACGCATAATAGAAGACTTACTTAGTGAAGTATCGGAGAAAATAAGAAGACTTATTGAAAAAGATCGTGAGAAGTACAAGTTATGCCTACTGAATCTGATAATTGAAGCTACTCTAAATATGCAAAATGAAAAACTATTCGTAGTTACTACAAAAAGAGACACCAAATTAGTGGAGGAAATACTTCCTGAGGCAGAAAAGCTTCTTTTAAAGAAATACTCTCGTAAAGTTAGGCTCAGACTAGCTGAAGAGAAGATAGAGGCTTTAGGTGGAGTAATCCTCAGAGACAAGGATAGTAAAGAAATATACAATAACACGATTGAAGCACGAATTAATAGAGTAAAAACGGAAGTACTGCCTAAAATACTTTCAGAAATAGTTAAGTAGTTCCCCCTCACCTTAAAGTTTCACAACTATTTCTCTGAAATAATTTAAGTAAAATAAAGCTTTATTCAAGCCTCTAGCACTAAACTATAATAGCTAAGTAATTTAATTAAAGTGTGTAGTATGACGCTAAAGGTTGCTCTATCATTGGTACTTAATGCTCATTACAGAGGATATATTTACGAAAAGATAGATGAGTTAATTGAAGTTTATAAAAGTGTATTAAGACTTATTGATAAGTATGGATTTAAGGCTACTCTCTTTATTAGTGGTGCTACTGCTGAAGCTATTGGAGGAGACGAAGAGCTGTTGAAGATAATCAAAGATGGTCTTAAGAAAGGACATATTGAAGTCTGCAATACTACTTTTAGTTATGCTATTTTAGCGAAGCTCCCGTTGAAAGAAGCTAGAGAACAAGTAAAATTGGCTAATGAGACCTTAGCTCAAGTCTTTGAAGAAGTTTCTAAGGGATTCTATCCACCTGAGTCTTTTTTCGATCCTCTTCTTCCAATGATCTTGAGAGAGCTAGATTTCTCATGGATTCTGTTAGACCCCGAAAAGTGTAGACATGAATATGGTGAGGTAATTCCTCATGTTCCTTTAGAATTCAGAGGTGTAAATGAAAGTAAGATACGTGGAGTCTTTTTATGCAATAAATGGAGCGACTTAAAGCATTTAATGATGCTAGACGAGCTTCCTCCTCCCCCACGCTTAGTAACCGTTATGTTTTCTGAAAAAGATATATTTACTCTAGGAGAAGCCGAGAAGAAACTTGTTTTGCTTAAAGCATTATCTGAGCGAATTGAAGCAGAGTTCGTACTTGTGTCAGAATATATTGAGGAGGTTCCTCCAGCAGAAGAGGCTGTTGTAGGAAGTCTGAATCCTCTATGGAGGCTTGAGGAACTGTGGAATGAAGCGAGGGAAAGTATTAGAATTCTAGAAAGCTTAGCTAGAACTAAGCAGAGTGTAGATGCATTTACACTACTTAATAAAGCTATTAGAAGTCTCTACTTATCTGAGACTTCGAGTACTTACTACGAGTCGAGAAATAAAACAGGATTGCTGGAGCTATACTCATGTGAAAAAGCTTTGGAAGCAATTAGCTTGGCTAGACAAGCTCTGAAAATACTATCATAATACTCGAAAACAATAATAGAAATGTATATATACTCCCTTTGAGAGAGGCTGTGGCGATAGACAGCATGAGTGAGGGATCAGACAGTAACAGTAGTAGTATAAAGTTTAAGAAAACTCTTACACATACACAAGTAACTCCAGTATTCTTAGGAACAATTCTTCTATTGCTCACTGCAGCAATACTCTACACATCAGAGCCATTTAAAACACTCTCAGCTTTTTTCGCAACATTCATTCTAGCGGCTTTATTCTCACTTACGGGAAAAGAGAGCTATATTGCTAGAAGAGGAGGGCTCAGGAAGTACTTGATCTGGCCATGGACAATAACAATGGTAGCTGCATTGAGTTACAGAAGTTTAGCCATGTTCTTCATTCCAGCTGAAATCTATATAAAGGAATTTCTATCAGCTTTACTAGCTGGAATAGTTGCTTTAGGACTTTTAAAAACATATAAACAGCAGAGATAAAATTAATTTATTTGCTTTTAAACTATTTCTGATTCTGATATTTTAAGATAGTGTTATAGTATTGGCAATAGATCCTCTATATCTAGTACCTTATTGTAAAGCATTTTTATAAGTGACCCTATTTCCATTAAATCTAGTGCATTTTCTTTAGTGCATTCACTCATGATTGAATTTAACTGTTCCCTAATATTCATTAAGTTTTTGCGGAAGCTCTTTGGCTGAGGCTTATTAGACAAGACACTGTTGACTATTTTTTCCTGTACATCTGATAATTTTTTAGCTACAGATTCAAGCTTTAAACATATTGTTTCACTGTAGCTCTTATCTAGAAGTTTAAGAGAAGTTTTAGCTATTTCCTCTGAAATATCGGCTATTTCCTCTAAGTCTCGTGCAAGTAGCCTCATGTCCATTAACAGGAGTCTCTCTTTGCTCGAAAGAGATCCCTTAAGGAGAGAAGTTCTTATGACTCTTACTGTCAGAAAGTACAGCCTGTCTACTCTATTATCTCTCTCGATAACAGATTCTGCTAGCTTACTATCTTTTTCAAGTAAAGACTTCAGTGCATCAAGGTACATTCCTCGAGAGAGCTTGTCCATGAGTTTGAGCAGCTGAACTACACTGTAATTACTTCTAATAAAGCACTGAAGCGATATCTTGTTGCTATCTTCTTCAACTACTTCAAGACCTGTGAGAATAGAAAGCAGGGGTTTTATTTTTCCCAGTACCTCGTTTAAAGGACACATTCCTAAGGCTACTTCAATTACATCGTAGCCGTGTAGATACGCCGAAACGATCTTTCTGTTCAAGTCTTCTTTGCAGTCGACAACAAGTTTTCGAGGGACATCACTTGTTGAAAGAGGTAAAATTTCTAGAACTCCGTCTTCTCGCAAAGAAACATCGACCAGCTCTCCGTCGCTAATGCCCCATCTGCGAATCCAGCTCTTAGGCAAAGACACGTAGTAGGAGTTTCCTATCTTAATTACCTTTCTTAAATTCTTTTCCACAAATTAAACTACTTTTATACAAGTTAAACTTAAACTTTATTCCCTAAACATACTTGTATTTGTCGATAGAGAGGCTTCAAATTATGAGGTATGCACGCAGCGTCCTGAGTATATTGCCTTTTAGTGTGAAGTATTTTCAGAAACATCAGGTATGCAGTCTACTATATGCTATTTACTCTAGCGCTAATCTTTGATACTTATGCTAAAATACTTCGTTCAGGAAAATAAGCCGTGGAAGAAAAGAGCTTACTAGAAGTCTATGAGAGTAAGTCAGCCTTAAGAGGTTTCATAACTCCTCTTTTTGAAGAAGGATTTACTATAGCAAATATAGCTGCATCTATTCTTGCTGGCGCTGAATGTGATGTGTCTTTACCCCCGCTTTCTGGTGAAGTACTAGAGCCTGAAGTGTTTAATAAAAATAAAATAGCATTAATTATAGTAGATTCCCTTAGATATGATTATGCAGTAAAATATTCAAGTAAAATACCTCGCATAGAAGTTAGATCCATTCTATCTACAGCGCCTTCAACAACAGTCACTGCTCTAACAAGTATATCTTATGCTTCATCACCTTTTCTACACGCTATGCTAGGCTATAAAATGTTTTTAAAAGAGTACGGTGGAGTAGTAAGAATACTTGACTTTACTTCAGCGGCTGTTTCTCAAAAAGAGTCTCTTAAAGACTCACTTGTAGATCTTTCAAAATTAGTAGACGAAAAAACAATTTTTGAGAAACTCTCTGAGAAAATTATAAAACATTCTTTCTAGTAAGAAAAGGACTCTGCGATACGAGTTTTACGAGGTTGCTGTCTAAAGGTGCCATTTGTCAAGAATATTTCACTTTACCTCAAATGTTTGTTAAAATAGCTAAGCTCCTAAGAGACCACGAAAAAGTGTTTATTTACGCATATTATGGGGCTCTAGACGCTATTAGCCACGAAAACGGTCCTTTCTCAGAGGAATACAGAAGAGAAGCAGAAAACGTCTTTTATTGGATAAAAGTATTCATAGAAGAATTGGCGCCAGAAAAAGACTATACATTGCTAATTACGGCTGACCATGGGCAGATATCGATTTCAGAGCATCATATAATTGATATTCGCGCGCTGAATCTATATAAAGAGCTTAAAGTGCCTCCTTTCGGCGAAAGCCGCTTCACATACTTTATTGCTGAAAAAGAGTTTCTGTTCGAAGGCCTAGAGAATATAGCTGAAGTATACACTATAAAGGAGCTTGCAGAGAAAAAAGTATTTGGAGAAAAGTTCTCCGAGAAATTCTGGGAAAGAGCAGGGACTTATGTTGCTTTAGCTCTCGAAGACTATTGTCTAGTACATCCTTTTACTAAAAAGGACTTGGAGTTTAAGCCAAAAGGACACCACGGGGGATTAAGTAAAGAAGAAATGATAGTACCATTAATGAGTCTAGTAGCTTAAAGGCAGTTTAACTGGCTCTCCTTTCTTATGCGACTCGTAGGCAGCGAGAGCAATTTCTAGTGCTTGGCGTCCATCCCAGCCGCTAGCTTTGGGTTCTTTGTCTTCTTCTATGCACTTAATGAAGTCTTTTATCATTTCTTTGTCACAGTCGGGGCCGAAGTAAATCCACTTCAGTGTTTCGCCTTTAGAAGCCAAAGTTATACATGAACGGAAAGCATCTACGAGAATGTATCCTTCTGTACCGAATATGCCTAAGTAGACGTCACCCCATATAGGCCAGTTGTCAGGTCTGCTCCAGCTGCAGTCAATGCTTCCGAGAACACCTTTTCTGAACTTCAGTAGAATGAGAGCATTATCTTCTGAGAGTAGTTCGGGCCTAATGTTTACTCCTATTTTAGCATAAACTGTATCAACTTCATCTCCAGTATACCAGCGCATGAGGTCAGCTGTATGTACAGTGTGATCCATTACTGCTCCGCCGCCAGCAAGCTTAGGGTCAGCGAACCAGAGTCCAGGGTATTTGCCGTGGTTAGTAGTAGTTATAGCCAGTATTTCGCCTATTTCGCCTCTATCAATTAGTCTCTTAACTTCAACTGTTGTCTCGTGGTAGCGCATAACGAAGGCTGTCTGAAGCTTAACTCCATGCTTTCTAGCTGCTTCAATCATTTCGTCGGCATCCTTCAGTGTTGTAGCGAGAGGCTTTTCACATATAATGTGTTTTCCGTGTTCGGCTGCCGCGATGACTAAGTCGTGGTGCTTAGCATTTTCTGAAGCAACTATTACTGCATCTATATTTTCTTTCTCTAAGAGCTTATAGTAGTCACTATACTTTTTATCAACCTTATATGTTTCGGCAGCTTTCGCTAATCTATCAGGGTCGTCATCATATATGGCGGCTAGCTCTGCATTAGGTAGTTCTTTAAGTACCCTGGCGTAGCTCCAAGCATGAATATGTGCAAAAGACAATATAGCGAACTTATGCACTTTCATGGTATCACCTCTTCAGATAGAGGGAGTTTGACAGGTTTACCTTCTTTCAAAGACTTTAAAGCAGCTAAAACTACTTCAAGAGTCTTTTTGGCTTCTTCGCCTGACACTAGAGGCTCTTTATCTTCTTTAACACATTCAATGAAGTGTTTTAACTCAAGGAAGTAGGCATCTTCGGTCTGAGGAATAAAGTCTACACACGAGTTTTTCTTGAATACTTTAAGTGAAGCTGTATAATGGTTGTCTACTGTAAGAAGTCCCTCTGTTCCAGCGATCTCAAAATATGTTGTGAATGGAAAGCCTTCAGGCATAATCCAGCTTCCTTCGACATAAGCAATTGCACCCGACTTGAACTTAAGTAGCGCGTGAACATAGTCTGGGGCAGTAGAGTCCTTATATAGAAGAACTCCTCCCTGCGCGTAAATCTCTTCTACTTCTCCTAAAAGCCAGCGCAGGAAATCAACGTCGTGTATGCTCATGTCAACAAACACTCCTCCACCTAATTCGAGTTTCTTGTGCCATGGAGCCCACATAGGAAAACTGGACTGCCTATAGGCTCTCGCTATTCTAGGCTCACCTATAGCACCTGATTCAACAAGCTCTTTTACTCTAACATACTCGGGCCAGAATCTAAGACAGTGAGCTACCATAAACTTTAAGCCCTTTTTCTTAGCAGTATTAATCATTTCATCTGCATCCTTCAGCCTCAAGGCAATAGGTTTCTCGCATACAACATGTTTGCTGGACTTCAGTGCTGCGACAGCAATCTCGCAGTGAGTATATGTTGGAGTACATATATCAACTACATCAATATCCTTCATCTCAATGACTTTAGTGTAGTCAGTGTACCATTTATCTACCTTAAAGGTTTCAGCAGCTTTACGTGCTCTCTCCTCAATAATGTCGACGACAGCCGCGACCTCAACATCTTTTATCTGCTTAAGCGAAGGAAGATGTTCTGCATTCGCTATAAAACCACAGCCAATCACGGCTACTCTGATTTTACTCATTCTCTCTATAGAAAAATCAGCATTAAGTAAAATAAAACTTATCACATTATAAGAGAAAGCACACAAGCCTATCTTTAATCAATGTCTTCCCAACTAAGACAAATTAAAGCTAAATATTTGTCAATACTGCTATCCTCTTATTTAGTACTTTCGCTAAAATATAATAGGCGTCTAAAGAGTAGAGTAAGACAATACTACAGCAGCAAACGCGATACAAATCTAAAAAACATCAGTCGGTTTGGTGCTCTTCACAAATCCGTTCGTCGCAGGGTCATCATCTAGTAGTCTAAATCTAAATCGAGGATAATTAATTTTTCAGCAAGTTCTGTCATAGTGTTCTAGGCAGAAGACAATATAGCTAAAGGCTGCAGTCCAATACACTAAAGACTAGGTAAGTTCTCTGAATGAAAAATACATTTGCCTAATATACTAATACAATGGTCAAATCAACTTAGATAATACGTAAAAATGCCCGTAGAAAGCTATATATATTTTGGAAACAAGTATAATAACGCCGGGCGCGGGAGCACGCCCCGCCTAAACCCACTAAGTCCCGCGGCTCCGGTACCACGCCGAGACCCCTCCCTTCGGGGAGGAGTCCCGGCAAGGTACCGAAGCACGCAGGGACTCAGTGGGGAACGGTGGGGCTTAAACCGCGCCCGGCTTTTTTATTAACGGAATTAAAGTTCAGAAGAGAATATGTTTTTGACATATTTGCAATAATAACTAACAGCGTCTACTTCTATTATCTTTAATTCATCTACGTTAATTATGTAAATGTAGTCTATTTTTGCTTTTATTAGTTCGTCAAGCGATATAGGTGGAGACTTATAGTAATTATCTAGTAGCATTTTTATTTTCTTTAATTCTTCTACATTTCTCTGCGAACTAGGTAAAGTGAATTCATAGGGTATTTGAAGAATATGATAAGGTGGAGTTGCTAGAATGAATATGTCTGCATATTTACTGTACCTAGCTATTTTGCTTATTTCGCGTGCGCGCCTATAGTTAACTGGGTCTACCGAATTAGATGGAGGTACAAATCCCGTTTCTATTTCAACAATATATTTGAGGCCGTCTTTTTCGGCGTAAATATCGCAAACAAGGCTTTCTTCAAGCTCCTTTTCGACTTCAACATTCATTCCTTTGTTCAAGAGATATTTAGCTATAATAAACTCCATAACTGAATGATTCGATTTAACGAAGCCTTTCATCCACATTTCAACGAGCTTAGTTTTGATTTCTTCAAGTTTCTCGACTACTTTATGGTCAAGCTGACCATCGAGTTTAGTCATTATTAAGTCAAGGTCGTCGGCTAAGGTCTTAGGCATTCAGAAGGAACTAAGTCTTATTTAAAGAAAAATGTATCAGATAAAATACGAATCCCACATAGTTCGACAGTTGTAGAAACTCGAGAATTCATGGGCGAGAACCACTGTCCTCACCTAGCTTCGCAGAGGAGAACATTAGACGAGCTATAGAGATTATTGAATTTAAAATTTGGTACTAAAGGCTTCTAGCTTTAGTCTCAAGTCTATGTAGCTACTCACAAATGTTTAGCAGACATTATGAAAACTTATTAACTGCTAGCTAGTACAATTACAGGAAAATGCAGACAGAGACTCTAGTGAGCTTAATCAGCATAATTGTTACCATTATAGGGTCAACAGCATCAATAGCCTACTGGCTAGGCAAAAAATTTGCTGAAATAGATAAAAAGTTTTTTGATGAAATAAATAGGAAATTTGGTGAGATAGATAAGAAATTTAATGAAATAGATAAAAAGTTCAGTGAAATAGATAAGAGGTTTGCCGAGATAAATGAAGAGTTCAGTAAGGTTCATGAAGAAATAAAAGCTATTGATAGGAAAGTAGAGAGCATTACTAAAGCTACTCGAGACCAACTAGAATTCTTCTCAGAATTCCTAGGATTCAGAGGTATCTTTACAGACAAAGACGTAGCCTTCGTTAAAAGCGAACTACAAAGACTCTCAGCTCGAGCAGTAAACCCTCTAACTAAAGAAGAATTAAAGAGAATTAGAGAGCTCATCGAAAAAGACGAGCTAACATTCGAGGAAGCAGATGAGCTCAGAGAACTAGCGAGAAAATTCGTCGACGAATACTGGCACATACCAGGTGCACACAAACTACTCATATATGCATCAATAATGAGAGGAATAGCCATGAGAAAACAGAAAACAACCAAGTAGCTCTAATCACCTGCTCTTTTACGAACATAAGCACACTCCTATCGCTTTAATCTCCTTTAAACAGTCTCTGTAACAAAAATGCTTGAAACCAAGAATATCTTAAATTTACTGAAGTGAACAGTTCTGAAACTCAACTCGACTACACAGCTTTACTTACTTAACCACAAATATATACTATTTAAACTTGTTATTAACATAGTTATGAGCTCAGAGTGGACCAAGCTAACTGTAGAGGATCTGGGACCCATATCCCATGCAGAAATCACAATTAGGCCGGTAACAGTTATAATAGGCAAAACTGTTTCGGAAAATCGCTTCTAATAAATCTAGCATACTTACTCTCCGATACACTACCCGATCTCTCCCAATTAAGAAGAGAAGTCGGCCAAGAGGCCGATAGACTTGCTGAACAGGCTTACAGCGCAATTAAGGCAGAGAATGCTCATGAATTAGCTAAAGCTCTTTCCAAAATGCTCTACGTTTACTTTAGAAAACTCGACCCCGCTATAAAGGAGAATCTCACTAGTCGATTTAAAGAGTTTTTCAATGTTAGAGAAATAGCCGATCTATTTAGAGGACATATAATAGTCAAGAATTCTCCTCTCTCATACTTTATTAAAGCAGAGAAAAGTAAGCTTGCAGTAAAGTTCAGCGGATACGAGGAGCTTGAAGTATATGTGAAAAATATTGAGCAAGAGCGTTTAGAGACTTTTCTCCTAGACGTAGGATTACGATGCGAGAAAAGCGGTGAAGAGCTTAGGTCTTTTCCCTATAGAGTCGAGGATCCAGCAGATATTCATTCACTAGTTGGTGTACACTTACTTCCCTATGCATTACTTTATTTATATCCACTTAGCTTTGGAGTCAGTAAACCGTTCCTCCTTACCGATAGTAGAGCTGGAATTCTGAGGCTAGCCAGAACCGCTGTAGCAACTACACTTGAATATGGTCGGCTACTTGTGCCAGCTAGAGAATCTGCTTTTTTAGCAGCTTATAACAGATTAGCAGTAAGGTTCAGAGAGAAAGGACCTTTAAAAGAACTTGAAAAACCATTCAAGAAGTTTCTAGCTGAAATAGGATTAAAGAACATCGAGGTCAGACTAATAGGCGGGTACCCCGAAATATACGTTGAAGATATATGGGGTAAGAAGCTTCCACTAGAGGAGTGCCCAGGCGGAGTCAGAGAATCTTTGTCTGCTGCACTAGCCCTTGTTACAGAAGATAAAGGCTTAGAAGCACTTTTCATTGAGGAAATAGAGTCTCATATACATCCTAGGGCATAAAATTACTTGATAGAGCTTGCTTGGAAAGCGGTGTTGAGTAGAATGAATAAAAAATTGATGTTTCTCATAATGACTACTCATAACCCTATAGCCTTGTCGAAGCTCAATAACTTGATACTGAAAACTGGTGAAAAAGGTTATGATCTAGTAACTATAGTTCACTTGAGAGAAGTCAACGGTGCTGTAGAGTCAGAGGAGCTGGAAGTAAGCGAGAAAGGGTTTGATGAAAGCGGCTAAGTGAGATATTTGTGGAGCTTTTAGAGGAGAGAGGCGAACTAGTGTGATTTTGAGGCCTATTAAACGCGAAATCAGAGTCAAGCAAATAGTATTAGATAAGTGCAATGAAGAGCCTTACACAGAGCTAAAGAAAAGTGGTAAATACGTAGACGAGCTAGTAGTACTACCCGACGAAAGCGTAGTCGTCGAGCACACCGAGTGGCCTACAGCACACGAAGGAGCCCAAGCACTAGCAAGCTTCAGAAAACTCGTAGAAATAGGAATAAAAGTAGCTGCAATCGTAGTCGTAGGAAAAAGAGGCTTCGACAAGAGAGACAAAGGACTCATAGCATAGGCACTGAGTCAGTAAGCTTAAAGCATCACATACCCGTTTTCCTTAAAAGAGCAGGACAAACTCTAAGCATTAAATCAATTAAGTTCATCATACTAAATTGAATTCATTTAAAAGCATTTAAATACATTAATCTCTATTTATAGTTTAGTTAAGCATAACACTTTTCGAAATAGCCCAGTAAAGTATTCTACTAAGCTTAGTTTTACTAGGATAAAAATTGCTCTTATTAGAATTAATGCAAGTTATTTCTCGTAAAATGGAGTATTTTTGAGTTAGATAAATTAGATTGTTTGCTATATCTAAATGTACTCAAAGTTTATTTTATGATTTCGACATTGAGTGTTGATATTTCAGCTATATCTAGGAAATCTTCGTCTTTTGTTACTAGTTTTTCTTGTCTGTTTACGCATATAGCTGCTATCAGTAGATCCGCGAAGCTTTTCGGTTTTCCTAGCTTAAGTAGTTTTTCTTGCAGCTTATAGGCTGTGAAGAAGTCCTTGATCTTTGGAAATATAACATCCCCAGTGAAGTGCCTGTACTCCAAGATTTTTGGGAATTCCACCATCGTTACGGCGGTAATTGACTCTCTTATTTTTTCTCCCTTTTTTACTTTCTCTATCGCTACGCTTGTGTCGAGTACAACCATTTTATCCTATCCCTTTCTCTCTTTCTTATGCTTTCAAATAATTCTGCTTCTATGTGTTCTCTTGTCTCAATTCCTAGAATTTCTCTAATTTCATCTGCACTAATTCTATCTCTCATACCGAAAATAATTAGCAAAGTTTTCTTTACTTCTTCTTCACTCACCCATTCCGGTACTTCAATCGTTATTTTCTTCACGCATAAAGTATCATAGCTGCCGTATTTAAAGACAGCGATAGATAATGAAACAATATACTTAAGCTTGACCATTACCTGCTCCCTTAATCTTGGGCTATTAAAGCTAGATTGTGAGGAGAGTTTTTATTTTCTTGTTGACTTTTTCTCTAAAGTGTTGGGGGAGGGTCCCTATTTTCCCTGCTACTAGGCTTTTGTGTATTGTTGCTATTTTGTCTAGCCTTATGATTGATGAGACTTTAAGCCCTGTTTCTTCGAATCCAGGGTCTTCTTTTCTTATGATTACCGATGTTTTAGGATCATATTTTTCGAGTCTCGATGAGATGAATGCTAGAACGATGTCTCTTTTACCTTCGTAGAGCACTAGTGCTGGTCTAAGTTTTCTGCCTTTGAGGTCTGTAAAAGGAAAGTATACTAAAACTATGTCACCTTTTGACATCTTCTTCACTATAGAGGTCTGGCTCAGATTCTAGGAATTCTTTAAGCGATTCTTCTTGTAGTTTTAGCAATCCATATTCTTCTAAAATATCTCTTAAAATCTCCTTTCTTGTTGCAAGAACTCGGCAAACTAGCTCGACTTCTTCTTCACTTACCCATTCTGGCACTTCAATTGTAATCTTCTTCATAAGGTATAACTGCTAGTCTTGGTTTAAAAGCGTTGCTGTAATCAAGGTGCTTAACCGCTCCTTTAATCCCGCTATATTTCTTTGCATGCCTTTCCTCTTTCAGCAATTACCAATATTACTACTTCTTTTCTGCCCATTTGACTTAACATATTATCCTTAGCTTTCCTATTCTGATTCCGTAGAGGTTCCAATAGCCTTCAGCTTGACTGTGCCGTATTCTCTAAAAGATATTGGATTTCTTTTTAGTATTTGAAAAATTTCGAGAAGTTTACTTCTATACTGTTGATTTTGAGTCTAAAGCTTTCCATACTTCCTCCTCATCTAGTGTTTCATCGTCTAAGGCTTCTTCAATAAGCTTCTTCTCCCACTCTTCCGGCTCCTCTACTCTAATAACCTGCTCTATAATGAATTCAAGCATACTTCTAATTGCCCTAACTTCTTCTAGAACAGCTTCCATAACGGAATAAATATTAATAAGAACTATCAAATCTATTGCTTTAGTTAACTCTTGTTAAAGAAATAATTACTATTCTGAATTGGTTACATTACTTTAGCTCCATATTTCCTTGATTTATAAATTAATACATGGGATTACTCAGGAAGCTGAGGAGAAGCTTTATCAAGCTGATATTAAGGAAATATGTTAGATCCTTTAAAGTCGATCCACCTGGAACTCCTATTAGAGAGCTTGCTATATCCTTATCTGTATACATTGTGAAAGGTTTAGTGATTCAATACTCGTTGGTCCTGGTAATATTTTTGCTTTCTATGCGTGTAAAGATGGCTTGATAAATGATGAAGTAGGAGAGACTCTTATAATATTTCTCAGACTACTAAGAGAATTTACCTTATGAGAAAACTTTAAAGAAGTATTCAAGGACTGCGCTTTAGTAGGCTGGCTTTGTTGCTTTGGCTTGCTCCCTTAATCCCGGCTTAAACCTTATTTTCCCACAGACACTTATTAAAATGTGGCAGAACACGAAAAGCCGTCAAAGAAGACAAAAACAAGAACATTAATAATAGGATTAATCGCAATTATACTAATTCTAGGAGCCACAACTACATAATACTAAACCTAGCTAATAAACCCAAATTTGAACTAAAAAGCATCAGTATTCAGAAAACCGATACCACAATAACCATAAACATTAAAGGATACAATAACACCAGATTACCCGAAATCCCGATTAAACTAATCTTCTCAGATGGAACATCTTACTCCATTAAAGCTAAAGCTGTAAACAAGAAGTCTTGGCAAGCCGATTTACCGATTACTAGAGAAGGTGTCTACAGGATTCAAGTAATACATCCTTACACAGGTAAAGTGATTAAGGAAAAGTCTTTTGTGTTCTACGATAAGCCTTCGGTTAAAGCCGTTTTGAGCTTAAAAGGTAATTTGCTCAGCATTAAGGTTAATGCTAGCGATTTGAGCGGAATTGAAAAAATTTTGTTTGAGGCTTTCGGCAAGAACTATACTCTGGCTCCAGTTAATGTTGATGAGAGGGGTAATGGTGTCTATTCTTTGAAGATTAAGCTGAACTCTACTGAAGACTTTAATTACAGGATAATTGCTCTTGACAGGAGTGATAGGCATTTGACGAGCGTTAGTAAGGGTTTGTTTGAGTTGAGCGATTACGAGAAGTTTGTGGTCTACTGTTCGAACAAGGGTTTGGGTTTTGGGGATGTTGAGAAGCTTTGGGATGTTGGGCTTGCTAGATACTTGTTTAGAGCTGATAGAAAGCTTTTCGATAAGCTTTTGGATTTGGTTAAGGTGAATAAGCTCGCTTTACTTGTTTTGGATCAGATTGTTAGGGATAAGAGGGTTGGGGATAAGGTTGGTGTCTTGTCTAGGGCTTTGGATTTGGTTGAGGGGATTGGGGTTGAGCCTTGTGTTCAGGTTGCTTGGCTTGTTGGTAATTGCTCTAATTACGGCTTTTATTCTGATAGTGGTGTTGTTAAGGCGGCTAAATTTATTTCATCTCATCTTGAAATGAACTGGAATTACAGTAGACCTGTATGCTTTAGTGCTTTAAGCGACGCATACTACTTCTTCCCAGAAATATTCGATAAGTATCCTTGGGAAGCCTACTACTTTGTTTTGCAAGTAGGAGACACATTCTACTACTATAAGATAATTGAAATAAACGGTACAAAGTATGCTTGGAATAAAGCTATTTTGCCTTACGCTAAATGGAGGTACGGTAAATTAATTAAAGGAGAGTTTGTTCCTATTGGTGTTAGGCTTGTTAATGGTGATTTAGCTAAGTTGGCTAAGTGGGCTGATAAAAAAGTTGTTGAAGCTGCTACTGAGGAAGCGTACTCGGCTTGTTTATCGAAGCTAGGCACTAAAGTTTATTCAATAAATAGTCTTGGAGAATTAGTAAAGGAGATTAAAGGAGTTCTAGGCGTTAACTGATTTTCTGACTTATTATCTGTAGGGTTTGTGTAGTTGGCGTTGTAGTAGATAATAAGTATGAGGCTTGTTAGCGGTATTAATGTCTAGCAGGGAAGTGAAGCTCTGCTGTTTTGATTTATTTTTATTATATTATATAGGTTTAATGTTATTTAATTGTAAAAATGACATAATATTATAATATTTTTTAAATATATGTTGTTTCTTTCAATATTATTTGAGTATCTTTTATTAAAGTTTATTTAGTGGGTGTGTTCAGTAGTAGTGAATGACAGAAGTCAATCGTAGGCATGTTGCTATAGCTCTTTCGGCTGGAATAATAGTGTACTTAGTGTTTCTCCTGGTAATTAACGTGAATTTCGCTGATGTCTATAGGCTTATAGTTAATATGGATCAGCGTTTTCTTCTGATGGCTCTTTTCTTTGACACTAATTTTATTATTTTTTATGGACTGGCTTGGTATGTTTTAGTTAAAATTGTTTTAAAAGAAATAAAAGTGAAGGATGCGCTTTTAGCTGTTATAATGGGTTGGCTTGGAGACATGATTGTACCAGCTGCTTTTATTACAGGCGAGGTCATTAGGCTACTCTACTTGAATAAAAAATATAAGTTTGAGTATAGTAAAGGGTTGGCGACAGTAATTGTTCACAGGCTTTTGAGTGCTGTAACTTTCGTGTTTTTTATAACATGTGGAGCAGTTTTTCTCACTATTGAGCGTATGGCTGTTTCGAAAGACGTTTTCAGAGAAATGACTTTGACAGCTGTTCTTGCAGGAGGCTTTGCTGCTTTTCTCTTTTTCATATTTTTTAACGAGAAGGCTTTGAACACGGTTTTAGGTAAAGCATCTGCATTAGGTAAAAAACTTTTAGTTAGATT
This sequence comes from uncultured Thermoprotei archaeon, assembly GCA_965367815.1. GTDB lineage: Archaea > Thermoproteota > Thermoprotei > Thermofilales > B15-G2 > B15-G2. The sequence continues at coordinate 76,206 of CBDUKN010000001.1, forward strand.
TAAAAGAACAGAAAAATATATCACTAAAATTGACGAAGAAATATCTATGTTCAAAACATCTATATTTGAAATCAAGAGAAGCAAAATCTTAGTGCTCTTTGGTTTCGGTCTGCTTTTAATTCAGTGGACTGCGGGAATACTTGTGCCCTACTGTGTTTTTAGAGCACTTAAGTCGCCTGTTAGTTTCTGGGTTTTAGCTCTCGCTTACCCGCTTTACGGTGTTATAGACAATATTCCAGCGGGTATACCAGTTAATGCAGGTGTTCTCGATACAGCTATGGTCACTACATTCATTCTGCTTGGAGTAAGTAGAGATGTCGCTGTAGCAGCTACTCTCATAACTAGAACTATTACTGTAGTCTATGAAGCTGTTCTAACAGGAACTATTTCGCTTAGCTTTGGAATAAAGGAAATATGGAGAGAGTACAAGGAAACAGAGTTTTTATAGTTAGAGCACTTTTAGCGGTATCTGCTACTATACCTGGCTTATTTTTCCTCCTATAGGAGGATATCTGCTCAATACGATGGGCTTAAACGGACTTAGGCACTGTTATACTATTTCGGGAGTCGCTTGTTACTTGGCTGCGGGCTGAGAATATTTATGCTTAAGAAACTCGTAAGGTGTTAGAGAGGCCTAGATTAAGTGCAGTAGAGGCTTAGAGGCTTCAGTATGTCTCTAAGCATATTGCTCGCTGGTATAATGTACTCAGTTAGTGCTTTGTTTTCCTTTAAAATATCATGTGTTATTGCTCTTCTAGATGCTTTTTGTGTAATCGCTTTTATTAGAGAACCCGAGGTAAAGAAACTTTAACTGAGTTCTACTTCAAGTACTTCGTAGACATGTATTTCATCTAGAGTAATGCTAGTATGCTTGTTTACTTCAACGTGCATATCTTTTCCTAATAGTCTCCTTACATGTTTTGCTTTTAGTTGGGGTAGAACTACTTTGATGTTCTTTAATGGGGCTATATACTCTATTGGACGCTTTAAATCCGATGTAAAGTTTACTAAATGTATGTATAGTTTGTTGTCTTTTTTACGGAGAGTTATTTCGAGGCTAGAGGGAGCGTTTTCTACTAGAACTTGTCTTCTAAATCCAAGCTCATCGAGCAGTGAATTGAAGAGTTTCAAGTACTTTGCGAACTTAAAGTCACTATATGTTTGGAAGAAGTTTCCGCAGAAGTAGAGTGCTCGCCCTTTCCCGTAATCATTTAGCGTAATAGATGGATATTCAGTGAGCTTTATTGGCTGGTAGTAGCCTTGAGTGTTCTCTGAAACTACGCCGAGTGCTCTAGCCGTAGTGAGCGTTGTCTTAATGACGTAGGTGTAGCAAGGATGCCATTCTCTGCGGTAAGTGAAGTAGTTTTCGTAGCGCCCGTACTCCTCTAGACCCAAATACTTTACTCCAAGTAGATCTGCTATCCTGAAGTTTTCTAGCTTCCTGCCTACCTCGTAGAGAGATGTCTCGAAGGAAGCTATAAGTAGACCACCTTTTTCGACAAATTTTCTTAGAGCTTCTGCTTCTTCCTCAGTTAAGTGAGCCACATTAGGTAAAACTACTAAATCTAAGTCTGCTAGCTGATTGTAATCGCATACTACTTTAAAGGGTACATGTGACCTCAAGAGAACTTCGTACGCACCCACGAAGCTTTTCATGTAGTCTCTAACGAACTTAATAGTGTGTCCAGTAAAGTCGCTTACAGGAACTGTTCCTCCATATAAATTGGCTGTAAACTGAGACCAGTAAAGGCCGACTTTAGATGCGTCTCGAGTACCGAAAAATGCGTCTTCATTTTCTTCAACCCACTTATTTACTTCTTTCAGAGCCTCCTCCATCTCTGGGTCTCTGTAAGTAATGCCTATCCAGTAGAAAGCGCCGTTAGCTATAGTCTCAAGGCACCTGATCATGATTTCTTCGGGTGTAGTAGGCTCTCTGTTCCATGGACTGTGTTTAGCTGCATTAAATATTACTCGAGGTTTATCTGGAGCCTGTGCTTCAAGAAGTTTAGCAGTCATCCCTGGCTTAAATATCGGCGTCTGGATTAACTCAAAGTACTCAAAGCCTCCTTCAGCACCTACTAAGTCCTGGTACTTAGCTAGCTTTCTATTTTCACGGCCAGTAGCCCAGTTAGGGCGCAGTGTCTCGCCATTCAAGTATATAGCAATATTCTCGTCAACTTCTTTCACAGCGTTATAGGCATCCCTCATGTAGCTCGCCATAGAGTCCTGCTGAAACTCTATTAGAAGAAGATGCCGCGGATCATCTAAGTCTCCTTTCCTAGGCATGGGAGGCCCATACTTCTCTTCGAAAAGTTTTCTACAGTACTTGCAGTAACATCCTCTCCTGTGGAAAACAGGACCGTCTAGGAAAATTCCGTCGGGTTTATACTCAGCTATCTTCTTTATTAGCTTAATAGACTCTTGTCTCCAAGGAGTATTTACGCAAGGCATTAGTCCTCTTCCGTAAACATCGTCTATGATTTTCCCCTCGTAATCTACTTGATACCAGTCAGGATGCTTGCTTAAGGCCGAGACATCGTGCCAGTGAACATTAATGTAAACGAAAACTCTGAAGTTTTCTTCTCGTGCTACAGCTAGATACACCGGAAGTAATTTGAGGAATTCTTTAAGTCTCTTTTCTGCTTCCTCAACAGGCCCCTTAATGGGAAGAGAGAAGTGTTCGGCATTAAACCCTAAAGACTTCTTCCATCTGATACTTTTCCTAGGGTCAAACTCGCCTTTCTCGTATGCTTCCCTGTTAATTAAAATAGCGTCTATTATTCTGAGAGGATACTTAATCCAGGTCACAGTAACTACGCGTGAATAAAATATATATGAGTGAGCCTTCTAGAATGAAGCACCATGAAGCTGAACTGTCGGAAAAGAAAAAGACTGTAAAGCCCAGAGACTCGCATGGCTTTTTGGAGAGAAGCTTTCGTATGAAGTAGTGCAGGGAGGAGCGGGAGGCCTAGCCTACTATTACACTTACTACACGAAACCAGAAACAGTATCAATTATAGTAGAGCTGTACCGAGTCAACAGCGACTACTGGTTCACAAGATACAATCCTTCTACAAAAGGAGAACTAGAAAACATTTGCTTGAAGTTCTATAGAGCTCTATCAGCCCTCATACAAAACCCTGAGCTAAAAACAAGTTCAAGCGAATATCTGCCACTATATCTAACACTATTTCCAGCACTAGTGGTGACAATATACATCATCGTCAGGATCCGCAGAAAACACCGTAGCTCTTCATTAAAGTCACCTTAGTTTTCTCCGAAAAGGTATCTCGAAAAGCTTATAAGAGTATTGACATGTTTATGTGAGGGGGTGCCTATTGATTTGCTATTTAGCCTAAAGTCCTATAATGCCGTCGAAGTAGAAAAAATAGTTAAAGAATTCTGGGAGAAGAACAAAATTGAGGAGAAATGGTTTAAGCCTCCTGAATCCGAAGAAAAAATTTTCAGAATGCTTGAAGGCCCACCAACGACTAACGGCTTTATGCACGTTGGCCACATGAGGGGCAGAACTTACAAGGACATTGTTCTCAGATACATGAGGCTTAAAGGCTACTGGACATGGTCTCCAGGAGGCTGGGATGAGCACGGACTTCCAGTAGAGTGGGAAGTTGAGAAGAAGCTAGGTTTTAAAACAAAGAAGGATGTAGAGAAGTACGGCTACGAGAACTTTTCTAATAAGTGTAATGAGCTAGTAGACTACTACCTCAAGTTCTGGGTAGAGGACTCGAAGAGGCTTGCTCTGTGGCTAGACTACGAGAGAGCATACGAGACCAGGAAGCCTTGGTACATAAACCACGTCTGGGCATTCCTCAAGTATGCTTATGAGAAAGGATGGCTAGTAGAAGACTACCGTGTAGTGCCTTTCTGTCCACGGTGTGAAACATCGCTTTCAGACGCAGAAGTAGCTCAAGGATACGCTACTGTAAAGGATCCATCGATATTCGTGAAGTTCCCTCTAGTAGATGAAGAGAACACGTACATAGTGATATGGACTACTACGCCGTGGACTCTCATAGACAACGAAGCAGTAGCAGTTAACCCTGAGTTCAAGTATGCTAAAGTCAAGGTAGGCGACGAGTACTGGATAGTTGCACGAGACCTAGTTACAGCACTAATGGGAGCTTTCGATATTCAAGAATATGAAATAGTTGAAGAGTTCTATGGAGAAAAGCTCAAAGGCTTAAAGTACAAGCATCCTCTCGAAGAAGAAGTTCCCGCACACAAGGAGCATGGGAAACCTAACCACACTATAGTGCTCGCAGACTTCGTTACACTAGAGCAGGGTACGGGATGTGTTCACATGGCGCCAGCACACGGACCCGAAGACTTCGAAGTAGGCAAAAAGTACGGTTTACTGATATTCAATACTCTTAAGCCGGACGGACACTTCGACGAGAAAGCCGGCAAGTACAGTGGACTGTACTTCAAAGATGCATCCGAGAAAGTACTAGAGGATCTCGAAAAGAAGAGACTTCTAGTTCTTAGAGGCGAAATAGAGCACGAGTATCCGCTCTGCTGGAGATGCGATACTCCGCTAGTCTACCGAGCAGATAAGCAGTGGTTCCTTAAAGTAGAGCCTATTAAGAAGAAGCTTGTCGAAGAGAACTCTAAAGTCAAGTGGTATCCAGCATGGGCTCAGAAGAGGTTTCACGACTGGCTTGAAAACGCTATAGACTGGTGTATATCAAGGTCAAGAGTCTGGGGCACACCTATACCAATATGGAGGTGTAAGTCCTGCAACCATATACTAGTAGTCGGTAGCATAGAGGAGCTAGAAAAGCTCTCTGGAACAAAAATAAGCAATCCACATAGACCGTGGATTGACAGAATTATCTTAAAGTGCCCTAAGTGCGGCGGAGAAATGAGAAGAGAGCCTTACGTACTAGACTGCTGGCTTGACTCCGGTTTAGCCTGGATAGCTAGCATAAACGGCTTAGTCAATAAAGAAGAGTTTGAGAGAAGATATCCCTATGACTGGATAACAGAGGCAGTCGACCAGACTCGAGGATGGTTCTACACGCTTCTCTTCACAAGCGTTATGTGGAAAGGAGTATCTCCATACAAGTCTGTTCTGTGCCAAGGACACGTATTAGACAAATACAGGAGGAAAATGTCTAAGTCAAGAGGAAACGTAATATGGGCTAGAGACCTCTTCGAGAAATGGGGCGCAGACATACCTAGATTTTATATAACATTTAAGGCTGCTCCATGGGACTCTGTAGCCTTCGACGTAGATGAGTTAAAAGAAGTCAGAAGAACATTTACTGTCCTCTGGAACTCAATTAAGTTCGCAGATACGTACATGGAGTTAGACAAGTTTAATCCAGAAAAACACAGCTTAGAGAAACTCGAGCACAGCCTTGCTATTGAAGACAAGTGGCTACTTTCTAGAGTAAACTCGATAATAAAAGAGATGGAGGAAGAACTTAATAAAATGAATCTTCACTTAGCGGCCAGAAAGCTCTCCGACTTTATAGTTGAAGACCTCAGCCACCGGTATATCAGGCTTGTTAGAAGAAGAGTATGGATTGAAGAAGAAGCGACAATAAAGTATGCTTGCTACGCAGTCTTATTCTACGTACTGAAGAGACTTCTCATAGTAGCCTCAATATTCATACCATACTTAACTGAGTATCTCTACCAGGCGTTTGTAAGAAAGTACGATAAAAACGTGGCTGAAAGTGTTCACTTAGAGAAATGGCCTAAAGTAGACGAGAAGTATGTCAACAAGGAGCTCGAGGAAACAATGGACTTAGTATTCAAGATATTCGCCGACGTAGCCGAAGTAAGACAAAAAGTCGGAGTCAAGCTGAGGTGGCCTCTAAGAGAAGTAGCAGTAGCTGTTAAAGACAAAGCTGAAGTTCTCAGGAATTTCGAAGGAATACTGGCACAGCTTCTCAACGTAAAAAACATAGTGATTGCAAGCGAGCTTGAAGAGAAATACAGAAAAGAGCCGTTTACAGTAGTTACAGCACCCTACGGCGAAGTAGCTGTAAACACTAAGATAGACGAAGACTTGCTAAAAGAAGCCTATGCGAGAGAGCTTGTGCGAAGAATACAGGCTATGAGAGCAGAACTAGATTTGAGAGTAGAAGAGTTTATCGAAGTATACTTAGAGACAAGCGACGACAAAATAGTAGCTGCCGTAAAAGAACACGAAGACTACATTAAAGGAGAGGTGAGAGCAGAGAAACTAGCTCTAGGCAAAGGCCCTGAAACAGCATACAACAAAGAATGGAATATAGAGGGATCTAAAGTAAAAATATACATTGTTAGAAAAAGTTAGCAGAAACCAACTGTTCTAAATACTTTTATTAAATCTTCTCCTCTAACAACAATAGTTCTCGAATCTATTCTTTCTACACCAGGCTTACTCTCCATTGAGTCAGCGTATTTGCTCAAGGTATACTCTATTTTGAGCTCAATAGGAGGCTCTACTTTAAATGGCTTAAATTCCCTCCTTAAAGTTCTCTCAACAGCTCTCCGAGAAGCTTCTCTAATAAGCTTCCTCGCCTTCTTCGGTGCAATAGTCATAGCGAACGACCTCCCAAAACCCCACTTAACCACAACTATCTCTATGTCCCCTAGAAGACTTCGGGCTTCTTCACATGCTTTGGCACATCCAGTTACAAGGCCTACAGGAACACCGTAGTAGCCGGCGATGGCAGCTTCTATGCCTATCTCGCCTATAGGCTTTTTATTCAAGTATACATTTTGAATAGATTGACTAGACATAGTGTGGTCAAGAACTCCTCGAAGGGTTCCGGCTCGAGAATGATAGCCTAGAAGAAATACTACATCTACAGAAGAGTCTAGTCCGGCGAGAGCAAATGGTCTAGGAGCGCCATGGACAAGCTTCGCTTCCTCATGTAGTTCCTCTAAAACAATATTGAAGCCGCCATCGTGTCCATCATTAACTATTACTTCTGTAGCTCCTCCCTCAAGAGCGCCTTCAACAGCTGCATTGACTTCTCGAGTCAAAAGCAGCCTTGCTTCATCGTAGTAGCGTCTTCCGGGAAAAACTTGTTCTTCAGAAACAACTCCAGTTACTCCCTCTAAATCAGTGACAATGTATACTTTCATATGTACCAGAACATAATTCTACTTGAAACTATTTAAGCCTAAACTAGATAGCATAGTAAATAGCTGTTAAAGACGTATTTTAGGCATTTTTAGAACATCTTTGAGCAGGCTTGGCGGATAGTCTCCTAGACCTATTATCTTTACTTTAGAGATGGGCCACACAATATCGGCTTCAAGACAGATTTCGTAGTCGATTTTTATTGAAGGCTCCTCAGATGCTGCTTGAGCTTCAACACTTACTTCTTGACCTGGTTCAAGCACTTTATCTACCTTTACTTCATTTCCGTCAACAGTAAGTTTTTCTACTTTAATGAAATTATCGTGAATATTCTTTAAGGTTACTGAGACTTTCACTTTATCGTCTACTTTGCCTTTAGGCTCTACCTTTACTCTAATATGTTGCTTAAAGTCAAATTTCCAGCCCTCAATCTTTATTGAAGCCCTAGGATAGCCTGGCTGAATTCTGTTTCCCTTATATACTGCCTCTACTTGAACTCTGTAGTCAACATCGTATACTGCAATATAGTTACCCGAGTACTCGCGTAGAATACCTTGATAGAGCTTTTTCTCGCCGTCGATATCAGTTACTTCAATTGTAAGGAGATGGCCTATACTGTTTTCAAGCAAGGGGTTATAGCTTACGGAGCCTATTGTAGACTTAGTTATGTCTTCTAGAGACCTCTTTATTTCTGGAGAAAAGTAAGCGACCATAGATATTCCTCCGGCTAGTGTTGCTGTTAGCTTGTCTTTAACGAAGATGAGGGAGTTGTAAATTCTGCGTCCAAGTCTTTTTATTAGTGGTGGATGATAAATAGACCTTAGTTCTTTCCACTTCTCTTTAAGTTCTTCTTCAGATAGTAAGTCTTTAAATATTATGATAGCGTTTAAGTTCTTAATATCAGATGGAAATATTTTCTTAGAGATCAGTGAAGGAGGAGCCCAAGGATTCCACTTAACTTGGTCTAAAGTAAAGTTTTCTGGAATAAGTTTCATTTTCTTAAACTCTTTGAGAAGCTCTTCTGCTTCCTCAAGAAACTTCTTATCTTTAGTTTCTCTATAGTTTTCTACTAGAAAAGCTAAAAGCGATACTGGATTCTCTATTTTTTCGCTAGGAAAGTATATTTCAAAGCCGCCTCCACTTCTAGGAGGAGTGACTATTTTACCATAATACGCTTCGTTTCCCAAGAAAACAAAGGCTCTTTTACCTACAACCACTTTCAGCACTCTATCTCTCGTAAGAACGTCTGCTATAGCGTAAATTATTGAAAGCACTAAACCTATTGCAAGTAAGTATAAGATGAGCTGAGTATAGTATTCTATTAAGCCGAGTGTTGCGTTTACGTCTACCATCGTAGAGTTTTGGTGGAAATATTTAAATCCGTTTTTATTTGGTTCACGTAAAGTAAAATAGCCCTAAAGAAACTATATTCATGTGAATTTGATAGTAAAATACAAAGTTTGGTTTGAATCAGAGAAAGGAGACTTTGTTCTGGGACCAGGAGGCATAGAATTGCTTAAAGCAATACATGAAACAGGAAGTATTAGAAAAGCCTGCGAGAAATGCGGGTGGTCCTATAAGCGCGCATTAAACTACCTTAATTCACTAGAAGAAACTCTAGGAACTAAGATTACTGTAAGGAAAAGAGGAGGAAGGAGAGGTGGAGGAACGGTTCTAACAGATGAAGCTCTCAGACTAGTCAATGTATATAGTGAAGTATGTAGGAAAATAGAAGAAGGGATACATGAAGTAAAGTTTAAGAACATCAGAGGCTCAGGTTCTCATCACAGTGGGGAGTCAGAACCCCACCGTTTCACTCACCTGTAGTACTATTCCTGCTTTGAGCTAGATATTTGTTGCTGTATAGCGCCGTAGTCCACTAGTGCTTTTACCGCTACGGCTGCGTCTTCTGGCGTCTTATATATCGGTATACCAGCCTCTACTTCGATTTCACTTGAGTGCTTTTCAGTGTAACTTCCTCCTGGAGCGACCATTACTATAGGCTTGTCTGTCTCAGAGACTATTCGCTTTAAGTAGTCTTTAAGAGTCTTCGGGTTCAGTGCTGGAGACTGCATTAAGGTAATTACTACTACTACGTCTACGTTAGGGTCTTTTAGCACTAAGTTTACGGCATCGCGATATCTCTCGGCAGGAGCATCTCCAAGAATATCTACAGGGTTTGCTGTTGAAGCTGATGAAGGAAGAACTTTTTCAAGCTCGGCTACTGTGCTCGGAGACAGCGAGGGTATTTCTAGGCCTTTTGATTCTAGCTCGTCTGCCATTAAGACTCCTGCTCCGCCGCCATTAGTTACTATGCCTACTCTCGGCCCCTTAGCTGGAGGCTGGAGAGCTAGCGCCTTTGAGGCGTTTAGAAGGCTTTTTAGGTCTTCTACTACTATTGCTCCATGTTGCTTGAGGGCGCCCTCATATACTTTATAGGAGCCGGCCATACTTCCTGTATGTGATGCTACTGCTGCTGCTCCTCGAGTGGTTTTTCCTGCTTTCAGCACTACTACTGGCTTCTTAGCTGAAGCCTTTTTAATCGCTTTTAGAAACTCTCTTCCTCTTCTGACTCCCTCGATGTAGCAGGCTATTACTTTAGTTTCAGGGTCTTCTGCAAGGAACTCTATTAGCTCTGTTTCATCTACATCGGCTGCGTTGCCATAGCTGATGAAGTGGCTCATTCCTATGTTTGTGGCAGCAATCCAGTCAAGTAGTGCTGCGCCTAAGGCACCGCTCTGGCTTACGAAAGCGATAGGCCCTGGCTCGGGTTTAGCCTGTCTGTCACTAGGATTGAATATTGTGTCGAGGCCACTGTGAGCAGAATACACGCCGAGGCAGTTAGGGCCTATGATTTTTACTTCGTGTTCTCGAGCTAAAGAAACTAATTTTTCTTCAAGCTCAGCCCCCTCTTTTCCTGATTCTCTGAAGCCTGCGCTTATCACTATGGCTCCTTTTACTTCCTTCTCTCCACAGTCCTTTATTACGCTTAGAACAGCTTCTGCCGGAACAGCTATTACTGCTAAATCTACTTGGCCCGGAATATCTTTCACAGATTTATAGCACTTTAAGTTGAAGACTTTATCGTACTTTATGTTAACTGGGTAGATAGAGCCTTTGAATGAGGAAAGAAGGTTTTCCATTATAGCTCTACCAATACTACCCTTTTTCTCAGAGGCTCCCACTACAGCTACACTTCTAGCTCTGAAAATTTTCTCGAGACTACTGACCATAATTGGGTATCAGTGGTTCCTCTTATTAATTTAGTTATGCGACTTAAATAATTAGATCTAAAGCCTTGGTAAATATCTAGTAGAATAAAGAAAGTATTTGAATTAAAGAAGTCAAAAACTGTTACTTAGCTTCCCGAAGATGGAGAGGACTTAGTGGATTGCTGTGGAGGCGTAATTAGTACTGGGACTCCCTGACCCTGAGGAACTACTATTATGAGGCCTCCTTTTTCAGCTACTTTCTCGAGTGCTGCTATGTACTGCTGTATTAGCGCATATTCAGTTGAATTATACGCTGAGATAATGAGTATTATGGCTTTCTTCTGGGCTTCTGCTCTAATGAGTGTAGCGTTGGCTTCAGCTAGAGCAGCTATTATCCTTGCCTCTGCTTCAGCTTTAGCGGCTATAATCTTAGCTAATGCTGTGGCATTAGCTTCAATTAGTAGCTTCTTTTTACGGTATTCTGCTGCTAGTGCTTCCTGCTGTGCTGCTAGCTTTTCTTCGATAGCTTTCTTCACGTCAGACGGTATATCAATGTTCCTTACAGCTACATCTATTATCTTGATACAGCCTTTGAGTGTAGGATCGCTTATGAGTCTACTTTCAGTCGCATTAATTATCTCTAGCCTAACTTTTTCCCTCTTCTCGATGATTTCTGTTAAAGTATATTTCGCGATGATGTTTCTCACATCTTCTCGTATAATAGGAACTATAGCGTTTTCTTCGAACATTAAGTCAGGGTACCTTTTAACAAGCTCTTTGATAGCTGTATCGCTTTGGACTACTTGATACCTGACGGTAATATCTACCTGTACTTCAGCGCCGTCTTTAGTGAGCGCCATTACCGCAGGATAATCTCGTGGAGGATTCTTGAACATGTCGACTGCTTCTACTTTGAGCCAGACTACTTTCTTGAACTGCCAAGGCATTTTAATGAAGTAGGCTGGGCCGTAGACTACTGAAATTATTTCATGTGAAAGTGGGTCGTAGATTACGGCGGCGTAGCCTAAATCAACATAATCTATTGTAGCTGCGAGCAAAATTATGAGCACAATGCCCAGTATGAGTCCTACTACAAGTAGTTTAGTGTACTTAATGCTTTTCTTCATTTTTCTTCGGGAAGGAAAACCTACATCGACGGGAACCTCGGTCATCGTGAAGATAGTAGGAAAAACATCTCATAAATTTTTCAGTCATCAGGTTTTGAGGCTATAGTTTGACTGTAAACACTTTTTCAGGAGCATTGAGAGATCCGTATTTCAGTTCAACTGCATCGATATACTTGCTTCTAATGGTTATTTTTAGAGGCCTAGGCTCTCCGGGAACTATATTGAAGTAGTTATCGCTGTAAGTAACGTATTTGGGGTCTACTCCTGTCACTTTAACATAAGTGAAGTAAGAGTACTTGCTAGAAGATAATGTAAGCTTAACTACAGTATTTTCTTCAATTCTCTTAGCTTCCTCTACTTTAATCTCTATGCTTGTTTCAGGCAGCTTCAGGTCAAAGTGCTTAGCGAAGAACAGTGTATTTTCATGTACTTTCTTTTCATTTACGTAGAGTTTTCCTATTAGAACTCTATCATCTACTCTGTCTAGCGGAAGATCTTTTAACATGACTTCATGTACTTTCTTCGCGGAGTTCTCTTCAACACTAAAGTCTACTTCTCTGCTGAAGAGTGTTTTTCCGTTGAAGTCTATTAGTCTTAAAGCTACTTTGCCGCTAATCTTCTTCAGAGCATCGTTAACTACATAGACTTCGACAGCTTCTTTTTTCTTCTTGAAGACTAATATTATTGGGCTATAGGCTTTCTTAACGTAGAAGTAAGCTGCCTTGGGGTTAAAGAAGTAGTCTACTACTTCCCAGCAGATATTGGGCCAAGGAGCATTAAAGTTCCAGTACATGCAGCCTCCACACGCGAATTTCCTCGACCGGTAGTGCTCTATAGCTATTTTAAGAGCATATGCCTGTACCAGCTGCGAAAGTAGAACATAGTCTCTTAGAGTAAGTGGCTTCCCGAACTCCCGAATATAGTAGGCCATTTTCCATGGAGTGTGGTAATGGTATATCCATGTCTCGCTTATAGGCCAGAGATTCTCCTCTTTAATGAACTTCTTCAAAGTATCTATATCGGGAGCAGCCTGGAAGCCGAACTCTGTTATGAATCGTCCTTCGTCTTCTAAGTATTTTTCAATAGGCTCGTAGCGGTGCCAAACATACCAGTTGTGCCTATTGCCTTCTTCCATAGAATTAGGGTGCTTTCCTCCCCAAGGACTGCTTGGCCAGTAAGGCCTGCCGGGATCATATTTCTGAATAACTTCGGGAAGTATTTTGTAGAATATCGGGTGGTCATCGTGCTTTATTCCCATATTGTACATCATCCAGTCTATCTCATTGTTACCACACCACAGAATTATTGACGGGTGGTTTCTAAGTCTCTTGACAATACTCTCAGTCTCCTTCTTGACTAGTTCGAGGAACTCTTCGTGAGTAGGGTAATAGGCTGTACTGTAGGGGAAGTCTTGCCAGACCATTATTCCCAGCTCATCGCATAGATCGTAGAACATATCATGTTCAATTAAGCCTCCGCCCCATACTCTAACAGCGTTGTGGTTTGCTTCAGCCATCATCCTTAAAGCGCGCTCATACTTATCGGAGGTTATTCTGCCTATAAGGAGGTCTAGTGGAATCCAGTTGGCGCCCTTGACGAATACTTTTACTCCATTTATCTTAAAGTAGAAGACTTTACCGTTAGGTGTCTCAGGTCCCTCAGTTACAAGCTCTATAGTCCTTATACCGAATCGAGTGAAATACTCGTCTACTTTGCTTACACCCAAATAGAGCTCGGCCGTGAGCTCGTAGAGGTTTTGCTCACCGTAGCCTCTAGGCCACCACAAGTAAGGCTTCTCTACAGAATACTCTTTTTTGATAATGTTAAGTCCTTTCTTCAGCTCTACTTCTAAAGAATCCTTTAAAAGACTGTCTTTACACGTTGCCTTTAGCACAAGCCTGTACTTATCTTCTTTAAACGCCTCTACTTCAGCTTCAATAAGAATCTTAGCGGAAGCATTACTGATCTCAAGGGTCCTAACGTAAATACTCCTTATTTTAGCTGAGTTTATGAAAACAAGCTTAACGTCGCGCCAAATACCTACAGTAAGCAGTCTCGTAGCCCAGTCCCACCCATAAGCATACTGAGCTTTCCTAGCCCAAGCCCTCAGCAAGTTAACAGGAAGTCCGCCCTTATTTCTCTTGCGCGTCCCAAGAAGCGGTGAACCGAGCTTAACTACAAGAATATTCTTTTCACCAAACCTAATTTTGTCGGTAACATCTACAACAAGCGGTAGAAACATGTCCTCATGTTCAGCTATCTTTATGCCATTAAGCCATACTGTAGCAAAAGTATCTAGTCCTTCAAATACTAGCTCAACTCTACTAGCCTTTAAGTCTTCTGAAACATAGAAGACCTTCTTAAACCACCAGTCAACTTCTTCAACCCACCTACATTTCTCTGCATTTTTCTCGAAAAACGGGTCTTCAATAAGTCCTTTCTCTAAAAGATAGGTGTGAACATCGCCTGGCACGTTGCACTCAAGCCACGCTGAATCATCATAGTCCTCTTCGTATGGCTTTTTTCTCAGTCGCCAATACTCATCTGGCTCAAACCATTTAAACTTCCACTTACCATTTAGTAAAAGCACTTTAGCCATCAGTAAAATATAATCAACGCCTGATTTAAACATTAAAAGTAAAGCAAAAATATTACCCAGTAAATATCTACGTGTGATGAATCAGCGGCCTCTGCCGCTCTCCACGTGAGGAAAGGGGGTTTCAGCTGACTTTTCTTCTAATGCATATTTCTTTGATAACTACTAGTAGAGGCACTAATACTAGCTCTATCTCTTTACCTAAATCAGTCAAACTATAGTATGCTCTAATGGGCCTTGAAGTCAAGTCAATTTCCTTAAATACAATGCCGTACTTCTCAAGGAACTTCAGCTTATCGGAGAGAACTTGAGAGCTCACTCCGAAAGCCATCTTCAACTCATTAGAACACATTCTACCTCTTAAGTAGAGAGCATATACTATTCCAGGAGTCCATCTTAAAAGCACTGGCCTCAAAAAGGGGCTCTATTTTTGCTATTTCTTCCTAATACTATCTGTACTTGCTCTGCTACATATTTTTCTCAAGAATTCTTCTATTTTAGCTAAAAATCTGTGAATATTTTCATGAAGGTTTTCGCTAGAATACTCAGTTTCTTCACACATACCTTTCATTTTATTACTTAGTGCTATAAACTTACCTAGATGTAGGCGACGTGGTTTTGTAGGCAGTTATCTTGCCGAACAACTAGTAGAAAAAGAAGCGGAAATAAGAGTACTGACAAGAATGCCCAGTAATCTCAAGCAAATAGAGCATTTGAGACAGAAAATCGAAGTAATTAAAGGCGATATCACAGTAAAAAGCGACGTCAGCCGAGCAATAGGGGGAGTAGAAATAGTCTTTCACTTAGCTGCCATATTTAGCCACACCGTATCCAAAACTGTATGGAAAGTAGGTCATCAAGGTACAGTAAATGTAGCAGAGGAAGCTCTTTTGAGGAATGTAGACTAATACACTTAAGTACAGTCGAAGTTCTCGGGCCAGCAGACGTAGCGGAGCAACTAAAACCTAAAGTTTGCTAAACTACTACTGCCTTAAGGCGTATTGGCGGTGCTATTTCTGCTATAGGGAATCCTTTTTCACTAGATATTCTCATCGACAGCGAACGCCCTACATCAATTTGCTCTCTTAGCAGTGTTCTTGGCGAAAGCCGTACTTCTGTAGCATTTACAGCATACTTTATTTCTCCCTTCTCAATGTAGTAAAATGCTTCAGGAACTACTGTAACTATATTATCTTTTAGTTCTGCTTTAACTAGCCCCTCTATGTAGAATCCTTCTCTTGTTTCCTCAATTAACTCTGATGTCTTCCAGTCTCTAGGCTTCACTACGAGGTTGCTTTGCATTGCTTTAGGCTGTATAAAGAGTCCTCTAGCACTTGCATTAGGAGGAGCTTTCATGATATATGCGGTCCAACGTGTATGCAGAAGCGAGACTATTGTACCATTTTCCACTAATGTTTTTCTACTAGCGTAGACTCCTTCGTCGTCGAAAAAGTAGCTCGCGTAGCCTTCAGGTACAAGAGGGTCGTCTACTACAGTTATATTGGATTTAAACAGTTTTGCTCCAGGTCTTATTCCGAGATTTCTCTCTACAACTACGTCTGCTTCAAGAAGATGCCCTACTACTTCGTGGAATAGTGCTCCCGAGCACTCTGAGCTAAAGACTACTGTGTACTTTAAGCCTCTCCTAAAAATGTCTAAAGGCCTTGCTTTTAACATAGCCAGCAGTCTTGAAGAAATTTTCTTTGCGATTAGAGAAGGATCTGGCAAGTACTTCAAGTTACCGGTAAACCCTACTATAGTGCTTGCTGTCTTACTTGAGTAAGTAGCAGAAGCAATAAGCTCTACTATGGTTTTCTCTTCAGAAGCATTTGCGCCGTCGCTTGTAATAATATTTCTTTCGGTAGTGTAAGCTGTTAAAATTACTTCTGGAATTACTTCAAGAGGATGAAGGAAGTCTCTAATATTGTCTGAAAGTGAAACAACGTAGTCTACTGCTTCCTCTGCATCAATTTCATATGAGGCTTTATAGGAGCCTTTAGCTAATTTCGCTTCAGCAAGTCCCTCAATTTTCTTAGTAGTTCTTCTGCTCATTGACACCGCTTTCAAAGCTTTCTCCTTGAGTGTCTTAAAGTCTTCTTTATTGCTCGACGCAATGCCGTAGACTCCGTCTTTAAGTATCCTTACACCCTTGACTCTAGACTTATTCTCGTTTATTTCAAGTGAACGCCCGCGGAAAGCTATCTCGAGAATAGAAGATTTGAGAGAAATGTAAGTGGTCTGTTCGACTACCATTTCAAGTAAGTAGATATAGCGGAACGACATATAAAGTTACAGTGATGACCGGGTAAGGTTTCGGAGCAGTGACGAACGGGCTATAGTCTGATTTCAATTTACTGGAGAATATTTATCGAGAACTTCAGTTAATTCAGGATATTTGACTACTTTTACTCCGTTAGTGAAGTAGTCTGGTAGAAGGTTCAAGTATCTCAAGTAGCGTTCGTCTCCAGCTATTAGGACTGCTCGGTCTTCACGCGATCTCAGTGCTCTGCCTAGAGCCTGTGAAGCTCTGCGCAGGGCTGGGATTATGTAGGCGTAGTACCTGCCTTTGCCTTCCCCGTAGACTTGTGTATAATACTCTATGTATTTCTTTGTTCTAGCGGTCACTCTATCAAAGGGTATTCCGACGAGGAATACTGCCTCTAGTTCTCGTCCGGGGAAGTCTGCTCCTTCCGCGAACCTGCCTGAGGCAGGGCCTATTAGTACACCGTATTCTCCGCTAGAGGGTAGTTCCTTGAACTTGGTGAGTATTTTTCTTGCCTCATCGCCTTTCATGTCTTTTCGCTCAACGAAGACTTTCGCTCCAAGAGTCTTCAGTTCTTCGATTAAGCCATGTTTAATCAGTTCTCTTTGAATTCTATAGCTGGCTGTAAAAACAGCTGTATTTACTTTCAGCTTGTCTACAAGCACCTTAACTAAGTTAATGTACCTTAAGCACATTTCTTCAGGTAGCTCTTCTCCTCTAGTAGTCACTCCCTTCAAGATAATAGGCAGGACTCTGCGAGGATCGTAGTCTGACGCTATTATTTTGCCCGAGTATTTTTCTAAGCCTACTGTTTCGGCGAAAGCATCTATCGGCGCCAGCGTACCTGACATGAGCACTACTCTAGCAAACTGTCTCCACACGCTACCCAGTATTTCCCTCGATCTCATGTCCCATAGCTCTAATATGATATTGTCTCTATCTCTTGTAGCAATGTACGCGAAGCCTTCTATACCAATTGTCTCGAAAACACTTAGCCAGAAGTTGGCTAAATGATAGAGTGAGGAATGGGGCCTTTTCTTCATTTTTATTTGCTGTTCTCTTATCTTTTGACCATAAGTTCTCATTTTCTTTAAAAGAGGCTCTGTTAAAATGTCTTTGAAGTCGCTTGGATCAAATAGCATGTCTTCTTCGTCTTTAAGTAACTTTTTGTACCCAGATACCTTAGTATGCAGCTTTTTCAGTACTTTGACTATATTAGCTAATCCTCTTTCCTGAGCTTCTCTCGCAGCGTTAACTATAGTGTTGAGTGTTATTTTGTCTGAATAGAGGTTTAAGTGCTGTAAATTATGGGCTTCGTCTACAACTAGTATCGTATCGCTGAAGGGGACTATGCGTTTAATGCTCCAGCTTATACTCTCCATGAAAATATAGTTGTAGCTCAGCGACACTACGTCTGCCTCCTCTAAGAGAACATACTGGGCGAAGTAGGGGCACACTCCCAGACGAGAACACTTCTCTAAGACCTCGGTATACATCATTGGGTCATTAAATATATCTAGTATAGTGTCTTCTCTTCTAATCAAAGTCAAGTAGTACTTGCATGTTTTCCTGTAGGTTCTGCAGAGAACACTTGCATCTTCATGGCTTATAGGCCCGCTGAGCATTTCTCTAGCCAGTAAACACATGTCTCTTTTTCCTCTAAATGAGAGCCCCTTTACGTCAAGGCCATATTTCTCGACAATTACTTTAAGTTCTTCTATGGGTCTATCTGTCTCGTTTCCTGTTCTAACAGCCCAGAGAACTCTATAGCCTCCTAGTATATACGGCATTAGAGCTGTTAACACAACAACTGTTTTACCGAAGCCTGTTGGCGCCTGCAGGAGAGCAGCTCTTCTAGCTCTGATTTGTCTTCTAATAAACTCGATTGCTTCTTCTTGTCCTCTGCGAGGAGTGTAAGGAAAGTATTTAACTGCGGGTCACCGGCTAACTTGTTCTCGAGAAGTATTTATCGTTGAGGATTCTCGAGGAAAAGCATTTATCGGGAGACTATTAAATGTGAATTATGATAATCGAGTTAACTGGCAGAAGCGGGCTAGCGCCCCAAGATGTGGCACAGATACTAGGCAAGCTAGGCGAAGTAATCGAAATCGGATATTCTTCATACGCGGTTATCTCGGAAGGAAAAGTAGTTTTGGTAGTTTCTTGCCAGAGAATAGAAGACGGCTTAACAAACATTAAGATATACGTAGAGGAGGCAGAAGTGCTCAAGAAGCTGGTCGAAGTATACGAAGAGCTAGAAGCAGAAATAGATGAAGTTACTGTTCATTAAATCATTTCTCTTTCTCTAAAGTACTCTATTAGCTCGTCTACTGACTTGAATATTTTTGTAGTGTAGTATTTCAGGAACGGGCTTACGCTGTGTGGGAATATTGCGTAGACTTCCTTGTTGTGTGTAAATCCGTAGTTTATTTCGCTTAGAACTCCTGCGCTCAAGTATGTTACAGGGTAGTAGACTATGATTATGTCTGACTGGTTTATCAGCTTGTAGTCTCTCGCTACAACTTGGTCTACTATATCTTCTTTAGCGTCCTCTATTTCTCTTAAAGGTATTTTGAACTCTTTTCCTTCTACTTCAAAAACTACTTCTTTTTTTCCTTCTCTAGCAGCTGCTTCAGCTGCTCCTATTATATCCATTTCTTCTACACTTATGGGGTCGAAAACAATTATGCCTGATTCTCTGAGCTTTTCTTTAACTTCGTTTTTCTCTTTAATAAACTCGTCTCTGCTTTTAACATATGTAATAGGATAGCTTAAGTAAGCTTTAATCGCTGGCTTTTCTCCACGTTTTTTCTTTTTTTCGACATTATATATAATGTTGTAGAGTACATCGGGGGGTTCTGAGTAGGCAATAATGTAGTGTGGTTTCTGCTGGTACTGTGCAAGCATTTCACTTATGAAGACTTCTTCGTCTCTCCAAATTAATATATCTTTAAGAGTAAGTCTGCCTCGCCAGTGAGGATTTGATTCGAGGCGAGCTTTAATGTAGTGAACGTTGTCTATGATTGTCACGTAGACATCGGGGTTCAGTTGATTTAAATAGTAGAAATTGAATCCTGGAACAAGGTGTTTCTTCCACCTGAAGCATGTGTGAGTACTTATTATTAGGTCTTTGTCTTTCTCACTGTAACTCTCGAATTCTTTTTTCTCTTTCAATAGCTCTTCAAAAATAGCTGCTCTCAAGTAGTTTAATGCAAAGGGGTCGAGGTCTAGTATTTTTCCTTCAGGGATCTCTATACCTAGTTGCCTCGATTTCTCGAACATCATTGAGCCTATGTCTCTTACTTCAAGCTTGTCTCCCGCTAATTTCTGTACTCTTTTTATGTAATCCAGTCTTCCGCTACCACTTATTGCTGTAACGAATATTATCAAATTGCTTCACCTCACTAGCCTATTCTATTTAACTTAATAAGCCTTTTGAAGGAGAGCAGTTTCGGTAATCTCTTGCACAGAGTATTAGTAGCAAGATATTCTGATAATACTGGGTAAGTTAAACGTAACCCAATATTAAATATTTGAGGAAACTATGAGTGATGCCTATGAACAAAGGCAAAGTCTACCTATTTGTAGAGAAGAACAATAGTGAGTGCGAGAAGGCTGTTGTGCTTTTAGAGTCTCTAGGTATACCTTTTGTCAAAGTAGATGTAGACGAGAATGGTGTTCGCGGCTGGATGATATTAGAGTTTGGGTCAAATAAAACTCCTCTAGTGGCTACAGAAGAAGCCATACTTGTAGGACTTAAACAGATAGAAGAATACTTTAAAGCAAAAAACAGAGCTTCTGCAGGCGAATAACAGTCTTAAATAGTGCTTCCGTAAGTATAGATATTGTGAAGTTTAAGGTTAGAGCGGTTACTCTCGCTATACCTGAGCTGAATGAAAGTTTTATAGAATTAGCAAGAAAAGTAAAGGAAACGGAAGTAAGAACTGAGATCTGGAGCTATAGAATTGCCTTAGCTCCAACTAAGTGTTCTTTAAAGCTTCTCGACAGAGCTTCTGCTTTCGTCGAGGAAGCGGACTTCGATTATTTTTCTGTGCCTTTGTCAGCTGAAGGGAATTTAGCTGAAATATGTGAAAGTCTGTCTTCGTATGAAAATCTTTTCGCGAGTTTCAATGTCCCTGAACTAGAGTTAAGTCGAATTCCGTGTCTAGCCGAGAAGTACTATCAAGCCTTGAATTCTCTAAGGAAGAGAGGCGATTATCTTACTCAGTGTAGAATAGCTCTTGTCGTTAAAGGTCCTATTGAAACACCTTATTTTCCGGCTGCAGCCTGTGTTTCAGGGAAGCCCTTTTTAACGGGGGCTCTTCTCTACGCCAAGTATCTTTACTCAAAGGGGAATATTATTGAAAAAATAAGAGATGCTGGAAGAACTTGCTTAAAAGTTCTCACAGAAATCTCCTGTAAAGCAGGGATTGAGGTTAAGGGAGTAGATCTATCTATTTCACCTTGGATGGAGGAGTCTGTTGTTCCTTTAATTACTTCAGGAAAGAGAAGTATTTCTCTCTACCGAATACTTGTTTTGAATAAGGCTATTGAAAGAGCTTCAGCTGAGCTAAAGTCTTGTGGATTTAACGAGATTATGCTCCCTTTAGCTGAAGACAATGAGTTAAAAAGGCTTGCAGCTGAGGGGGCTCTGAGGGCAAGAGACTTCATTAGGTTCTCTGTAGCATGTGTAGCTGGAGTAGACATGGTGCTTCTTCCCAATGCTCCTAGAGAAAAGTTCCTCGAGTACATTGAAGAGTGTCTTGCTGTAGCTTTCATTAAAAACAAGCCTATAGGCTTTCGCTTAATCTACACTGATGCTGAGCCCGGCGAATTTATTGAATTAGGAAAATTTTCTAGTACGCCTGTAATAGACTTCTAGTTTTCAATGAATTTACGATAGTTTTAAATTACATTACGCTTACTCACACACAATATGAGGACAGTAGTCACGGGTGGTGCAGGTTTCATTGGAAGCTGGCTCGTAGATAAGCTTATCGAGGAAGGACATGAAGTAATAGTAGTAGATAATCTCAGCAGCGGTAAAGTAGAGAACTTAAGTAGGCACTTAAATAATTCTCGCTTTAAGCTAATTAAAGCAGATTTAAAGACTTTAACCGACTGGAGTTTTATGAAAGATTCTGAAGTAGTCTTCCACTTGGCTGCAAATCCCGAAGTAAGAGTATCCTCTATAAATCCTAGAATACACTTTGAGGAAAATGTCTTAGCTACGTTTAATGTCCTTGAAGCAGCTCGATTAAACGATATACCCTACTTCATTTTCACGAGCTCGAGCACAGTTTACGGAGAAGCCAAAATTATGCCTACTCCTGAAGACTATCATCCACTTGAACCTATCTCGGTATATGGTGCGAGTAAACTTGCCTGCGAGAATTTCATTGTGACTTATTCTAAGCTCTATGGAATTAAAGGAGTAATCTACAGACTAGCCAATATTGTGGGAGGAAGATCTACTCATGGAGTAATATGGGATTTTATACATAAGCTCAAAAAGAACCCCTCATGTCTAGAAATACTCGGTGACGGGACTCAGCAAAAAAGCTATCTCCATGTATCAGACTGTGTTGAAGCCATGCTCTATCTCTTCAATAAAGTAAAAGACCCTATCAAAGACTACGAGGTATTTAATGTGGGAAACGAGGACTGGGTTAAAGTAATAGAGATAGCCGATATTGTTGTAGAGGAAATGGGCCTCAAAAACGTGAAATACGTGTTTAAGCCGATGACTTCCGATGGAAGAGGATGGCCCGGCGACGTCAAGTTAATGCTACTTGATATAAGTAAAGCTAAGAAGTATGGCTGGAAGCCTAAGCTAAGCTCGAGAGACGCTGTCAGAAGAGCCGCAAGAGAAATTCTCGAGTATTTATCTAAGGGACAGAAGCTATGACCTACAGTATTCTAGTAGCAGACCCTGTCAACAGGCTTCTCGGAATAATAACTGTCTCCGGCAGTATCGCTGTGGGAAGCAGAGTTCCTTACATAAAGTACCCTTACTGCGCGGTAGCATCTCAGGCGTTAACTAATCCTTCCTTAGGGCCGATCATAGGAGAACTCATTAGTAGAGGAAGTACAGCTGAGCAGGCTCTGAATCTAGCTATCAAGAAAGATAGCTATCCTCAACACAGACAAGTAGCAGTAATTACTCTTGGCTTAGACAAGGCAGCGTACACTGGCTCTGAGGCTCCTCAGTTTCGTGGAGAATATTTGGGAGAAGACTTTGCTGTCATAGGAAACTATGTGCGCAAAGGAGTAGTAGAAGAGGCGGCAGACGCTATGAGGAGAAATAGAAAACTCAATATGCTTGATAGACTCATAGAAGCAGCTCGGAGAGCTCATGAAGTGGGAGGAGACATGAGAGGTGACAGGAGTGCTGCACTAATTATTTGCGGCGAAACAGAGTATTCGCCTTACTACAATAAGCTACTTGATCTAAGAGTAGATTTTTCGAGAAACCCTGTAGAAGAACTCATTAAAATAGTCAATATGCTAAAATAGTTTGTGATTTCTGCAAGGGAAATGTTAAAAGTAGTAGTTTCGAAGTAAAGAGTGATGTTAATAGACCTAAAAGTAGCTAAAGTCGGGTCTCTCGTATTGGAAGTCGAAGACGAAGAGCTTGCTCACTTTCTTTCATCTAAAGCTCCTTCCTCTGTAATCAATGTCTGGAAAGAAGAGATATACTTCAATATACCTTTTTCTAAAGAGTTTGCAGAAACTGTAGCTTATGTACATAAGGGAGACGTAGCTTACTGGGAGCCAGGCCCGGCTCTCTGTGTTTTCTTCGGCTACAGTCAGCCCTATACTCCTGTGGCAGTTGTGGGCCACAGTATTTCTCCTATTCACCACTACTACTGGGTAGAAGACAGAGCAGAAGTACAGGTATCTGCTCACAAAGAAGTTTTTAAAGAAGACTACGAGGGTATAAAAGAAGTACTTCGGAAAGCTGGGTACACGGCAGCAGTAGCAGACATGGAGGGAGGATACCCTGTAGTAGTTGCGTGTAAGTATATTGAAGGGAGAAGGATAAGCCTAGAGCTAGATGTAGAGGACTACGGATACTATATTGAAACAGAGCCTCTCTACAAGTATTCTCGAACAGCATTTCACGTAGTAATAACAGAAAACCTTACAAGAAGACTTTCTCCCTTCAAGTACTCTAGAGTAGACTTAAACGAAGACGGATACCTCTGCGTATCAGCCTGCTGCACTAGGGAAAAAGAGTTAAAAAGTGCCATAAGAGAACTCGAAGAAAAGTATTTGAAAGCACTAGATTTCATAGAGTCACTCTATTCTGTTCCAATGATTGAACTGTAACGCTATGTTTAAATTAAATTAAAATTACTTAAAAAACGATGCCAGAAGATATTGAGCTAGAGAAAATAAAGTTGAAAAAACTAGCTAGGCTGCTGGGAGGAGGAAAAGAGAAGCCTCGAAGTGAAGTCATTGAAGTAGAGAGCTACGAGGAGTTTAAAGAACTTTTAGCGAAGTCGGCTAGTGAAGGCAAGTTGCTCGTAGTAGATTTCTGGGCTCCCTGGTGTCCTCCCTGCATAATGATGGCGCCTATCTTCAAAGAAGTAGCTAAAGAGCTTTCAGACAAAGTTCTCTTCGCTAAAGTAAATGTAGATAAAGTAAAGGAAGCTGCCCTAGACTACGGTATAACGGCAATACCTACTCTCATGGCATTTAAAGGAGGAAAGCCTGTAAGCATGCGCGTAGGCTTCGCGCCTAAACCTGCTTTAAAGTCTTGGGTAGAGAGCCTAGTTAGATAAGTTCTTCTGGTATAGAGTCCGGCCTGAAGCTCACTTTAGGCTTTATGCCCGCTTTTCTCAGACGCTCCATTACGTGAGGGTACTCAAAAACATATTCCTCCTCGAATTCCTCTACTAGTACTCTGTCTATTTCTTCTAGTCTTTGAATTAGGTACTTCAAACTCTCTTTAGTGCTGAAAGAAAGCATTACAGCAGGATGGCATTCAACACCGTAATCGAGAAGGTTTTTTAGTGCCTGGAGCTGGTACTCGAAGGACTTTGGTGTAGCGCCGGTAAGCATAGAGAATTCTTGGGGAGTACAGCCCTTAATAGATACTCTCACGTGTACACATGTAAACTTAGAGAGATCTCGGGCATAAGACTTGTCATATCCTATGAGTATTCCATTAGTTTCCAGTATAAACAGGTATTTTCCTGACTCTTCTACAAGCTCCAGCAGTTTAGTTAAATGTTCTCGGCCGATAGTTGGCTCGTTACCGCTTACTCTCAGCTGACGGTATCCTCTCCTCGAGGCACATTTATCGAGCTTCATGAAAATGTACTCAGGCGAATAAAACTTGCCTATTTTGTCTGGATGGTCTCGTGGTGCTCCGCTCCAGCAGAAAACACATTTGAGGTTGCAGCCAACGCAGTCAGCTGTAGCTATTCCTCCATACCAGCGTCCTCCTCTAGCTACACGGTAGTATTTTCTAAGAGAATTCTTTGTTACTATTCTCTTGAGAGCTTCAGCGTATTTTACGGGATCATAGGGCATTTTCTCAACTATGATTAGACTCTACTTTTTCATATTCTTTCTCCTCGAAATAGGAGTACTGCGCTAAGCTTGCGAAAATGGCCTTTATTTGGCTAAATTTAATTACTGTTGCTAGACTATTTTCTGTGATTATGAGAGAAGAATTTCCTGTACTCAAGAAAACTGTCTACTTGAATACTGCGGGCTACGGCCTTGTTCCACAAAGAGCTATAAAGAAGGTAGTGAGCACTGCTCAGCGTTTACTAGAGGAAGGGCCTTGGAATTCTTCCTTCGAGGAAAAAGTTTTAGATGAGGCTAGGAGAGAGGCCGCAAAAATCATAGGTGCTGAAGCAGAAGAAGTATTTTTTACCACGTCTACTACGACGGGTTTAAGTAAAGTCATAGCAATGGTTGGATTCAAGAAGGGGGATAATGTAGTTAGCTTCGACTTAGAGTTTCCTGGTGTTGCATCAGTAGTAAAGACATACTGTAGTAAAGTTGGCTGCGAAGTACGTATAGTAAGACATAGAAATGGCTTCTATGCGGTAGAAGATATTGAGAAGGCTGTTGATGAGAAAACAAAAGCTATTGTAGCTAGCAGTGTTCAGTGGGTTAATGGTTTAGTCATGCCACTCAAAGAAATGCGCGAAATAGCGGATAGAGTAGGTGCCTACTTGATTTTAGACTCAATACAGCATATAGGTGCAGTCAAGTTCAATGTAAATGAAATAAAGCCAGATTTCGCTGTAGCTGGTGGAGAAAAGTGGCTTCTTTCTACATGGTTTGGAGTTGGTCTAGTTTATGTTAGAAAAGAGCTTTTGAGCGAACTCGAGTCTCCTCCTTATGGCTTACATAACATGGAGGAGCCTGCCGAGACATGGTCTCAGTACTGGTTCAATCCAGATAAAGACTGCTGGAAATTACTCGAGCTGAAGAAAACTGCAGCCAGGTTCGAGTGGGCCGGAACTCCACCGATACTTGGTGTACTTGGTTTTACGGAGTCATTGAAGCTTTTAAATGAAATAGGAATAAACAAAATACATTATCACAATTTGTCGCTTAAAGAAAAGCTTATAGATATAATAATTGAGCTAAATGGAGAGATAGTGACCTTTACTGAAAATAAAGAAAAGTGGTCTAGTATAACTACATTTAAATTAAGGAACATTAGTTTAAAAGAACACTATAACATAGTAGCTGAATTAAAGAAAAGAAACATTATTGTCGCAGCTAGAGGGGCTGGGGGACTAGGCGGTATAAGAGTATCACCGCATTTATACAATACAGTAGACGACTTAGAGAAGCTATTTGAAGTTATTAAAGAACTTATTAAGTAATGATACTTAGTTTTTTATTCCATGGAGCGGACATGTAGACGTGATTAAAGTATCTTTAATTGGCACGAGAAGCGCTTCACTTAAGGTTTACTGGGAGACTTCTTTCGAGTAAATGACCTATGGGGCAGCACTTTTTGTCTAATGAATATGGTTGAGTCGACTGTGCAGCTGCAAGTCTTTACACTAAAGTAAATGTAGTCGAGTTATGTCATAGTGTATATCATATCGTGAAATTAGCGTCAAAGCTACTGAACATAAATCCTCAGGGGGATTAGTGTTCATGCTGGAGGATTAAACCACTTTATATGGACTACTGATATAGTCTATAAAGGAGAGTCCGTGTTCTCTGTCTTAACAAAGGAGTTATTTAATTCGAGCAAGTACAGTATTATGGAAAACACCCATACTCAATTAGACGCGAAGTCTACAAAGTTTTTAAGGTTCTGCCTACCTTGAGTGATAGACGATTCGCAGAGTTTTTCCCTTATTTAAGCTACTGGCTTAATCGCCTTAAATATGGTTCTGTATTGAAAAGAGTAAGTGGGGTCATAGATTTCGATAAAATGAGGCTCAGCGAGCACGTTGTCAGAAGACAAGGGGATGTTTTCTCTGCTGTAATTAAAGGTGAGAAGAAAATAAGGCCTTCGGAAGAATATGCTCTTGACATAATTTCAGCTTTCTCTAATGAGAAGAGATTGTCACTGCTAGCAGTTAATATACTTAATAAAGGAAGGTCTGATAAGCGGGTTACCTAGTGAAATAGCTGTAGAAGTGCCTGCAGTAATCGACGGTAGGAAGATAGAGGGAGTTTCGGTAAAGCTACCCGATGCTGTTAAAGCTTGATTGAGGCTGCATTCTGAGAAATACCTGCTATTAGTCAAAGGGATGGTTGAGGGCTCTATAGAGCTAGTTGAGCAGGCAATGGTTCTGGATCCCTTAACGCCTTCACTCGAAGCTGCTGAAATATTTTGAAAATGTATCTAAGCGAATTAAAGAGACTTGGGATGATGCCTTAAGTGAGTAGTATAATATTTGCTCTGTGCGGAAACAGAACATGAACAGAAATTTCTCTGTTCTAAACTATCTTCGCAAATTAGAGAGTGAAAATAAACCTTTACTTGAGTTCAAGGCGAAAAGTTTCGACGAGTGGAGGGAGTGGAGAGAGAAGCTTAAGAGTAAGTTAATAGAGCTTCTCGGAGGTTTTCCTGAAGAAAAAGTTCCTCTAAACCCTGAGGTAGTCGAGTCCTTTGAGAAAGACAGTATTATTGTAGAGAAAGTAGTCTATGATACTGAGGAGAACTTTAGTGTTCCTGCTTATCTTCTCAAGCCAGCCGACCTTAAGGGTAAAGCTCCGGGTATTCTTGCGCTTCATGGTCATGGGCGAGGTAAAGTTGATGTGGCCGGGATAGCTTCAAGTGAAATAGAGTACCAGAGATATATTGCTCCGCTGAACTACGATTATGGCTTCAAGCTAGCTAAGAGAGGCTTCGTGGTACTAGTGCCTGATGGGAGATGCTTTGGCGAGCTGTCGAAGGATGGCGTGACCTGCACATGGGGATTTACTTCTTCTCTTTTGTTGGGCAAAACTATGGTTGGGCAAAGAGTATGGGACGCCATTAGATCTATTGATTATCTTCAATTGCTGCCTTTCGTAGATAAGGAGAAGATAGGCTGTGTAGGGTTATCTTGGGGCGGCACGTGGACTGCCTATACGAGTGCACTCGACGAGAGGATAAAGGTGGCTGTTATAAGCGGATACTTCAGCACTTTTAGGGACATGCTTATTGAGAGAGGAGAGTGTCCCTGCCAGTATATACCGGGCATACTCAAGTACGCTGATTTTCCCGATATTGTGGGCTTAATTGCTCCTCGACCACTCTTAATAGAGTACGGTAAAAGAGATCCTCTTTATACACCGTCTTACGTTATGAAGGCTTATGAAAAGCTTAAGAGGATTTATGACTTCCTTGGTGCGGGCGACAAGCTAGACATAGATGTATTTGATGGAGGACACATGTTTTCAGGGAGAAAGTCTATAGCTTGGCTAGAGAGGTGGCTAAAGTGAAACTATTTTCTCGAAGAGCGAGTATAGGAGAGCTTTTTCTGGCTCGCTGTGAGCTTTTTTAATCAAAATAAAGAGGCCCCGGTCTCCTTCTTCGAGGAAAGAGAGCATTTCTCTTGCAATTAAATACGTTTTCCTTAAGCCTTTTTCTGTAGTTAAATCTGTTAAGTTATCGAAGACTAACAGGAATGGGTAGCGGCAGCGGCTGCGCATTTTTCTAAGTAAGTATATTATATGTGCTTGTTCAGCCGATACTTCGTATTCTCGGTCACTTATTTGTTTAGGATAGCTTACAGGTTCTAGGTAGCAGAAAATAATAGGCAAGTTTTCTTCACTTAGTTTCTCTCTTAAGGGGCTTTTCTTCTTAGTAAAGATTATTGTACAGTATTCTTTGGCCTGTAGAGTATTCTTAATTACGCTCGCTGCGTCACTAGGTGTGTCTACTTCAAGTAGTATGCTTTTGTCTGCCGAGACTTTCATATGTGAAGTACTTGCTGAAGCCAGGAGAGTTACGGGTGTAAAGCTGCTCCAAGTTAGTGCCATTATCAGTACGCCGAGAGCAACTATTTCGAAAGATTTCTTGAGAAAGAATAGTGATAGTTGAGAATATGCGTAGAGATCTTCGAGAATATAGAGCGAGAGAACAATTATGAAAAAGAGTCCACTAAGTCTATAGAAGTCTATTATTAGCTGAATTGACCAGTTATCTGATCCTCTTGTGAAAAGCATTAGGGTCCACACGACTACTGCAGCTAGCATACATGTCTCGGGAAAAATATCTTGTAATAGCTTGTTGAATGAAGGATACGTGTATCCTCCTCCTATACTGACTATAACAAATGTCAGTACTAGTAGAATAGCTGTAATAGTAGTTCCAACAGAAGAAACTGGAGTTATTGCTGGTTCGTGGACTGTTATTTTCTTTAGCCATAAGTATATTCCTATGGCTAGAAAAAGAGCTCCTGTTAGAGGTGGTATCTTAAGTGTAAAGAGTTGCCCGTATTCTCTTATAGTCGCTAATTCGTCGCAGAGATCTAGTATTGTGGAGAGTGTTAAGAGGAGTACTCCTCTGAATACAAGTCTCCACTCCGAGAACCTGTATTCGGGTCTTTTTAAGTAGACTATAGTTGTGTGAATAGATGCGTTTAGGATAATCATTGTGACAAAAATTTTCATGTACAGTTTGTCCCACAATATAGTGAATCTAGGCATTATGTACCCTTGGGCAAATAGCCAAATGATAGTCGAGGCAGTCAAGGCGAGTACTCCGTAAAATACTGTATTTTCGATAACTCTTTTCACTAGGTATATTTCGAGTGCCTAATTTAAATCTCTAAGTATGTTCTTGTAAGCGACTTAAGTACTTCAATGTTCTTTTCTTCATGGGCTTTTACATAGACTATGAAGTATACAATATCTCCAGGTGAGAGAATACTGCTTATTTCTTTCACTATTTCATAGGACTTTTTATCTCCTCTCATTATATAAATATCTGTTAAGTTATCAAAAATTATTAGAACATTTGTTTTACTCGAAGACTTTACGGTTTTAACAAGCTTTACAATATGTGCAGTTTCTGGAGGTAAAGTGAACTCTGTAGGAGATATGCTCCGCGGATAAGAGGTTTCTGGGTCTAAATATGCTATAAATGATTTTTCTCGGAATTCGTAAAATATCGATAAAAGAGGGCTTCCCCTCCTTGTTATAACTAGTATTGAGTAGCCTTGACGAGCATACGATGCTAGAATATCCCTGATATACTCAGAGTAGCCTACAATAGATGTTATTCCTAAGAGAACTGATTCGCTGTATCTTCTTGTAATGGGCATTGAGGCCCCTATAAGTAGCATAGAGCCTCCGATGAAAATAAGTAAAGCTATGTTTACTGCTGTAAAACTTACTACTGCATCTATTATGCTGAAGTACCCTTTTGCAAATGCCAGTATTTTAATTAAAGTATAGGATGCTTCAAAAACAAAGCCCAGCGCGATTAGCAGTTTAAAGGCCTCAATAGGATATGAATAGCTTTTGTAGTTATATGTTAAATAAAAACTGTATAATAAAGTAGCCTTAAAAATAATTATATTTAATATTACTTCAACATAATCGTTCTCTATGCAATATGGAATATTTTCCTTAAATGTAATACTTATTATTGATGAAGAAATAGATAATATGACGATTATTGCTAGTGAAAATACTATAAATGGCTTGAAAGTACGCGAAGTACTTTTTATAACACCTACTTTAATAAAATAGTTTTTCGTAGAGAGAAATAGTATAGTAATTCCTATTGCGAAGCCGACGTTGCTAAGCAAGTACTTTAAGAATATTATGTCAGGTGAATAATACAGTGTTTCAGCTATAAGAGATAGCGCCACTACCATTAGTCCAGAAAAAATTTCTACTTGTTCTTTTTCGAAAGAATGTCCTGAAAGTATTAGTCCTATTAAACTTGACGCTACAAAGAATATGCAGATGTAAAAGGATAAGAGACTTAGTGAGAAGATTTCAAGAGAAAGGTAAGCTTTTCTTCCTCTGAAGAAAAGATATATTAAAAGGAGAATTGATAAAGAGAGCCAGCCTAAAACTATTTTATCGCGGTCTATTCTCATGGCTTAAATGGCGCTAACACTTCGAAGCCTTTATCAGTAATCGATATCTCATAGTATGCTCTACTGTGTCCAGCAACTCTGTTCTTAAGAACTGTCAGTCTTAAAGTATATCCTTCTGCTCGCTCGTATTGCTCTAGCTTAATAATAGTATCACACATGAATTCTTCTACGCCAACTGTAGGCGACTTACCTGTAAGTGAGATTTCTCCTACAAGAATTCCAAGAAGCTTTTTGTCTATAATATGTTTATAAAGTGACCCCAGAATACCTCTTACTTTGACTACCGGTATAAAATTAACTAGAGAAGTTATACTGTCTAAAGCTATGTTAGAGAATTCTCCTGTCTCTACTTTGGCTAAGACTTCTTCCAGCAAAGTAGCAACTATATTTTCCTCTGAAATCGGTGTACCATAAGCTACTTCAATTAAGTTATTTTCTACTAGTTTTTCGAAGTCTATACCCATTGACTTCAATCTGGAGATAAGGAGAGAGGGGTGTTCTGAGGTGCATATATAGAGTCCTTTTTCACTATGTTTCTTAGCTCTCTCGTAGAGAATCTGGGCACAAAGTGTTGTTTTTCCTGTACCAGTATGTCCCACTAGGTACACGACTCCAGGTCTAGGTAATCCCCCTCCTAGCACTTCATCGAGTCCAGGAATATAGGTTTTGATCAGCTCGACGTGCATACTAGACCACTACATATTAAATCCGCTAGGCTATTAAAATATAGTTTAGAGAATCAGTTAAAGTATTGTTTGGTGAATTATATGCCTATGGAAATTATTCTGCGGTAAAGGCTTAAATGATTTAATGTCTCAGGATTTTTAACTAATATAGCTTTTATTCTAAGAGATACTGGTATTTTATAGTCGTAAGTAAAGTTGTCTCCTATGTGCACTATCGAGCTTGCAGGTACTTTAAGATCTTTAACAACTCTTGCGTAAAAACTTCTAGTTTTTCTTACTAAGGAGTAGTCACTTACACACGAATATATTTCCCTAAAGTAGCTTCTAATAGAGAGGTAGTCTAGGATACTAGTGGCTAGTTCTCTAGGAGCATTAGTGCAGAGAATTATCTTAATTTTCATTTTAGATAGAGTGTGTAAAAGGGGTTTCACATAAGGATATGGTTTACTTTCTCCAAAAGCTTCGTGTATTAGCTCGTTTAAGCTCTTTTTAATACCTAGGCACTTCAGCCAAAAATCGGGTAAGTACCATCTTATGTCGCTATCGCCTATTTCATCGTACTTTGAGTAGACGATTCTCTTAGCTTCATTTAACTTTAAGCCCTTTTCTTCAGCATATGTTCTCGGTATTACTTCAAGCCAGAAATAGTCATTGTACTTTCTATCGATAATAGTTCCATCAAGATCAAAGGATACTACTCTTAGCATAACTACTACACTTTCCAGTCTTTAGGAGGCTCTCTTTTTGTAGATACTCGAATGAAGCTGAGTATTAGTATTAAAAGCCATATTGGCGAGTAAATGAAGTAATACAGAAGGAACTCATACATCTTGAACTCATATTCGAGTTTTCTAGCAAAATAGTAGAAAACAGCAGTTATCGCAGCAGTAGCTATAATTAGCGGTATTAGGTTTCTGTGAAGAGAGTATCCTAGAGAAATTAGAACTAGGATAATTAAAAGAGGATCATATTTCAGCGCAGTAAGCAGAATAAAGGTTACTACAAGATATTCTCCCAGAGTTAGGCTCAATGAAATAAATGTGAAGAAGATCACTAGCGAGGGAATTAGCATCAGTAGTCCGAGTATTGTTAGTAGAGGGTTCTCTTTAACGAATTTTGCTAGTTCTTTCCAGTACTTAAAAATCCACTGAGCTACACCATATCCCCATCTCCTTCTCTGCTTAAACCACGTTTTCCAAGAAGGAGGGGCAGGCATATACACAGAGAGATTATTGAGAAACATGTACTTCATTCCATGTAGATACGACTTTGTGCCTATATCTAAGTCTTCGCAAACTACTCTAGAAAATCCCCCTATTTTTTCGAATGCGCTTTTCTTAATGGCAAATGCTGCGCCATTGACTGCCAAACATTTACTTAATTTACGTGAAAAAACCCAGTTAATAGCGCTATAGCTTAGGTAGTCGTAGTGAACAAGTCTCGAGAGTACTCCTTTTCTAAAAACTCTTTTGCTCATTTCAACTACTTCATAGTGGTTTGTAGCGTGGGCTATTTCCGCCAAGAAACTGTTCTTGGGTTTTATTTGGGCAATGTCGCTGTCTATAAAAACAAGTATGTCTCCCGAGGCTTGCTTAACTGCGTTATTGAGCGCCGTAACTTTCCCTAAACGCGTTTTATTGAAGATAAATTTTACTTTATCTTTGTACTTGTCTGCCAGCTTTAGGCTTTTTACTGTAGGCTCGTCTACGATAACAATTACTTCCTTTTTCTCATAGGGGTCTTTGAGAAGCTGGTCAAGTAGACTTTGAAGCTGGTCTGATTCTCTGTAGACGGGTATTAGTACGCTGATCAGCGGAGTGTCCATAGCGTAGTATTAAAGACAGTAGATAATATATTCTCTTGCTCTTCGGGTAATTTATTAAACTTAATGCATGCAGATAGTACGTGTTAGTTAGAGAGTTCACGCTATCCGACTTCAAGCAAGTAGACGACTTGCTATCTTCAACTTACGCAGGCTTTACGACACTTAAAAACGTGTCCGATATACTATACTTTCAGGGAAAATATCCTCACTTGTCGCTTGTCGCAGAAGATGAAGAGTTCATAGGACATATTTTTGCAATAGAGTTCACGAGAAGAAAACCTTTGCTCTTCAGAAAAGTTAAAGGAAAATGTTATGAGCTGAAATGCTTTTTAATGCGTCCTAAGTACTGGAGAGACCAGTACTTGAGCGAAATTATGGACTGGTTTCTTAAAAAACTTGAAAAATACTTTGTTAAAGGAATAGTTGCTGAAGTAGAGCTTCACCAGATTGAAGCAGTAGAGTTTCTTTTCAGAAGTGGGATGAGAATTCACGAAGTAAGCTATTTTAAGCCCGTAGAGAAGAAAGAACAGTATTTTAAGCCTACTGAAATAGAGGACATAGGTTATTTGAAGGACTTCGAGCTACATAGTGTTTCGGACTATAAGTTATCTGAAGAGGATTTAGAGAAGCATACAACTTTTTACGTGAATCGAGAAAATGAGGGCAAGTGTCTAGTAGTTGTTAGAAAAGAAAACGATATCGGTAGAATTACGTATTTAGCGGTATCTAGAAATGCTCTTTCTTCTGGACTTTTCTCTAAAGTTCTCGACTCTATAGTTAGCGAGCTGTACTACCTTGGGGCAGAAATTCTTGTCTTGGACTGCTTAGTTGAGAAAAGAGAATTCAGGAGGTATTTAAGAGAACTAGGCTTTTATCCCTTCTCGTGCTTCCTTTACATGGTGTTAAGAGACTAAAGTCTGTAATAAAAGTCCTGTATAGTAAACTGTGAGTGAGACGACTGTAGCTAAAGCTACCATATATATTGTTGCGAAAATAGTGGTTCTTAAGCTTCTGCTTTCGAAAAATATTGCAGCTAAAGTAGCTAAGCAGGGAACATAGAGTGTCATGAAAACTAAGAGAGAGTATGCCTGTAGTGGAGTTAAGCCTAGTGCTAATAGTGCTTCACGAGTAGAGAGAGTACCACCGTACATTACGGCTATTGTTTCCACCAGAGCTTCTTTAGCAACAAATCCCTGTAGAAGTGCAAAAGCTGTTTTCCAGGCGTTTTCTCCGTAAATGCCATAGAGCGCTAGCAGTGGAGCCAGAGTCTTACCAATTATTGCTCCAAAGCTTTCTTCTACACTGCTTGCTAGCCCTGAGGGACTGTAGCTTAGTAGCCACCACGTAGCTACGCTTAAAGCCACTATTATTGTACCTGCTTTTCTCAGGAAGTGCTTGCTGTAATCCCATGTGAGCCACCAAACTACTTTGAGTGAAGGCTTGTGTATTGGAGGTATTTCGAGAATTAGTTCGGGAGGCTCTTTCTTTTTAAACCGAAGTGCTCGCATTAAAAGTGACGTAAGTAGTGTGAGAAAAATGGCTATGATGTATATGCTGACTATAGCGAAAGCTTGGTGAAGAGGGGAAGTAAAGTAAGCTGTAGTAAAAGCTAAGATAACTAATAGTCTTGCTTGACAAGGTATAATAGGTGCTGAAAATATGATCTGTCTTCTTTCCTCTTCTTCTATCGATGCTCTAGAAGCCATTACTGCGGGAACATTACATCCTAAGCCTATTATCAGGGGATATATTGCTTTGCCTGAAAGCCCGAAGTAGTTGAAGAATCTATTTACCGATACAGCTATACGGGGACCTATACCGCTATCTTCTATTATCGAGAGAGCGATGTATATTACTACGATAAGAGGGAAGAATGAAAGTACGCTGCCTACACCTGGTACTATTCCGTCTACTACAAGCGATACTAGCCAGTCAGGTAGCTTAGCCCGCACCATTATTTGCCTTAAAATGTCGCTCAAGTAGTTGAAGACAGTGTCTATTAGCCCGCTTAAGCTGTATTCTTCTACTACTTCGGCGGCTTCAGAAAATCCCATGAAGTCGAGTAATATATTCAGCGGAAAGCCCGTATTCAGCGCAAAGGCTGCTGTAAAAGCTAGAAGAAGAACTAAAAGCCCTAGTGGGGGGCCGTAAACAGGGTGTATTAAAAGCTTTTCGAGTAGAGATTCCTCGGATACTGCAGAAGTCTTGACTCTCACAACAACTTCTCTAGCAATAGAGTCTACGAGATTAAATCTAGACGTAATAACATGTTCGCCTATGTCTTTTCCAGTGCTTCTAGTAATAGCGGTTCTCAAACGCCTTATTTCTTCTATTAGCTTTTCAAAGCCTCTTTGTTCAAGTATTTCTTCTAGCCTCAAGTCTCCTTCAAGAAGCTTTACAGCAGCCCATCGTCGATCGTACTCAGGTAAAGCATTATACTTGCTCAGCAGAGACTCTACTTCAGCTATATGGGGCTCTAGCCACGAATAGTTTACTTTTAAGGGCTTTTTCCTGCCTTTTTTCCCTTCAGCTACATCGACTACTGCATCGAGAAGTTCTCTCAGTCCTGTACCTTCTAGAGCCGAAACTAAGACTACAGGGACACCAAGCTTTTCTTCAAGTTTATTGACGTGTATGTGTATTCCTAAACTGTGAGCAGAGTCAGCTTTAGTCAGCGCTACGACAACTCTAGGTGTTAACTCAAGAACCTGTATAGCTAAATTTAGTGTTCTTTCAGGAGCTGTAGAGTCTACTAAAACTAAAACTACATCGGGTTCTCCGCTGACAATATATTCTCTGGCAACGATTTCTTCAGGTGAAGTAGCCGAAATAGAGTATGTTCCAGGTAAATCAACAAATCTTATTTTTTTTCCTCGGTATTCTCTAAAGCCTTCTTTCCGTTCAACAGTTGTTCCAGGCCAGTTAGCTACATGTGCTATTTCTCCAGTTAAAATAGTGAATAGCGTGGACTTGCCTACATTAGGATTTCCTGCTACTGCTACAACTATTACCTTCTTCTCCGACATTTAGCTCAACCTATAGGCTGAACTATAATCTTTCTCGCAACTCCTCTCCCGAGAGCAATAACTACTCCTCTTACTCTAACTAAAAGAGGTCCAGGTCCGCTGTTAACTACCTCTACTATAGTTCCTGGAGTAAATCCCATTTCCATAAGTCTTCTACTTAAACCGTAGCCTCCCGCTACTCCCAAAATACGTGCTCTTGTGCCTGGAGGCAAGCTCTCTAAAGAAATCATTACCTAATCACCTCTACGCGAATAAGCCTAGCTATATCCAAAGGAATTCTAAGACTCTTATTTTCGTGAAAAACTTCAAGATAGTAAGCAGTCTTGCTTTTAACGAAGAGCCTAGAGCCTTTTGAAATACCGTGCTTAGAGAGGAACCTGAATAAAGACTTTAAGTCATTAAAAGCTACTACTCTACATGCGCTGTTTTCGCCAACGTCACTTAACTTTGTTCCCTCGATAGCGCTTCTGTGGGAAGCTTCAGGTACTTTAGCCTTAATTTTTTCTAAAAGGGAGTCAGGTATATGCTCCAAGTAGTGTGCTATTGCATGAGCATCAGCATAATCTATTCCCAAAACCTCCATTAAGACTTCTTCGACAACCAGGTGTTTATCTATTAGCTTTCTGGCGGCTTCTTTACCTTTCTCAGTAAGCTTAATTTTCTTTTCTACAGTTTTCTTAACTAAACCCATTTTTTCAAGTTTTCTAATCATTTTAGATACAGTAGCTGGAGATACGCCTAGCTCTTTTGCCAGTCTACCTACTCTAGCGTATCCGTAAGCTTCTTCTAGTCTATATATTTCAGCTAAATAATCTTCAAGAGAGTTTTCTAAGTACATTTCTACTGTTAGACGTATCTAACACTTTATAAAATTAGCGTCGCTTATTTTTACATGCCAGCGGAGATAACAAAATAGTTGAGACAGTATAGATATCTGTTGTCGGACTAGACGGCAATGTATTTAAAGTATTTAAAGAGAAATTCCTTTGATTCTCTATAAGCATTGAATATTATTAAGTCGGGACTAAGTACTGATATTTTCTCTACAGTCTCTACTACAAGGTCCTCTGATAAAACTTTGATGTTAGAAAATATTTCTTTAGAATATTTGTTTTCGAAGCACTTTTTACTACACGAGATAGCTGCGTAAAGTGGCTTATTTTCTACGTTTAGTTCAATGCAAGCTTCAGCTATTTCGCTTAAAGCTTCAATATCGAGTCCTTCTTCCTTAAGAACATTATATGGTTTGGTGTATTTGCTGTCTAGTCCTAAGAGCCTAAAGTATATTTTGGTCAAGAGGTCTTTATTTATGCCGCTTTTATCGCTTATTTCCTTTACTACGGGTAAGCCTTCCCATATTATCTGGTCGAAATAGAGTAGAGGTTCTATGAAGTCGACAATTATGCTGAAGTCTCTGTAGTCTTGACCTACTAGTATGCTCCACATAGGAGCCATGAGAGTTGCGCCGACGGCTAGTGAGGGTCCGCCAAGACTCTTAGCTAGCTTAGTGAGATAATATGTGTACTCGCTAATTATTTCTCTATGTAGAGCTAGCCAGTCTGTAAGCGAGTGATAGTCGATTGTAGTGTAGACCCACTCGAAGAGCGAAGTTAATTGAGGAAAGTTGACTAAGATATCTACGTCTACTGAGACTACTTTTTCATACAGCTCAATTAGATCTGACTTAATGAGGTATAAGTTAAAGCCTCTTTCTTTGGCGTCTCTGCAGCACTCTTCGCAGAAACAAACAAGGTAATTTTCTAGTCCATAGAAAACACCACCGTATCTCAAAAAGTCGAGCAGAATACCGTCTACATCATATGTCTCTATGAGATTACGCATGTCGGCTTCGACTCTGTGTCTGACTTCGTTATTCACGGGGCAAGCCCACTCTCTATTCCTCTTGTTAAAGACTGTTACTGAAGCTAAGTCTATATTTTCGTCGAGCTGACTGAAGTGAAAGACTTTTAGCGGAGGTACTACCTTTAAACCGATACTCTGAGCGTCTCTAACAAGCTCTCTTAGCTTAATGATAAGGCTTCTTTTAACATGATGAGGCTTAATTCTAGTGTCTGTGTAATACTCTTCTACTCTAGGTAGGGGAAGACTGACATGAAGAACTTCTAGTCCTTTATCTGTGAGTTCGGCTAGTTCATCGAAATCATTCTCGAGATCGCTGTACGTCAGATAGAAGCCGTACTTCAAAGAGTTTTCACCACTTCGCATAGTTTTTCTACAGTTTCGTGAAGTTTATTGGTGTAAATGAAGAAGTTTACTCCACTACAGCCGGCCTCGATTACTTTTTGAGCCGCAAAGACTACTTGAGGATCTTTAAGTATTATAATGGGCTCTACTCTACTGCTTTCAGCAAGTCTCAGGGCTTTAGTAGACTCTACGTGAATTGCTTCAAGAGGTAAACCTTTCTCAAATAAGTCTTCCAGCTTGAGTGGAGGACTCAAAGTATCTAAGCCGCACAGCCTATAGAGAAGGAGCAGTATATCCGAGACAGCACTACCCGAGAGCTCTGAAATATCTTTAGCGCAGACAGCTAACTCGTAGTTATAGCAGGCTACTCCCTCGCCGAGCCTATATATCATCGGCTGAAAAACATCTAAGTACCATGCTAGCCTCCTGTAGTCCTGTCCCACTAGTTTCGACAAAGTCGGAGTGAAGAGATAGGCTCCTAGCTCTAGCTTGGGGTCAATAGATTTCAGAAGATTTCTAGTTTCTTTAACATACTCGGCGATACATTCTGCCCTAAAGCTCAGCCACTCTAATACTCCCTCATAGTCTAGCAGAAAGTCTATAAGCATTGAGAAATCATTTACTGTTTTCTTCAAGTATTCTATAAAACTAGGATTCTGTAGACTCTTATGCAGTCTCTCAACGTCTTTTTTCATTCTCCAGTAATTGTAGCCTAATTCCTCTGCCTTGTATTTGCAGTTCCTGCAGAAACATGTCATGAAAGCGTTAATGCCGCTTCCAGGCGAAGCGAATCTTATACCGTCAAGCGATATTCCATGTATGTCGTACTTAGTGGCTATTTCCTTTAGTTTTTCTAGTCTTTCTTCTCTTAAAAGAGGGTTATTTGGGCACCCTGAGCTAAACCATACGTGTTTTCTTCCATAAGGATCTTCTGCAAGTAGACTAGGTTCTCCGCGTTTGTTGCTAATATCAAATGCTTTAAAGACTATAAAGACTTTGAACCCATGGTCTAAAGCGAGTTTAATGAGGTTTTCTTTCAGAGGTAAAGTTATATGAGTAAAACCTCCTCTACTAAGTAGATCTAAAGCTTTTTCAGGATTCTCTGAAGGCAAACCAAACATCCACAAAATTTTCTTCACATAACTATTTCTGAAAACACTTTTAAAACACTTTTAGCTCACTTGAAGAGTATACGTGGTTGATTCACTTCGTCAAAGTTAATTTCTCTTTTATAGTCTTTATTAATTCATCTCTACATGATTTTTGCTTAATTCTAGCTTCCTCTGAAACTTTTGCTATTACTGGCTTGATTTCACGTACAAAATCTATTAACTCGGCGTCGTACCACTTCTTATAAAGACTTTTGAGAGCTTGAGCCGCGAGAACTACTGCTCTACCAACATTCGCGGCGTCTAACAGTACGTCTTCGTTTTCTAGCACGTCTCCCTTCTTATTGAAGTAAGCTAAAGCCCAGGGCGGTATAGCGAAGCCCATCGAGACTAGAGTCGCGTAAAGATTTGCTATTACCTGTATGCAGCCGCTGTCGTTTCCACACGCTATTACGCCGGCTACTCTTCCTTCAACCCAGCTCTTGCCGTCAATAAAGATCATGTTCTCAAAAGCAGTCAATCTATCGATAAAGGTCTTGACTACGCTAGACATGTTGAACCAATATATGGGCGTAGCAATTATTAAGGCATCTGCTTTCAGTACTTTGTCGTATAAAATCTTCATATCGTCTTCAATAGCGCAGGGATACCCGCAGGCAGTTTGTTCGTCGCAGAGACAGCCTTCGCAGGGCTTAATATCATAGTCGTACAAGTGTACGAGCTCTGTTTCAGCACCCAGCTTTTCCGCCGTCTTTAGCGCGACCAACAACAGTTTAGCAGTATTACCATATTTACGCGGAGACCCATTAATGCCGAGAACTTTCACCATATTATCACCCCTAAAAAGCCTCTTTAGCAAATGAGCTACACAATATAAGTCTTACTAATGTAAATCTCCTCTTAAGTGCTATGAGCATTCGAAGACCTCAACTTATATAGGAAGTAGACAATCACAACTAGAGCTCCTACGATAACAACGATATCCAGTAAATGAAAATATTTTTCTAAAATAGTCCAAGAAGGCCCTAAGCAGTACCCAAGAAGAACTAAAGCAGTGTTCCACGGAATAGACCCGACTACTGTAAGTAGAATAAACTTACTGAGATTCATTTTAAAAACTCCAGCCGGAAAAGAAATAACTGTGCGTACAGCAGGCATAAGTCTTCCAAAGAACACGGCGTAATCTCCGTACTTCGAGAAAAGCTTCTCCGCGTACTTTAGTTTATCTCGAGTTACTAGAAAATACTTACCGTATTTAAGAAGCATGGGCTTACCTACCTTTAATCCAAGGTAGTATGCTAGCAGAGACCCGAGAAGATTACCTAGTGTTCCGGCAATTACTGCTTCAACGACCATAATCACAGAACTATTAAGGTAGGCTACATAACCCGAATATGGCATTACAATTTCGCTAGGAATAGGCACTAAAGTGCTTTCAAGAGCCATAGTAGCAACAATCCCTAAAACCCAGTAACGTGAAATAAAGTAAACGAGGAATTCATGGAGTATTTTGACTAGGCTATGCACACATTAATTGAGCTAACTGATTTATATTTCCAGCTCGCTAAAAAGACATGAGTCTTCCCACTATAAGAGGAGTCTTGTGGAGTCTCCCCTACTTAAGGAACGCTGTAACTAAAAGAGAGTCTAGCTGGGATCGAACAGGAGGCAATAGAGACTACATAACAATAAAGCCCGGAGACACAGCTACACTAGCCAAAATCAAGGGACCGGGCGCAATAAGAC
Organism: uncultured Thermoprotei archaeon; assembly: GCA_965367815.1. Classification (GTDB taxonomy): domain Archaea; phylum Thermoproteota; class Thermoprotei; order Thermofilales; family B15-G2; genus B15-G2. The sequence continues at coordinate 117,637 of CBDUKN010000001.1, forward strand.
ACATATGGATAACGATTTCTTGTCCCGACAAATACTACTTGAGGAAAATTCTCCTGAGAATGTACTGGGATCATGAGAATAAGCCTAGCGTTGAGTCACCTATAGGCGATTTCTTTGGAATGGGACACGGAATAACCAAACATTATATTTCACTTCCTTTGACCATGACTTGCGACAAAGGCTTTAACTGCTATTTCCCTATGCCTTTCTTCGACTATGCCGAAATAGAGGTAGTAAATGAGTGCGATACTGAAGTCAGAGCATTCTACTACCACATTGACTACGAGCTCTACGACAAGCTTGAAGATGAAATAGGACTGTTCCACGCAAAATGGCGGCGAGAAAAAACAGTAGCTCAGAAAACTAAAGTGAACTTAACGGGAGAAAACAACTACCTCATACTCTATGCTGAAGGCAGAGGACACTACATAGGCTGTGTCCTAAGTGTACACGGCTTGAGACCCGGATGGTGGGGTGAAGGCGACGATATGATTTTCGTTGACGGCGAGAAATGGCCTCCGAGTCTCCATGGCACAGGAACAGAAGACTACTTCTGTTCAGCATGGGGCTTTAACCGCGAATACTGGGGGCCCTACCACGGATTTCCCTTGTGGGGCAAGAGAAGTTGGCTAGGCTACCACACAATGTACCGCTTTCACTTAGAGGAGCCAGTAGTCTTCAAAAAATCCATTAAAGTTACCATTGAGCATGGTCATGCAAATGACCGCGCCGACGATATATCTAGTGTAGCTTACTGGTATCAGACAGAGCCTCACATAGAGTTTACGACAATGCCTCCGCCCGAAGAGCGCATACCTCTTCCCGAAAGGAAGTCTAGCGAAGTACTTGAAGAAATTCTCAAAGAGGAGCTTAAGAAAGGTAAAGTAGAGGACTACGACCGATACTTCTACTACTTGTATATAGTACTTGAAGAGGAGCTTGGGTTAAGGGAGCCCGCTGCAAGTGTCCTCAGATTCATGTGGGATCTATTTGCGAAACTAGACAAGAGGCTGAAGAAAGAAGTCTTAGTAGACTTATACACTAAGGCTATTAGCATTCTAGAAGAGCGAGGAAAGTAGTCTCGAGCTAATTTATTTATATTTTTTATTCGTGAGCATAGTTGTGAGGAAAGCTAAAGTTCTTGTCACTAGAGAAATACCTGAGCCCGGCCCCTCTATTATTAAAGAATACTGTGAAGCTGAATGGTGGACTCGCGAAGAACCTCCTCCCAAAGAGTGGATAATAGAACACATTAAAGATAAAGATGGTCTTCTCTGCCTGCTTACAGATAAGATAGATAAAGAAGTAATGGATGCTGCGCCCAACCTCAAGGTAATAAGTACTTACAGCGTGGGCTATGATCACATCGACGTAGAGGAGGCAACGCGCAGAGGAATATACGTAACAAACACGCCCGGCGTGCTCACCGAAACTGTCGCAGATCTAGTTTGGGCGCTGATACTGGCTGTAGCTAGAAGAGTAGTTGAGGCAGACAAGCTTGTTAGAAGCGGTGGATGGAAAGTAGGCTGGCACCCCTGTTTCATGCTGGGATACGATGTCTACGGAAAAACTCTCGGAATAGTAGGACTAGGCAGAATAGGTGCTGCGGTAGCTAGAAGAGCTAAAGGATTCGACATGAAGGTTATTTACTGGAGCCGCAGACGCAAACCAGACCTCGAGAAAGAACTTGGACTAGAGTATAGAGAGCTCGACGACCTGCTAAGAGAAGCAGACATAGTGAGCATAAATGTAGCGCTCACTAAGGATACATATCACTTGATAGATGAGAGAAGACTCAAGTTAATGAAGAAGACAGCTATACTCATTAACACTGCGAGAGGAGCTGTTGTAGACGAAAAAGCTCTCTACAAAGCACTTAAAGAAAAGTGGATAGCTGGAGCAGGACTAGATGTATTCGAGAAAGAGCCCATACCTCCAGACCACCCGTTCCTAAAGCTAGACAACGTAGTTCTCACGCCGCATATCGGCAGCGCCAGCCACGAAACGAGATCGAAAATGGCTGAAATAGCTGCCAAAAACTTAGTGTGGGTCCTTAAAGGAGAGAAACCGCTCTACTTAGTTAACCCAGAAGTAGAGAAAATAAGACCTCTCGGTCAAGTCAAGGTAATCGAGTAGCCTCCATGTATTCTCTTGGAGTAGACTTAGGTACAACTAAACTTAAAGTTCTTTTGCTCGACATAGAGTCCTTTAGAATTATTCGAGTCGTAGAAGGATACTATCGCACTTATAGACCTAAGCCGCAGTGGGCTGAACAAGACCCTGAGGACTGGTGGAGAGTACTAGCGGAATGCTTGAAGAAAGTACCGGGGAAAGACTTAGAGAAAGTAGTTTCAGTAGGAGTAGTTAGTCAGAGAGAAGGAATAGTATTCATAGATAAAAGTGGAGTGCCATTAGACCGTTGCGTTATATGGATGGATAGACGCTGTACCCAAGAATCTCTCGAAATAGAGAAAGAATATGGGCTAAAAGAGATATATTATAGAACGAGGCTGAGGCCAGATGCTACTTTCTCTTTTCCAAAACTTCTGTGGTTCAAAAAACATAGTCCGGAAATTCTAGAGAAGGCTGAAGTATATCTTCAGCCTAAAGACTACCTTGTTTATAGACTGACAGGCGAGTATACTACAGACTATACCTTGGCTAGCAGAACAATGATGTTTGATATCAGCAAACTGAAGTGGATAGATGAGTTTTTCAGCAAATACGATATTCCAAACAAGTTTCCCCGGCTCTACTGGTCTAGTGAGCCTGTAGGAGAAGTAACAGAAAATGCTGCACGCGAGCTAGGTTTACCTAAAGGAGTACCCGTAGCTGCAGGCGCAGGTGATAGACCCGCCGAAAATTTCGGAGCAGGCGCGGTAAAGGAGGGAATAGTTGTAGAGTCTACAGGCACGACGACTAGCGTAAATTCGGTTCTCTCTAAACCTCTCTTAGACCCTAACTGTAGAATAATTGTCTCAGTACACATGGCTCCCGGGCGCTGGCTACTAGATACAGGTCTCTCTTCAACAGGGTCTCTCTTAGAGTGGGTAATAGATAACATGTTCAGGGACTTTAACAGAGACGAGTTTTTCGAGAAAATAGACCTAGAGGTGTCTAAAATTCCCCCAGGTTCTGAAGGAGTAAAGGTAATGCCTTTCTTCATAGGTGCTAGAGCACCTTGGTGGAAGCCTGTAGCCAGAGGAGGACTAATAGGTTTGCTCTTAGGTCACTCGAGATGGCACATAGTTAGAGCGTTAATGGAGGCTATAGCCTATGAAGTTAAATTAGTACTAGATATCGTTGAGAGCCTTGGAGTTAAAGTAAGTGAAGTTCGCTGTATTGGAGGAGGAGCTCGTAGCAAGGAGTGGCTTAAAATAAAGTCAGCGGTCTACGGAAAGAAAATAGCCGTACCTGAAGCCGAGCACGCGGCAGCATTGACAGCCGCTGTTTTAGGAGCTAAAGCAGCCGGTTTGATAAGTAGCCTCGAAGAATATCTCTCGAAAGTACAGTTAAAGTCATTAATGTCTCCTAGCGCAGACTTAGCTAAAGAATATAGACGCCTTTACTTAGAGTACTGTGAAATAGCAAAAAAATTCCTAAAATTTTTCTAAAACCTAAAGTTTAATAGTTTTGTCGAATTATTTGCTTGTGCTCACTCAATACGATTTAATTATAGTAGATTTAGACGGCGTACTTTGGCGAGGTAAGGAGGTAATAGAAGGAGCAGTTGAGGCGGTCAACAAGCTAATGAAAACGAGTAAAGTCGTTTTCGCTACTAACAATTCTTCTAAGAGTCGCGAACAGTACTTAGAGAGACTTAGAGAAATTGGTGTTCACGCGTCTTTAGAGAATATTTTTACAAGCGCGTATGCTACAGCAGTTTTTCTTGAAAAAAAGAATCTGAGAAAAGTATATGTTGTCGGCGAAGCAGGACTCTTCTATGAGTTATCGCGTAAAGGACTTCTAGTAGTAAATGAAGAACAGTGCTTTACAGGAAAAGTCGACGTAGTTATAGTAGGCATAGACAGGAACATAACTTACCTCAAGTTATCTGCAGCAGCTAATGCTATTAGGAAGGGAGCGCTCTTCGTGCTAACAAATCCTGACACAACATTACCTGTAGAAAACAGGCTAGATCCGGGAGCAGGGGCAATAGCGGCTGCAGTGGAAGTAGCTTCAGCTAAAAAACCGGATTACATTATAGGCAAGCCGAGTCCTCTTTTTTACGAAATTATATGTAGTGAAGTAGGTGAATACAAGAAAGTGCTCGTAGTAGGCGACAGACTAGACACTGATGTAATGTTTGCTAAGAACATAGGTGCCGATTCTCTTCTTGTTTTAACAGGAGCTACTCGTATGAAAGATTTGAAAGAGTCAAGTTTAAAGCCTACCTATGTATTAGATTCATTGGTACAGATTCTTGAAATGTGATAGGTGGGGGGAGGGTCTGAGACTCCATGATGAAGAGCTCCGCGTCATATTTTTTAAGTATCTTCTTTAACGGTTGAAGGTCTTTAATTAATTTCTTTTTGCAAGCTTTTATTAAGCACATGGTATTATATGGAAAAATGATTTCTACAGCTTGCATCCTTAAGCGAGCGAAGAAGTCTCTTTAAAATTAAAGAAACCTTTATCGAGATAAGCCAGTTCAAAGTCTTTTCTTTTTGCTTTCCATCATGTTTCTAGTCTTCTTGACGAATTCTTTGTTTAGTCTACTTCAGGTTTATGTAGCTTTGCTATAAAGAGGTTAACATATATGAAGCCTACATTGTCTTTGTCTATGAGTTGCGAGTACTTCAAGTATCAGTCAATGTCCTCTACTAGAGATTCATAGTGTACTCTAAGTAAAAACATTGACTTAGAGATTTACATTCGCACATTCCATGCATTTTTATTCTTCTTCACAAGTCTCGTGAGGCGAAGAATCATTTAGTACTACTCCAATAGCACTGCCTTTGAGTATTTCAGGTAGTAGCGATAGTCCTTGGACTCTCTTTCTGTTTGCTTTTCACTTAGCTTACAAAACTTGACTTGTCTGCATATACTTAAAGTAAATCACTCATGACAACAATCATTGATAGTAGAGGCTTAGTGCTTTCCCTAAGAGATTACAATAGGAGAAGACCAGTTGGTGCCTCAGAGAGAAATATCTATGGTTTCTTAGAGAAAACAGAGAAAGAACTCGAAAAAGAACTACCAGTTAATTTATTTTCGTTAAGGAGCTTCAATCTGAAGGGCATAGATTAGGAGTATCTATACAGCCCTCTATAGGCTTAGAAAATTCCCTTATTCCTAAAAAGCTGTAAGAGAGAACTCTCCATCTCAGAACTTATATGCATAAAACACTTCTTGGCCTTATTATCAAATAAGTCTACTTAACATAGGATAGTGGCTAAAGGCTAACTCTAACTTCTCTTATAGCTATGTTCTTCATAAATTTCTAAAGCTAATTCTATTTATGGGCTTATAACTAATCATCATATACTATTTGCTATTAGAAATATCATAAGCCTAACTCTAGCTATAAAATCTAGGAAGTATTGCTTTGCCTGTAAGGATTATTCACTACGATTTTATTGTTAATTATGACTCTTTGTAGCCAGAAGAGGGCTTAGTTACCTCCTGAACTTAAAGTTTATACTTGTGCTTTAAATATAACTTTAGCGTAGCTAAGAAATCTCGAGAAACACTATAATAACGATATATCAACATATAGTACATTTTCTTAAAAATTCTCTAAATATTAGGCGATGAAAAAGGAAGGTCCCTTGCTTGACATAACATACACTATTTTATCTATATGCACGTTCAACTATCTCTAAGGCCTTACCGCTTTTAAGATCAGTCAGCTTTTATACTGAAATGAGTTAGTATTTTTGGTAATGCTCTTAGAGCTTTAAAGGTTAATGTTCCTTTATTTTTTACAATATCTTTTATTACTCTCTTTGGAGATAGATAGAATGAGAAGTATGCCCACTCTAATAAATATTGTATTCGATTAGGAGGAACGTACATATTTTTCATTACAACTTTTGTTGTAGTATAATTCCGCCAGTTCTTAGTTAATAAGAGATTCTTTGTAACAGCAATATTCCATAACTCTGTTCCTGGATATGGTGTAGCTATAGTAAACTGAGCAAAATCTACATCTAGAAACTTTGCAAAACGTATGGTTTTCCTCATGTCCTTTTCTTTTTCATATGGAAACCCTATTATGAATGAGCCTAATGTTCTAAGCTTAGCTTTTTTAGCTATTTTCACTGCATCAATTGATTGAGTAAGCGTTATGCCTTTTTTTATAAATTTTAATGTTTTTTCCGAACCTGATTCTATTCCAAAATATATAGTATGAGCACCAGCTTTTTTCATATATACAGCAGTATCTAAATCGAAAGTATCTACTCTGCTTGAAGCTGACCAAGAAATATCTAGCCCTTCTTGTATTATAGCTTTAGATATTTCTTGTACCCTCTTTTTACTTAAAGTAAACGTATCATCTAAAAATTCTATCTCTCTAATTTTAAATTCATCATGTAAGATTTTTAATTCTTCAACAACTCTTTCTACACTATGTGCTCTCCATTTCTTTCCAAATTGTAGGGAAGAAGAACAAAATATACATTGAAATGGGCATCCCCTAGAGGTAATAATTACGCCAAATCTTTTTTTATTGAACTGATACTTTTCCATAGGCAATAGATCAAAAGCTGGAATAGGTATATTATCGATATCTTTTATTAAAGGCATAGGAGGATTACTTCTAATTCTATTATTTTCTCTATATGTTATTCCTCGTATATTTGACAATTTCTTTCCTTTATCCAAATTATGTAAAAGCTGTTTAAATATTTCTTCTCCTTCACCCCTTACTACTATATCAATATAGGGTGACTCTTTTAATGTAAGCTCTGGTACAAATGTTACATGGGGTCCTCCTATCACTGTTATAACGTTAGGATTTATTCTCTTAGAAATTTCAGCAACTTTGTAGGCGTCAGGAATTGACGTTGTGGTTGAAGTAATTCCCACAACATCTGGATCATATTCTTTTATTTTTTTCTCAAGTTCATTAAAAGAAAGATTTTCAGCCAATGAATCTATTATCTTTACATCAAATCCCTCATTTCTTGCTACAGATGCTAAATAAGCAAGCCCAAGCGGAGGACTTACCGTGTTAAGTACCTTTTTTATATCTGTTGCTGTTGGAGGTTCGATCAACAGCACTTTCACTCACATAACGCCATTTTTTAAAAATTCTTGGACTAGTTTATATAATTAACTTCCTTGGTTTTAGATAGAATACTTTCCATGCAACGTCTATGTACTTTTATATTTAAGAGACTCAAAGCTCGAGCTAATTTTCACAGATGAGCAGGTAGTATAAGTGTTCTACTAGCGTCAATAACTCGACCGGTAAAATACATTACTGCAGTCTTCTCGATGCTTAATCTATACCTGTATTACTCTATTTCCTCTATGAGGTGCAAAAGCGCAAGTGTATAACTTTTTAGCTTGTAGAAAAACAGCTCAGCTTCTTGAGTCTTAGGGGCACTGAATAGCTTGAGCTTATTTATATCTTTTTCCATGTACAATACTAAACTTTATGTCGTACTTCTTACTCTTAGTCTCAGACTTGCTTAGTGCTCTGGTATATAGATCCTTGTTATTTCTAACATGTTTTCAAAGCAAGTGTGAAAATCGTGACCAGATTACGATCCCCTTACAAGTACGATAGCTCTAACGGTAGAATGAGAAGTCTAGGACTTAGCATAGTGTTCAGGGTTTATGAGCTTCGAGGCTTTTCTATCTTTAAAGACATAGCTTACGTGACACTAGCTGTCCTTATTTCCTAGGATTACTTGGCTAAGGTCGTATACGGCGGAGACCTGAGGTTCCTAGAGACCTATTAATCTCAGAACAAGCTTTAGTGTATTTCATGCTTTATCTAGTTAATACTGTTGTATATTGTTGATTTTATTTTTCACAGTATAGTAGATCCTTTTTCTAAGCCTACCTTTACTCTCGTATTTGAGTAAAATTATTTCACCTATTTCACTTGTATTCGCTACATGTGGTCCTCCATCTGCTTGAATGTCTACGTTGGGTATTTCGACTATTCTAAGCTCCTTTACTTGAGGAGGCATGCGTGAAAGCAGCTTAACTACTCCTGGTATCTGTAAGGCTTGTTCTCTTGGAAGGAAGTAGATTTTAACCTCTATGCCTTTCTTGGCTATTTCGTTTGCTTTAAGCACTACTTCCTCAGCTAGTAGTCTACTGAATTTTTCTACTGTAAAGTCTAAACGAGACTCTTCTACGCCTATAGCTCCGCCCGATATCAGTGCATTATATTCTTTGTACATTACTGCCGCTAAGATGTGGGCTGCAGTGTGCATTCTCATAATAGTGTATCTTCTTTCCCAGTCGAGCACTCCTTTCACTATGTCTCCTTCGCTAAAATCTAGCTCTTTTTCGAGGAAGTGTACTACTTCGTTTCCTTCTTTACCGACTTTAATTACACGGTATTCTTTATCTCCATGAATAATTACACCTGTATCGTAGGGTAGACCTCCTCCTCCTGGGTAAAACGCAGTTTTATCTAAGACTACTTTATTTTCAGCTATTTTAACTACTTTTGCTTTAAACTCTTTTACATAACTATCCTTAAGGTATAGGAGCTCAGTCACGAATAAAGGTCGGCTAAAATAAATAAATGGTTTACGTGTTAATAACTTAGGTTCCGCTAAGTATGTGTAAAGTAGAGATAACGAGCCTTTATACAAAAGAGCTAAAGGAGCTAGGATTGCTCGGCAAGACAAGAATTTTCTTGAAGAATACTGGAGATTTTCTAGCAGTAACTGCTAGGGAAAACGAGAGTTTTGTTGTCTACTTGGATCCCCGTGTCCTAAAGTCGAGAGTTTTAAGGAGATACGCGAGATATCTTATTAGACACGAATTCCTCCATGTTCTAGACATTTTATCAGGAAAATACGGTACAGATTTCAAGAAGACAGGAGTACCTTTACTCGATGAGTGTATTGAACAGCTCTATTTGGCATATACTGACTTAATAGCCGACCGAGAATATGTCGAAGTATTTGGCGAAGACGACATAATGTTGTTAGTAGAGTTGTCTTACAACATGGCGAAAAATCTTCTCAGAGAGGAAGTTTCGTGGCGGACTTTTTTCAGGTCACTGAAGTATGCTGTATCTTGTCTACTATATAGTGAAGGTAGAATAAAGCGCAGTAAAACTTTGCGAAGACTATATAACCTTTATCAAATGCTATACAAAGATTTACTTTTAATAGAGAGGTCGGACGGAGACTGGTCTTTTAAGTCAAATCTGCTTGCAACAGAAGCTCTAGCAGTGCTCTCGCTAGTTGACTTGAAGAGAACGTGGGAAGAGAAAACAGTAGTATTTAGAGAGAATTGGGGTGAATTCATGCTAATTGCTGAGCATTTAGAGCTTACAGGAGAAGATAATTTCTTCATAAAGATATGGGCTTCGAGAGTATAGCTACTCATTTAGTAAGAAAGAGTAGTTTTTCAGCGAAACTAGCAGTGAATCTAAATCCCATCCAAGTTTTTTCCATGCAAAAAGAAGAGCCCCTACTACAGGCTTAAATAAAGGTTTCTTAAGCTCTATTTTCTTTTTAAAAACTTTTCTCAGCATTAATTCGGTTAATTTCGTAAATGTACTTGAATCAAAGAGGCCTCCTTGGCAAAAGATAGTAGAGGAAGATATTCCTGCTTTAATAGCAACGCACTTAGCTAATTGAGCTAGTTCTCTACAAGCCTCTCCGATTATTCTGCGGCAATAGACATCTTCTTCAAATAGCTCTAAAGCTATTTTTGCGAGAGAAGCTATATCAGATACTGTAAGACGGCTATAAGTCAGCTCTACGAGCTCGTCAAGCGTGCTCACATTAAGAAACTCTAGAGTCTTTTCTAAAAGAAGAGAAGGCTTTTCTCTGCTATCGAGCATTTTTGCTACAGTCTGCAGAACTCTAAGTCCTATCCAGTAGCCTGAGCCTTCGTCGTCGAGTAGATAGCCCAGTCCACCGCACCTATAGGTATTTCCAGATGAATCTAAGGCGTAGGCAATTGATCCTGTACCAGCTATAATTAGTATTCCTGGCTTAAAGAGCGTTGAAGAATAAAGCGCTATTTCAGCGTCCGGCATTATAATAAGCTGTTTCGCTTCAAGTACTCTCGATACAGCTCTAGTAGCTTTCTCTAAGTGCTTTTTTCTCCCAGCTCCAGCCAAGCCGAGTACTGCTATATCTACTTTGCTTAAGTCCTTTAAAAGAGAACAAATTACTTTAGCTATAGCATCTTCGCTTAAAGTAGCTACATTGCATGCCTCTCCTCTTCGGTAGTTCAAAATACGTGCTTTTTCATCGAGTAAAACTGCCTCTGTCTTAGTTCCTCCTCCATCAATGCCTAAAATAAGCACAAGATATCCACGTAGCTAAGATATTTATTTCCTAAGCCAGTATAATACAGCTATGAGATATAGAGTTCTAGGAAGAACTGGGCTAAAAGTTTCGGTAATAGGTTTTGGTGGAATAAAGCTCCCCGAGATTTCGCAGAAAGAAGCCGACGAAATATTAAACAGAGCACTCGACCTGGGTATAAACTTCATAGATACTGCTAGAGCATACAAAGACAGTGAAACTAAGATAGGCAAGGCAATAAGCAAGCGGAGAGACGAGTTCATTTTATCGTCTAGAAGTCTTTCAAGAGACCGCGACGGCATACTCAAAGACCTTGAAACAAGTATGCGCGAACTACAGACAGACTACATTGACATTTACGAACTTCATGCAGTAAATGATATGGAGACCTTGGAGAAAGTACTGGCACCAGGTGGCGCACTCGAAGGACTTAAAATAGCTAAGCAAAAAGGACTGATAGGCCACATAGGTATAACAATGCACTTTGACCTAAACGCTATGAAGAAAGCCATTGATTCAAACGAATTTGAGGTAATAATGCTAGCGTACAGTCCTCTTGACCACGAAGGAGTCAATAGAGAGGGAATACTTGAGCTCGCGAAAAAGCATGGAATGGGCATAATTATTATGAAGGCGTTGCTAGGAGGACAGCTGGTTCTACCTGAAACAGCTGCAGGACTAAGAAAAGAAGATCCTTTAGTCAGACTAAGCCTGAAGTATGTCATCTCGAACCCTAATGTAGATACAGTAATTCCCGGCATGAAGAAACTTCACGAAATTGAGGAAAATGCTAGAGTAGGCGACGAGCCCTTGCCAATAACAGAAGAGGAGAAAAAGCAGCTATATGAGCTTATATCAAAAGTAGCTAGGCCTGCTGAGCGCGGCTGGCTCGCTCAAGCATGCCTCCAGTGCGGCTACTGCAGGCGAGTATGTCCTCAGAACATACCTATACCAGAAGTGTTCAAAGCATACCGTATTTACATGAATTATCCGCAGAACTTAAAGCACTTAGGCCTCGAAATCTACAAGAGTCTTGAAGTAAAACCCGACGCCTGCATTGAGTGCAAGAGCTGTGTACAAGTCTGTCCTATAAAAATAGATATACCAGCCAAGCTCAAAGAGGCTCAGAAAGTACTCGAAGAAGCTATCACTTCTAGGAAACAGTGAACTCATTTATTTCAGGGGGCGAGACTTGGAGCATGAATGAGTAAGATTCGTGTAGGCGTCATTGGTGTCGGCGGAGTAGCTTGGATAGGTCACTTACCATGGTATAAAGAAAATCCTGACGTAGAGCTGGTAGCCGTAGCCGATATTGATGAACATAAAGCCCGGAAGGCAGCAGAGTACTTTCACATACCCTATTTCTACACAGATTACGAGAAGCTTATTTCTCGCAAAGACATAGATGCCGTAAGCATATGTATTCTTGTTCACTTACACGCAGAGCAGACAGTAAGAGCAGCTGAAGAAGGAAAGCACGTGCTAGTAGAGAAACCTATGGCTAGAGACATCTACGAGTGCGACAAATGATAAGAGTCTGTGAAAAAGCAGGAGTAGTGCTGATGGTAGGCTTCATGAAAAGATTCAATCCAGGTTTTCAGAAAATAAAGAAGCTGCTAGATGAAGGGACTCTAGGAAAACCCCCTTTATGGAAGTACACTGGTCGCTCTTCGGTATAAAGGGTACAGAAGCATTTAGATATAAAGCATATACAGGAGAAGGCATTTTCCAGGACCACGGTAGCCACTACATAGATTTATTCAGGTGGTGGACAGGAGATGAAGTTTCAGAAGTTACAGCAGAATGCAATCTAATAGTACCTGGCAGACAAATAGAAGACCATGTCGTAGTCCTGCTACGCTTTAAAAGAAGCTCAGTAGCTGTAATAGAGACGAGCAGAGTAGGTCCTTCTCACGAACAATACGGCTTATGGGAGCGCGGACAAATATACTGCACTAAAGGAGCAATACTATTCGATGTGCCTGACTGGACATCATATGAGTTACCACTAATAAAAGTCTTCAAAAGAGGTACGTGGGAAACACTGACTATGTACAAAGAAGGAAGGTATCCTCCAAAGCACTATATGTTTAAGAGAGAAATAAACCACTTCATAGAGTGCATTAAATGCGGCAAAAAGCCTTTAGTAGTAGGATATGACGGTAGAGCTGCAATAGAAGTAATTAACGCCGCCTATTTATCTCAGATTGAGGGCAGAAAAAACAAACTGCCTTTAAAAGGATTCAAAATAAGAGAAGATATTTTCAAGCATTTTCCAGTTTTCAGAGACTAGTATACTGCAGTATCTTCTTCTCCCATAACTTCAGTTTCACTACCACGGTATTTTGATCGTAGACGATAAAGTATTTCATCTATTTCTCTTATAGCGTTTTCAACTTGTCTCTTAGCCTCCATTATTTTAAAGTGTCTGAGTAGGTCTGCGAAAAGAGAGTCAAAAGCTACGTCAGTTATAAACCATAAATTAGAGTCATCGAGCTCAGGTATAATCGAACTATACTTTTCTGCTTGCTTTAAATAATATTTAGCGTAATCTATTTCTCTTAAAGCTTTCTTGTAATCATCATACTCCATAATATCTATTATAGCGCTAAAGAGTCCTCCGAGAAACATATCTACTAAAGACTTTGTTTCAGCCTGACCTAAGTAGTATAAGGCTCTCTCAAAGTGTCTTCTAGCAGAAATAAGTAGTCTTTCTACTTCTAAAGCCTCTCTAGCCATTTCCGAGGTAAAAGTAGAGGGCTAGTAAATAAGCTTATTTAGCTCCACGAGATAATGTTCATAGGTGATGAAGCCCCTCGCTTTGGATAGATGACGTCTACGCGGAGTTGGACTGGCCTTAAACATATATTTCTTAACGCCTCCTTATGTGCGTGAACCTAGTAGACTACTTCTGGATAATCATTACTATGTTAGGCGACGAAAAATTCTACGTTGCCTTAATACCTTTCATATACCTAGCTATCTCGATGGATTTAGGAATAGAGCTAGCCTTAGTCTTCTTAGCAGGCATGTGGCTCAACGGCTTCCTCAAATACTCTCTTAAGCTTCCTCGACCTCCCAAAGAATACTGGAAAATATCTGCTAAAGGATACGGTTTCCCCAGCGGACATGTGCAGGCGACAACAATTTTCTGGGGCTTCTTTACACTTAAAAAGAAAAGACTTGGACTAGCCTTATTCTCGACAATACTCATTACTCTAGTAGGTTACTCTAGAGTATACTTAGGCGTACACTACTTACACGACGTGCTCGGCGGAGCATTTTTCGGCTTACTCACCCTACTTTCCTACATGTTCCTTAAACAGAGAATAAGATTATCATGGAATCAAAAAATCTACACAGGAATACTTGCGTCGTCAGCTATGTATACTCTGTCTTTCCTCACAGAAAATATCTACGATCCAACACCTCCTACTCTACTCGGAATGAGCATAGGATACTTGCTGACCACTAGAGAAGCTATTAAACTACCCGGCAAAACTACTAAAAGAATTCTATGGGGTCTATGCGGAATTCTAGTATCTTTCGGAATTTATCTACTGTCGCACTGGGTACCCGACGTTATTTCATTCATATTATGCTACGTTCTGCTAGGCCTCGCAATATCTTATATAATTCCTAAAATACTATCAAAAATAAGTAAAGTTACTTAAGCTTCTCTATTAAATTCTTTAAAAATAATTTAAATTTCTTAGATTCATGTAAAATAGCTTCGGCATTCTTTTTTGTGTGGTCATCGAAAGAATTTATTGTATTTTGAAGATGATTAACCAAAGCTTCTAGGTGATTATCTGCTATTAATGAGACAAAATTTTTGAATAGGTCTGTTAACGAAGAGGATGCAGCATAAAACTTCTTTTTCCCCACTCTCTTAACTATCTTAACTAAGCCAAGAGACTCTAGTCTAGAGAGATTCATGCTAACAATACCTAAACTGTAGTTTGTTAACTTAGATATCTCTTTTTGCGATAAACTTCCTCCAGTAAGTAAGAGAACTCCCCATATTCTTCCTGCTGCTTCATTTAAGCCTAGAAGAGAGGCTAACCTAGTTAACCTGTTTAAAAGTTCTTTTTCGACTTCAGTGAGCACTGCTTTCATTTTCATAAAAACACCTTTCTTACAATATAAAAATCTCGCGGCACTATCTCTCGAAGAGTGGATGTACTTTTACTTTGAGTTCTCTAGGTACTCCTTCAGGTACATAGATTATCCAGAAGTAGTTTATTCCAGTAAAAGGCAGAGCTACGTTAGGATGATATCCCTTTTCTATTACAACTGCGTCGTAGTCCTCGACTTTAAATGCTTTAAAAACGCCGTTTTCTTCAATAAACTGTACTCCATAGTACTTGCCTATGCCGTAGTACACGTAGACTTCAGGCTTTTCGTCGTGTTTATGTGGAGGAAAGCTAGTCCAGTTACCTGGATATCCTTCAGTAAATCCTGCTAGAAAGTGGTCTGAAGGGTCTTCAGGACTCACTGCAGTATAAACGTATCTTAAGTAGCCCTTTTCTCCTACAAGTTTTCTCTCCATGGAGCTTATGTGCTTAAAGTAAAACCTGTGCTTGTTTACTGCTTTAGCTTCGGCTACAACTACTACAGCTTTTTCTGCAGAAACTTCGGCTTCAGTGTTTACAGGTACATAGGCTAGACTTCTATCAGTTAAAACATACTTTGAGTTCTCTACTTTAAGCTCGATTTCTCCGTCGAGTACAGCTACAGCTTTCTCGAAACTATTGTTGGCTAATTTAAGAACACCATTCGATAGCAGTACTTCCCATACTTTAAATTTCCCTATATCGTATATTGTTTGAGAAACATTAGGCTTTCTTTCAAATTTAACTAACATATTTTCTCACAATATTTTCTTCTTATCAAACTCTATTAAACTATCTCTCGGAAGTAATATATTTGTGAAATAAAGACTAATAATTGTGCTTGTAGCCTTGGCTAAGATAAAAGGAATAGAAGTAATAGCGAAGTTTCCCTGGAAAATAGGTGTAGTTTCATTTATGCTTTACCCAGAGCTCATAAAGAAAAGTGAAGGTATAGCAGAAACAATTATTAAAATAGCTCAAGACCCCTACATGGACTTAATTGAAGTATCTAAGATATCTGACAAAGATTGGGCTTTGATTAAAGAGAAGGTTACTGAAGTAGAGTTTGCTAGAGGACTACAGCTAATGATTCTAGGAGGCCTTGACATAAGTTCTCTAGATGAGGAAACGAGGCGAAAAGCCGTAGATTCTTTGAAAAAGGAAATTGAACATGACGTAAAATACGGCATAAAAGCCTTCGGTATATGTACTGGAAAAGATCCCGGCGAAGCTAAAAGAAAGGAAGCAATCGAGAAGCTAGTAGACAGCTTAATAGAGCTTACTTCAACAGCCAAAAACTATGGAGCAGTAATTTTGCTAGAGACTTTTGACAGAAAATGGGATAAAAAACTGCTATTGGGTCCCATTGGCGAAGCAGCACAAGTAGTAGAGAGAGTAAGAGAAGTAAATAGCAACATAGCGCTTCTCTGGGATCTGAGCCATGCACCAATGCTCGAAGAAAAACCAGAAGACCTTAAGCCCTATGCCGATTTACTAGGACACATCCATATAGGATGCACTAAAAAGGTAGAAGACAGGCTATACGACTGGCATCCTGTCTTCTATAGGCCAGGAGCACTCAACACAGTAGACGACGTAGCAGAGCTCCTTGAAGTACTTCTTGACATCAAGTATAGAGGAGCAGTAAGCTTCGAAGTAAAACCTGAAGAAAACCAGCTACCAGAAGAAGTATTTTACACAGCAAAACAAGTACTCACTGAAGCATTTATAAGAACTTTAGAAAGAATATAAAAAATATAGTACCTTGAATATATCTAATATAATATTTTTGTCCAAAATAAGTAAAAATATTGTATTTTGTAGGCATTAATTAAATAGCTCCATGATACTTAATCGCACTAGCTAACGCTTTACAGCCAGAAATTTCTCAATATCCTTATTTAACCAATGGCCTTATCAACTCTTTCTCGCAGACGGCTTCTACTATAATCCTAGTCGTTAACTAACTTAACTTTATATCAGAGTCTATTCTAGCTGTATAATAAGCTTTAAGTTAGTAGCATTAAATAAACTAACATGATAGAAGGAACAGGTTTCGGCTATATAATTGTAAATGGTGTAAGGTATGATCACGATATAGTGGTACACGTTGACGGATCAGTAACTAAACGGAAAAAAGAGTTAAGTAAACCCTACAAAAAAGGAGTCCATACACCGCTAGCTCCACCCGAAATAGAAGAAATTTTAGACGAAAACCCTGAGATAGCAATAATTGGCAGCGGGCAATATGGAGCTCTTCCTATTCTTGACGAAACAATTAAGTTACTTGAAGAAAAGAATGTAAAGTATATTATTGAAAAGACGCCGAAAGCAATAGAAGAATACAATAAGTTGAGTAAAGAGAAGAGAGTTGCTGGCATTTTCCATGTCACATGTTAGCGGTCCCGAGAACTTAATTAACCTCTTGTAGTATACCAGCAGTGTTCTTTAGGAAAAAACAGGAACTACCCTATCCTAAAGTAGTATATGCTGATCGAGAGTACTATGAGGTACCTTTAACGGCCATAAAGAAACTTGAAAAAGTTCGTGTTAAAGTATCAGGAAAAATTACGTCGAAACCAGAAGTAAAATATTATTCAGCGGGCTTTCCATGGAGTCTTGAAGCAAAAATAGAGGAAGACCACGGACATGAAACAGTTTTCATGGTTTCTGAAGTAACTGTTGTCTTCAAGGGAGTGGCGTTTCTCAAGAAAGGAGAAGAGGTTACTGTCTACGGTGAAGCAAGAAACGGTGTAGTGTACGCAGAGGTAATAGAGACTAATGATGTAGTCTACGTAAGAGAGTAATTAAGGAGCATCGGAAACTTAGTGTTGGTTAAGGCTGTAGGCTAGTATTCCTTCTTTTTCAGCTTTTTCGAGAATATCTAGTACTTCGTTTTCGCTTAAGTCATACCATGTTTCATAGGCGTCTGCGACTGCGTAGAAGAGGCCTCCTCTCGGGTTGAGGCATACTATTTGGTCTACTTCGCTTAATAGAAGTTGAAGAGATTTTGTGTGAGCTGTAGGTACTGCTACTACTATTTTACTTGGCTTTAGTTTCTTGAGGAAAGAGAGTGCTGCCCGCATAGTGTAGCCAGTAGCTATACCGTCGTCGACTACTACGACTTTCTTGCCTACTAGAGGCTTGTAGGGCTTATTTGCTCTAAATAACGCTAGCCTTCTTTTAATTTCGTCTAACTGTTCTCTTAAAGCAGCCTCTATTTCTCTATCAGATAAGCCTAGGTACTCAGCGAAGGCTTCGTCTATAAAGTAGGTTCCATCCGGCGCTACTGCTCCAAAGCCTGCCTCTCTATTCCACGGAATTAATATTTTTCTGCAAATAAGTACATCTAGTTTAGCTCTAACTATCTTAGCTACGGAGTAGCCGACAGGAACACCGCCCGAGGGAATAGCATACACTATATCGGCGTCTATTTTATTTTCTCTTAGTTTCTCTCCAAGTTTATGTCCAGCATCCCATCTATCTTTAAAAACATAGACTTTGTTTACTAGAGATTCTTCCATTACTAATTTCACGTAAAATAGTGTTTTATTGAATTTAATATTTCTTATCTTACTAAAATATTCTAGTAATATTTTCTAGGTCATCGAAGTCTCTGTCGTTTGAAATTATTACATGAACATTATGCTTAAGCATTGTTGCTAAGTGAATTCTGTCCTCAAAGTCTCGTGGCTTCTTTAAGTTCCTAGCAGCGCTTATAATATTTGCCGTTAAGGGAAGTAGTTCTATTTCAAGTTCCGAGAGAATCTGGTCAATATTTTCGAGTCCTGTCAGTACGTAGAGTAGCCATACTGTTAAAACTGAAGTAGACAGCATGCCTGAGTACTTACTTAAAAGAGACTTAGCTTTTTCTCCGAAAAGAGGATGCGCTGTCAGATAATAGTACAGTACATTAACGTCAACATATATCTTTTCTAAGTATTTTTTCTGCCTCATTTTTTATAGCCTCGTCTATTTCTTCAGGTGAAGTATACTTCGGTTTCCCTGCAATACCGTAGTACTTTTCAATAGCAGGTTTAATTGGTTCAAGAATTAAAGTTTCTCCATCAGTAATTACTCGGTACTTCCTATACTTCAGTCTTCGTCTTATACTTGCGGGAATATAAATGCGTCCGTGTGCGTCTAATTCAACTATAGCAGACACATTACAATATATTTTACCAAAATATATGTATTTTGGTATTTTTCTTTATTCATTATCCCCACTATGTAGGCTTGGAATAGACTTATTTTGGCTATTGCAGACCATCGGACCTTATGCTATGTAAAGTCTTTAAATAAAGAAGGCTTAATCTTTTTATAACTAATTTAATGTTGTTTCATTAATATATAATATTTTGTTAATCAATAATATATAATTTTCTAAAATAATTTTCATTTTTTTCCCAAATCAATTGTCTTTCTATAATGTTCCTATAGACTTTGCTTTTCTTTAAAAGGTTCTTCATGAGTTCCTATATCTGCTATTAGTTCTTTTGCGTCAGCTAATTTTAGTACTTCACGTACCTCTTCATCTTTTGCACTACATCCAAAGAGAATATTATCTTTAAGACTCATTGCTAGTAGAGGAGGTCTGTGAGACATAAGCTATTTTTCTCTTAGACTTTAAAAATCATACATACCCATATTAACTTCATTTATAAACACTTCATCATCATCAGGTTTAAGTAAGCCTACTAATATTAAGACCAATGTGCTTTTTCTTACACTACTGGCGCCTACAATAGCTAATGAACATCTTTTAATACTAGCAGTACTAAAATTATAGTTTTATTGAGCAGTTTATAGTAGATCTGTGGAAATACTAGCAGTATTCACATTATATATTTTCCGTTGTAGAGATTTAGTATAGGCTTGTTTTCATTATTACAGGCTACTGGAATCCATACTATGCATAGTTTTTCTACAATAATTTCTTTTTTCTTGGGCTTAATTCTATACTCTTTGATTTGAGATAGCTTTAGTTCATATTCTTTTTTAAGTTTCTTTATTCTGGTTTCTAGTTCAGAGTCAAGTATTCTGCGCTCTGTTTCAAGTTTGCTTAATTTTGCTTTAGATAGTGCTATTTTTCTTTCTAGCTGCTGTATAGTTTTCTTAAAATCTCGTTTACTGGACTTCTTTCTTTTCTTTCCTGCTAAAAAGTAGACTGTAGAGATAAAGGTGTCTACTGCTTTTTCTCGCTTAACTGCGCTGAGTTCTTTTTCTAAACGCTTTAGTACTTCTTGCTCATAAACTATTTTACTTTCAATGCTTCTTAACTGCTTTAAATATTTTTCTTTAATATCAGCTATTTTTAATTCTATTTCTTTCCACAAAATACTCTCTATTCTTTTTCTGAACGACTTTAAGTCTTCATTGACTTCGGATACATATTTTCCTCCTAGAGCTGTGTGAACTACGAGGGTGTTATTTTCAACTATATGGTTTTTTACTAATTGTTGTAGAGACTTTATGAATGTTTTCTTAAAGAATTTAGGCGGAAGGTTTGCAAAAGAGAATTGAAGGTCTTTACTTGTTTTTAAGTCTTCTTTCTTTAATTCACTTAAAGTGAGTCCATAGGCTTCTCCTCTTTCCAGTACTGGGTTTTCATTTGCTTCGCAGAGATATCTTATTGTTTTAGAGTAGTCTAATGGAGGTCTCTTTCTAACTACTTCTATTTTAGCCTCAATGTAGAGAGCAGGATAGTATACTGGCTTAAAGTCTCCGGCCGGAAATTTGGGTGGTAGATAGTAGACTTCAAGGTCTTCAGGAAAAGTATGTACGAGAGTCGTTTTAATGGGCTTCAGGGAAAGTTTTCTTGTTTCGAGTACGGGTTTCGATTTCAGCTTAGATATTTCGTTAAGTGTCAGCGGGCCTCTTAAGTACGATATAGCCTGCCTCGTCTTAAATAAGATACTTCTGTTCTTCCTGGCGTCGTAAAGGAGAAAAATGCGTCTACCGAGCAGTGATATTATTTTCGAGAGTTCTTTTTCATTGAAGCCTCCGCTGGAAGCTAGTCTGAGTCCTTCTAGTACTCTTCTTTTATCGTTTTCTGTTTGAAGCTTACCAATAATCCATAGACCTGCGTTAGTTAAAGCCTTATAGTCTAAGTCTACGGGATTCTGCGTGGCAAGAATTATGCCTAGACCGAATGCTCTAGCCTGCTTAAGTAGCATTAGGAGCGGGGTTTTAGAAGGAGGATTACGGGGGTACGGCGGCAGATATCCGTAGACTTCATCGAAGTAAAGAAGATATTTTAGCTTAGAGGAGCCTGGCCGCGTAAACATCCAAGAATATAAGGCTTCAAGAATCAGTGTCACGGCAAACATTCTTTCAGAGAGCCCGAGGTGCGCTAAATAGAAGACGACTGCTCTTGGTTTTCCTTCGGGACTCCAGAATAGTTTATTGAAGTCTAGAGGAATTCCAGTAAACCATGTTCTGAAGCCGGGTGAAGCTATGACTCTGTTTAAGTCTCTTGCAAGCTTTTTGCGCTCATTTCTAGACATGAAAGCGTCTACTTCGAGGGCACCAATTCTGTCTAGAGGAGGGTCTATAATGTACGAAAGAAGCTTTGAGTAATTGAGTGGCTCATTCTTTCTCCAGCAGTGTTCAATAATGCTAGATATCAATACATGTTCATAGCTCTTAAGAGGATCGCTAGGGCGTCCAGCTAGTTCGAGGAGAGCTGAAACAGTTACCTTAATTTTATTCAAAAGTACTTCCTCGTGTTCGCTCCAACTCAAGTTTTCGGGTGGTGTTAGCTCAGATAAAAGTGATAAAGGAATACCCGCGGTGCTGCCGGGAGTTACTACTATTACTTCGCTTTCTTCGAAAAGCTTCTTTCTCCTGTCAGTTAAACCATATTTTCTTAAAGACTTGCTGTATTCTTCGAAGACTTTACAGGCATATTCTTCGGGAGACATCCCTAAGCGAGCGGCTTCTTCTACTTCAATCCACTTCAAGAAGTCCTCTGGGCTATTGAGCCTTAGGGCAATATTGACTGCGTCTCCTTTTGAGTCAATTACTGCTACTGGTATTCCTTGAATTAAAGCTTCTTCGAGAAGAATAGTAGCTAAGCCTGTTTTACCTGAGCCAGTCATGCCTACAATAATACAGTGTGTTGTCAACGTATCAGGGTCTAAGCTAAATTTTTCTTCAGTCTCTCTGAAGCTAGGGTATTCTACGGCGTGGCCTAAGTACATTTAGTTAAATACCCACTGAACGTTATTTAAATTGAACTAAATTTCTTTCTTCTTATAGCAGTTAGAGTCTTGGTCCAAGTTTTATTCGCTTGAATAGAGCGCGGGTAAAGAGAACGTAGCCTAACGGAGCTAGTAATATTGCTTGAATACTCAGTATACATAAATCAGCTAAAAGAGCACTCGTAGGAGTGTTTAATAAGAGAGCTTCTCGAACTACTTTAAGAGTATAAGTATGCGGAAGCAGAAGCGAGGCATACTGAAGTGTTTTAGGAAGAACGTCTACCGGAAAATAAAGCCCTGAAGCTATTTTTGATAAAAGTTTCATAGTCTATTGAATAGGCTCTGTTCCTCTGTGTACACTAGTATAAAGATATATGCTAGCCGATATAAGGCCAGGTTCGGCTGTCGCGATAATGCCTAAAGCAAAAGCTAGCAGAGCATAAGCAAAATTATCTAATGTTAAGTAATATAATTTTGCCAGATCCATTTGGATCTAGCACTAACACACGGTCATCTTTATCTACAATAAAATTAATGTCGCTTAAGGCTGCAATGTATTTCTTGCTTTTTTCTCAAAGAAGTATTTTACTATAGCTGAGGGTAGTTGATATGATACAGGAAGCTTAGAAGCAATAGGATACTCATAGAATTTATACAAGTTAATTACTTCAATAGATTTCTCAGAAACATTCATTATGTCATTACATAGAAGGATAAGAATTTGTTATTTACTCTCAGCTATCTTAGTATCGAGTAAAAAGTGATTATTCTACGAAAAATCTTCGTGTTAAATTGTTTTGACAGTTAGCTAAAGCAAGCTCCTTGATAACATGAAATAGAGTAAATAAAGTATAAGTAAATAGTATTGGGAATATAATATGGAGGTTATATAGACTAATACTTTTAATCAAGAGCTAAATTTTTATTAGAGTGAATAAAGTTTTAGGCGTGGCCTCTACTTTTGTAGGTGAATTAAAGCCTTGTTCCCAGCACATAGTGTTGATTTGGCTTGATGCTTTGGCCGGAGATCTTTTCGTAGAAATGTATCTGAAGGGAGAGCTCAAGAATTTAGAGGAATTTTTTAGTGAGGGAGTCTTAGTAAAAAATGCTATAGCGTGTTTTCCGACAGTATCAGAGTCTGCTGAGGGAGGAGTTATTTCAGGATTTTATGCTGGAGAAACAAACATGCTTGGTGAGCGGTATTTTTCGAGAGAACAGCAAATAATGATGCATTACAAGTTTAATGCTAAACCTGAAGCTGACTTCGCTAGAGAGCTCAAAGACTGTACTATTGATGCTTTAAGTAAAAAAAGCATAGGTATGGGCAGACTTATTCGTATGGCTTCAGAGGAAATAGTAGACATTAAGGCAATGCACTATGAGCGGACAGGAGACTTGAGAATAGTTGACAGACGTATAGAAGTAGCGATAAATGTAATTAAGGTAAAGAAACCGCGATTTTTCTTTTTCACTATCTCAGCCGACTATATTTCACATGTAGACGGGCGAAAAGGTTCCTCTGTATATAGCTTTGTGAAGCGATTTGACGAGAAGTTTCCTAGCTTAATTCAAGTTCTAGATGAAGTGTATGGGAGAAATAGCTATACTGTAGTAGTTTTTTCTGATCATGGCACGGCGAGTGTTTCTAACCACTTGGATTTACCTAGGTTTCTTGAAGAGCAGGGATTTTCTCCGGCGCCAACAGACCTTATTTGGAGAAAAAACTCTAATTGTGCAGCATTATCTAATGGAAGGAGATCGGCTTTAGTTTATTTTGCCCATCCCAATGAGGGATGGAGAAAAAGACCTGGATGTAAGAACTTAAGGAGGTATCCTCATAGAGGCAGAGAAGTAGACTTACTCAAACTTTTTGCAGAAGAAAGAGGTGTTGCGCAGGTTTTTGCTAAGCGAGACGAATACTCGGTTATTGTTGTGTCAAGTGAAGGTGAGGCTGTAATAGAGTATAATCGCGCGGAAAACAAGTACAGATATCGTGTTATTAAAGGAGAAGACCCCCTGGAGTATAATATTGAGTCTAAGTGGATGACTGAAGAAGAGTGGCTTAAAATGACTTACAGCAAGAAGTATCCTGACGCAGTAGTGCAGCTTTACTGGATTTTCAAGTCCCCTAACTGCGGAGACATCGTGCTTAATGCCTCAGATAAATGGGACTTCTGGGAGCCATGGGACATATGGTATCCGAGACTAGTGGCGGCTCATGGAGGATTATCGCGGGATGAAATGTCAGTATTTATTTTAGCGAAAGGACCCCACATAAAGGCTGGAGTACTTCCTTATGCACGTGTACTAGACATTTACGCTACTTTAGCTAAATGTTTTTCAGGACAGATAGCGAAATCACATGCTGTAGAGAGAATGCTAGCTATCTAATGAAAGAGGGCAAAGTACATCTGGCACATCTTCTTTTCTAAGTAAGTATCTTCGGGCAAAACACCCTCCTTTACAGATATAATTTACTTGACACGTTTTACACTTACTTGGTACTGATGCTAAGCTCTTGTCTACGTACTCTAAGTACCTTTCTTTAAGCTCCTCGAAGTCTTCTTCAAGGAAGTTTCCGACGACAATGTCTAGCGTATCACATAGCAGTAGCTGCCCACCAGGGCTGATATCTATCATAGTGAGAGTCGGGCATGTTCCTACATACACGTATCCCTTTAAGTAGAGTCTAGCGAAAGGAGCACACCACACTGAAGCTTCTACGCCTAATTCACGAGCCTTGTTCTCGAAGGAAATAAGTGCTTCTTTCACTTGGGAGCAGTTTGGCATAGCTTCTCTAGCTCTCTTAGTCGACGGGATTACTGGTATACATGAAATATAGTCTACATTGAGGTTAACTGCTAGCTCTACGTAGCCTGCTATATCAAAGTAGTTGTACTTAGTTATAGTAAATGAAGTATGTACACTTATGTCTCTCTTCTTCAGCAACTTTATTCCCTTAACAGTTTTTCTCCAAGTTCCTTCTCCTCTAATATAATCGTGTACTTCAGGTCTAGATCCATCCAAGCTAGTCAATACGTATATATTTCTTCTCTCTAGTTCTCTCGCTATTCTATCGTTTAGTAAAAGTAGGTTAGAGAAAATAGATACTGAAATACCATTGTCTAAAGCATAGTCGATTATGTCGAATATATCTTTTCGTAGTAAAGGTTCGCCTCCCGTCAAGTTTAATGCTGCTACGCCTAGGTCAGCTAGCTTAGAAATAAGCCTTAGTGCTTCTTCAGTAGATAGCTCGTTTTTCCAGGGTCTCTCTCGGACATAGCAGTGTCTACAATTTAAGTTACAATTTGGTGTAATCAACCATACTATGTACTTAGGCTTATTCATATTATTCAGGCCCGCATACCAGTAGAATGGCTAGTTTATTTAAGTGCAGCGTCTTGATATAGCTTCCGGTCATGAAGAAATAGAATAAATTTTATATATGAATCTAAGATACTCCCTACAGGTAGTTATGGTGAACTCAGCTGATTCTTCTGAAAGCTCTATATCGAGTAGAACGGCATACAAGGTCGTCTTCTTTCTTGGATTAGTAAGTCTTTTCGGCGACATAGTGTATGAAGGAGCTAGAGGACTTATACCGAGTTTCTTTCTCTACTTGGGGGCGTCAGCGACAATAGTAGGGATCGTAACGGGCTTAGGCGAACTAGTAGGCTATACAGGGAGACTTGCTGGAGGTTTTCTTGCTGACTTGAGTAAAAGATACTGGCTTTTCATTTTTATAGGCTACGGACTAATAGCTGCTTTACCTTCTATGCCTTTAAGCTTAATTGCAGGAGGCTGGCTTCTAGCAGCTATTCTAATAATTGCTGAAAGATTCGGTAAAGGCTTTAGAGCGCCTGCTAGAGACGCTATAATAGCTTCAGTAAGCTCAAAAATAGGTAGAGGAAAGGCTTTTGGTATACACGAGTTTTTTGACCAGTTGGGAGCTGTTACAGGGCCTCTCTTAGTAGCTGGAATAATGGCTTATACTCAAGAAAACTATGCTGTGTCTTTCGGAGTTCTCTTCATACCATATTTGATTCTAATGTGTGTGCTCACTTTAACGTACTTCAGTATTAGGGATATTGAGGCGAAATCTTCTAAAAAGTACACTATCAAGGGCCCTATGACAAGGCCTTTAGCAATGTATATTACGGGAGTATTTTTGAATAGTTTAGGTCTTATTCCGGCGTCACTTATACTCTACAAGGCGGGATTAATTGCTAAGGGGTATGAGTGGCTTGTTCCAGCAGTGTATGCGCTAATACAGCTTATTGATGCTCCTTCAGCTCTAGCTGCCGGCTTTGTCTACGACAAGATAGGACTATCTGTGCTCTTCGTTCCGTTTTTCTTAACAATACTGATATCACCGGTCCTATTTTCAGAAAATACTTTAGCTATAGTCTTTGCCGCATCTATACTCTATGGAATAGTGCTGGGTATGATAGAGTCAACTTATAGGGCAGCTATAGCTGACTTAGCGCCTCCGAAGTACCGTGGAACAGCATACGGAGTCTTCTACACGGCTCTCGGACTAGGTTCTCTTCTAAGCGGAGCTATCTACGGGCTAATGATGGACTTAAAGTTCGGTGTTGGGCAGGTGCTAGTTTACGTAGTGATAATAGAGGCTCTAGCCTTAGCTCTACTAGCTTCAGCTATAAAGAATCTAAAAGAGTCCTCTAAGTAATATTCGGGTATAGTTAATTGAAGTAGGCGTCCAATATATATTATTGTTTTCTTGAGTAAAATAATAGATGCTTTTTAGAGACTTAGTAGAGCTATGTCTTAAGCTTGAAAAAACAACTAGCAGGACCGAAAAAGTACTCTATATAGCTGAGTTTCTCAAAAAACTTGATTTAATTGAGGTGAAGCCAGCAGTATGGTTTCTTACAGGAAGAATTTTTCCAGACTATGAGGATAGAAAACTTGATGTAGGCTGGGCTACTGTAAGCAGAGTTCTCAGAAACCTCAAATCTACAGGCAGACTTGTAGCCAGGCCTATTACTATACTTGAGCTCCATAGAGCACTGCTTAAGATCTCGTCGATTGAAGGCGAGGGGTCCCGCAGAAGAAAAGAGAGGCTTCTTTTCAGTATTTTATCAAGCATGACTCCCACTGAAATAGAGTATTTTCTACGAATACTTTTCGGCGAAGTAAGAGTAGGGGCAGCAGATGGCCTAGTTCTAGACGCTATAGGGAAGGTAGCTGGAGTAGACGAAGATACTGTTAGAAGAGCCTACATGTTTATCGCCGATATAGGCGAGCTAGCTGAAACGGCTTTAACTAAAGGAGCTGAAGGACTGCGAAGCGCTACACTTCAGCTATTTAGACCCGTTAGACCGATGCTGGCTGAAATGGCTTACGATATTAGAAGTACTATAAGAGAGCTAGGTGGAATAGCTGCTTTTGAATACAAATACGACGGCATAAGGTTGCAAATACATCGCAAAGGAAATAAGATAAGAATATACACTAGGCGCCTTACGGATGTTACTGAAAGCCTACCTGATGTAGTTAAAATAGCTAAGGAAATAAAAGCCGACGAATATGTAGTTGACTGCGAGGCGCTTAGCTTTAAGGACGGAAAACCCGTTAGATTTCAGGATTTAGTGAAGAGGATTAGGAGAAAATATGATGTTCGTAGAATGATGAAAGAAATACCTCTTGAAATAAGAGCTTTTGATCTATTATATCTTAATGGGAAAGTTCTCGTAGATATTCCTTATAAAGAGAGATGGAGTCTTTTAGAGGAAATAATTGATGAAAAGTACTTAGCGAAAAGAATAGTTACAGGGGATCCTAATGAAGCTAAAAAGTTTCTCGAAGAATCAGAGAAAGAGGGTCATGAAGGACTTATGGCAAAGAAATTGGACAGCCCGTATACGCCAGGAATACGTGGAAAATACTGGTTTAAAATAAAGCCTGCTCAGACAATAGACTGCGTTATTATAGCGGCTGAGTGGGGGCATGGCAGGAGAAGGGGCTGGCTAAGCGACTATCACTTGGCAGTGCTGGACGAGAAAACAGAAGAGTTTGTTATGGTTGGTAAAACATTCAAGGGGCTCACAGATGACGAGTTTGAGGAAATGACTAAGAGGTTGCTGGAACTCAAAGTAGGTGAGAAGGGTCATATAGTTTACGTTAAGCCTCAAATAGTAGTCGAGATAGCGTTCAATGAGATACAGAAAAGTCCTAAGTATAAGTCAGGGTTAGCTTTACGTTTTGCTAGAATAACTAGAATAAGATACGATAAGTCTCCTTACGATATAACTACGTTAAGTGAGCTGAAAAAACTCTATGAACAGCAATTTGAGAAAAAGTCTAGAATAGAGGAGTAGCATTTAAGCTATTTATTTGTCAGCGAAGCTTATTTTCTGTGAATAGTGATAAATTCCTAAAAGAGTTTTATAGCGAGTTTATGGAGCTCAACACGCAATATAATAATGCGGTCACTAAGGGAAGGTTCGATGAAGCCATTGATATCGGGTTAAAAACCATGGATCTCTTGCTTGATGTTGCGAAGAAAAGAGTTCTTGAAGCATTATCGAGTAGAACAGCTATTGAAATAGTTTCAGATATAATTAATTACTATGAGAAAGACTTAGCCTATGTGAAAGGTCTTAAAGAAGCAAGTAGGAAGATACCTGTCCTTTATGCATATAATGCCAAAGAGAAAGCTCTCGAAACTCTTGCGAGAGATATAAGGGAACTATTTAGCTTCGTTTTAGGTGCGTTAGTTGTATTAACTGAAATTGCGGGCCTTATCAACAAATAAGTTTACTCTCTTAAACTAGCGTAATCGAACTCCCAGTTCCACATTCTTGAAGCTAGCTTTCCGTCGTAAAGGAATTTATCTTTTATCTTCTCAGCTTCCTTTACTTTCTGCTGGTGTTTCTTGAGGAACTCTTTAATTCTTTCAGCTAACTCTTTCTTGCACTCACCGCAAAGCAGTTCGCCGTTTATGCACTTTTCGTATCTTTCGAGGAGGGCTTTGTCTGAAGGCTCGAAAAGTATTCTGAACCATTGATAAACGCAGCAAATATTCGGATTCCCGCCTTTTTCTCTTTGTTCTTTAATTGTGGGCTGTCCTCCGGTAAATGCGTTCATTATTTTCTTAGCGGCTACTTCAGGAGGATCCTTAAGAAATATAGCGGTCTCAGGCTTTGATGCAGACATTTTAGATTTAATACCTTCTAAACCAGGGATAAGTATTGACATAAGACTGGCGGTCTTGCAGTAACCTAGCTTGGGAGCAATGTCTCTCTGTATTCTGAAGTAAGGATCCTGATCTATACCATAGGGTATAAGACATCTCTTTTTCTCGAAGAGTGTGGGCACTATTTGTAGTGCTGGATAGAAAATAAGTCCAATAGAGGTTTCGCCGTGGAACCCGAAGACAGCTTTAGCTAGAGAGAAGTTTATTCTTCTAGCGACTACTACTGCAGCTGTATAGAGGTGCTTTATGTACTCTCTATCTCTAAAAATGAATGTTCTGTCGGGATCGAAGCCTAGAGCAATAATATCGAGTATTGTCTGTTCTACAAGCGAGTCTACTTTAGCTAAGCTGGAAGCCTTTTTAGCTAAATATTTTTCTTCGTCAGGTATCATTATGTAAGTATTTACTTTGAATTTTTCTTGAAGCCACTGAGTCATAACGAAAGGCACTATATGCGCTAAATGCATTGTACTCCTACTAGGAGCTATCCCTGTGTAAAGAAAGAATCCTTTCCCCTCAGCATAGTCCTTAAGAACTAAATCTAAGTCTCTGTGAGCATAGAATACTTTCCTCGATAAAAGTATGTGAAGCTCTCCTGTATGTTTCTTAAGTTCCGTTAAAAGCTCGTCTGTCACTCTGTATGCACCAAATTCTTTAAGCAGTTTCTCGTAGTCTACAACGCCTTCAACTTCCCACGGCGTAAAGACAGTTTTCTCAGTCATTGTCCCGAGGCACTAAATAAGCGGAAGTAATAAAAACTTTAGCTCTACACAGGTTCTAAACTAAATAATAGCCTACAAGCAAGTGTTGACGGCATGTCTGCCGAGCAAATTAAGGTTTAGATCATATTGAAAATACTTAATAGCCTAAATTACATAATTGTTGTGAAAATATGGCTCTAAAACAAGTCGCTGAAGAACTAGGATTTGATGAAAAAGAGCTTGAGAAAAAAGCCTTAAGAGCATTTATTATAAGTGAGTTACGTAGAATTAAAGCTGAAAAAGCTTGTATTCTGTTAAGATATAAAAAATATGGTGTAAAGAGTGTAAATGATCTTTTTAAATTGATTGAAAAAGACATTGTAAGTGATATTGACGTTCATGATGATTTAATAAAATTAGATTACCTTGAACATATAGAAAAAAAGCTGATAAGTCTACTGAAAAACCTAAAAATAGAATAATGAGAAAATTATATAAAAAGCTCGGAAGAATAACATTGAAAGAGTTTTCCGATATAGTAGTTGACGTAGAGTATCGTGAGGATAGGTTGCGAGTACATATAGTCGATGGAAGCTTTCTTGATGTGTGGTTTTCGTTATTCATAGAAGGTAAATACGCCTACCATTGGGAGAGAAGATTTATCGACGGGACTGTGTATCGGTGGGATAATGCTAGACATGAAAAGTGGAGAAATATAGAAACTTATCCACACCATTTTCATGAAGGGAGTCAAGATAATGTAAAGCCGTTTCATGTAGCAGTTTCTCCTGAAAATAATTTAGGAAAGTATTGGAATATATTAGAAACTATTTGAGTAGCCAGAAATAGCTTAAATTTTATGAGAGATATCCTGTTTCGCTTAGTTTAATGACGTAGTCGCCTATGTTTACTCCTAGCTCTTTAGCTATGTTTCTGCACTTTGCTTTAAGCATGTATACTACTGGCTTCGAGGGAATATTGGCTTCTGATAGATACTCGAAGTTAGCCATACCTTTCGATATCACTAAATCCGAGTTCATGTACTCTTCTTTAAGTTCACTACTCACTTCGTTCCAGAAAATACTTGAGCCGTCTGTACCCGAGCCTATTACTTTACAGTATTTGCTGAGCTCTATTTCTTCAGCTTCTTTTAATGTTATGTCGTTTTGAAATGAACCTGACTTAACTACAGCAACTACTTCATGACCCATAGCTGTCAACTGCTTTATGAGAAGTATATCTAAAACAGCTTCACCGCAGTTATCCATTAAGTACAGTATCTTCATTTTTCTCGACGAAATTTCTTCAAATACTTTCTTAGAATCATCGACTGCCAGCTTTATTTGCTCGACTTCCTTTGAGAAATCTTCTATTCTAGCAGAGTATCCGGCTACACCGAAGTCTATGGCGTTTCCAGCTAATGCTGCTAAACAAGCTTCTCTAAAAGCGCTATAGCCCTGTAAACTTGATATTTTTCTTTTTACTTCATTTAGTATCCTTAAAGCGACTTTATTTGAGTAAACTTTCACTTCCCGGTAGGGATCATTGTTTCCGCTAAGCTTTTTAACTAGGCGGAAAGCGTTAGTTGCGTAGACAGTAACATATTCATCGTAATCGAGGTTCTCTGCCATAAAAGAGAGAAGTTCTTTAACTGCTTGCTTGAGTTTTTCTTCATCAGTAATAAGTCTCATGAGCTCGTTTACTCTAACTGTAAGTATACAGGGTATACACTCCGGTCTTATTTTCACGGGAATTCTTCCAGCAAAACTAGTTAATAAAGAAACCTACTCTACTTCGGGTACAGTACCTGTTCTTATTGCTTCTGCTTCGTAGTCCTCTATGTCTTCTTTAAGGAATTTAACTAGCTCGCTGCTTATGAATGGCTGTCCGTCAACAAGAGGATATGCGTAAGGTAGATTTATTGTAAGGTATTCGTTTACCTTAATGTCTAAGCCTATTTGGACAGGTATTTCCTCTATTCTTCTGCCGCGGTATACTTGTAGAGCCATGTAAACTGCGCCATCGATAGCGAACTGGTAGTCGCCTAAAGTCCTCGCTTTAGCTCCTGTAAGCCGGCTAGTTAAGTACAGCCATGTCCTTCCGCGCGGAGGATGGTCTCCCATAATTCCTCCTACGACAATATACTCTGCGTCACTGAAGTCTTCCGGCTTCAGTTTTTCTGATGCTTTCTGGTCTAAAACTATAAGCTTTGTTCTATCAATGTCCAGTTCACATACACTTTTTTCTTCAACAGCACCCAGTTCGGATAACTTTAATCTATGTTTTTCTTTCTTAACGTTTGTAAAGATTAAGTTACTTTTTTCAACTAGCTCTGATACGTGCTTATATTCTATCCAGAGCCATATGCTTAAAATAGGTTCTAGGTGCTCTATAATGACTTTCATTTTACTTGTACTTTCGTTTTCTTTTTAATAGATTCTATAATACTGCAAAGTATTTTAGTGTTAGCTAAAGCGTCTTCAGGCGTTATTATAGGCTCTTTGCCTTCAATAAGGCAGTCTACAGCATGGTGTATTGCTTCTCTAGTAAAGCCCACGTATTTTTCGTTGATTACATATCCTCCGGCATAGCGAGGGTATTCGTAGGTCTTTGAAGCTACTTCTATTCCTTGACATAAGTCGTCTATGAAAATAGAGCCTTCTTCACAGAGTATTTCTGCCCTAAAGTCTACTATAGACGGCAAGCTCTCGGGCAGAATCCACGCTGATTCTAAGAGAGCTCGACCACCGTTTCTGAACTCTAGTATTGCTACTACGTAGTCGTATGTATCGACTCCACGGGACTTCAAGTATTTGCGTGATGCTACTGCGTAAACGTACTCTACTTCGTCTTCAAATATCCATCTAGCGAGATCTGCTGTGTGGCTCATGAGAAAGAATACTACGCTTGTTTTAGCGGCCCAGGAAAGCATTTTGAATGGAACATACTTAGTGTCGCTTAATCTGAAGTAAGCGTAGAGAGGTTTTCCTAGCTCACCGCTACTTACTTTTTCTTTAGCTACAGCAAACGGAGGATTCCACCTATTAGCGAAGTCTACGAAAAGCATAAGCTTTTTGGATTTAGCTAAGTTCACCATTTTTTCTGCTTCTTCAACATTCATTGCTAAGGGTTTTTCTACAATGACGTTGACTCCGTGATTCAGCGCAAAAGTAACGGGCTCGAAGTGGAGAAAATCGGGAGTTACTATTGAAACTAAATCTAAGTCTTCTTTTTCTATCATTTCGCGGTAATCAGTATATTTATGTTCAATACCGTATTTATCAGATACTTCTTTCAGTCTTTTCTCGTTAATGTCAGCTATAGCTTTAAGTTCAACTAGAGGATGAGCTTTGTACGCCTTAACATGTTGTTCTCCTTGAATACCTACGCCTACAACACCTACTTTGATTTCTCTCACAGAAAATTACAGCGCTTTAAGCTAATAACTTCTTCTTCTTAAGCTCTATTGAAGCGATGAGCAGGTAGAAGTCTGTTGATCAAAGCAAGTGCCTCTGAGAGTAAAGGCGCTAGGAGCTTCTTAAGCGCATTTATTTTTATATATTAAGCTCAGTAATTTTATCATGTGAAAACCGAAAAGCTTGTACTAGCGTTTTACTATGCGTGGTACGGCACTCCTGAAGGACCTCACGGAAAGTGGGTTCACTGGAATCACCCAATACTAGCTCGCGGAGGAGTCTTAGGATACCATAATCCTGATAGAGTCATAGACGGCAGAAGAGACATAGCTGCAGCAGAGTACCCTCTACTAGGACCCTATGACTCACTAGACCCAGAGGTAATAGAAACTCACCTTAAGTGGGCTCAAGACTACGGCGTAGACTGTTTTATTGTAAGCTGGTGGGGCAGAGAAAAAGACGAAGATAAAGTTCTCGAGAAAATGATGAATATTATTGAAGAAAAAGGATACTCTGTCAAAGTAAGCGCTTACTACGAAACAGTCGGCTTAAAAAGAGATGTAAATGAAATGACAGATGACTTCAAGTATATTCTCGAAAAACATGCCTATAGAGAATCTTTCCTAAAAATAGGTAAAAGACCAGTTATCTTTGTGTACTCTGCCGAAGTACTTGAAAAAAGCTTCTGGAAAATAATTCTAAGTTATCTAAGGTCCAGCGAAATAGAGCCTTTCATTATAGGAGACACTCGCGACCCTGCTTACGCCGAAATATTTGACGGAATACACGTATACATACCGCTCAAGGAAGCAAAAGATTCCTCAGGAACAGCCTTGCGAAGACTCTACAGTAGACTCAAAAACATAAGTAGAACTAAGGGGAAACTTTTCGCGGCAACAGTTCTTCCGGGATACGATGATAGAGTAATACGAATACCTGGAAACTACTTACCTAGAAAAAGAGGACAAGTATATGAACTGTGCTGGAAAATAGCGCTCGAACATAGCCCTGAGTGGATTATTATCACCAGCTGGAATGAGTGGCATGAAGGCACCGAAATAGAGCCGAGTAAAGAATACGGTTTTATGTACTTAGAGTTCACTAAGAAGTTTTCCGAGGAATTTAAGAAGAGCGGCTTGTAGGCTTCCCATATTTTACTGATATATAGGATAATATTATCCTATATTTTAAACTGATAGAAATCTATTATTATAAAGCGCGTTATTACCGTGAAGCCGGTTATTGAAGTAATTAAAGAAGCTCAGATAGCTCCTACACCTGCTGCACTAGTTCTAGCAGAAATTATTGCAGATAAGCTAGAGAAAGTAAAGTACTCTAACCCCGAGAAATACTGGGAACTCAGGAGAACCTACATAAATGTCATGAGAGAGTCCCTGAGAGCAAAGTAATTTTAGAAAACCCGGGTTAGGGCACTTAAATATTTTTAAGACTTATATTTATTCAAGCTAATTTATACTACGTGTACGATGTAGCAGTAGTAGGAGCAGGACCTGCAGGATCCACTGTCTCCTACTGCCTAGCTAAAGAGAAAATTAAGGTAATTCTTTTCGAAAGACATAGATTTCCTCGACGAAAAGCATGTGCAGCAGGACTTTCTCTCTACTCAATTGAACTACTTAAAGAACTAGGACTTTTCTCAGAAGAATACATAGTAAATGAAACACATAAATGTAAAATAGACTTTGTTATTGCGAAAGAAGTCTTTGAAGCAGATGCGCATATTTGCTTAACAACGAGAGAGCAATTTGATGAATATTTAGCTCGAAGAGCTCAAGAAGCTGGAGCAGAGCTTCACGAGGGAGAAGGCGTAAAAAGTATTTCAATTAAAGACGATTTTGTTGAAATACGCACATCTAAAGCCGTGTATCGTAGCAAAGTAGTAGTACTAGCTTGTGGTCAGCCTAATGTTCTCGGCAAGTCGATAGGACTCTATCCTAACTACGGAAAAGCAATAGCATTTGAATTCAATGCTCCTTTGCCCACCGAGTATAACCTGGACTACTGCGAGTTCTACTTTTCGCTAGACAAAGATTTTGCAGGATACTTTTGGATCTTCCCGAAGAAGGGTTTCGCAAACTATGGCGTAGGCACGTGGCTACACACTGTAACAGTCATGAAAAAGAAGTACGGGTCTGTTGTCGAGTGGACTAAATCAATTTTAAAGGATCTAGGATATTGGAATAAAATAAAAGACATTAAAAAGCATTTAACTAAGATTAAAGGAGCTATAGTACCTGTGTATACTAATGCTAAAGCAGAAGACATGGTTATGGATAGAGCGATAGCTATAGGTGATGCGGCAGGGCTTGTAAGATACTCCGGCGAAGGCATATGTTATGCACTTAAATCAGGTCAATTAGCTGCAAAAGCCTTGATGAAGTGCATCGAGGAAAATAAATTTGATAAACAGACACTAGTAAAATACTATACAGAGCCTCTTGATAAAGAAGTTTTAAGAGAATTAAAGTATACTTCTAAAATAGAGAAAATAATGACTTACGCTACTGACGCCGTTATAGATCTTCTCAAAAAAGAGCCCGAAGTACTTAATCTGCTAGGGAAAATGCTTGAACACAGTATAAGTGATGAAAAGTATTTTAATGAAAGCAGTAAGTATGCTAGAAAACATATATCTATTGCTGCTAGAATGATGGCAGCTTTGCTCCGAGGTACTCTAAAAGGAACTTAGCGCTGTCTTTAAGTGATACATCTTTAAAGAATCCCGGCTTTTCTTTCTCTATTACTTCAACCACTTTTTCTACTGGAATAGTTCTCTGAATATAGAAGCCTATTATGCCACTTTTGTCTATAGGTCTCCATACGCTCCACCAGATATTCTCTACTCGAAGTATTTTGAAGGCTATTGCTGTAGCTGCTTCAAAGCCTCCCGACGCCATATAATAGGGATTGACTCCGCTGATAGTCTCTATTTTATCAGCGAAAGTCTCCTTACTCTCTACTGACTTAACTATGCCTTCGATAATGTATCCGTTTTCTTCTTTAATTATTTTGGACGAGAAATAAGGTGAGTGTCCGCTGAACCAGTTCCAAGCTAGAATAGAGTATACTTCCATGAAGTCGGCTACGCCTTCAGGATTGTGGTCTGAGGGATATGTTTTTCTTAAGTCTTCTGGCTTAGATAGTTCTACGAGGCATCTGCTTCCTCCCCATATTCCTAATCTGTGCAGTTCTCGATTGATATCTGCTGGATTAGTGAACTCTGCCTCTAGTTTCGCTATAAGAAACATTAAGAGCATTCTAGGAACAAGGACATGTACTGTAGGCTGAAAGTGTTTACTTAGTCTCCCGATGAGTTTAGCTAGTTCTCTTTTCACTTTGCTACCACCTCTTTTAGTTCTTTGAGATATCCTGCACCGTATAGTGACTCGACTATTGCTTTGACTAAACCATAGGGCATAGAGAGTGCTTCAGCTATTTCGCTTAAAGTAGTCTGTCCGTCACACCAAGTGAGCACTGCTAGCTCCTCGTTAGACAGCTTGTTCAGAGAAGGCATTTTTTCTTTAGGTTTAGGTACAGGAATTATGTCAAATTTAAGGAAAACAGGTTTTTCTACTTTTACTAAAGGAGCTGTTTCAACTCCTCTTATACCTCCTTTCTCGTCAATGTATATCAGAACGACATGATCTTTGTGCTGAAAAGCAAGAGAGAATAGTCCCATCTTCTTAGCCCTCTCAACGGCTTTAGCTAAAGTATCTCCTGAAATAACTATTTTTTCATTACATTGAGGACACTTAACTTTCTTGGTGAGAGACAGCATACAATAATATTTTCCAAAAAATATATTAAACATTTTCATTGGCTCGGCTAGTTTTGAACTATGCTAGTAGTACTTAAAAATACTTGTATAGAGGGTGGTCTCGAGACTTCACTCTTATACCGTAGAACCTGTTAGCATAAGAAATAATCGAAGACAACATTGCACAGAGAGGAAAAACTTCAGGTGCTTTTCTTATTGACCCGTAGATAATGAAGTCTGCTCCATAAGCTATACTGAGTCCTATGATGCCTCCGACACAGATTTTCTTAGCTTCTTGTCCAAGTTCTTTTACTCTTTTCCAGTAACCGACAACGCCGCAAGGAGCGATGCCGCAGGGGTATCCTAGTTTCTCTTTAAGGTATTTAAGTGTCTTAAGAGATAGGCCTACACTGGCTAAGTCTAGTACTGTAGGTAGAAGCAGTATATTTTCTACAGAAGAGCATTTAGCTAAAAGACCGTTTTCGCCTGAGAGCAGCTGTAGTGCTCCTTCAGGTCTAATATTCTTTGGATTAAATGTTTGCATAATAAGGTTTTTTACTTTAAGTTCTTTTAATGCTCTAAATTCTTCATCGGGAGAAACGTAGTTAATAGAAGTATATACAACTCTATCATTTAATCCGACTTCATTAACATATTTCATAGCTTCTACTCTAATTCTCCAAGTAGCTCCGTTTAAGAGAATAGGCTTATCAGTAACAGATGATACGAAGTCGATATATTTCGCGAGAGCCTGGCTTGTTTCTCCAGCCACGTCAACCATACACGGGACTCCTGTTTTATCGCTCCACTCGTCTTGAATTACAATAAGTTCTTCAGCTTTCTTTCGATCAAACTCTCCTCTAACATGGTCTTTAACTATTTTGTGCTTATGGTAGAACATGCAGCCTATTAAAACAATAGGGTTTTCTCCTTCTTTTCCACCCAAGTAGATCTCTCCTATCTTCACAGTTTTTGTAGCACTCATTTGCCTCTACTAATTCATTCGGCGAGCTGTTTAAAGAACTTTAGGAGTCTTACAACTCTATGTATATTTCTTTCATCAAGATATTTTTCTCTAGATAAAATATACTCATATACTTTACGTGGACGCAGTATAGGAACGCCTTCCCATGTTTGTTCCCGAATTTTAATATCTCCTGCAATGACTACAATAGGCTCTACGGGTACACCCAGTAAGCTGTAAAGTTTGTCTGCATAGCTTTTCACTTGAATAACAGGCGACTTAATAAGTCTTGAGTTGTGTCTAGAGAAGACTCTTTTCCACGAGCCGCCTTTACGTGGAATAAGGCGTCCCCCCTTCCAGTGCTTTACTTCAATAGCAAAAACACCTGTAGGTCCTACTACAACGAAGTCTACGTCGCCTCTAATTAAATCGACGCCAGGAAATACATGATAGCTTCTTGGAAGTGATCTTAGTCTCTTAAATACTTCCATTTCTCCCTTAACGCCTTTCCTGTAACCTACAGCTCTTTTTACACAAAAACCTGCTAGAAAAGCTAATGCTACGGAAAGAGCTGTTAGAGAAAGCCTTACTGTAAGCTCCTCTAGCGGAAGATTCCAGACAACAAGAGGTAGAAGAAACGAGAGAGCAATTAGTATAATAGCTGAGGCGGTGTAAAGCCGCGTGAGCTTAGATAGCCTTGTGGCGACTCTGCCATGTATTCTAGCCACTACTTTCACTACCCTATTGAATAAAATAAAGATTTTAGTTCCTTAAGTTACTTAACTTAAAATAGCTTCATGTACTTTTTCTAAAGGTACTGTTACTTGCTTTTTCTCCTTTAAATCTTTTATTGATATTTCTCTAGAGGATACTTCTTTTTCTCCTATTATGGCTAAGTAGCGGTATCCTGTTTTAACTGCGTACTTAATAGCGTCTCTTATACTCCTGCTAGTGTAGTCTAGTGAAGCCGAGAGACCTTTTTCCCTTAAAATGTATGCTGCTTTAACTGCTTCCTTGAAGTACTTGCCGAAGAAGAACACTAGAACTTTATTTTCTTCTTGAATCCATGGAGTTTTACCGTATTCTTTAAGTAAGAGAGCTATTCTATCGACTCCTAATGCAAATCCTGTTGCAGGAAGCCCTGGCTCTCTATACAATCCTATTAGTTCATCATAGCGTCCTCCTCCACCTATTGACAACCTGTTCCATTTTTCTCCTTTCCCACCATAGGTCTCGAAAACTAAGCCTGTATAGTATTCTAGTCCCCTGACTATCGAGCAGTCTAGTTTAAACAAATCTAGTACTCCATAGCTGTCCAGGAGCTCTACTAGTTTTTTGAAAAATTCACTTAACTCTGAATCTACATCCTTTACGAAGTCAATCGAATCTCTTAGAGGAATTAGAGTTGAGGAAAAGTCGGCTATTTTTATGCAAGTATCTTTCGGCAGGCCTAGTCTACTCAAACCGCTTAAAAATTCTTCTTCACTTATCTTCTTCCTCTTATCGATTAATCTGCAGACTTCTCCAAAAATAGTTTTGGGAACACCCATCTTACCTAAAGCTTTTTCGACAAGTCTCCTGTCGCAGATAAGTATCCTGAGGTCAGGTACATCTACTTTCTTCAAGCACTCTGCCGCTAGCGCCAGTACTTCTACGTCAGCCTCTACATTCTTTAACCCCACTAGCTCTACGCCGAATTGCCAGAATTCTCTCCAGCGCCCAGCTTGAGGCTCGTCGTATCTCCAAGCACGGCCAAAATAACACCACTTAATTGGCTTAGGTAGCTCAGGGCGAGCTGCAATAGCTCGGGCTAGAGGAACAGTGTAGTCGAAGCGTATGCCCAGCTCGCGTCCCGCTTTATCTTTAAACCAGTAAATTTCATCTACTACGCTGGGCCCGGCTTTCTTTTTAAGTATCTCTAAGTGCTCTAATATAGGTGCTTCTACAGGAGAATATCCCCAGAGAACAGCTATTTCAGTAAATTTTTCTCCAAGCCACTTTAGTGCTTTCCACTCTTCTGGCAAGTAGTCTCTAAATCCGCGAGGAGGCTGTAGCAGAGTGAATATGGATCACCTCCATTTAAAATACTGTGCGGTATATAAGCTTGTATCTTGTTTCGGCAAGTTCTATATACTAGGTTTTAAGGAAATACTCGTGGAGCCGCGGGAACGCTTCATTAGGGCTCTTTTGCTCGAAGAACCTGATAAAGTGCCGATGTTCGAGTTAGAGGTACAGATAGCGGAGAAAGTTGTCGGCCGGAAACTGATTGTAGGTGAAGATTATAAGAAAATGGTGAATGAAGGCAAGGCAGACAAGGTCTTAAAACATAATGTCGAGGTGCAAGTAGAGGTTTCGAGAAAACTGGGCTATGATGCGGTCAGGCTATACGCTGTACCTGACTTAGTTGAAGCAATTCGGCTTGCTAAAAAACTAGCTCCTGAGCTAGCAGTAATCGGGTCTGCTGACGGCACTATGAGTGTTCCCGGAAGTTACGCTGATTTCGCTAAGCTCATCCGGAGAATGAGGAAAGAGAGAGCTCAGCTCAAGAAAGAGCTCGAAGACTCTACTAGAAAAAACATCGAGTCCGCTAAAGCACAGATAGACGCGGGAGCAGACGCAATAGTAGGCTGCAGCGACTACTGTACTAACTCAGGGCCGTTTCTTAATCCAAAAGACTTTGAGGAGCTTATTGCATACTACTTAAAACAGCTTGTAGACGCGATTCACAGAAAAGGAGGACTATATATTAAGCATACAGACGGCAACTTGTGGCCAGTAATAGATATTCTTGTCTCAACGGGTATCGATGCACTCCACTCAATAGACCCTACGGCCGGCATGGACTTAGGTGAAGTTAAAGAGAAGTACGGTGACAGGCTCTGCTTATGCGGCAACATAGATATAGGCTTAATGCATAGGGGAACACCACAAGAAGTGTATAGAGCGTCAGTTGAGTGTATAAGAAAGGCGGCTTACGGAGGAGGATATATTCTCTGCACAAGCAATGTTGTTGAAATAAATCATCCGCTAGAGAATGTCCTAGCGATGTTTAAAGCGAGAGACAAATATGGAAGATATCCTCTAGTCTAAAACCTCTTCAAGCCTACAATTAAGTTGTGTAGTTTGGGTCTAAAGCGCACTATTTTCTTATTCTCTCTCGAGGGATGAACTCTGTTCGTAAGAAACACTACGAAGAGATCTAGCTCGGGGTCTATCCACAGGGATGTTCCAGTAAAACCAGTGTGACCATAAGCGAGGTCCGAAAATAGGTCTCCACAAGAAGCACCTTTATCTTTCAGCTGCCAGCCAAGACCTCTTCTAGCACTAAGTCCCTCTGTGTGACATTTAGTCATTTCTTCTACACTTCTCTTAGATAATACTCTCACTTCATTAAGTGTACCTTTATTCAACATCATTTGGGCGAAAATAGATAAGTCGAGCGCCGTCGAGAAAAGCCCGGCGTGCCCTGCTACACCGCCCATAGCGTAAGAGTTTTCATCGTGTACTTCGCCCCAAATAAGCTTTTTCCTCCACTTACATATCTCAGTAGCCGCTACTCTGTCTCTAAGTTCTCTAGGAGGATTAAACATAGTGTCTTTCATACCCAAAGGAGCGAATATATTGGCTTCTGTAAACTCTGAAAGCCTTTGTCCAGCGAGCTCTTCAACAATGTATCCTAGTAAAATAAAGCCTATATCGCTGTAAACAACGCGAGTTCCCGGCTCGTAGGTTAGGAAAACGCCTGTACATATTTCATCAATTATTTCTTCCACTGAGCTACACCTGTAGTAGAATGGTTCATGCGGAGGAAAGCCTGCTGTATGAGTTAATAAGTGTCTTATAGTTACTTTATCTTTGAAGGGACCTTTAAACGAAGGTAAGTAATCCTGAACTTTATCGTCTAAAGCTAAGAGACCTCTCTCGATCAGAATCATAATGCTAGTGGCTGTAGCTATAGGCTTAGTTAAACTCGCTAAATCAAAAATAGTGTTTTCTTTCATTGGTTTCTTTTCTTCAACTATAACAGAGTAGCCGTAAGCCTTAATGTAGCCTACTCCTTTACTGCATCCAAGAGCAATAACAGCGCCTGGATAAACATCTCCTACACCCTTTTTAATGAATTCGTCGAGTTCACTTAGCCTGTTTAGATAATATCCCATTTCAGCTAAAATTTCCTTATTAATCATGTTTTACTGAAGTAAGTGACTGCCTAAAGTATTAAAAGCTTTTATCAAAGGAAAACTGTGCTAGGAACCTTACTGAATGCAGCTGGAGTAGCATTAGGAGCATCTATAGGGCTTCTTCTACGTAGAGGTATTCCCAAGGAGCTCGAAGAGAAGATATTCGATGCAGTAGGCCTCTTTACAGTAGCCTTAGGCATAGTAATGTCATGTTCTATTGAAAGACCTGTAGCAACAGTCTTGGGACTACTAGCTGGAAGTATTTTGGGAAGCTTTCTCAAAATAGAAGAAAACTTAAGCAAAATCGGAAGCATTATAAAGAAAGAAGATACAGGAGCATTTACTCAAGGACTACTTACAGCATTCATGACATACTGCGTAGGCCCTATGACTATAATAGGGTCTATTGAAGACGGTTTAGGGGACCCTTCGATAATATTAGCTAAAGCAGTAATGGATACTACAGTCTCGATAGCATATGCTGCAGCTATGGGCTATGGAGTACTCTTCAGCTCTATACTACTACTGGCTTTCCAAGGATCACTAGCTTTAGCGGCATCATTCTTAAAACCATATTTAAGTACAGCTACGCTACACGATATAACAGGAGTAGGCGGAATTCTGCTAATAGGGCTTGCACTTAATTTACTTAAAGTAAGGAAAATAAAAGTGGGAGACATGCTCCCATCCCTAATTACTGTACCGCTTTTATCAGCTATCATAAAAACGTAGACCTTATATCGAGCTCAAAGCCAAACTACATGTGATCATAGAGTTCGATGGAAAGAGACCTAGAATAGGAAGAGAGTGCTTCATAGCAGAGTCAGCTCAAATAATAGGAGATGTAGTAGTAGGAGACAAAACTATTGTACTATTTAATGCAGTTATAAGAGGAGATCTAAATAAAATAATTATAGGAGAAAAGTGTTCAATTCAAGATAATGTAGTAATTCACGCGACACTTGAGCATGAAACAGCAATAGGAAATGAGGTTGCAATAACTCATGGATGTGTTCTCGAGGGATGCGAAATAGGCGATAGAACTTTACTCGGCATGGGTGCTGTAATATTAGATGGAGCAAAAATAGGTAAAAACTGTATAATTGGAGCTGGTGCAGTAGTACTCAATAACACTGTAATACCCGACAATAGCATTGCTGTGGGAGTACCAGCTAAAGTAGTGAAAAAAGTCTCTGAAGAACACTTAAATTACATTGAGCGAGTTATAAGCGAGTACCAGAAGCTGAGAGAAAAATATCTAAAAATTCTATCAAAATAATATTGCGAAAATATTTCTCTCTAGATTTAGTTATTTTAAATAAATGTCAAAGAAATCTAAAAATAAGGGAAAATACGTTAAATTAGCTAGAAAAAATTACTCGTGCAAGGACAGGTGACCTACACTATATTAGAAAGGAATAAATTTTCTGGAAAATATCTTACTTGATGATGAGAAACCCTCGGCAGATTAATGATGAGGGTCTGGAGCTCTGAGATGTGTTATGTTCATTAATATAGTATTTTTATGAGCGGGGGTCAACTCTGTGCACATGGCGATGTTTGTATTTATAATATGTTACTACAATGCCTATGTCTGGCTAAAAACTATATTATATTTATGTTTTTATACAGATAGCTCATACATTATTGCTGAAAAGGTTTTAAATGTAGGGAGTATAATTTAGCGGAAGCTCATATGGTTAGCCACTATGAGCTGAAGCAGAAGTTCCTCAATCACCCTTACATACGAAGGCTATACGAAGAAGTGTACAATAAGTATTTAAAAAATGCTTCTGATTTAAATAAGCTGGAAGAAATTGCTGAAAAATTTTATAACAAGGAAGGGGAGCTTCTACATAAGATCAAAGTAGAATTACAGAACGGAGTAGGATTAAAGAAATACATCGACTTACTGAGAGACTTTGCTTTAGCACTAGTGTTAAGAGATTACCTGGGGTGCTTTAAGGAAGTACATGAAGGAAAAAGCGGTATACT
The DNA here is from genome assembly GCA_965367815.1 of uncultured Thermoprotei archaeon. Taxonomy (GTDB): domain Archaea; phylum Thermoproteota; class Thermoprotei; order Thermofilales; family B15-G2; genus B15-G2. Next base: position 161,668 of record CBDUKN010000001.1, read on the forward strand.
CTACTTAGCTGAGAAGCAGTTTGTGGCTAAAATGAGGGAACTTAGGTTAGATTATGATGAGATTTTCGATATAATCAAGTACGCTATGCACCCATGTTTACCTTATGAAATGGGTATTGAGAAAAATTGTCACTTGGAGAAAATGCTAGAGCTCTTCGATGAAAAGAGAAAAAAGGCCATAGAGAACTGTGTTAAATGTTTGCAGAAAATAGCTGTGTTGAATAGTATGGATGAAACTAGGGAAAAAGAAATAAGAGAAATAATTAGTATAGTTTTGCGCAAAAAACTCTACTTGCTTACAGCTTATCTTCTTCTCTATATAACTAGACCTAAAGTAGATCACGTCATATAGTGCTTTTGAGCTCTAGCCACTAAGCTTTTAGCGTAGTTAAGTAGCTCCTGTAAATTCTTCTCATTCTTAGCCTCGACTGTTATTCTGATTAAAGGCTGAGTATTTGAGGCTCTTATTAGGAACCAGCCTTTGTCTGTGTAAACTTTGACGCCGTCTATAGTGTCTACTTTCTTGAATTTGGCTTTAAGTTCGCTAGAAATTGCCTCAACGACCTTAAATTTAATGGAGTCTGGGCACTCTAAAGAAACTTCAGTAGAAAGGTAGGTGGGTAGTTTATCAAAGAACTTTGAAATAGGTTCTTCTAGCTTGCTGCATATTTCGAGAAGTTTTGCTGCAACTAAAATAGCGTCATCAAATAGTCTCAAACTAGGTATAGTCATATGTCCGCTGCGCTCAAAGCCTAGTACTGCTTTGTGCTTTTTAACGGCTTCAATTATGTAGAAGTGGCCCACGGGAGTTCTGATAACTTTAAGTCCTTTTTCCGAAGCAACGTCGTCTATAATACTTGAAGTATTAACGCTGGCTACAATAGTGTCGCCAGGCTTGGTATCTAGAAAGCTTACAATGAGAGAAGCTGTCTTTTCGGGTTCAGTGTAGCGCCCTTTATCATCAATCACTACTACTCTGTCGCAGTCTCCGTCAAAAGCTAATCCCAAGTCAAAGTTACCTTTAGATACAAGCGCCATTAGTTCTTTGAGCTTACTAGGCTTAGGCTCAGGTTCTCCTAGAGGAAAAAGCCCGCTAGGCTCTCCATGTATTATTTTGTACTCGCAGCCAAGTTTTTCAAGCAGAGACTTGATGATTGTTCCCGCGGCACCATTCATGCAGTCTACTGCTACTCTTATTTTCTTTTTAACATCTACTTTAGATAAAACGAAGCTTAAGTAGTCGTTTTTTATGTCCAATATCTCATATGACCCTATTTTTCTCCAGTCGAATTTCTTGAATTTTCTTTCAATAAAGATTCTCCTTATCTTGTTATCTAATTCTTTCGAGTACTCTCCTCCTTCTTTAAAGAACTTTAGTCCATTATACTCTGGAGGATTATGCGATGCTCCAACCATAACGCCTATTTTTGCTTTAAGTTTCTCTACTGCATAGCTTAGAACACCTATAGGAACTACACCAGTAGCCCTGACATCTACTCCGCGGGAAAGTACTCCGCTCACAAAAGCTTTTTCACATATCTCTCCGTGAACTCTAGCGTCTCTACCTACTACTACAAAGTCTTCTGCCACTGTGCCTACAGCTTTACCGAAACTAAGGTAATCTTCTAGCGTCAATTCGTATTCTACAACTCCTCTAATATCGTAGGCTCTGAAAAATGAAGGAATCTCCATATAGTAGTTACTAGCGGCAAATGTATTAACATTACTGTAGCCAGCGTCATCATTTAAACAGATAGGTTTATTTAAATTTCTATGAGTTTTACTCTGTGCCGAAAACTCTTTCAGAAAACTGTAGCGTGAAAGTAGAAAATAGGAAAGTTTTCTTACTAGGAGCTAACTACTGGAATAGAAAACACGATATTTTGATGTGGAGAAAATGGGACAGGGAAACAGTTAAAGATGATTTGAAGAAAGCTCGAGAAATAGGGCTTAAGGTACTAAGGGCATTTATTCTAGCTGAAGATTTTGCAGAAACAGATGGCTCACTTAAAGAGGATTCTGCAAGAAAGCTCGAAGAATTCTTGAATATTGCGCAAGAAAATGGGCTAATAATTTTCTTGACGCTTTTAGTAGGCCACATGTCTGGAAAGAACTGGGGCTTTCCATGGGACTCAGAAAACAAAGTATACGAAGTAGATGTACTAGAAAAAACAAGAAAGTTCGTAAGAGAAGTAGTAAGGCGTTTTAAGAATCATCCTGCTCTCGGCGGCTGGATTATTTCAAATGAGATAACGTTAGTAGCTAAACCTGAGAAGCCTGAACAGTTCTATAACTGGCTTAGAACACTCTACAGAGACATTAAAGAAGAGGATTCTCACCACATTGTTTCGTTAGGAGACTCCACTACACCATTTTCTACACTGCTCACGCCGGAGAAAGTAGAGCCTTACGTAGACTATTTTTCGCCACACCTATATCTGTACGACGATAATCCTATCAGACACACGATGACTTATCTCGCCGTACTCGAGTACTGTAGAAGTCTTAAAAAGAAGCCAGTAATCTTGGAAGAGTACGGTTTTCCAACAAATCTTTATACAGAAGAGAGCCACGCTAGATTCATTGAAATAGTTCTCGTAGGAGCACTAGCCGTAGGAGCTTCAGGAGCTTTCATATGGTGTTTCTCCGATTTTCCTGGAGAAGAAGACGAGCCTTATCTCTGGGAGCCTCATGAGCTAGCCTTTGGCTTAATTAAAGCTAATGGAGAAAACAAGAAGGCAGCTGAATCAGTTAAAAGAGTAAGTGAGCTCCTTGAAATACTCGACTTAAATCAGTACACGCTGCCTCAAAGAGATATAGAAATAGTAGTTCCTGCCGTACTCTATAGAGATTATCCTTTCGTATTTGAGAATAACTACGAGGTATTTAAGGCTCTTTCGCAGGCATATGTTTTGGCAGAACAAGCTTCTCTTCAAGCAACATTTATTAGAGAAGACGATATCGAGAGTAGCGAGAGTAAAGTAATAACCGTGCCAAGTTTACCTCGATTATTGACGAGAACCTGGAGAAAGCTACTTAAACTAGCTGAAAAGGGACGGCTAGTCTACTACTCTCATTTGAGGTATACTAATCATCCGCATGTATCTTCATGTCACATATGGGAAGAACTCTTCGGCGTACAGCCTTCACTTAAAGCAGGTATGAGGGCAGAAACTCTAGACTACTTGTACATAAGGTTCGACGACTGGGTGCTAAGAATACCTGAAGTAAAAAGAGACCTCGGTAGCACAGGTTTCGTGCCTGTAGACGCTAAGCCGATTGGATTCGCATACAGGAAGCCAGTATTCTTCGAGGCCTCGAGAGGCTCAGGATATACAATGCTATCGGCGCATCCAATAGAGCTTCACTTAGCTTATACGAGTATACACAATAACGCCTATAAGCTCTACGAAAAGCTAGCTTCCAAGGTAGGAGTAAAGCCATTTTACAAAGCAGACAACCCTGCAATACAGGTAAAGTACTGGCTCAAAAAAGGCGAGCCTAAAATACTATTTCTACTAAACCACTCTTATACACCATTGAAAACAAGGCTGACAGGCAAAATTATATGGGGGAGAGGCGAAAAAGAAGACAACTTAATAAAAATTGAGCCTAAGAGCGCTGTAGTACTAGAGCTTTAGAACACTTAGTATTTCTTTCTCAATTTTCCCCATATTTTCTTTAAGTTTTCCTTCAGCTAAATACGCTGTAAACATTTCAAATAACTTCTTGTAATCGTTCACCGTGAAGTTTGTTTTTCTAAAAACCGAATAGCCTTGAAGTTCCTCAAACTGTTTTTCAAGAGACTCAACTGTGATTAATCTACTCGGCTTCTCTTTCATTAACTCACTTGAAACTACTCTTTCAAGAAATCTCGCTAATATTTCACTTAAGGCAAGTCTTTTTTCAGGATCCTTTTCTCCGAGTATCTCGTTTAAAACCGAATGAGCTATCTCATGTATGATGACGTGAATAGAGCTATCAAAGTACTCTTTAATTATCATAAATGCTTTCTCGTCATTTACTTTAACTCCGCTTATTTTCTCTATTTTTTCACAAATGATTGGAGCGTATTTTTTGATTTCAGAAAATAGCTCGGAGAAATATTTCTCTAACTCTTTCTCTAATTTTCTCTGCACATAGAAATGGTGCTTTTCTCTGGTTTCCAGTCTGCTTTTCATTTTCTTGATTTCTTCAGCTAGTTCTTCAACTTTTTTGAGTTCTTTTTCTTCTTCTTCTAGGCTCATAGTATCAAAGTATATAGTTTTATAGAAATATATAAGTTTTTCTATTTCTATAGAATTATGTAGTAAGATAGTTTTAGCTGCTGTAGAAAGAGGCCTAAGCAGGCTAAGTGCCCGTAAGATAAATGAGGAACATTTATGTCTGGAAGCCTTATGTCTTTCCCAAAGATTTCCACCGGCTTTCCTTTATCGTCTCTAAACACTTTAGCACAGGCTTTAAGACTGAAGCAAAGGGTTTGTGGCCCCTAATTCTATAGAATTATGTAGTAAGACTGAAGTAAAAAGTAAAAATCTTTCAGACATAAATGTTCCATTTAAATATGACTAGTAATTTAGGCCACAAAACCTGCGCCTTCTATAGGAACGCATATTAAGACTCCTGTCCTAGGTTTGCCGTACTTATCGTAGTACTCTCTATAAAGTATGTCAACTACTTCTTTGATGTACTTTTCGTCAACTAATGCTATTACACATCCTCCTAAACCTGCTCCAGCTAACTGCGCACCTATAACTCCCTTTTGACGCAAAAGAAGGTCTACAAGATAGTCTGTTTCCTTTATACTACATCGATAGGCTCCGGGCTGCATAAAGAGCTGTTTTTCCGGATTATCACCAGGTAGCTTGATTAAATAATCTAAGTAGTCGTCGGTAGCACTCCACTTCCACTCTTTTTCAACGCTATCACTGTACTTTACTACTCTATCTCCATCGTGTGAGATCTTCATAAGCTCACCGAATTTTTCCACATCACCTTTAGACAATATGTCGTAAACTATTCGGCTTCGCTCACATTCAGCTATGCCGAAGAAACAAACATCTCTTATAGCATAGCCTTCAGCAGGCTCTTTATGTTCTCTAAAAATCTGTTTAAGCCGCTCTTTTTCTTCAGGAAGTATTTCAAGTATTTCTTTTCTACTAGCTCTTAAGGGCAGAGATTTCAGCATAGAGTATATTGTATTTAAGTCAAAGTTCAGTGTATTTATATCCCTCAGATACTTGACTTCAGAAAGTAGCTTTGGATATCTTTTCTTAAGAATCATGAACCCTATTTCATAGCACGCTACTCTCTGATTAAAAATATCTTTAGCTCCAGTCATCTTTTTTGCTTCAACAAAAGAATTGCAGACAAGTACTCTATAGCCTGAAGGAAACTTTGCGTAACTTATTCTCAGAGGGAAGAAGCCTATGTGTGAAACATAGCCAGCTCTACCCCATATCATTGCTGCGTGGTCGCCGCAGCCACCACGGGTTCCCACATACCACTCACTGTAGCCGCAGAGCTCTATAAGCCGTTTCTTAGATATCTTTAGGTTATTTGCGGCGATAGTAGCAAGATAAGTTGCCACAACAAGTGCTGATGAAGACGAGAGACCAGCAGACATAGGTATATCTCCGTAGAAAAGCATGTCGAGTCCTCTGAGTTTCCTCAAGTACCATTCATCGTCAATACGGTAGTATTCCTGCAAATAGACTATAGATTTAATGTAATTAATCCAAGACTTTTCTTCGCCCCTACAAGCTCTTTCCTCGTACTTTACTTGAGTCCACTTTCTCCACTCATCAATACTCTTAATCTTCTTCTCGGGGAGCTCTTCACTGAGCTTAAATTCTCCTCCTGGAAACTTTTCTTCATAGTAGTTTTCTACTTTAAATAGATCGTCTTCACGTGAAGAAGCTACAAGCACGACTTCTCTGTTAAAAGTAATAGGATTAACATATCCTCCTCGGTGGTCGACGTGCCGGCCCATTAAATTCACTCGTCCAGGTACTCTTACTAAAAACACTTTTCTCGAGCCATATTTATCTTTAAATCTATTTAAAACATCAAGGTATATTTTCTTACGTTCTTCAATTATATCAGGATAGTCTCCGAAAATTTTGCTGAAGTCTATTTGATTTTCTTTAATGCGCTCTAGGAGCTTCTCTATTTCCTGCGGCTTAGGGTAAGTCACTAGCTCTAAGTTGGGGTATCCGGACTCAATAACTTGTCCGTATAGTTTCTCGCCTACTACTTTCGAATTAGATTCTATTAAACAGCACGAAATCTCGCTATTCTTTATATATACGTTTTCGGAAATAATGCTGTCTTCGATAACAGAAAATTCAACAGTAGTATTATTCTCTAAAACAGTCTTTTCCTCGAATCTCTGTTTTCCTTTAACTACTATCTGTTTCACGTTATAGGCTTAGTATTTAGCACTTAAATTATTAGCCGGGAATTATAATATAGTCTACTCGCAAGTCTATTTTGCGGTAGCCTGTAATATCTGTTAAAAGTGTTTTAAATTCATTTAACTCTGATACATTCAAAAGCTGTTTAGAAAGCTCGCTCTGTTTTAAAAGGAAGTGAATCACTATATCAACTTGTTTACCTTTAAATGAAACTGAAACAAGAATTCTGCTTTCTGAAACATTGAAGTATGTTGCAGCAGCTGTTCTCACTATGTGCGATACTTCACTCAAGTTTCTTGTGTAAAATACTGTTTCATATACTGATAGACTCTGTAGAGTAATGTATGCTAGCATAAATATTACGAAGGAGTAGAGAATTACGTGTGATTTATATTTTCTGAGTTTCTTCCACAGAACAGCTCCGGCGAAGAATATTGTATTGAGTAAAAGACCCAGCAAAGCTACTCTAGAGAAATAGTATATTTTAAGCAAAATTGCTAATGATCCCCATAGAGCTATATTAACTAGAAGAGCGGAGGCTGCAGCTTTTCTCTGCTTCTTGCCGCTAGCTATTTTTACTAACAGTATTGCTAACCCAAGAACTAGTAAAGCTGAAACGGCTATCGAAAGAGTCGGCGAATACATAGCTATAGCGTATGTACTGACACCTATTTTTTCCATAAGTTGTGAAACAAGTTGATCGATTATCGAAAGCATATATGATACTGCAAAAGAAATTTCAGCTAAAGATAAGGTAAGGCAGATTGACGCAGAGATTGTTACCGGCAAAACGATATACTTGAGGAATATTGAAGTAATGTTCTTAATATATGGAGTAATAGTTCTAACAAGTTCTTTAAAACTTCCTATCTGTGTATCAATAGGAGTTTCAATATTTAAGCTGACGTTGACCCAGTATTTTACTAAAGTCAAAATTTTAGTAAAAAGAACCTTAAGATAATCTGCCTCATTTATATCAAAAAGTCCTCTTATGTATTGCGATATTATCTTGATTACCGGTAGCAGGACATAGATTCTCGCCGCTAAGTATGCTGAAAGCTTTATTGCAAGCAAGTTAGCTATAAGTAGCGAGAGAGCGCCTAAAGCTATATCAGCTCTCTTCAATGCAAGACCTATACCTATAGTAGAGGCTGGAGGTACAAGAGCTATAGCTATAGCTGCGCCAACTAAAATAGCATAGTTTTCTTTGCCACCTATAAGCGATACTACTGCAGCCAAACCCGAGCCTACGGCAATAACTAGGTCTGCAAAATTAGGTCTAGCTCTCTCCATAATTAAAGGAGTTTCAGAGAGCGGAATAACCATAGAAGATATTTTAGCTATCAAAAGAGATTCTATAACAACTAATGCTACTAAAATAAACTCGTTTTTAAGGCTTTTTAAGTACTTTGCTCCTTCCTTCTTTTCTTCTGCTAGCAGTAGCCAGTCAAATGTGCTATAAACAGAGACAGAAAGTAGAGGAGCTATGATCATAGCTCCAATTACTGTCACGGTATTATTCATTAGAAGTCCTACTGTTGCCATAAGAGCCGAAAGACTAGCTAAAATAAGTGTGCGTATATCTAGCGAAGCTTGTTCTTTAGCTTTTTCTAAGAGAGTTTTTTTGGCTGCTTCAACACTCTCCTTAAGATTCTCAACAATATTTCTTTTAGTCAAAAGAACTATGTTGTTTGTCCAAGAATCAGTACTCGAGACATAAAGTGGAAAAACTATAAAGAAGATAAGCATGAAAATAAAAGTTCCCAATGAAGCTATACTTAGCCAAAAACTGTAAACCAAGTATGGATCATAGGATAAGCTTTTATCAATTGCTGAAAATAATTTGTGTAGTAGAATATAGTCTTGAGAAATAGTTATTTTTCTTTCTAAATCATTAAGCAAATTTTCTGCTTCTTGATAAAAAATAGCACTTTTACTTATATTATTTTCTTTATATGCTCTAAAAGCAGAACTTAGTTTTTCGCTCAATTTCCTAAAGGAACTCTTTAGACTTAAGGCAAGCGGTGTTTCCTCTTCAAGAATATCTTCCACTTCAGCTTTCAAAGTAACATATTTTGAGAGAAGTAAATATAGATCTGTCTGCGTTGGAGCAATAAGTATTTCCTTAAATGAAGAACCTAGTACTCGTCCGCCAGAAAGTACTTCTACTTTAAGACGATATTCTCCAGGAGGATCTCTTTCAGAAATATAAAGTGTTTCAGAAATAGATTCAGTGCTATTATTTAAATAAACTTGTTTTACTACTGACCAGTAAATATGATCATTTTTTTGTAAAGAAATTTTTACATAAACTCTCCCTAAGTTAACTTTAGTGGAAAGGTCTATTTTACAGAATATTTCCGATGGCTTCAAATATGTTTTCTGAGGAATAAAAATAGATACAGAGACAAGTGAAGGATAAGTAAATGTGAGCAACAGTAGATAGAAAACTATCAGCAATGTACACGTTGTAGTTGCTTTACGCACAGTGCTTAAGACGAGTAGAGCTATAAGATTCTTTCTCTCGAGAGCTTTGACTATGTAAGCGCATAGGTTTATCTTGATGCTAATAATTCAAGCAGATAATTGAACTAACATCAGTAATGCATGGTTTACTTAATAGAAATACTTATCTACTTCGCTTCGGTATATCTGATACTGGTGCAAAGTTTGAGAGAAAAGGTCCTTAAGATAATTAAGAGAGCTTACTCTGAAGGAAGAAAAATTCTTCTCCCTCATGAGGCTGAGGAAATCTGCAAATGCTACGGGATTCCTGTACCAAAATCCGGTTTTGCTAAAACCGCAGAAGAAGCTGTTAAAATAGCTAGTGAAATAGGATACCCTGTTGTACTTAAAATAATTTCACCGGAAATAGTTCATAAAAGCGATGTTGGAGGAGTCGCTTTAAACTTATCTTCTCCGGAAGAAGTTAAGAAAGCTTTCGAAGAAATGCTGGAAAAAGTAAGTAAAGTTAATCCCAAGGCAAATATTCTAGGAGTCTATGTTCAAAAAATGCTACCCAAAGGCAGTATCGAAGTAATCGTCGGAGGACTCAAAGACCAGACATTTGGTCCAGTAGTTATGTTCGGGCTAGGCGGGGTTTTCGTCGAAGTACTAGAAGACGTTACTTTTAGAGTAGCACCTCTTTCCAAGAGAGAAGCACTTGAAATGATCAAAGACATCAAAGGCTATAAAATTTTAAAAGGATTTAGAAACTTTCCTCCAAGAGATCTTGAGGCAGTAGCCGACATTATAGTGAAGGCATCGCATATAATTTACAATAACCAAGAAATAAAAGAAATGGATCTTAACCCAGTAATGGTCTACGAGAAAGGCAAAGGCGCATATGTTGTAGACGCCAGAATAATACTAGAATAAATACATGAAATTAGACGCGTCTGTAGGGTTTTTACTGGCCTTTTCACTAAACCTAGTTTTCACATTAATGAAGAATTATGTTGCAGCCCGCATAACCTCGTATTTTATTCTCGCAACAACTATTGTCATATTTAAAGCACGTAGCTTCAAACTAGGCTTAAATGCAGAGTCTATAGTAGCAGGACTTTTCTACTCGATTCTTCCTCACTATTTCAACCTAATGATTTTAGGTCTGGCTAATGAAGTGTCCTTTATTGCATTAAACTCAATGCTCATTATACCAAATTTATTTACTTCTATTATAGAGGAACTCTACTTTAGAGTACTCCTTTACGATACACTAAAGAAAAGTTATTTTAAAACATCATTGATGTTTTCTCTATTTCATTTATCTCTTTATACTTTCAATGAAGCTATTCTTTCACTAATTTTAGTAGCATTTTATTTTTCTCTTGGAATAATTTTTCAAGTACTGTATGAAAAGCATGGTTTTGCTGCATGTTCTACTTCTCACATAGCATTCAATATAGTTGCTTCAATGTATTTAGTTAATTTAAAATATTTATGTTTAGCTGTAATAATATTTACAACTATGGCTACGGCTTTAATAATTAAAGAAATTATTTATAGATATTAAATAAAACTTAAGTAAAAAGTAAATTTATAAAAATGAACTTATTTTTTAGTAAGTCTTTCCTGTGAGAGAAGCTATTGTCGGCGAGTTTACTCCAGTTGCTATAAACATTATCTTTGGGTACTGTAACCCTTTCTCTAGTCTTAGGCCCCAGAATGTTCTCTCAATCTTATACTTACTTGTTATTATTTGGTTGGCGGCAGATGCCTCTTCTAGAGTAGTTTTCTCAGGAGCTACTACATATATTAGAGCTGACTCAGCGTCACTGAGGTCTGCGTCAAGTAGCTTGTTTTTTATGGCATTGTTTGCCGCTTCAGATACTTTGAGTCCTACACCGTGTCCCACCATTCCTAGTCCAGAGTCTCTGCATGCCGAAATAATGTCTGCGTAGCTGATGCTAATTAAGCTTGGTTTTGTAACTAAGTCAATAATGGACTTAAGAGTACTTACAAGTATTGAGTCCATAAACTTGAAAGCGAAGTTTACTGGAATTCCTCCTATCTTATTTAGTAGTATATCGTTTAAGTTTGTTATTGTTAAGTCTGCTACGTCAAGTATTTTAGTTAACCCGTATCTAGCGTTGTCGAGACGATTCACTCCTTCGAATGTGAAGGGTAGTGTTACTAGTGCTATTCTTAGTGCGTCTGGGAATCTGTTTCTTAGTTCTTCTAGTAGTACTGGTATTCCTCCGCTTGCTGTACCACCACCAAGACCACCAGTAACAATGACTACATTAGGAACTCCGATTGAGTTAATTATGCGGCTTACATCGTCTCTCATTGCTGCTTCTCCTAGACTTGGGTTTCCTCCTGTTCCATGTCCTCTTGTTATTGTTTGCCCAATTAATATTTTATTGGGTACTTTAACTGACTGTAAGTGAACAGCCTCAGTATGAACAGCAACAGCTAAAACATCTTCAGTAGCACCAACCTCATACAACCTATTCAAAGTATTACAACCACAACCACCAACACCGACAACAACTATGTTTATTCTCTCCCCCATTGTTTCACCCCTCAATGAATTTTGTTACCATATCAGATTTAACATTTGTTGCTATAAACCCTACTTTCGGAGACTGTACTGCCCAAGTTGGCTTGAATCCGAAATACGCGTTTACCACATTGTATTTGCTTGTTATTGTTCCTTGGATATCGAAGATATCTGATGTGCTTAAAGCAGTCTCAGTGCTTTCTACAACTACTATTGCTCCTCTTGCATCTTTAAAGTTTAGTTCACAGTAAGGGCTCTCACAGGCCTTGATAAAGGCTTCTCTTACATTAAGTCCTTCGCCTAGCCCTATAAAGCCTAGACCTGACTTAACTGCTATTGACTTGAATACATTGAAGTCTACGTTCATTAGTCCAGGTATAGGTGTAATTTGATCCAGTGCTTTCAGTACGTAGATAGCATTTGCTATCAGTTTGTCTAAAGTACGGTATGCTCTAGGTAGAGCCATAGTTGGGTGCTTTTCTTTGAGTTTATCGTTAAAGTGTACTATAGTCATATCCGATGATTCTATTATTTGAGGTAGAGCAGTTTTAGCATTGTTTATTCTTGGAAGAGCTTCTGTTCTGAAAGGTATAGTTACAAAAGATACTACTAGCGTATCTAACTGACTCTTAATGTTTTCTACTAGAACAGAGTGTCCTCCGCTACCTGTTCCTCCACCTAAGCCAGAGATTACAACTACTAGCTCAGAGCCTTCAATTCTCTCAACAATTTTTGGAACTAAGTTTTCGACAGCTTTTCTGCCAAGCTCCATTGAGCCCGCAGTAGATCTTCCTTCACCTACCTGCAGGACATACTTAGCTTTAGCCGTTTTAAGAGCTAGGGAATCGGTATCTACAGCTATTGTTGTCAGGTCTTTTATATCTAGTGCAATATTGTTAAGGGCGTTTAGTCCTCTACCGCCTATACCTATTACTGATATCTTCATACTATCTCGCCTCCAGGAATTGTTCTACTAAGGGGGATTTAACACTTGCCACTAATAACATTACTTGCGGATTGTGCACCCTCCAATTATACCTGACGCCCCAATACACAGTGCCTATACCGTATTTTTCACTGAGTATTCTTGGGACTTCCTCAATTTCTCTAAGGGAAAGCATGCTTCTAGTGCCTTCAGCGTAAACTACAGCTCCCCTAGCACCACTTAAGTCTGCTTCACAGTAGTTTTTAGCTAGAGCTTCTTCAAATGCGTCAATAAAGCGCAGGCCAGAGCCTATGCCAACAAAGCCGAGTCCACTTTCTCTCGTTAATCTCTCGATGTTAGAGAAGTCTATATTAACTAAACCTGGCTCAGGTTTGAGTCCCTGCAGCTTAGTTAATCCATTAATTAAATCTACTAGGTGTTTATCCATTTCTCTAAATGCCTGTTGAATGCTATATGCGCCTACTTTTTCCTTAAGAATATCATTAAAGTTAACTAAAGTCATATCAGCTAAATCGAGTAACTCAGATAGAGCCATTTGAGCATTCTGGATACGTTCAATACCTTCTGAGGAGAAGGGTATTGTTACTACTGCCCAGACAAGTCTATTCTTCATGTTTTCTTTTATGTATTCTGCTAGTGCTAGTATTCCTCCTGTTCCTGTACCGCCGCCGAGACCAGCAGTAAGAATATACAGCTCAGCATCCTTGACTGGGGCAAGGACTTTGTCTACTTCGCGGCTCATTATCTCTCTACCAAGAGCAGGACTACCAGCACTACCACGACCACGAGTAACAGTCTCACCAATCAATACACGGTACTTAGCTCTAGTCACACTTAAGGCTGCTGCGTCAGTATTTACAGCAACTGTAGGTACTTGTATTCCAGCATTAGTTAAGTTAGTTATGGTGTTACATCCACATCCTCCTATACCGATTATGGCCATTTTTAAAATCGCTCTCCTTGCTAATGTTTCGGCAAGTGTTCTGTCTTCAATAAATCTCCTCGACACGTATATTACCTTGAAATAACTTTAAAAACTTTGCCGTTAATCTTATGTGCACTTGGAATCTCTTAAAAATAGCCGAAGTATGTTTTATAGTCTTGAAATAACTTCGAAATTTTCTTCGGGAGTATTACTGAATGAAAAGAAATATAGTCCCTTGGGATTGATCTTGAGAGCTTCTTTAATCGCGTCGAGTAGTCTCCTCGGAGGATTATACACTATGCTTGGATCATATCCTGAGTAAAGACCTACATATATTCTGGAGGGGTCGATGTATTCTGCCACCTTTAGAGCTTCTCTTGAAGCTATTTCAGGTGGAAGACCATAGTACTCGAAGTCTTTAACGCTACTAGGCTTATTTACTCCAAGCAAATGCGATATTGTCTCAAGTAGTAGATCTTCGTACTCCCATCCTACTCGGTCTAGTATTGACTTAATGTACTTTGTCTCCCAGGCACCCATTCTAGCAGTATATATCATAGGCTTAACTGTATCCAAGACTTCTCTGAGGAGAGAGTAGTCTTGTCCCACCTGCCAGGAGAGAGTAGGATAGAAGAGGTCTGCACTCAAAGCGACGCCGCTTTTTTCGACACTTTCCTTAATGAAAGCTATGAGTTCTTTTACGCTTTCTGCTCTGAAGCGAAGCCAGTCTGCTACTTCAGGATGCTCTAAGTAAAATCTGTTTAAGTCTCCAGTGCTGCCGAGGAACATTTTTAGATACTTTAAGTTTTCGTGGCTAGTTTCAGATATTGTTTTAAACATTTCGATAATTTTTTCGAAAGATTTCCAATCTAATCCTTTTTCTACTGCTTTTTCTCTGCAGAAACTACAGTAGCAGTGACGCCCTATTAGCAGGTGTGTTGGCAGAAGAAATCCTTCGCGGCTACGCTTAAACCTAATGTAGTCTAACTCAACTTCATCTACCTCATATTCGTAGGCAATATTTTCGGCTAGTCCTCTGAGGTACTTTTGGACATCAGGATTGTTTGGGCACAAGGCTCTGGGGTGCGGGCTTCCTCTAAAGTCTATTAATCTGCATTCAGGGTTCTTTTCTGCATGAAGAGGGTCTACTACACAGACCACAGTGGCAGTAAGCTTTAATCCATATTCTCTTGAAGCCTCGACACACTCCGCTAAAAGATCTCTTTTACAGCCTTTTACGGGCTTAAGTTTAGTTTCGGTAAAATATTTGTCTTTAGGCTTGAAAAACACTTTACCTTCAGCTACTACGAATATAGATGCTCTCGAAACATTGTATTTAGCTAGTTTCTCGAAGACCTTATCGGCGGTTTTCTCGTAAATATCTCTCCAGCTTACCCAGAACCCTACTTCAACCACATTTTAAATTTGCTGTCACAGAAATAAACTTAAGTCTTTTTACAGTAGGCACAAATATCTTTTAATGGACATTCGCTGCACTTAGGTTTTCTTGGCTTGCAGTATTTTCTTCCGACTAAAATTAGCCTTACGTGGGCTTCCTTGTAGTCTTTGGGGTCGAAGACTTCTAGCAAGGCTTGTCTAACCGGCTCGTAGCCCTGTTTACTGCTTAAACCTAAGCGTACTGCGACTCTCATAGCGTGGGTGTCGACAGCTATAGTTGGCTTACCCATTAGCTGCAGGAGAAGATCTGCGGTCTTGAGTCCGACTCCTTTAAAGCTAGTTAGATACCGTCTAGCTTCTTCTAGGCTCATTTCTTTCAGTTTTTTGAAATCGAGTCTATTTTCTAAGACAGCTTCAGCAAGCTGCTTTATTACATATGCTTTCTGACGATAAAGCCCCGCAGGCTTAATTGCTTCCTCGATGTCTTCTAGCTTAGTAGACGCTATTTTCTCTGGTGTAACGCCTATTTTCTTCTCGAGATTATCGTATGCTTTTATAGAATTTTTATCACTTGTATTCTGTGAAAGAACTATTGAAACTAGGAGCTTAAAGAGGTCTCGGCCGTAATTTTCTTCAACCCAGAAAACAATAAAATCTCTGCTAGTATACTTCAGGTACTTTGTTTTCTCGAGAATAAGGCTTCCTAGCTTACTCACATAGAGTCTAAAAAAAGATAGCTTAACTACTTAACGTTAAACAAGCTTTACTCGAGAGGTCTTTTAATCACGAATGGTTTCCATCCAAGTTTTTCTCTAAACCTATTTATAGCCTCGATAGCTTTCAATTTGCTTTCCTTGTCCATTTTTCTTGTTCTCAGTACTGCTAGAAACAGTATGTATGTACGCCTGTGAATAGTGCCTCGTGAAATACCGTGCTGCAGATCTTCTTCAAGTTGCTTAAGTATATCCTCTACTTCTTTTAAATCGCTTAGTCCCTTTTTCCCTATATCAGCTACCTGTGTACCTAAATATAATGGGTGGCCTTTAGGAACTACCATGTATTTTCCTTTTTCATAAGTGACTCTGCCTTTGACCAGGATGTCGTATAGCTCGAAGTTTCCTCTCCATTCAGGATTTCTTTTCTCGAGTTCTCTAAGCACGAGTTCTCTTATCTCATCTGTAGTCATTCCATCGCGAACCTTTTTCTCTATTTCTCCTGCGATTTCTCTGGCTACTTCTAATGGTGCTCCAGCTTTATAGCAACTCACAACGATTTTCTCTTTAAGAAAATCTTCTTCGAGACCATTTCTTTTAACTATTTTAACCATAGTTTAGTATGTAATATGTATTAATTATTTTTAACGTTCACTGTTTTTTCGAGTTGACAAAAATATTTTTCTTTATGCTAAAGAAAATGCTAACTGCTTTTTAGCCATCGAGACTTTAAAGAGGGCTAAGCCTATGTGCTCAATGAAAAGAGAGTCTCTGTATACGTCTGCTTTACTCAGAACTTCACATGCTTCTTGTAGAAGCTTATTAACATGAAATATTATTGAGCGGCTTCCGCCTATTCTTTCCACTAAGTCTGCAAGAGTTTTTGTTTCTTCAATCTTATCCCATGCACGAGAGTACAGTAATAAGTAGTGATTGCTCCCAGCGTACTTTGGGACTTCCATAATAACTTTAATTGAAGGGGGTACTTTGAAGAAGTAGTCTTTGAAAATAGTAAATCTTCCCGCTTCTCTTAGTGTTCTCAGTAGTTCTGGAATTTTCTTAAAGTGATTCCATTTAGATTCCTCGATAACGGTAATTAAAATAGAGTTTTCATCTACAGTTCGCGCCTTCTCTTTATATTTCTTTAAAAGCTCTTCTTTACTAATATTTTGTTTTAGATACATTAGTAAATAGTAGCATAAGCCAGTATTTAAGTTGACTGCTGGAAGACTGTCTCCGAGAACGTTTTCTACTTCAAAAACTTTCGTCGTAATTTCATGGTCTCTCCAGAGAACTAGGTACGTGTAGTCTTTTTCTCTTAAAGCAGAGAGTATCAGAGGGTTCCACGAATTATTTGGAAGATAAAAACCTTGAGGATGGACATTAAATGCCTTTACTACTGTATCTCGATTGACTGCTAAGAGAGATTCTAGAGCGTAGGGTGATAAAGCCTCTATATTTAGAGGAGAGGAAAAGGTAGTAACTATTTCGATAAAACTTGAAGCAGCCAAGTCTTCTAGTAGGTCTACAAGTCTACTTCTCTCTTTCATTAGGAAGTCAATAGTGTACTTAGTTACAGCAACGTTTACAGGTATTTCAAGAGAATAAAGCTCTTCGAGAGCATCTTCAAGAGCTCTTGCAGCATAATAGCGCGCAGGTTCAGGAAGGCTTAGTAGATCAAAATATAGTATTTGAGCTAAATATATCACAAGTACTTTTACTCAAGCAGTGATATATAATCTTCTTTACTTGGCTTCACTAATATATTTCCTTAATATCTACAGGTCTCTGTTCTTTACTCGACTTGTAGGCAGCTTCAGTAAGCGCTATTACTTGAAGAAAATCTTCTGCAGGCGATTTATTTTCCTCTAAGCCCAAGACACAATTAACGAAATTGTCATCAGGTGAACTGCCTTCAATAAGCCAGCTTCGAGTGTTAAACACTATTCTGTTGCCGTTTTCGTCAATAAACATCGTTTTGCCGTTTTCTATCCTCACAGCCGATCCTGTCTCCCCATAAAAGGTTTCGATTTCGTACATGCCGGGAGGGCTATTTCCACAAATATTTAAGCTAGCTAAAACTCCGTCCTCGAGCTCTACAGTTACCAAGGCATATAAATCGACTTCAAAGTCTCCGCAGTCTACTTGCGCGTAGACTTTCTCAGGCTTTTTACCGGTAATCCAGAGAAGTATGTCTACTACATGGCTTCCTGAATCAAAGAACATACCTCCGTAGCCAAGTTTCTTCGATGCTCTCCAAGTACCTTTAGCTATGCTCTTCCAATTCTGGTCAAGGCATATTGTGACGAACTTAAGTCTACCTAGTTTTTCTCGAACAAGGTCTCTTGCTTTAATAAAGTTCTCAATAAATCTCCTCTGATAAGACACCAATACAACTAAATCTTTTCTCTTAGATACCTCTACGATGTCTTTTGCCTCTTTTACAGTACAGCATAAAGGCTTCTCTGACAGTACATGAAGTCCTCTCTTTAGTGCATACATTATCTGAGGATAGTGTAAGGTGTGAGGAGTGAAAATACAGACAGCGTCTAATCCTGCTTCATCGATCATTTGCTTATAGTCGCTATACAGCATATTCTTTGAGCGAGATGTATAGCCGTAGATTTCACTGTAAAGTGCTTTAGCTTTATCTAAAACTACGTCGCAGAAACCGGCGATCTCTACATGAGGGTTTCTTCGGAGTCTTAAAGCATGGCCCCAGCTTATGCCGCCGCACCCTATTATTCCTATTTTTATTTTCCTCATTCTACCATTAATGCACTTCTGTTTCCGAGAATAAATAACTACCAGCTATAGCTAAACTCTATTAATATTTTTCGCGAACAATTTATGTGAAGCCTGTCGAGTTAGCCGTAATAGTTGCAATAATACTTGCTCTACTCTTTATTATAGCGATTCTCGCTTTAATTATTTTAGAGAAAGAAAAGAAAAGAGAAAAGGCAGATTTCACAGAAATCATCAAGGCTAACAGCAGACTTGAGAAGCTTAAAGTATATTTCATGGGATGGGTCGTTGAATACGATTCTAAAAGCAAGGATAATTTTTACCGTTATCACGATAAGTTTACATGGGTTTCGCCAACGTGGTATGTTTTTGGCGAGAACTTAAAGCTAATAGAGAAAGTCTACGATGAAGAGTTTGTGTCGAATTGTAGGAAATGGAGTGTTAAAATACTGCCTTTAATAGCGAATAAAGATTTTAGTCGAGGAATAGTCCATAAAATTCTCTCTGATCCTGAGGTTCGGGAAAAAGCAGTAAATCAGATAGTTGAGATGGTGTTGAGTAGGGGATATGACGGTGTCAACATAGATTTTGAAAACATACCTCCCGAAGACAGAGAAAATCTTACACTTTTCATGAAGCTTCTCCACGAGAAACTACATCCGCTAGGAAAGCTTGTCACAATAGATGTACCGGCTAAAACTCAGCCCACGTATTCTGGCTGGAGCGGAGCATATGACTACAAAGCGCTAGCAAACTACAGCGACTTAGTAATTATTATGATATATGATTATCATTGGGCGGGCGGAAGTCCGGGCCCTATTTCGCCGCTAGATTGGTTCAATGATGTACTTGATTATGCTCTTCAGACTATTCCTCGCGAAAAAATAGTGGCAGGTATACCCTTCTATGGATATGACTGGCCTGAAGGAGGTAGGGGAAGAGGAGTAACTTATGCTATGGCTATTCGAATAGCTAATGAGAGCAAGGCATATGTGCACTTTGATTCAGAGAAAGGAGAAGCCTATTTCACTTACTATAAAGACAACATAAAGCACTATGTGTGGTTCCAGATCGCTAAAAGCACTGAGCTTAGAGTTAAAGCGGCTTTAAGTAAGGGTATAGATAAAGTAGCTGCGTGGAGAATAGGTCAAGAAGACCCGCTTACTTGGAACGTCATAGATAAGCCCTAAAGTCTTAGACTATATATAGTTTAAGAGAGCGTTTTCTTTATGAGCACAGTTTACCTGTTAAGCTACATTATTAAGGAATTTAAAGCTGAGTACAGTCCTGTAGCAAGGCTTAGAGAATTAATGTATAGAGCCGGTATAAGAGATGTTATCAGCGAAGGAGATACTGTAGCTATAAAAACCCACTTTGGCTCGCCCGGCGGATTTCGTATAGTTAGACCAATTTTCTTGAAGAAAATAGTCGAGGTAGTTAAAGAACTAGGCGGTAAGCCTTTTGTAACTGATACATGTAGGCCTCCTGCACTAGACTACTTGGAGATAGCCAACGCTGAGGGAATAAATCACTTGTCTGTAGGAGCTCCTGTCATTATAGCTGATGGACTCAAAGGAAACGACTACAGGTTAATGAAAATCAACGGTGAAGTACTGAAGGAAGTAGAAGTAGCTTCAGCTATCTATGAGGCTGATGCAATGATCGTAGTTTCGCACGTTAAGGGCCACCGTATGGCGGGCTTTGGTGGCGCACTTAAGAACTTAGCTATGGGATGTACTGCCAAGCCCGGGAAGAGGAGAATACACGATGTTCTGGGAGGAGAGCCGCCAGTCTGGCGCGAAGAGAAGTGCACTAGGTGTGGCGCATGTGTTTCAGCATGTGACCACAAGGCTATAGCGCTTGTAGACGGAAAAATAGTCATTGACGAAGAGAAGTGTGTCAGGTGCTACAGATGTGTATGGGTTTGTCCGAACAGAGCTCTAGTATGGGATAGGAGAGGAGTAGAGAGATTTCTTAAAGCTATAGCTGAAGCGGCAGCGGCTGTAGTAAATACATTTAAGGAGGGGAAGATACTTTACTTGAATTTTGTCTGCGATGTAACAGTAGCCTGTGACTGTACGCCTTGGTCTACAAACCCTCTAGTACCAGACATAGGTATACTCTCGTCGAAAGATGCAGTAGCCATAGACACTGCTTCACTAGACTTAATCAATAAGGCTGAAGGTATTCCAGGGCAAACGCTGCCAGGGAAAGTAGAAGTACTGCCAGCTAATGTCAATAAGTTTCTCGAAGTCCACGGCATAGACCCATATATACAAGTGTGTCACGGAGAAAAAATAGGACTAGGGTCAACTAAGTACAAAATAGTAGAAATCTAAAGTTTTAAGAGAAGTCGAGAGAGTTCTTCGAGAGCTTTAGCTGAAGGCGAGTCAGGATAGGCTTCTACTACGGTTTTTCCCTGAATATACGCTTTAACTAACTTATCATCGTAAGGAATCTTATAGCTTTCAGGGGCTATTTCTTCGAGCTCTTTGTAAGTTCCTCCAGGCAGACCGTACTTATTCACTACAACAATAAGCTTTTTCCCGTAGAGGTTCACTAGTTTCTTAAACTTTGCTAAGTCGTGGACTCCTAGTCTACTGGGCTCGGTTACTGCTATAACTAAGTCTGCGTGCTTAATAGCCTCGGCTACCGAAAAGCCTGTTCCTGGAGGACAGTCTATTAGCGTAATACCGTAGTGGCTAGATTTTGCAAGAATTTCTCGCATAGCTTCTTCAGCTACTTCATGGTATTTGCGGCTACCGGGCTTCAGCTCCCCTATAATTAAGTCTAAGTTTTCTCTACTGCCTGTCTTTAAGTAGCCTATAACAGTTCTTCCTTCACGTATAGCCTGATTAGGGCATACAGCTTCACATAGACCACAGCCTTCGCACAGTGTTTCAACGAAAATAATCTTTTTCCCTGGAATAACTACAAGTGCGTGTACAGGACAGTAGCTTGCACATAAACCGCATAACTTGCACGTAGATTCATCTATGATTGGTCTGTATGCGTACACTTCTCTAAGTAGTTTGGGCTCTATACCTAGCAAAGTGTATGAACATGGATTATCTACATCGATGTCTCCCAATAGAACTTTAGTCTGCTTAGATAGTAGAAAAGCTAGAGAAGCTGTTACAGTAGTTTTTCCTGTTCCTCCTTTACCACCAGCTATAGCTACTATCACTTTCTCACCTGCTTTCTCTAAGCTTTCTTAGTAGCTGAACTGACTTAAATAGCATATGCACAGAATTAAGAAACTAGTGTACTATACTAAGTTAAGGCTACTTGCTTACAATATCTAATATCTTCTCAAAAGCGTTTTCTAGAAGTGGCTTTAGAGAGCTCTTTGTAGCCAAGAGTGGCGTCATCATAGAATATGACTCGACAATGTCTCTGCTATAAGGCACTTTCCCGACAACTTCTATTCCCAAGAGATCGCCTATTTTTGCTGAAAAATCGGGGTTTATGTCGTATTTATTTACTATACAGACAGACTTTACTCCAAGTGTTTCAGCTACTTTGAGTAGTCTTTGGGAGCCTTTAACGCTCTGAGGTGTTGGTTCGACAACAATAACAAGGAGATCTGCTCCGCTAATACTTGATACTACTGGACACCCTATTCCAGGCGCTGAGTCGACAATAACGTATCCTGAGTTAAGAAAGCTTCGTGCAAGTTTTTTAAGCTCGTATACTAGTCTGCCGCTAGTCCCTCCACCTAACTCTAAGTCGCCGGTAACAACTTTTATTCCGAAGGCAGATTCAGCTACGTAAATTACTCCCGTTTTAGCTTCTTTCAGCGAGATTGCTTGAGCAGGACATATTACGGCACACGCACCTAGACCTTCGCACTTACTGTAGTCTACTACAGGGCCTTTTTCTCCTATAGTGATGGCGCCGAATTTACAGAAATTGACGCATTTCCAGCACTTAGTGCATTTAGTGTAATCTATTACGGGCCTATATGAGCCATAGTATTCTTCGGCAGATATTCGGCTTTTTTCTCCACCTAAAGCCAGAATCAAGTCTGGGGCTTCTACATCAGCGTCTACTGCAATTACTTCTCCTAGCTTTTTGCGGATAAAGTAAGCTAAGTTAGAGGAGATAAATGTTTTTCCTGTGCCTCCTTTACCGCTGGCAACTGCTATTTCTTTAATCAACGTGTCTCACCGAGTACTTTATCTATAGCTTCCTTTACTTTAGCAGGATCTGCTTCTCTCAGAAAAAGTATTTTCTCTCTGCTTCTCATACCTTTAATAATAGCTATTTGACTTACATTTAATGCTTTCCTGAGAAATCGAAGTAACTCCATGTTTGCTTTTCCTCCAGTAGGAGACGCTTTAACTTCTATTACAAGGTAATCTCCTTCAACGCCGACTATTCTATTTTCTTTAGCGCGAGGCTTAACTAGTACCCTCAAGAAAACACCGTCTCTATCTTCTATAAGATAATTTGCCATACATATTAGTTAGGAACTAAAGGTATAAGAAGCTTATAGTTTAAAGAAAATGACCTAAGAAAACTCCTATAAGCGATACAAGTAGCCCTGAAATTAGCATACATAGTCCGTACTTCAGTACATTTTCGTCGGAGACTCGCGCTAAGAAAGCTCCAAGCGAGAACAGCAAGATGCTTGTTAAAGTAACTGAGCCTATTAAAGCGTAATCTATTGGTACAATAGAGTATATTGCTAGAATAAAGGGAGCTACCGATATTACTGAGAAAAGCATTGGGGCAAAAGCGTCTATTAGTGCGGCTAGAATAGTCACTACGTCTACTGCCTGCTTAAGCACGCTGTCTTCTAGGCTTGTAAAAAGACTTCTCTCTAAATCTTTTATTTCTCTGATCCTTTCGGCTCTCTCGGTAATAAATGCTCCTACGAAACCTGAAATACTCATAGCTATGCTCGCGCCTATACTAGCTCCTACAATGAACTTAGGGTCCAGCGAGTGCGTCATATAGGAGCCCATAATGATGCCCATTACTGTCATTATGCCGTCAAAGCCGTTCATAATGAAGTATCTTCTCAGTATTCCTCCAGCGTTAAGTAGGTTTACGTAGAGTTTAAGGTTTTTCAGCAGTGAGTTATTTAAGGCTAAGCCGTTTCCCTTATTTCTTCTTCTCCTATTAATAGAATCTGTGTCTTTAGACATAAACCTGAGTCCTCTGCGCGTCAAGCAAATATATAATAGGTTTAAAAGATTTAAGTTTTATTGCTTCAATCTCTCATAAAAACTATGTCTACGTTGTTATTCCTAACCGTCTTAGAGCCTCTGAGAGCGGTATACCCGGCGGAACAATCTCTACTCTCACTCCTGCTTGCTGCAAAACAAAGCTTATATTTGGGCCTAAACGGGGAGCTATTACTAGCTTAACTCCGCTTGCCACAATCCATTGTCCTAACCCCATTCCTGCTCCATGAGGAGCAGTAGCGTAGGGGTTTTCTAGAATTTTAAGGTTTACTACTTTGCCTCCAACTGTGTCTACTACAGCTATTAACGGTGCTCTAGCGAACCTGAAAGATATGGGTGAGTTTAAGCCTACATTGGAGTCTACTGTAGCCACGATTCTTAGTCCATTAGGAGGCGGGGGAGGAAGAGGCGGTAAAGTGGGCAGAGGTCCCCATCCTCTTCCTCTAC
Organism: uncultured Thermoprotei archaeon; assembly: GCA_965367815.1. GTDB lineage: Archaea > Thermoproteota > Thermoprotei > Thermofilales > B15-G2 > B15-G2. Next base: position 185,455 of record CBDUKN010000001.1, read on the forward strand.
TCCATCCTCTTCCAAAACCTCTTCCGTAGGGAGGAGGGTATGTCACAGAAAAATATGCATTTGCACATTATTAAAATTAGCGTACTTTACTCAAGAGTTTTTCTCCTATTTCTTTTAAGCCGAGGTCTTCTAAAAGCTCTTTAGTGGGAACGCCGTTTTCGTCCCATTTGCGGTACTCGTAGTACTCTTTAAGCATAGGCTCTAGCTCGACAACTTGACCAGCAGCTCCTCCTTCTTTAAGAGGCTCTTTGAGAAGACGTTCTGGCAGAGTGTCGTCTTTAGACGTGTAGCCGCAGGCTATATTGAATAGTCTCTTTAGGTTAAACGACCTAGCGCCTGCCTTGAGTAGTTCTGGTAGGAGTGTTTTTCTGCCAGTAACCATGCTGTACATGGCTGCTACGTGCGCTGGAGGTATGGCCAGGAACTTGCATATTATCATAGACTCTAGTACTTCGTGCCAGTCCTGCATAATAGCGACTATTCTGCCTTTACCTTCTACAGCGAAGCGGTCTACTCTCTCGTATATTTTTAAGTCGTGCATACGTTCTCCCTGCTCTATTCTTAGGACGAATCCCTGGAGGTGGCAGGCACCTCTATTTGATGTAGCGTACTGGAGCCCCATACCTTTAAAGGCGCGTGGATCATGCATAGGTACTTCAAGTCCCTTTACGTGCATAGCGTATTTCTCAGAGCCTCTGCCTATTGTCTTAGAGGCTAGCCTACTTCCCTCGCCTAAAAGCTTACCGAATCCTTCACGTTCACTGATCATTTTAATTAACTTAAGTAGTAGTTCTCCGTCGCCCCACTTCAGCTCTAAGCCTCCAGTATCCTCTTTAGTTATGATTCCTTTCTCGTAGCACTCAATAGCCCAGGCTATAGTTACGCCGGTTGAGATAACGTCTATTCCGTATCTATTGCAGAGCTCGTTTGCCTTAGCTATTACATGCGGATCATCTATTAAGAGAGTAGAGCCTAGCGAAGCGACAGCTTCGTACTCGGGGCCTCTGACTTTAAGTCCGTCTACTTCAACTACTCTCCAGCAACCAATAGGGCAGTTATAGCATGCTCTATGCTTAACGACAATTGTTTTAGCGAGGCTTTCGCCCTTAAGCTTCTCTATTCCTTCCCACGCTCCTAGGCTAAAGTTCTTTATAGGCATGTCGCCATACTCGTAGAAAACCTCTACTTCGCCCGCAGTACCGTAGGCAGCCTGTATTTGTGTTGAAGGGAAAGACATTATGAGCGGAAGCAGTCTCCTAATAAGGTGTCTTAAGCGGTTCGGGTCGGCCATAGAGATAGAGCCGGAGCCTTTGACAGCTATCGCTTTGAGTTTCTTAGAACCCATTACGGCGCCCATACCTGTTCTGCCGGCTACTCGAGGGCCTTCAGGCTCAGGCTCAACTGTAATGCAGGCGTAGCGCACCAGTTTTTCTCCAGCAGGTCCTATACACGCTACTTTGACTTTATCGTCGCCAGTATCCTGTTTTACAAGTCCATCTGTTTCACGGGTATCTTTACCCCATATTTTAGAAGCGTCTCTTATCTCGACTTCAGAGTCCTTAATGTATATGTAGACAGGGTCCTTTGAAGACCCTTTAACGACTACTCCGTCAAAACCAGCCTTTTTAAGCTCTATTCCCCAGAAACCGCTTGAGTGCGCTTCACCCCAACCTAGTGTTAAAGGAGATTTAGCAGCAACCGCGAATCTACCAGTACACGGAACATATGTCCCTGTGAGAGGGCCTGTCATGAAAACAAGAGTATTCTCGGGACTAAAGGGATCTATTGAAGGATCTACTTCCTCACAGACTATTTTCGCCGCTAAGCCCGTGCCTCCTATAAACATTAATTCTTCTTCTTCAGAAAGTTCTCTAACCCAAGTTTTCTCCTTAGATAAATCAATATAAAGTAATTTACCACAATACCCCAAAAGCTTCCCGCCCATGTAGCTCACCTTAGAACCTGTAGAGCTTACGGTAAAGCTCTACTTCGCGCTCAGGTATAAGCGGAGGCTTCTTGCCTAAAGCATAGCAGACGAACTGAGCGATAGCTACTTCCTCCATTGTTTCTGCTACAGCTTCAGCTTCAACCAGATTAGAGCCCATGGCTATAATACCGTGGTTCTGAAGAATAATAGCCCTACATCCCTTAGCAGCAGTCTCAGCCACTAGCTTAGCGAGCTTATCGGTTCCAGGAAAAGCAAAAGGCACTATTTCTACTTTCCTTAAAACCATTACTTCCTCTACAGTAATAGGCTCAATAGACAGCCCCGCTAAAGCCAGACCCAAGGTAAACGGATTATGTGCGTGAACAATAGCATTTACATCAGGTCTAGCCTTATAAATAGCCGCATGCACCGGAGCCTCTATTGAAGGCCTCAGCAGGCCGTCAACAACATTACAGTCTAAATCTAGTTTAACTAAGTCATCTGGATTCAACTCACCCTTGAAGACGCCACTAGGAGTAATCCAAAACTCCTCAGAATTAGGTATACGTGCACTAACATTACCGCCTAAAGCAGAAACAAGCCCTCTCCTATACAGAGCACTCATAACTCTGCATATCTCTTGCTTCAATTCTTCCTCACTAAACAGACTCTCCATACGCTAATACCACAAACTACACCAGTTTAAAACTTTTCACAAATAGATAACCTAGAATTGAAGTAGTCGCCGAAAACAAGATACTTTACTACAAACAGTAAACAATCTATAACATTTTATCATAAAGACTCTACATAAATTTAATTTAGAAAGTAAGTGCCGAAAGCCATGCGCTGTGCATACCTGCAAAACCGAAATACTACTAGAGGCTTATTAATCATAGTTAATAAGTATTATGTGAAACTGTCAACCACAATTAACATCATAATTAGTTAAGTAGCCGTACAAAAATCAAAGCTCTTCATTCTCAAAACTACACTAAACCATTTTACGAGAAATAAACTAAGCACACTGCTTCTAAAATAGCAGTCAATAATACTAATCTATAGGAAAATACAATAATTGCTAGACGGACGCAATTAATTTACCATCCGTATACAATATTCTTATATTGCTGTATACAAAGCTATATCGTATATGTCAACGGAAGTCTTCAGTATCAGAATAAGAAAAGATTTAAAAGAAATAGTTAAAAATACAGAGAAGTCAATTGGAGAAAACTTATCGAAGAACTTATAGAAGAAGTAGCAGCACGTAAAGAAATTGAAGAATCTTTCAAAGAACTGGATCAATTATTCAAAAATATAACTCCTTCACCCGAACCAGGATGGGTTACGGTTAGAGAAGCTAGAGAAACAGAGTGATAAGTATGTACATTATAGATGCATCAATATACGCTAGTGTAGCTGTTAAAGACGAATTCTATGAAAAAAGCCGCAGCTTCCTCACTCAAAGCAGAAGCTTTAGATGTATAACTCTAGACATAGCTCTCATTGAAGCATACAATGCTCTATGGAAACACGTCTATTTACTAAAAAGAATTCCTATAAAAAACTATAGAAATATAGCCGTAAATCTAAGAAAAATATTCGAAAAAAGCGTAAGAAAAATATTTAATGCAATCGATATAGCTGACGACGCTCTTAATATAGCTATTAACTATGGAATAACAGTCTACGACTCAGCTCACTTAGCTCTCGCCGAAAAAACAGGATATAAACTAATAACTTACGATAAAGAACTAAAAAGAAGACTTGAAAAAACAAATTTAGAGAAAAACATATATGTCTTTTATTAAAGTAAAATAACTAGCAAACAATTTTCCTCTACCAATTACGACATTATAGCTAATGTCTCAAACGAACCCAAATAATAAAATAAAGTCCTATGGACTCCCAAACATATATTCCTGCTAAATGTAAACAAAGCTCCCAAACATCAATATAGCATAATTCAATTTCCCGCAGAAAAGCTAAAATATTTACATAATTTAACAAACTCAATGGATAAATACAGAATAGTTAAAATAACTACCTCAGCCATCTCACTAATTCTAATAATATACCTACTATCAGCAGGAATATCCGCAGCACTGATCGAAATAGACTACAACAATATAGAAACACGCATCGAAAACACGTACATTGTAGCAGAAGTACCACTACACAACAAAGGATTCTACCCTATCAAAAACATGAAAATATCATACCAAATACTAACACCCGAAAACGAACTAATATACAGCGGAGAAACAGTTATCAAGAAAATAAAGCCAAAAGAATACAAGAAAATAAAAATAGCAATACCAATAGCCGAGCTCTTATCAGGAAAACTAATTAAAGAAATATTAAAAGAAACATATTTAAAAATACCAGTCAAAATAACACTAATTTACGCTTAGTTAATAAAAACACAAGTACAGCTGACAATAAAAGTACCTATCAAAAAAGCAATCACCATACATGAATTAGAAATAAAGAACATAGAAGTTTCAGAAAAAGGAGTAATCATAACATACGTATGTACACTGACTAGCTCATTTACACTAAAAGATGTAACTCTTCTCATCGTAGCTAACGGAGCTCAATTGAGTGCAGATAAAATAGACATATATATAGGAACAACAACAATAGAAAAACAAGTAACAATACCGCCAAACATAATAAAGCAGGCGTTATATAATTCAATACTTCTAGAAATATACTTATCAAAGAATAATATAAAAGTACCTCTCAAAAAAAATAACAATAGGACCAATACTAGTGAATAAAATAAAAGTAATTAAAGTAAATGTAGACATATTTCAAATGAAAGTATATGCTGAAATACTAGTTCCACTAAACAAAACAATAGTACCGGAAAACATAATTCTGCCTTTGATAATAGTTCAGCGCAATGCTCAGGGGGCAGTAGTCTCGAAAACAAGTCTTCAAATAAAGCCTGTAAACAATGTAATTAAGCTTGAATTTAAGGTAGCATTACAAACAAGAGCTATTGAAATAATCTTAGAAAACCCCTTCAACATAACTCTAGTAAAATATGGTATAGGAGGCGAATAACTATGAAAAAACTAAAACTTTTACTATCTACAGTATCAGCAATAATATTTTTCATTGTAGCCGCTTATCTACCATACGTACTGTTTACTAAAAACCTTAAAGAAATAGCTACGTTACTGCAACCACTACTTAACATAAATACTGAAGAAATACCGCCTATAACAATATCGGTAGACAGAGATCTCAATTTAATACTAGCTGTGGGAATAATATACACCATAGTAGCACTAACGGCAAGCATAGTGTGCTACTTTAAAGAAGCCCGCGAGAGTATATTAGAGGTAGCTAAAGCGACTTTAATGACGTTGTTTAAAGCTGTATGGCTAATTGGATCAAGTGGAGTAGGAGTATACGTAATTAAAATACCTCCTACAGAAATATTTGAATCGGAAATACAGCTAACATTAGACATGTCAATAATAGCTATAGTACTACTGCTTTTGTCACTGCTAGAAGTTGCTTTTTCAGTACTGCAAATCAAGAAAAACAATAAAACATATTAATTTACATTGATTGTCATCTAAAGAAATATGTTTAGGACAAAGTAATTTAAGAGATTACTAGTATTAAATACTTAAGGAAATGATTTATTTCTAAGTTCAAGTAACTTAATTTATCTTCATATGTAGATACTTAAGCCACTTAAAGGATACTATTTAAGAATGCTAAATTTACTATGAAGTATACTTCAACTAAGCATGTACTTTACTGAACGTGAGTAGCTAGAAGAGAATTCTTGCTGTTATTTCGAGTAAAGGCTTTACCTTATTCAATATAAGTGACGGAGTTAACGCGTAGACTATTAACTTTACTTCATTTTTTGATATTAAGTTAAGTTTAATGTACATTATATACGATAGTATTATAATTAATGGTACGCCTATAATCCATTCTTGTCTAAGTATAGTCCAGGCGACGCTTGATAACGCTAGTGGGACTGCTGCTAAGCAGGCTATTGTCTTGTATGAGGGAGTGAAGCCTATGTTTTTCGCTATAATTACTGATGCGAGAAAACCTGTTATACTTCCTGCCAAAAAGGATAGTGCTGCGCCGTATCCTCCATAAGGTGGAACTAGTATGAAGTAGAGCACTATTCTCGGAATATTCAGTGCAGCGCCTAAGGCAAGTATTTTCATGTACCCATTATAAGCATAGAGGAGGTTTGTGACAGCGCCTACAAAGATTATGAATGCTGATGAAGCTAGCAGTACGAAAAGCGAGCTACTTGCTGAAACATATTCTCTTCTAAGCAGTTTTAAAGGAGCCCAGGGATACGTCATTAAAGCGAAAGCTAAAGGCAGTATTAGTGCATAGCATACTTTAAGAGTGCTCCAGCAGACTCTTTTTCTTCCATCGGTAAGGCTGCTCAAAACTGGGAGAAGAAGCATAGTTATGTTTAGCCCTAGTCCTACGACGACAGAGCTTATTGTAAATGCTATGTAGTAAGCACCTGTTTCTACAGCTCCTGTGCTTCCAAAGACTACGAGGACTCCAAGCCACTGACCTAAAAGAGTCACTACATTTGGTAGCCATGAAACGGAGCCTGCCTTTAGTATTTTGTATACAGCACTTAGAGAGAAAGCTATTCTCTTTTCAGAGTAGAGCCTACTCAAATACAAATATACTAGAAGCATTACTAAGTAGTGAAAAACATAGCCAAGGCTTGCACCAACCCAGCTCCAGCCCCAAATAACTAATGTAATTCCTACTGCTAGACGCACAACATTTCCTAGCGCTGACACAAGTGCGACAATGTTTGTCTTAAGTACTGCCGTAAAAAGAGCCGTGAAATTAGTGTTGAATCCCAGTGCGACGAGAAGTGAGCATATAACAAAGGCCTGTGGAGAAAATTCCTTATAAGAAAATCCAGACAGCGCTAGAAGCATTAACATGAACCCTGCAGCGAAGTAAACTATCGCTGAAAACAGAGTAGTTGACCAGAAATAAGTAGATAAACTTTCTCTGTCTTTTTGGCCCCAAGCTTCACCTATGTATTTCTGCAAGCCTATACCACTGCCCATATTTAGTAAACCTATGATTATTGAAGCTAAGCCTATAACGGCGCTAGTATATCCCAGTACTGAAGGGCCTCCAATAATTGATATTACAAACCAGTAAACGAACCCAAATATGTTATTGAGGATATTTGATAGATAAAGCCAAGATCCTCCTTTCAAGACTTTGCTGACGACGCTTTGTTCGCTGGAAGACATCAGTGTTGTACAAGTAAATTTTTTTATAAAAATTTCGGAAAAATAGTCTACTTTTAGCTAAGGTAGAGAAGTCAGTAAAATTTATGGAAAATTCGCTACAGCTAGAGTATTGTTCGTTTTTCAGCAGCTCTGCTTTTCTCTAACCATGCATCCTTTCCATAAACTAATTATACTCACATTTTACCGAATAATGATGCTGAAATAATAATTTAGTGTCAACTAGGGTTTAAATATCTGCTTAGAATAATGTGCTAATGTGTACGTAATTAAAGCAAACGGGGAGAAAGAAGAATTTGATAAAAGTAAAATAATAAGAACTTGTTTAAGAATGGGGGCTTCAAGAGAATTAGCTGAAGAAATTGCTTCTGAAGTAGAGAAGAGAGCTTATGACGGAATTCCCACTAAAGAAATCTTAAAAACGATACTTAAGTTACTAGAAGAGCGCTACCACCCAGCATTTAAACATAGAGAAGACTTGAGATCTGCGCTTAGTCTACTTAGGCCTAAACCAGATTTCGAGCAATATGTGCGAATAGTTCTAAGAGAACTGGGATACTTTGTTTTACCTAATCAAATTATTAGAGGTAAATGCCTTGAATACGAGCTAGACGGGATAATTGAAAAAGATGATAAGAGATATATGCTTGAAGTAAAACATCACGTAAATCCTCATACACCTACTGGCCTAGAAGTATGTTTAGCTGTGCACGCTAAGCTACTGGATATTAATGAAGGATATAGACTAGGCTTAACTACAGTCAAGCTCGATGGAGCAATAATAGTGTGTAACACAAAGTTTTCCTACCATGCACGAAAGTACGCTGAATGTGCAGGCTTAATGCTGCTAGGCTGGAATCATCCTTCCGAAAACGGTTTAAGCACTATTATAGAAAAAAAGAAGCTCTACCCAATTACGTGTATTAAGGGATTTAGTAGGGACGTTTATGCTAAACTTGCAGAAGCTAGAGTACTACTACTTAGGCAAGTAGCTGAAAGTCCTCTAGAAGAATTAACTAAAATTACTGGTCTCGATGAAGATACCTTAAGATTGCTTAAAGATAGAGCATTAAAAATAATGTCTATATATTAAAATCTATTTAATTCATTTTTAAGACAATATAACTATTTGATTCTCCAGTGGAAATGACTGATGATAGGAGGGGTTCATCAAATTACTAGAGTCGAGAAGCATAAAAGTATGTAGAGTAAAGGAGGTAGAACAATATTATCGTCAATAGGTGAGCATAATTCTCCTACAGCAGATATGAATGCAACTATTAGTGAAAAATAGCCGACAATAGTATACGTTGCTGCTGAAATGACTATAAATAATGCGAAAGCACCTTCAATACTCTTATTGAGCAGCCTATGTTTGCCAAAGTGTAAACCTGCAAGTGATGCTATAGAATCTCCAATACCAGAAATAACTATACTTAAAGTAGAGTACTCAATTTTAATGAAAAACTGAAGAAGAAGTACTAGAAGAGCTCCTGAAGCTAAATTGAGTGCACAGTAGCCTGGAGGCTCGTTTTCTCGAGAGAACTTATTTATAACGCTTTTAGTTATTTTACCGAGTTTATCTACACGTTCTACTGCTAAAGAACCTATTAAAACTAGTATAGATAAAGTTAGAAGAGATAAACTGTAGCCAAAGCTGATGTAGAGAAAATGAAGTAGAAGACAGCATAAAATGTGTACTATTTTTCTATAGTATTCTCCTCTAGCGCTTCTATGAAATAGTATAACTGCGAGAATAGCAAGTAGTAGTACGAAGTATTCTACATATCCTGTTAAAGAAGTTTGAAAGTCTACTAGCGATAAAGCTAAACCTGAAATAGATATAGTTAGGTAAAATTCTCTACGCATATTCTAGTATTCTTTTCTGTTTCATAAGAAGTCTTAAAATATATGATTTAGGTAATATTAGGTTTAAATCTGTTTCAATGAATTTCTTTGCAAGAGAAAGAGCTTTACTAAGATCATCTACTATTACAGGCTTTCCTTTAAGTGCATTTCGCACACTTTCTCTTATTTGCCACGAGCCTACGGGTGCGTAGTAGTCTTTTGTTACTTCTCTAATAGCTATGACTGTTGCCTGCCGCTTTTCTCTGTAAAGGTGTTCTAGTACAGGGAATCTTATGGCGTGATAGCCGCCGTCTACACCGGGTTTTCTCCACTTGCCGTCGTGTAGCTCGAAGTTCACTGTGAAGAAAGGCTCATTTGATTTAACCCATATGCTTCTAGGAAGCCATATTTCTATCATTTCAAAAGACCAGGGGCCCGGCGCCATTATAATGAAGTACCTGTTTCCCATGTAGCTTGTCTTATAGACTCTGTACTCGTTTATTTCACTGAAAGTTCTAACTTTTTCGAGTAGTTTATCTCCTAGAATACTGTCTACGGCGGTAATGCTCCACCTAGTGGGGACAATTTTTCTATCTTTCTTTAATCCGAGCAACCCTAGTGAGAAGAGCCGCACTATGTGGTACACTGAAATACCGCTGAAGTATAGTTCAGCTATACTTTCGCTGGCTCTAGCATCTTCGTCGCTCACTAGCTGATCTACTCTTCTAGGTACAACAGGATTACTTGCCAAGTTAAGTTTGTCTAATACAGCTACAGGGCCTCGTGGAGCAACTATTCCGTCAAAAGCTAGCCGCGGAGTAGGAGGTTTCTTGAAGACATACTCTGCGTCAACAGGCTCCGTTGAAAGAGAAATCTCTTTAATGAGATTGAGAAGCCTAGAGCTAGGTCTCCTTGCCTCCGTTACTCTAGCAGTAAAGCTGGAGAAAATAGTTCTAGCTCTAAGCCTAATAATATCGTCTATTGAAAACCTCCTCCACCATGACTCAGGATCATCGTAGATTTTTGCTTCAGCTCCAGGAACAGGAGCTACATTCGGCCCTAAAGTCACGTAAGGGTAGTTCTTTTCTCCAACTAAAACGGAGGGAGGTGTAGCTGCATAAAGAGTCTTCTTTCTAATAGTAGGCTTTATTTTGAGTTCTTCTTCTAGCCTAACTAAAATAGGGCACTTCGGGAAACCACAGAGCTTTCTTACACCTTTACACTGTGCACAAAGAGCAGGGTCTATTTTCTTAGGCACTCTGTGAAGAAAGCGCAGTTAAAGTAGATAAAACTGTTGCTTAAATACATTTACTCGATTTCAGCTACAATAACTAAGGCGCATCCGCATTTCTCTACTTTATGCTCGGCTGAGTACACTTTGTACTTTGTAATAGTTATTTTCCTAGCTTTAGCCATTTCCTTTAACCTCAGCAAAGCTCTTTCTTCAGCCTCACTTCTACTAATATTGCGTGCAGAATACTCAGCTACTAGCGTGGGCCCCTTGTCGGTCCACCCTATAGCCATAGCTGCTGCAATAACTTCACCCCTAGTACTTGAGACAACATAGTCATATATTGCCGGAAGATTTGCTCCTAAAGGAATCCCCTGAGGAGGCTCTTCAGTAATCTCTATGTCTCTTGGGAGAATACTAGTTAGCTTTATGAGGGATACTTGAGGCAGACCTGCTTTAATCAAGCAGTTGTCGAATGCATTTAGCTCTGTTTCCCCTTCCGCTGATACAGCGGCTACATAGGCTTTCTTAGGAACAGTTATTAAACTCATACTGTTTCCTAAAGCTACTGTAAAAACAGTACTTAAAATTAACGTTCCTAATGCAAGCTAAAAAGAATGTAAGTTATGTAATCTATCTATATTTAAGAGACTCATCCAGGTAATCTCGGTAGTCTTCTATTTGTTTTCTAATAGCCTGCCTTATAAATTCCGATAAGTGACGGTATCCTTTTAGCTCAACGTATTTCTTCATCTTAATGTAAAGTTCCTCAGGTACAGTAAATGTTACTACGCGAGAAGATTTCTTTTTGTTCTTTCTTCGTTCAGAAGAATATGTTTCACTCAGCATGTGCTCTCTAAGTCCCCTCAGCTCCCCCCTCATCGAGTAAACATAACCTGAGAGATTTAAAATATTTAGTGTCTATATTTTCTAACTATATCCTACTATTAGCCAGTCTACTTGAAACTGCTTCACATAAATCTAGTACATTTAAGTTAAATTCCTTCAATGTGCTAGCATACCTAAAGTTCATTAAGCATACAGGACATGCTGTAACAAGAGTATCTACTTTCAGCGGAAGAATTTCATTCACTATTTTTCTTGAAGCAGCTTCAATCGCGAGATCCGTGTACAGTCCCCATATTAAGCCTCCTCCACCGCAACAAGTAGACTTAAGACCCTGCTTAGCTGGACCAACAATTTTGTACCCGAATTTTTCTAAAACAGCCCTAGGCTCTTCTACAACGCCACAGTGTCTAGCAAGTTCACATGGATCGTGGTAAGCGATGTTCTTGACGTTAACTGGTTCTACTTTAATTCTATTAAGAGATTCCTTGAGCAGCTGTGATATGTGGAGAATTCTGGTAGGGAGCTCTATGCCGAGTACTTCTGGGTAGAGATATTTTAGCGTATGGAAGCAGCTAGGACAGCCTGTTACAAGAGCACTGGGATTAATTTCGCTTAAAATCCTCACTATTTTCTCAGCTAGCTTTTTGGCTTCATTAATGAATCCAGCTAATATAAGAGGACTACCGCAGCAAACTTCGCTTACTGTACAAACACTGTAATTTAAGCTGGATATGAGTTTGAGCTGTACCTCACTTAGGTCTGGCAGCCTATAGTTCATCATGCATCCTCTCCAGTACAGGATGTCTCCTCTCTTCTCTCCTTGAGCAGAGGGATTTTCTTCAAAGCCGAATATGTTACCGGTTTTCAGTACATTTCTGACTAGTCTAAGTATGGGATTTGGTGCAGTGCCTTTTTCTGAAAGAATTTTTCTTGCAGAAAGAACTAGACTTGGCACATCTATGCCTGCAGGACACTTAACAAGGCATCCCCCACATAAAGCACAAGTATACAGCTCCTCTAATAGATCTCTGAACTCGAATATGTCTTCGCATACTCCTTTAAGCAGAATTACTCTGCCTCTAGGTCCTCTTACCTCAAGTCTATTTAATGTATTGTAGATAGAGCAGATAGTATTGCAGAAGCCGCAGCGAGTACAGAGATTAACAACAATATTTCTTAATTCTTCTTGGCTCAGAATTTTCATAAAAACACCTTGTCGGGATTCATTATGTTCTTCGGATCAAACACCTGCTTAATTTTCTTCATTAAGTCCAGTGCTCTAAGAGAGTTTCTTGCCTTAAGCTCCTCTACCAGTACTTCTTTCTTGACGAGACCTATGCCGTGTTCACCTGCTATAGCTCCTCCAAGCTCTATAGCCGCTAAACATATTTCCTTGAAGCATTTTTCAGCTTTCTCCCACAGTTCCCTGTCTTTAGGGTCAGTGTAAATAACTGGATGAAGATTACCATCACCTATGTGGCCGAAAACGACTACCGGAACACCGTGCTTCTCTGCAATCTGGTAAATCTTCTTCAGTATTACTGGAAGCTTTGAAGGAGGAACCGTTATATCTTCTATAAGAACAGCCGGCATAGGTCTCAGCTTAAGACTAGCAGGATAAGCAGACCTTCTAGCTAAGTAAAGTTTCTCCATTTCTTCAGGGTCATCAGAAGCCTTTACCTCGAAAGCGCCACACTTCCTCATAATTTCTTCTAGTCTCTTAGCATACCTCCATACAGCTTCCAGAGGCCCATCTACATCAGCTATAATAGCTGCCTCTGCTTCAGGAAGATCTAAGCCAGTAGCCTCCTTAACAAACTTTAACACATTCTTGTCGAGAAACTCCATTATAAGAGGAACTATTCTATGTTTCTTGGCTTCAGCTACTACTCTGCCAGCGTCTTCGACGCTCTTGAATAAAGCCATAAGCCTAACTATTTTCTCCGGAAGCGGCCATATCTTCAAGTAAATCTTAGTTATCACACCCAGCGTGCCCTCTGAGCCTATAATCAAATGAAGGAGGCTGAGTCCTTGCCTACACTTTAAGACAGGTTCTCCGAGAAACACTACTTCGCCGTCGGGAAGCACTACTTCTAGTGCTAAAACCCAGTTCCTGAATGTGCCGTATTTTGCTCCTCTCATTCCTCCTGCATCTTCGGCAACACATCCTCCGACACTACATGTACTTGAGCTTGCGGGATCAGGTGGCACAAAATAGCCATACTTAGCTAGCTCGCTGTTGAGGTCGTCTAGTCTAACGCCGGGCTCTACTACGATGTATCCGTCTACAACATTTACTTCAATTATTCTGTTCATGGGCGAGAGATCTAAAACAATAGAGTTTTCTGACGGTATGGAAGCACCTGTAAGGCTTGTTCCACTTCCTCTAACAGTAACCGGAATACCGTACTTATACGTTATCTTAAGCGTATTTACTACGTCTTCTCTACTAAAAGCACGTACTACGCATAAAGGCTTGCCTGGAAAGAGGCCGGAGGCATCAAAAGAATAAGTGTAAAGGATTTTAGGGTCTTCAAAGACCTTATTCTCGCCTAGAGTTCCTTTAAGCTCGTTTAAGGCCTGTCGATAAGAGTCCACATTAAGTCAGCTGTAGGCGAGGTATATAGCATTATGCTGTTTGCAGCTTCTGGTACTCTAGAGGCTGAGGCATGTAGTATTTGTCTAGCTCCTCCATGGGGTCTTTTTCACCCGGCTTTAAGTGTGCTTTGATCCATTCATTGAGCTTATTTAGCAAGTTATCTAGTATTGTTTGCTCAGTATCTGCTAAGTTAATTACTTCAGCGGGGTCTTTTCTAATGTTGTAGAGCTCGAATCCTAGTTCACCTTTCTTCTTAGCTAACTCTATAATGCTTTTGAGTTCAGGTCCGGGTCTTTCTAGTTCTTTAGGGTAGTGTACAATAAGTTTCCAGTCGCAGTCGATTATTGCTCTTTCGCCCCATGTCTCTGAGACAGCGTATTCTCTTATTTTGCCGCCGTTAATTAGCTTCATTAAACTTTCTCCATTGAACTGGTAGTCTACTTTTATTCCAGCTAAATCGAGTATTGTTGGAACAATGTCTACTTGCTGAGCGTACTCTTTTACTCTAACACCTTTAGGTACTTTAGGAGGATACCTTATTATGAGCGGGATTTTTATAACTGCTTCGTGTAGGCCCGCATGGCCGTAGAGTCCGTGCTGACCTAGTTGTTCGCCGTGGTCAGACGTTATTATTATGAGAGTGTCGTCTAATATTCTGAGGTCCTCAAGTGTATTGATTACTTGCGCTAAGCAGTGGTCTACATAGAAGATTTCGCAGTCATATAGGTCTATCGACTTTTCTTCATCTCCTTCAAATATTTCGTCGGCTTTACCCCATCCCGGGACGTAGTCGTAGCCAGCTTCCGTTTTAACTACTTTGAGGTCCGATAAATCGCCTTTCTTATGTCTAAATACTCTGTCGAAGCCTACGGGCATATTGTAGGGCATGTGGGGATCCCAGTAGTGTATGAAAAGGAAGAATTTCTCGTAGGCATGTTGCTTTATCCAAGGTATTAGTCTAGCGTTTAGCTCTCTTCCTATAATGTGGTGGTGAAGCCACTTAGATGTCCTAGTTACGTTAACGTAGTACTCGTATCCTCTAACGAAGTGCTTGGGATGGGACCTGAAGTTAATAAGGTTGTCGAAAGCAGCTGTAGTGTACCTGTGGTCCCAAAGTATTTCGGCTAAAACGGGGATATTGTCGTCTAGCTGGTAAGTATTAGGTACGTTCCATGGAGTAATGTAGTACTTTGACCTAATAGGGTAGAGCCCGGTAATAATTGACGTGAAGCCTGGCCCTGTAGCTATGCCTGCGGCATACGAGTTTTCGAAAAGTACTCCTTCTTTAGCTAATCTATCGATAGTTGGACTAGTTTCTCTAAAGTAACCATAGCAGCTGAGGTGGTCTGCTCTTAAAGTATCAATAACTACTAAGACTATATTCACATTAAAATAATCTAATCAGCATATATAATAGTAATGAAAAGCTTCGCTAACCCTTATAAGTTTTTGTTGAGAAAATAGTGTATGGAGGTATACAAGTACATAGAATTAGTCGGAGTTTCTGAGAAAAGCTGGGAAGACGCTATTAAAACGGCTTTAAATGAAGCAGCTAAAACAGTCCGGAATATAGTTGAAATAGAAGTAGTTAAGCTCACAGCTGAGGTAGAGAAAGGCGAAATTAAGAAGTATAAAGCTGTAATGAAAGTGTTATTTGGAGTCGAGAGACCTTAATTTCTTTCTCACAGTAACATCGCTTGGATCAATACTGCTCCATATAATTTCGAAGCCTTTTTCTTCGAGAATTCTTACTACTTCTTCGCTACTTAAATTATATTTCTTTAGCTCATTTAAAATTGTTGACAGCTTAGCTACCTGAACTTTCTTTAAGAATTCTTCAGCTTCCTCAGGTAAAATAATTTTATTTGATGGTTTTACTACAGCTTTTTTCTTAGTAGGAGTTCGGGGCTCGTATTTCTTTAAAATAAGATAAACTTCGGGTGCAGGAAGTTTTCTCTTGTAGAAGATAACATTTTCGAATTCTTTTGCGAAAACTTTAGAACATGAAAGTTCTTCATTTACAGCTAAAATAATGTTCTTTTCTTTAAGTTTTCTTAACTTATTTATTTTTCTTTCTAAATAGTCTTTTGTCCAAAAGCCTACAATCTCTAAATATACCTTAACTCCGTTTTTAACGAAGGCGAAATCCGGTATGAAAATACTTGTGCCTGCGACAAGTGGTTCTGGTTCGCGTATTATTTTCCATCCACTTCCTAAGGTCTGAAAGCGTTTGTAAAATGTTTCTTCTACATCGCTATCATATTCTATTAACTTTAATTCTATTTTTGGAAATAAACTAGAATATTTATCTGTTAAATAAAAATTATACACTCTATTCTGTTTTTTGATTTTAGCGTAGATTCTCCATCTAGGAAGAGAAATAATGTAAGGTAAGAGTTTTGCTAATCGAGTGCCATAGCGTTCTGTTTGCTTAACTGCTGAAGCAGGCCCGTCTATTGTAAGTTTGATTCCTTGAGGAACCTGTTCTGCAGTATACATTAGGCCTAGGCGCTTGACATTAAACAATATGATTTTGGCTTGTGTACCAGTTGCCTGTATCTCGGCGTCTATATTTAGGGCTTTGAAGAGGAGTGTTTGTGCTAGTGAAAGATTGTAGTATTTGAGGAGGTCTTCGGGGCTTATTTCTTCAAAAAATTCTACTACTTGCTCTTCTTCATGTACAGCTTTAAATGCCTTAATGAGCTCTTCTACAGGTATTTTGAGTCTTTCTGAAACTTTTTTAAAGACAATCGCTCTTTCTCCCTCATTTAAAGTAAAGCCGTATAGTTTCGATGCTTCTGTAAAAATTTCTAATCTGGCTTTAATAGGGTCTATTTTTGTAGCTGGTTTAGCGAAACTAGTTCTTTTTAAAAGTAAGTGAATTAAGCCTCTAGCAAATCGATAATCTAAGCCTAGCTTAAAAGCCTCGTTTTCGATTTCTTTAGCTTTTTCTTCTAGTTGTTTCTTCTTTAACCCAATTGATTCTTTAAATACTTGAATGAGCTTGCGTGCAACATATAGTTCTGTGTCTGTTAAATGAGAATACTTCGGGTAAATAAAATATCCTCTGGTTCTGGCTACGAGTAAATTTGATGGAAGCATTCCGCTTTAAATACTTGTACTTACACATAAAGAGTTCTTTTACGCACCGAAAGTAATAGTTCCGTTAATCTTTTAACGCTAGGGGTTTAAGCAAGTTGTGGTAAAAGAAGAGCTACTAGCATTCGGCGCTCTTTTACTGATGTATATTTGCTCTTTTGCCGTAGGTAAAGAGGCGTCTATTATAGCTGGCTTTGTTCTAGGAGTATATCTAGTTTTTAGGGCAAGCGAGCTAGCTGTAGAAGGTTTAGACAAGCTAGCCCTTAAAATAGGTATTTCCAAGCATTTAGCTGGAGTAATATCGAGTATAGCGTCGATTCTCCCTGAAACTCTTATAGCTTTATTTTTAATCATGAAGGCTTCTGCAGAGACTATAGAGACGGCTGTTTTGTCTACTATAATCGCAGCTGGGCTCAATGTATTTTTACTAGGAGTATTTATACTGATACTAGGTAGCAAGAAAGGAGCCATAAAAGTGAGCTATACTGCGATCGAGCATGAAAGTGAGTTAATCAGATCGACTATAGTCGTATGCTTTCTAATAACATTAATGGGGCTTGTAGAGGACTGCGAAGGCTACTTACCTCAAGGAATAGGAATCTTCTTGTTGCTTGTTTATGCAGCGTACATAATAAACATGGTGAGTAAAACTCCTCTAAAGAAGTCTCTTGAAAAAGAAGTATCTTCGCGTAAAATAGCTTTACTTATTGCCTTAGGCTTCGGGGGAGTAATTGTGGGAAGTAAACTAGTATCGGATCTCGGAGAATATGCTGTACACACATTAAATCTCTCTCCAGCACTAGCAGCCTTAATCTTAGCGATCTTTGGAACAATACCAGAAAACGGCATAGCTATAATTGGAGCACTAAAAGGGCATCTCGAGTTAGGCTTAGCTAATCTTCTAGCGGGAATAACTCAATGTATCTTAATAGTCCTAGGCATAGTAGCTTTATTTACGCCAATTCCTCTCGACGGCTATATAGTCTTCCAGTTAGCCTCAGTAGCAGGCGTACTATGGTTAGTCAACAAAGCAATACTAGACGACAACCAGCTGACACTAGAAGAAGGAGTATTCATTGTGCTTCTACAAACACTGGTGCTAGTTCTCTTCGAAGAACTGAGAATTTAGTCAGACTTAAGAACACGGCGCCTTTTACTAGAGACTCTGGTTTCAGAGGTTCCTGATGTAACTATCTCATATAGAACAGCTTTTCCCTCCTTAGGTCTCAGTATTCTGCCAAGCCTTTGAATAAACTCTCTCCTACTTGCCGTGCCGCTTAAAACTATTGCTACGTTTGCGTCTGGGACATCTACTCCTTCTTCGAGAACTCTGCTTGTCACTATTGCCTTGAACTTGCCTAGACGGAAGCCTTCGAGAATAGCTCGGCGCTCGACAGGTTTAGTCTTATATGTTATTTCAGGTATAAGTAGTTCCTCGGAAATTCTCCTAACCATTTCGTTGTTCTCGGTAAAGATAAGTATTTTATCGCCCCTGTGTTTAGCTAGAATTTCTTTAAGTACTTTCATTTTTTCAGAAGCATTGAAAGCTATTTTTCGTGCTTCACGCCAGGCGAGAAGAGCTTCTCTAGCCTCTCTATCAAGTCCACTTCTCATTATAATTTTTTCAAAATCACTAATAGATTTTATCTTAATATTATGTTTTCTAAGATATTCTTTGTATTTCTTTACAAGCTCTTTATATATTTTTCTTTCTTTTTCAGATAATTTAACTCTTATTGTCCTTACTTCAAAGTCTGCTAGGAAACGTCCTTTAAATTCTTTAACTACTTTACGGTAGACAATTCTTCCTACAAGGTAATCTAAGTCTAAGTGTAGGTTATCTTCTCTCTCGGGTGTCGCTGTAAGACCTAGTCTGTAGGGAGCGGCATTCAGTTCTGCTATTTGCCTATAGCCGGGGCTCGGCAAATGGTGAACTTCATCGAAGATGATTAACTCGAATTTATTGCCTAGTATTTCTGCATTAATGTACGCTGAATCGTATGTAGATATCGTTATAAAGCCTATGTACTTGCTTCCTCCCCAAAATCTGCCTATCTTTACCTTGAAGAACTTTTTCAGCCGTTTTTCCCACTGCTCCATTAGCTCTATTGTCGGAACTACTATCAGCGTGGGCTTCTTTAAGTAGTTTAAGGCGGCTAGTGCAACTCTAGTTTTACCGGCTCCTGTAGGAAGTACGATTACTCCTCTGCACCTGGCTTTAATCCAGCACTCAAGCGCTTCTTTCTGGTAGTCTCGAAGCCTAAGGTTCTCAGCTAACGTTATTTTTCCTTCAATAGGCTTTAGAACACTATCCTGTACTTCAACTCCCTTCTTTTCAAAGTATTCAAGAGCTTGCCTGTAGTGTATAGCTAGTGCTCTGTAAGCATTTATTCTTTTGTCATATTTGAAGAAAGAAGGTAAACTTAATGGCTCTAGTAGCTCAGCTACTATTGTTCCCCTGTCATAGTATAGCTTAACGACCACTGTCTATAGTGATGTTCACCGAATTAATTAAGTTTAAGAAATATATTGAAACTATTAGCGTTTAAGCACTTGCGTATTTTCTCCACTTAAGTTCGCGCCGCAGTAGGGGCAGAAGCGCGCGTCTACTGGTACTTGTCTTCCACACTTGGGGCATACTTTAGTTCCTCCTAGTGGAGAACCGCAGTACATACAGAATTTTGCTCCCGGAGGATTTTCTCTACCGCAAGAGGGGCACTTTACTCCTGTAGCTATGGGAGGAGCTGACGGCGGCTGCTGAGGAGGCTGGGCTGGCTGCTGCATGAGCTGTGGCAGTAAGACCAGACCTGTTCCGACAGCAGCTCCACTACTTTTGCCCAGCTCTTTTGCTACTTCACGTAAAGTCTGCATTTGTAAAACATAAGTCGCCTGTCCTGTTTGTCTCAGCCAGAAGATTTTTTCTCTCCATTCATCAGTAGTGTTTATTCCCTCAAATTTCAGGTCTATTAGCTCTAAGCCTATTCTCCTGAAGTCTGCGAGGAGCTTGACTTTAACTTCCATAGATACTCGATCTAAGCTCTGGTAAACATCAAATATACTGTATGTACTTAAGTATTTCATGAGGTTTTCATTAAAGTATCCTCGGAGGAACTTAGAGAGGTCGCTTGACTCGTAAATGCTTCTGCCTCCGACGACTTCCATTATGAAGAGGCGGGGATCAGATACTTTAAACCAGAACGTTCCGTGAAACATTAGTGGAGCAAGTTCTATTGTCTGCGTTCTCCCTCCAAATTTTCCTTGAAACTGTTTAGTTGAGACAAATATTACGGTGGCTCTAAAAGGTATTTTATCGAAGCCGGCGATAGCTGAAAGAGCTCTCGTAAGTAACGGTAAAGTGAGCGTTGTTAAGGTATGTCTTCCGGGACCTAGGACATCGTATACTTTTCCGTCTCTGAAGAATACTGCTACTTCGTACTCCTTCACTATAAGCTGGCTGCCCCACTCAATAACTTCTTCAGGGTACTTCCATATTATCTCGTCTTCTCTAGGATTAACCCACTCAATTACCTTAGGCATTAACAGCACCTCCTACTGCAACTTCACTTCTCTTACTAACTACTAAATCGAGCTCCAGTACTTTAGACTTTACTTCAGCTATCCCCGCTACAAGCCTGCTTTTCTCGCTTAGAAGTGAAGCAAGATTCTTTACAGATTTATTTATCTCTTCAGCTAAAGTGACCAACTTGTAGTCGTAATCGAGAAGTTTCCTTAGCTCTTCTTCTCTAATCTTCACTCTATCAAATAGTCCTCTATACCCTAGTGAAGCATGACGTATCTTCTGAGCCAAAGCCTCTAGGTCTTTTCTTAAAGAATCCATTTTTTCTAATACCTCATAGTCTCCACTATAAGAAGGCATTACTTCCTCTAAAAGCCTCTTAGCTTCATCTATTTTTAAAGCAGCTTTTTCTCTCACAAGTCTATCGTCTTCTCTTATTAGTTCCTTCTGCTTATATCCTCGGTAGCCAGGAATAAGCATCGAGAGGCGCTCAATTAAATCCAGTTTTTTCCCCACAGCCTAATTCTGCTAAACTTACTTATAGTTTTATGCTTTATGTTCTCTGATTTCAGATGCTTTCACTTTAAGCTGAACGCTTCTAGTGAGAAGTGGGACTGCTCCGGCTATACCTGAAGCTACTGCGAACAGCGCTGCGAGCAGCGCGTCTCCGCTTGCCTTAAGTGCGGTTATAATGACTGCTGCTAAGCCAAAGCCTGTGGTCAAAAATACTCCGCCTAGCGTCAGCTGAAGAGCTCTACTCTTAGCAGCCAAGGGATGCTCAGCTAAAATAACTGTACCTGTTACGCCGTCGACGTATGCTCTATAGTTTTCTTCTCGATAAGTATACTCGATTTCCCATACTGGATAGTGGACAAGGCCCTTGAATTCTACTTTAAATACTTTGTAGTCTGCTGAAAGAATGTCTTCAGCCGTATTTTCTATTTCGTAACTTAGCTTTTCATTAAGCTTTCCTTCAGCTAGGCTTTGAGCGTACTCTAAGCTAAGAGCGGGCTTATAGAATATTTCGCTTTTCATCGTCTTTTCGTCTAAAAACTTCTTGCCTCTTAGTGGGAAAGGATAGTCTTCGAGCAAGAAAGCTACTTCGTTATCTACTGCAGGAATGCCTATTTCTCTAACTTCTTCTACTGTAGTTGTGAAAAATCCATATTTTCTTGAACGAGCTTTTACTTCTACAACACCGTGCACGTGGAAGAAATATACTGGAATCATGTGCAGTACTCTTTTCTTGTAGCTAGAGTTCTCTCTAATGTCTTTTGGGACGCCGTACTGGCGCTCAATAAATCGCATTAAGTAGTCATAGGGATTAGCTACAGTAGGAGGGAAGTAGAAGTGTTCGGTGCTTTTAGAGCCTGTTTCTGTATTGAAGACTGTTCCACAATAAGGGCACTCGACTCTTTTAACTGTTTCTGGAACCTCTAATTCAGCTCCACAGACAGGACATCTAGCTTTCATATTCTCTCCTCTATTCTTACGCTTTTGAGAAAGCTACTTGAAAAATGATATGCTCCTGTAAGAGCTAGAAGAGACAGTATAAGGAGCTCTGGTCTAGTGCTCGAGGCAATTATAGCGAAGATAGGTGAAGCAACAATTGAGGCTAATGCGCCCAGAGCATAGGCTATTCTTCTTAAGGCCGTAACAGGCTCTGTCTTAACGAGTAGCCTAAGGTTCCATCCGGTGAAGAAAGCTGAGTAAAGTGATTCTCTGTACTCGTAGCATATTCTCCATACGGGAACCAAGTATAGTTTAAGGTCCTGAGGTTCAGAAGCAGCGACATTAAAGCAGTCGATAGTACCTTTGCTACGGTAATAGCTCCTTAAATGGTCTAGAGCACTATCCTTCATTTCGAGAGAAACCATTTTCTCGTCAAGCTCTGTGTTTAGCACTTCAAGCTTCATTTTATTCCACTTTTCTAAATCTAGGTCAAGAAGCTTTTTAGCATACTCTGCAGAGTTGCTCGACACTACTTCTTTAGCAACTTCTTCTGTTCCGAGCCTAAAGTACTGGCGACGAGCTACAACGGGTACAGTATATGTCTCATCGATAGTCACAGTCCTATATACTCGCCTTCTACGCGTCTCTACTCTCTTGTCTCTTTTCTTGTACTCTGTAACATAATAGTAGTAAGAAACATAGCCCTTCAAGTATATTTTACCAACCCAAACAGGAATATAGACTCCATCAATGCTTCTGACACTAATCTCGCTTTTAATCGACTGTAAATCGAAGTCTCTTTCAATTGCAGTCCAAAAAGCTTTTACTATATACTCTCGAGGATACGTCGGTAGAACAAAAATTTTATTCAAGTCTACTAGGCCCGCTACTAAGTGAGGCTTACCACAATATTCACAGACAACTACTACGCTTTCGGGAGTCACTTTAAGCGGAGCACCACATCTGTCACAAAGATAGCCTGTGCTCATAGCTTCTTCAGCCTGTCAGCTACTCTAGAGTACTCTGCGTTAATAAACAGCATACGGTGTGTTTCAGGTGAATAAAATCTTGTTTTCACACTTCTCTCATCTAGAGTCTTCCTTACATAGTCTTCTTCGACATTTTTTAAGTCAAAGTAGTCTGAGGCATAGGTAAATGTCCACAGATCCATGAACGAGGGCACAAAGGCGCCGTAAATTCCAACATACTTGAAGTACTTTTTAAGCTCACTAACTATTTTCTGCTGGGAACCTAAGTGTTCAACTAAACCGAAAGTCTGGAAAACAACTACACTTTTTTCTCGAAGAGCGTTTTTTAGCTTCTTTACGAATTCTTCTCCATAAATAGGGCTATCAGGAGAATCTGTTAAATCTATGTAAGCTATGTCAAATTCATTTCTAGGCTTTTCAATGTACTTAAAGCCGTCTTCAATAACTATTTCTGCTCTAGGATCGCTGAATGAACCTTGAGGAACAGATGGCATGTATTTCTTAACTACTTCTATTACGCGTTCATCTATTTCAACTAAAACGGCTTTTTTCACTGTATTATGTTTAAGTACTTCGCGCAAAACACCGCCGTCTCCTCCACCTACTATCAGTACTTTTTCGGGATTTGGGTGAGTAATCATGGCTGGATGAACAAAAGCCTCGTGGTAAATATGTTCATCACCCTCAGTAATCTGCATACTTCCGTCGAGGAAAAGACAAAGACCATAGTGTTTTTCTCTGACAACATCTATTTTCTGATACTTACTTTCTTCTGAGTGAACAATTTCATCTACTTCTTCAAGAACATAAGTGTCTTCTCTTACTTTCTGTACATAGAAAAGACGTCCATTTATTTTGCGAAGACCAGTTTCAAGCACAAAAATACATACTGGCAATAATACTTAAGTCTTATGTGAATTTGCTGTAGAATTCATAGTAACTTCATACCTCAATACAGCATCGCCTAAATCTACTTCTATTACAACTTTATTTCCATTTTTCTCAATTTTTGTTCTTTTAACTAAATCTAGAGCCTCACTATAGGATAATTGATGCTTTCTATGAGATATTTCGTAAAAAATATCTAAGAGAACTTGAGCTACTTTATTCTCATATTCTTCTTCCAAAGACTCTTTAATAATATCTTCAACAATTTTTTCTACAAGAGAGCTCATGACGTATCCTCTCTATAACACAAATTATGTATAAAAGAATACCAGAAGGATCTCCTCTCCATTCCTCTAAAATAGCTTCCTTTTCTCTAGCTATTTCTTCTAAAGGAATACCTGTTTCTTCAAGAAAGTATTCAATAAGGCTTGCATCGCTATTTTCTTCGAGTTGCTCATTTCTCTTCAACAAAATTGTTATCTCAGATAAACGTTTGCTTCCAAAAATACTGCTAATGCTCGCTTCAGCTAGCTCAATTCCCTTAAAAATTCTCGTCGCTATGAGAGCGGCGTCAGCAGCATTGTTTATGTTCTTTCCTCTAGCCTTGATCGCTATTTTTTCAACTCCTATGTAGAAATTATAAAGCACTTCTGCAGCACACCTTAAGGCTGATTCTCCGCAGTAAATAATTTTACACTCCACTGGCTTTTATTCATCGTGAAACTTAATTAAATTTTCTTACTAGCAAAACCCTGTAACACTAAGTTAATACAATACCAGAAACTATTGCTAGAGCAGCTGGGGCTAGGTCTCTGTAGTCTTTCACAATAGATAGCAAATTGTTTTTGACAAGATACTGTATTAAATCTATGTAAACTATAATAGGTTTACCTGACTCAGAGATAATTCTCCAATAACGTTTTTTGTCATTTTTTATTTTATTTAAACGTTCTTCAATAAGCTTAGAAAAGTCTCCTCCCCTGAGCCATAATTCGATTATTTTAGCTGAATTTTGAGTAGACCATGAATAAAAATCTAGTGTAGTATAGTCAGCAATCCTCATGTGGAGTTTCCAATTTTTATCACTTAGCTCTTTATTTGTTTTAATACAGTCTACACAGATAGACTTTAGTGACTTGAAAGCCTCTTCTCCTACTATAAATATCGGTGAGACATATATAGAGGCCACAGCTACATGTTTAGCGCCAGCGCCTATCTCTTCTCCTATTTTATCTAATAGTTCTTTTAACGCAGTGATAGGATAGTGGAGTTTAATGAAAGGCTTTCCTTCATATTTCCCTATTATAGGATATTTTTTAGCAAGGTCTTCTATGTAACCTAAATTACGGTAACGAAATCTTTTAACAAGCCACTTAATTTTCTCTTCAAACTCTTCTTCAGAAGCCTCGCTGTAAACAACACCTCTCAAATTCTTTACAATAGCTGCATACAGGTGAAACGACACATTATAAAGAGCTCAGGTACTTATTTTCTTTAACTCTACATCGACTTCTTTGTCGTCAATATGTGCTACGGCATAGTACTTTTTAAAGAGAGGGCCTGGATTAACTACAATAGTTTCTTTTATCCTGCAGACTCCTCGGCCTTCATGAATGTGGCCGCACACGCTTAAAACAGGTCTCTTTTCTTCTATAATTCTCCGTACAGAAATACTTCCTGCATGAGTACCGAAAAGGACTCTATCTAGGTCAGTGTTCTTTGGAGGAGCATGAGTAAGCAGAATATCCCCCGGTTCAACTATGCTCAGCTTACTGAAGATTTCATCTTCGCTGAACTCGAGAGGAGTATTAAACGGAGTTGGAGAAGAACCTCCGAAGCCCGCTACTCCGATGTCTTTGTAAATTACTCTTTTGCCGTGAACAGAACAATTCTTTTCTTCTAGAGCACGAATTACCTCGATAGTGTCACAATTGCCTGGCACACAGAGTATCTTAGAGCCTATTTTCTCTAATTCCTCTACAATCTCGAGTGCTTCAGAGTATCCGCCGAAGTCTGTCAAGTCTCCGGCTACGAGCAATAAGTCTACACTACTTACTTCAGAGACAAGTTTCTTTACTGAAGAAAGTTTTCCGTGAATATCGCTTACACAAACTATTTTCACGCAGTAGAGTACTGAAAACAGCCTCTAATACTTTATCTATGCTTTTTAACTAGTATGCTATCAAACTATTTCTCATTAAATAGTAGGTAGTTTTCTACAAATAAATTTATATAGAAGGAGGTAGAAGCCTATAGCATGGATAAACCACTAGATACGGTCAAAGAGTATTTAAAGCAAATGGGGCTGAGCGAGGAGAACATTAAAGAAGGACCTTCAGGTATAACTGCTCATTTTGAAGTAGAGGTTTCTGGCGAAGGAGAGGGAGAAAAAATATCAGTTGAAATACCGATAAGCTTTTTCGCTCTAGAGGACTGGGTGAACTGTTTCACTATACTCTTAGATTTATCTAGTATTCCTGAGGAGACAGATCTTCAAAGCTTTTTGCTTTCTTTGCTAAGAGCAAACATGAGTATTCCTGAGCTGAATTTCGGCATAATAGGTAACTACTTAGGACTTTATGCATGGATGCATTCTTCTGCACTATCATACGAGAACTTTGTCTCAGAAGTAGAGGGAATTATAAATGGAGCAGTAGTTTTCGCTACAAAAATTCTTCCAGGTTTTCCTGAAATTCAGGAAAACTTAGTTGAAGAATGTAGTTAGTGTACGTCTAAGTTCTCGAAGAATAGCTGTTTCTTTTTAAGGTATTTCTTTAACAACTACTTAGCTGAAAATTTATTAGCATAAGCAGCTCCATGCTTAAACCGCTGGTTATTGCTTTAAATCACTTATGAAGACACTATTTTTATATACCATACTGCAAGAAGAGTACGGGACGATGTCTCAACTCAAACCATTTGTAATGCTACAGCCTGTCTCAAACAAGACTTGGCTCATAATGAAGTTGAAGCATATTCTAGTAAGCAAGAAAACACAGTACCAAAGTCTAGCTATAGTAGATTTTGAGGAATACGGGCGAAGCCTCGTTCTAGATGATCTTGTTCAGTCAAGCGAGGAAGACGAGTACATATACCATGAATCGCTTGTTCATCCTGCTATGATTACTCACCCAAATCCCGAAAAAGTACTGATAGTAGGTGGAGGAGAAGGAGCTACGCTGCGCGAGGTGCTGAAACACAGCACTGTGAAAAAAACTGTGATGATAGATATTGACAAAGACGTAGTAGAATACGCCAAAAAATACCTACAGAGTTTTCATCAAAACAGCTTTAGCAACCCTAAAGCCGAAGTAATAATAATGGATGGAAGAGAATACGTAAAGAAAATTGAAAACGAGTTCCAAGTAATAATACTCGACTTAACAGACCCCTATGGGCCCGAAATCTCTCGTGCACTGTACTCCGAGAAATTCTACCGCGAAGTTTACAGAGCACTAACAGAAGACGGCTTAATGGTTACACAGGCAGGCTCATCGTTTTACTTCGAGGAAGTCTACGACGAGGTATTATCAAATGTAAAAAAAGTATTCCCTATAGTAGTAGAGTACAATGTCTGGATACCCTGCTTTGGCTACGCTTGTAACTTCATTATAGGCTCTAAGAAATATAGTCCCCTAGACTTAACAGTAGAAGAAGCTGAAAAAAGACTTAAAGAAAGATCTGTTAAAACACTATTTTACAGTGGGGCGACTCACTTAGCGCTACTTCATACACCTATTTTCAGAAGAAAAAGCTACCTACTGAAGAAGACATGTCATTAAGCCAGGTCTATACCTAAATTTATTTTAAATTCGTTTCGATTAAACGAACTAAACAGCTATTTTAATCAGTCTGGAGTTAATGCTCAACTTAGCTCTATTATTTCACTTGCTAACACTCGACAAAGCTCTTCTAAAGCACTCTATATAATCACTTTTCTCAAGTACACTTCTCCCCTAGTTTACTTAGCTTCCGATATAATAAGACTTATTTATAATGCTGTTACTAATCTACAAATTAAAGACATTATTTTCTTAACGGTAATTACTCTTCTATATATTTTATTTACCTGAAAATACTTTACGAATACTTAACAATAGTATAGCTCTTAGTCTCAAAGAACTATAGTCTTCTCCCACAAGTACTCGCTTTTTCCTCAGCTCAGCTACTCTTCTACCCAGCTCACTTATTTCCATGCCTAGTTTTACTGCAGCATCGCGGAAAGAGTCTGCTTCAGCTATAGCTTTAAGAACTCTTACGTCTTCAGAAGAAAGCTCTACTTGAGGAAGGGTCAACAGCTCAAGCAGTACTTCTTTCACAGCGCTCTTAACACTGTAGACTAATTCCTCGGGAGTCACAAAAACTAGAAACTCTGGTAAAAACAGTACTTCTACTCCCAGAAGCTCAGCTGTTTTTCTCGCAGCTTCATCAGAGAAATCTCTACAAACAATCAGCGGCTTAGCTTTAAGCAAAACAGCATTAGCATAAACCTGTCTCAAATCAGTTACCGATACTCTACCTGCTTTAACTTCAACAGCATATCTCTCGCCGTCTTTTTCTGCTAAAATATCTACTTCAGCAATATCTACTCCCTCCACTTTAATCCTATACCTTTTACCAACTATCCTGTACCCTCTCCTGGTCAAAACTTCTTCAGCTATATTTTCGATAGAAATTCCTTTAATCTTTGGCTTCATAATTTAAAAAACATTTAGAAGACTAAATGCTTAAGCACTAAAAAGGTCAGCGACGTCGTAGCCCTCGTCATTTATCAGTCCCAGGTTCTTCATCACAATCAATATTTTCTCTGTAAGTAACCTATTATTTAATATTTTTGTTTTTGTTAATGAATAGTACTTAATATACTATACTAAAAGTAAAGTTTTCACTATATCAAGTAGCTTAGTCATGTTGAATATAACGTAGTCTGGTTTATAGAAAGGAAAGTCTACTTTTAAGGAACATTTCTCATTCAAGTACTTTTTTCTAAGAAATTTCTCTAAATTGAGAACATTTTCTCTAACAACGAGCACCACAGGGAGCCCTGCATTTTTTGCTCCATATACGTCGAAGAAGTAACTATCTCCTACAGCTAAGGCTTTGGAAGGCATATTTTTAAGAGCCTTTTCATAAGCCCTCCTATCGGGTTTGCCGTAGCCTAAAAGATCAGGTGTTGCTATTTTATCAAAATACTCTAAAAGATTAAGTTTTCTAAGTAAGGGTACTTGGTAAATAGAGTATCCGCTCGAGAAAGCAATTAAAGCTACTGGAAGTTTCTTAAGTCTCTTTATTGTGTCAATAGCATCTGGATACACATGTAGATATTTTTCTACAAGGTAATTTTTCAGCATAATTGCTAGCTGCGGAGGTTTTTCTTTTAACCCATATTTTAGGTAGATTTTTTCGATAATATCTTGATAGTCATAAGCTCTTACATAATCCTTAGAGGCTATCCTAGCCAATCTTTCTCTTCTAATTTCCTTTAAGAAGTCTTCTTTCGAGATTCCGGTATCTTTAGATACTCTCTTAGCTATATCATTAATTAAGTATGCAAGAGGATTTCTTTTGATAATAACTTGATCTATGTCCATTAGGATTGAAAGCTTTATTGTCATATAGTTGGACTATACACAGGCCGATAAATACCTCGCTCCTTTTTAGATATGTTTCTAAAGGAGTCGTATTTGATTTACTAAGTATTATAGAAAAAGGACTATCACTAAGATCAGCCTATTAACTCGGTATATAAGGCAATATATACTTCTTTGAAGATAGAAATAGACTTCTAAAAACTATGGTATATAAATGTTTCTATAAAGTATATAAACTCTCGAGCGCGGAAAAAATCTGTGGGATCGGAAAAAGTTGAAATAACGAGAGGGCTTACTTCTCGAGCTATTGTGTGGAGCCTTATACTTTCAGTAATAATGGTATGGCTGTGTACTCAAGTATACTTCACTACAGGAGCTTTCGCTTTCTTTAATCCATGGCCATATAGCCACACAGTAGGAGCTCAGATAGTAGAAACTGTTGGACTATTAACGTTAGTGGTTCTACTGACCAGTTTAATGGGTAAAGCATTTAGACTAACTTCACAGGAGCTAACTGTAATAATGACAGCTTGCCTAATAGCTGCAATGCCTGTAGGACCATATGTTGCTCACTGGACAATGAATTTTGCTCTAGGAGCAAATAAGCCTGGTATAGCGGAAGCGGTTGCTCATTTAGTGCCCAAAATATGGGTTCCTCCAGCTGAAGCCACTACTAATTACCTAATAGGAGGTCCTGTCCCATGGGGTATCTTAGCTCCCTTCATTATCACCTGGATTATAGCTTGGACTCTATGGGGATACTTGAATATAGCGTTCTCTCTGCTGTGGAGGAGAAGCGTAATAGATGTTGAGAAGCTTCCATTTCCTTATGCTGTCGCTGGAATAGAGTTCATTAATATAGCTACTGGAGAAGATAAACCAAAATTCCTTAATCTCAAAGAGTATGTGGGGAAGTCCTTCTGGATATCATTCATTGTAGGTTTCTTTGCATATCTGCCTCTAGCCATAAGGATTGTAGTGCCATGGTTCCCCGTACCTGTAATGAAAGGCTCAGCTTACCTAAGAAACTGGTGGATGATAAACTTCTACGATGAACTCAAAGGTCTAGCTCCATGGGCTCCTTGGGCTATATGGCCTATACCTGAAGTCACAGCACTAGCCTACTTAGTACCAGTAGATATTCTATTCACAGTAGTCGCAGCTTACATATTTTTCTTTTATATATTTCCACCAATAGAGTTTTCTCTCGGAATAGCTCCTCCTCCGCCACCTGGAGGCTTTTCTGACTGGTACAATGCCTACAAATTCTATGCACGTAAAGTAGGCTTAAAGCCTCAAGCTATATTTGAAACAGGAGGAATATGGGCATTTGCTATCTTCAGTATAATCTTCCACTGGAAATATATCAAAGAAATAATAAACTATATCAGGAAGCCTCCTGCCGATGAAAAAGAGGCTGAGCCACTTTCATACAAAGCTATGTTCTCAATGTTTGTTCTCTTCTTCATAATATACTGCGGTTTCATGGTATCCATGGGCGTCCCAGCGGGACTAGCCCCTATATTACTTATGCTGACTTGTCTGATATTCTATGCGGAGCTATTAATGAGAGCTGAAGCCGGGCCCTTTGGTTATTGGTGGAGTGAACCTACTCAAATATTCTACGCGAACATCGGAGGAACTTTAGGTCTGTGGTCATGGCCAGCCTCAGATAATCCGGCAGCTTATGCTACTGCCTACTGGGCGGTACAGTTCCACGGGTACAACCTTGGAGCACAGCCAGGAGTTGTGAGCATGGATGCATACAAGATAGCTAAGTCCACTAAAACAAGTCCACGCGAGATACTCATAACCCAGTTGATCTTCACTCCAATAGTATTCGCCCTAGCATTTCTCTTTACAGCATACAGTAGCTATGCTCTAGGAATAGAAAAGGCATTCAGAGGAAGACCTATAGTTACTTCATGGCCTAAATCTTGGGTCTACGGAGTTCTCAAAGAGCCGTTAATGAAACACGCTTATTGGGCTGGTCCAGGAGATCTGCCTTTAGCTCTCTCAGCTTTCATAATATTTCCGATAATAATGTTACTGAGAATGAAGTTCCCGTGGTTCATTATCAATCCAGTAGGCTTAATACTGTTCTGTGGTCACGAAGCCAAGCTCTTTGGGCCATTCTTCATAGCACTGATAATTAAGTACGCTGTATTAAAGCTAGGAGGAACAAAGCTGTACCGTAAGGGAATACCAATAGTCCTAGGATTCATTTCAGGTTGCGCTATATCAAGAATAGTCGTAGCTCTCTGTTATCTTGCAGCAGGTATTCCAGCACCTATTTAGAAAATATATTAAATTTTTTACATATTTTTCCCAAAGGTGATTCAGCATGAGGAAGTTTACTGCAATAGGATTCCTGTTCTTTATACTCATTATAGCAAACTGTTGTTCAGTTAAAGGATCCGACGAAAATAAAAATATCTATAAAGAGTCCGCCCAAATGGTTTTTCTCTTAGACTTAAACAAAATACGTACTCATGTAGAGTACCTTTCTTCAGTAAATTCTAGATTTACTGGGTATCCTGGCTTCTATAAGGCTAGAGACTATATTGTAAACTATTTCCGGAAGCTAGGTCTCAAAGTAACACTTCAGAATATTTCAGTTTTAATTCCGCTGGAGAAATATGCTTACATAAAAGTAGGGGAAGAGAAAATCGAGGTACACGCTGTATATCCTAATTTAGTATGCTTACCTAATGCTGAAGGATTAGAGGGAAGACTTGTATACACTGGTAAGTGTTCACTAAAAGAACTCGAAGGACTAGAGGTAAACGGATCTATTCTTCTAGTAGATTTTGACTGCGGCTGGAATTGGCTTAATGGTTTCCTTTTTGGAGCAAAAGCAGTTATTTTTCTGGAGACACGCGGAGTAAACAGAGTAGAGGCCGAGAAGAAATACCTGCCTTACCCAGCTAACTTGCCTAGGTACTATGCTGATAAAGAGGCCGCCGCTAAACTATTGGCGGCGGCAGAGAAGGGTTTTAAGGCTAAAATCTATGTTAGAGTCGAGTGGAAGAAAGTTGAAGTGAGCAATATTATTGCAGTACTTGAGGGAGAGAAAAGTGATGAAATTGTAGTCTTTATGAGCTATTATGATGCGTTTTCTGTAGTACCAGCCTTAGCTCCAGGGGCAGAAGACTCTCTCGGGATATCGCTGTTGCTAGAGATTGCTCGAGTCTTATCTTCTAAGGGAAAGCCTTATAGAACTATCTGGTTTGTAGCTCTAGCTGGACATTACCAGGGAATAATTGGGGCAAGAGAGTTTGTAGAAGAATACTTCTTTGGGAAAATGTCTAAGAAAACTGGCGGAGATGGACGCTATGTAAGAGTTATCATGGGACTGGATATAGCATCTGATAGCGACTACTTGGCGCTAGTTGCTGGAAGAAGTGATGGAGAGTCCTTTTATGCTCTCTCGAGACTGGACTTTACTAGCATTTACGGAATAATGGAAGACATAGTGTTTTACGGAGGTGCAAAGCTTTCTAAATATTCTTCACCTCTACAGGAAATAAGAGATCAATCCTTCCTGCACTATCTAATGCTATACACAGGAAAGAGGTACAAGGTAGCTGATGGTCTTAGGCTAAGTGAAGGGAAATACTTTAAAGAAGCGGCGGCTTCTCCAATAGGACTCATGTTAGATAGTGAGGCTCCGGCAATAGCCGGTGCATATGCTTTTTCGCTTTCAACATCGCTTTCTCTAAGACTAAACAGATGGTCTCCTCTGGATAAAATCAGTTCAGTGAACTTCACTAATATAGCTCCTCAAGCCGAGTTCGCGATTGCTTTTGCATACTTCTTGACTAACTGGAAGGAGCTCAGCAAGAAAATACCTGTTCTTTCTGCAAGCAAGTTTCTTGGAGGACAGAATAAGGGATTCATAACACTTAAAGGCAGAGTAGTTGAGTATGATTTAAATAAAGGAATATATGTTGCTGTCCCTAACGCTATTATACATATAGTTGCTAACTCCTACAAGCACGAAATTCTTGTGCAGACAAATGAGAAAGGGCTTTTTGAAGTGCATGGACTTTCTCCTTCGGCTCTTTATTTGATAGAAGCTTTTGCAGTAGACCCGAATACAGGAAATGTTGTATACGCCCCTGATTACGGGGAATACGGAGGAAAAGTCTTTCCTCTTAGACGTACTTCCTTCATAGATCCTGAGGTTGAAATAACTACAGTGGTTTTCAAAGCAGGCTCGATAGTGTTCATTGACGCAATAGACCCTAGGAGTATCATGGGAAGAGTTTTCACTATAATAGTGAACGACGTTAGGTCGCATACTCCAACAATAAAATATGGGTCATCAGAGTTGCTAAGCCAAATAGTCTATGAATACTTGTCTAGAAAAGCCATGCCAGCTATGCCGATTTTTTACATAGAGCCTCCAGTAGCTGTAGCCTTTGTGCCAGAAGATGTTCCAGTAGAAGTTATGTTTAAATTAGGTGCTGTTTTCACAGGAGTATACAATAATTTAGGAAGAGGAATAAAAGTAAGTACTGGAGAGCAGGTCATAGTAAATACACCTCTAGTGATGGCTAGAGACTTAGTAAAACTTGATGAAGATAGACTAAGCCTACTACACTCTTATGGGGTCTATAGCGGCGGAGAAATAGCAGAAAAGTATCACGCGAGAGCTCAAGACTGTTTAAGGAAGGCTCTAGACTACTTAAATAGAAAGAAGTATGCGAAAACCTATGTTTACTCAATTAGATCATGGGCTATAGAACTCAAAGCCTATAGCGAGACTAGGAAACTGATATCGGATACGGTCAATACTGCGATCTTTTTCTCATTCATGTTAGTTCCCTTTGCTTTCTTCTTAGAGAGACTGGTTTTTAGTAGAAGAGGTCTAAAACAGTTCTTAGGGACTCTAGCATTCTACATAGTGTTTACAGCACTCTTTGTGGCTACTCATCCAGGCATAGTGGTAGCTTCAAGCGGTTTCATGATTATACTTTCTACATCTGCTTTGATCTTAGTAATACCAGTACTCGGCATTATGCTGAGTGAAGTGCAGGAACGCTTTAGGGAGCTGAGGGAAAGACTTCTAGGAAGGCATGAAGCTGGAATAAGCATAGCCTCAGCAGTTACTCTCTCATTTTCTTACAGCACTCTAAGTATGAGGAGGAGAAGAGCGAGAACTATTCTTACATTAGTCTCTCTGATAACAGTAGTCTTTGGCATGATAGCTCTATCATCTGCCTATGCTTTCAGCGTAGTTCTCCCTAAGCCTCAGCAGGCCGAAATAAAGCCGTATTACGGAATACTGATAAGAAATCCTGAGAGAGCTGTCTTGCCCGAAGTAACGCTTAAGTTCTTTAAAGCTTGGTTTGAGGAAGAAGGAGTAGTTTCAGCTAAGATATGGTGGTATCCTAGATATCTGTTTAAGCCAGAGATGAGTGCAAAGTTTGGAACAAATGCTTCTCTTCGTGCTCTCTGGGCTCTAAGTAAGGAAGGTATAGAAATTTATAACTTTTCAAATGCAATTGTGCCGACAGAAGCTCTTGGCATAGTGTCTGAAGGATCTATGGCGTGTATAGTCAGCTCTGATATAATTGAGAGAGGTATTAAGGTAGGAGACGAAATTCTGCTTCCAGGAGGAATAAAGCTGGTAGTAATAGGTCAGACTATCAAGGGAATGAAGCTTCCTCTTGATCTAGATTTAGACGAAATATCTCCAGTAGACCCTATTGCTTTAGTAGAGGCAGGTGAAGAGATACAGACTTATCCTAGGCTAAAGAACTACTTCGCAATAGTTCCGCTAAGAGTGCTCAAGCTATTAGGAGACTACGGTATCTACTCTATATCGGTTAAGTTCACAAAGAAAGTTGACTTAAAGAGCTTAGCTGAAGAGCTAGTGGACATCATGGGAGTAGATGTTTATGTAGGATCAGAAGAAGGAACACTAATCTACCGTCAGGCGCTTGCGTTTACTTTCCACGGATGGCAATATCTCATGATACCGCTTGTTATCGCTATGTTCACAATACTGAACACAATGCTAGGAAGCATATATGAGAGAACAGGTGAAATCAAAATACTAAGCGCCTTGGGATTATCTCCCACACAAGTGTTCTTTGTGTTTCTAGCTGACGCGATAG
The DNA here is from genome assembly GCA_965367815.1 of uncultured Thermoprotei archaeon. Lineage (GTDB taxonomy): Archaea > Thermoproteota > Thermoprotei > Thermofilales > B15-G2 > B15-G2. The sequence continues at coordinate 220,855 of CBDUKN010000001.1, forward strand.
TCATGGGCGTAGTCGGAAGCTTTATAGGTTATCTTATGGCGACAGTTTATGCCAAGGCTTATGCCATAATAGCTGCGGAAAAACTTGCATTTAACTATACGTCGTGGTTCGTGATGATAGTGGTAGTGCTTTCTATAGTAGCTAGTCTTCTCTCAACACTCTATCCGGCTTTTAAGGCGTCGAAGCTCGTAACTCCGTCTCTAGCTAGAAAGTGGAAAGTAGCAGGACCTAGGGGCGACACCTGGGAGATACCATTACCGTTCGTGGCGGAGGAGGCAGAGGTAGAAGGAGTTCTTGCTTTCATGAAAGAATATTTCTCAGCGCATAAGGGAGAGAGGCTAGGCAAATTTATGGTCACAAGTGATGTTGAATACCACGAAGAAGAAATCGCTGGACAGTACACTAAATCAATAGTCTTCACGATGTCTCTAGCCCCCTATGAGCAAGGTATTTCTCAAAGAGTAGAGCTAAATGCTGTCTGGAACCAGGCCATGCGAAAATACACCTTTACAGCGAACTTAAAGCTCCTCACAGGCTCGAGGAAGCTGTGGACAAGTCTAGCTTATGGAGTAATGGACGATGTGAGAAAGCAGCTTCTCCTCTGGAAGATACTGAAGCCCGAAGAGAGGAGGAAGTACATTAGTCGTGCTCGCGAGATCTTAGGGGTGAGATGATGTCTCTCTTAGGAGATGTATCTAAATGGAAAGAAGGTTTCACTTATCGAGTAGTCTTTGCCGCAATATATGCGGCAATAGTTCTTCAGCCAATAATACTCTTTAGCCAGCTGTATTCAGGAGTAGCGCTGGTCGGAGCAGCAACTTACTTAACGCTAGTGCTTTTCGATCAGATAGGAAGACTTTCAGGAAAACCTCTCAGCAAACAAGAATTATTTACTCTGCAGATAGCAGCTGAAACAGCTGCAGGAGACATAATATTCCTACAGCTACTGTGGTTTGCTTTCCTTAGAACAGGTAGTGTATCTAAAGCATTCGGTATAGCCGACAAACTACCTTTATGGATAGCGCCTCCGGAAACATCGCCAGTATATCTCTACAGAACAATACTCCATAGTGACTGGCTCATGCCAATAGCCCTCTTAGTATTATCCTACGTCTTTTACAAAATATGTAATGTATCACTCGGACTTATAGCAGCACACCTATACGTCGAAGTAGAGCGCCTGCCATTCCCGTTAGCTCAAGTATCGGCAGAAGTGATAGTAACGCTAGCCGAAAGAGAGTCTGAAAGAGTAAGAGTTTTCAGTATAGCTACTTTCATAGGAGCCATATACTCTCTCGTGTTATATGGAGTACCCCTGCTAAGCGAAGTTTTCGCCGGAACAGCTATTCGAATACTTCCATTTCCGTGGTACGATATGAATAATTTCATAGAGACATGGCTCCCTGGCGCAAGCTTCGGAATAGCCACAGATATACTAGTACTGGGAACAGGTTTTGTCATACCCTTCAACGTAGCTGTAGCACAGTTCTTAGGAGCATTTGTAATATACTTTATAGGAAACCACCTACTAGTGGTAAACAATCTTTTCCCACACTGGCTCCCAGGAATGAACATTACACTCACCTGGAGCAATTCAATACTAGACTTCTGGGCAAGCTTCATAATAGGACTAGGCATAGCAGCTGGAATAGCACCTTTCATAAAACACCCAGAGTACGTTACATCAACTATAAGGAGCTTAGCCAAGCTCTCTAAAGCCTCTAAGGAAGCAGGATACTTATCAATTAAAGTCCTTGGAACACTATTCCTCTTCGGTAGTCTTAGCTTAGTAGCAATAGCACTATTACTCGTGCCCAGCTTTATGCCCTATGCCTGGGTACTTCTCCTCCTCTCGCCTGTATGGGCCTTCATATCAACTTTAATAGCAGCAAGATCTCTTGGTCTCACAGGATACAATCTAGCAATACCTTATGTGAGAGAAATAGCATTAGCTTTAACACCTTACAGGGGAGTAGACATATGGTTTGCTCCAATATATACACCGTCTAATATAGGCTTTGTCTGGCCTACTGGAGGCTCAAGCTGGGCCGCAACTCTTAAAATATGCTGGATAACAGAGACTAAGTTATCAAGTATATACAAGGCGTGGATACTGGCAACAGCATGTGCCTGGTTAGCAGGACTTTTTTACGTAGACATTTTCTGGAGACTAGCTCCAGTGCCCTCTACATTCTACCCGTGGACTGCTATTTACTGGCCAGTTCAAGCAATATATACAGGGCTATGGATTACTAAACAAATATTCGTATTTAACCCAGCGTTGCTATTAATAGGACTATTTGGAGGACTAGCTCTTTCTGCATTAGAGTATTTGAAAATACCTTTCTCCTTGATAGGATTTGCTTTTGGAGTAGCATCACCTATACCGACAAGTGTGACAGTTCTTATAGGTGCTCTACTAGGAAAGTACTTTTTCTCAAGAGTCTTTGGAAAAGAGTGGTGGAAAAAATATAAAACAGTAATTGTGGCCGGATTCACTTTCGGAGAGGGAATAATTGTTGGAGTGACAATATTAATAACACTTATAGCGAAGTCCGTGTGGACTATGCCTTATTAAGTCTTATCTAAAATTTTATAAAATTTTTACATAACTGTTTTTATTAATTTTGTAGTGGTAGTTATTTAAGCATTCTAGTATTGCTTAGCCTAATTGAAAGTTAGGTCATTATATTTTAAGCGTAGAGACTATATAACTATAATAGAGAGTAATTGAAATAACATACGTGAAGGTACCAAAAATAGATTTTCATGTTCATACAGCAGAAAAACCAACCTTGACTTTCATTCCTCTAGAGGGCTTAATCAAGGAAGCTGAAGAAAGAGGCTTAAAGTACTTGGCGGTAACTGATCACTGGAAAGATGATACGGAAGTAGCTATCTTTGTTGAGGAGAGGAGAAAACTTAGTCGCCTCTCTCCTAGACTTGAAGTATTTTTGTCTGCTGAAGTAGAAATAGTAGACGATAAAGGTTCATGTCCCATAAACCCGAGGAAGCACTATGAAGTACTAGAAGCATTAGACTACTTATCGGCGGCCCCTCATTTAGGCGAACTTATACCCGAGGGGAAGAGGCCGAAGACTAGCGACAAGTACATTGAATATGTTCATAGAAAATACATAAGTATTCTTGAAAACGAACTGTTTAAAGTAATACTTCACCCTGACTACGGTGTAAGAGATGGTGTTAAATGGGGCTACTTCAAGACTTCTTCTTTGAAAAATATACCCGAAGAGTTGCTAGATGAGTTCTGTGAAGTAGCTGCAAGCGAGGACAAAGTAGTTGAAGTGAATGAAAATACTGTTAACGCTGTAGAAGACTACGATATTTTAGTAAGGAAGTTGGTTGAGAGAGGAGTGAAGCTGACTGTAGGGTCAGACTACCATTATTTTGAACAGAAAGATTTTCCTGAATACTGGGTCGGCAGAACTCAAAACGCTTTAAAGACTATAATTAGGAATCATGGTCAGAAGCTATTGTGGATACCGTAACCTCGACGAGTCAATATCCGAAATTTACTTCAAGGCTATTACTGCTATTATAGGGTAGTGATCGCTTAGAAAAATATTTTTCTCTGGAAATACTATGTTTTTGTAAACAGAATACTCGAGAACAGTCTTCAATACTCTTCTATGAACCCACACATAGTCTACGCGTAGTCCTCCAAGAGTAGTCGGCTCTTCTCCTTTAGCTACATCAATGTATCCTCTCGGCAACATGTATTCGTAAACTGGTCCATGAGGAGGCTCATTGAAGTCGCCAACAAGTATGTCTGGGTCTTCTCCTTCGCTGAAAACTTGTTTGAGATTATGAAGCCTATACACGAGAGATTTTTTGCCTAAGAGGCGGCCTGAAGGCAAATGTAGATTGCATAGAGTTATAGTTTTACCTGAAGCTAGCCTAATTGACAGCTTCTGCCACATTCTCGCTACATTTTTCTGCGAATATTGGTACTTCAGCGCCTCGATGTTCTTTTTCAGGAAAATAGCTCCACCGTAATCTGGGAATAGAACTCCTTTTGCATAAAAACACTTCATGCGGAGTTTTTCTGCTATTTCTTTGACTGCTCTCTTAGACTGTACTTCTTGTAGACATAGTACATCGGGACTTAGCTGAGAATATATTCCGATAAGTCTTTCTAATATTTCTCCTAAAGGGTCACCTGGCTTTTCTTCAATGAAAGAAGACCCTTGAAACCAGTAAGCATTATGCGTAACTATCTTCAGAGTTAGATTATTAGTCATAGTTCAGTATCCTGATTCTATACATGTAGAGAGGACTTCTTATGATTAAGTCGCCTTTATCTCCTCTTTCACCGTACCTCGCCATAAATAGCACTATGTCCCCTGTTTTTCTGTCTTGATAGCAGCGGAAGTTAGATAACTGGACCATAGGAGAGTCTTCGGGTCTCTTAGTGTCAATAATTGCTACAGTTTTCTTCATGACCACTAATTTCTCCTCATCTATTTCAGCTATGCATAGAGGATATCTAGGTCTATTTCCGACAGGATTTTTGTCAACAATATTGGCTATCCAGTATACTTTGCCCGTTTTAATGCTTCGAAAGAGAAGTGAGCAGGAAGAAGGAGAGTATAAAGAAGAGCTGTCATCATATTTGAGAGGCTTCGGCGGGGTCCAAGTGTAGCCGCCGTCTTCTGAGATACTGTACCACTTGTAGCCTGGCTTCTCGGGAAAAGCACCATTATCTCCACGCATTACTGCGAAAAGCCGGCCGTCTTCCAGCTCGACGACTGTTGGTTCGCAAAGCCTACATGATACGTGAGGATCTATGGTTATTTTCTCGCTTATTTCCCACACTATTTCTCCACGCTTCCATTCTCCTATAAGGAATGCTGATTCGTAGAATGGGCTGAAGTAGTGTGGAAACGGGAACCAGATATTTCCTTTCTCGTCTACGGCTTTGAGCTGACACGGTACAAGAATTTTTCCTTGCCTAGTTTTAATGGGTCTTGAACAAGAAACAGCTAAAGAGCCTCGCGGGACTCCGGGAAAAACATATTTGTCATCGGCAATACCGCAGGCCTTTACTTTTCTTTCTGGACTCCACTCAAAAGTACTTTTGTCTAGTATGCGCCAGTATACTTGCCATAGAGCTTTGGTGGGAACATCTTCGGGATAAAATCCTCTATTATAGAGCATGAGTAATACATCTTTTTCTTTGTCGAGAAAGTAGGTTAAACCCGAGTACCTGTAAACACCCTTTTCTCTCTTTTTAGCTGAGAAAAGGTAGCGAGTTTTAGTCCAGGTTTTGCCGTTATCGTAGCTGAAGACTTCACGCCACTTATCGTAGCGGTCGCTCCCAACTATGACGCCATACGATAGAACGAGAATATCGCGGTCTCTGTGCACATAACATACGTCGCCTACAACAATACCTCCTTCAGGTTCCTCGGGTATAAGAATTTTCCTAGAAACTTTTACTCTCACGCAGTAGTTTATTAAAGTCATCGATATAAAACACTTCACTCAAAAACTGTATTCGGGCGACATGCTCGGTCTTCATTAATATCTAGAAATGTTTATGAGCAGTAGGCTTTAATTTTGCATGTGCGAGAAGCAGTTTTATGCTTAACTGTTTTTGTAGTTCTCGTAAGCTTAGCTTATGCTGAACCCAATGTTGTTAAAGTACTTGAAGTACCTTACATTAATCAGAAATACGATGTACCGGAATGGTTTGATGGAAGGTATTCATGTGGACCTACGTGTGTCGCAATGGTTCTCGCATACTATGGTGTTTTACCGCCCTGGCCTCTTAACTGCAGTAAGCCTTTTCCTCATGAAAGCCTCTACGGCAAGTACATTGTTTGTAAATTTAAGGTAGGAGACTTTGTTTTTGATGAACGTCAGCCAGATGCCTCGAGAATGCACTACGGCTACGGTATACACGGCTACGTCTATGAACCAGGGGTAGGAGCAGTGTGGAGCAAGATAGTAGAATTGTTCAAACTATTCGGTTTTGAAGCCTATGTTGATACCACGCCTATGTGGGAAGAGCTTGTAGCCGAAATAAACGCCGGCCGCCCCGTTATATTGGGCACTGAGATTACGAGCAGCGGGCATCTTGTAGTAGCAGTAGGGTATACAAGTGATAAAGGCGTAGTAGTAAACGATCCAGCTGGAGACAAGAGTTTAGGCTACTTTAACTACAATGGAGCTAAAGTAATCTACGACTGGCCGGGCGTAAACAACGGTAGAGTCAACTTAAAGAAAATAAAGGTCTTTATTACAGTAAGGCCTACTAAGCATTTAAAGAAGGCAGAGCCAATTGAGCCTTGTAAGCCAGAAGGACTGGAAAACTACATGCCAGTGTACATTTTTCTAGCAGTTTCGCTAGTAATTTCAATTATAGTAGGCTTAATTGTAATTAAAAAAGAGTACTCTAAAATATATTCACAAAATAAGCAATAGCATAAAAATAGCATATATATTGCATAATTATAGACAAACTATATTCTGTAGAAGTGAATGCAAGTTTTCGAATAATATTAGCTGATATTAAATCAGAAAGCTAAGCCACTAGCTACCTTAATATATTTGACAGAACAATTTTATGTGAGAATGAGTAGTGCTGCCGAAATAGTTGAAATGTTTCGTAAAGATAAGGCTGCTAGAAAAGAGCTAGTAGAACTTCCTGTAGCAGAGCCTGATCTACGTCTTATCATAGTCGAGGCGGCTTTACGTGAAGTAGCGACCAAACAAGACTTAAAAGAACTCGAAGAGAGACTGAAAAATGAGCTCGACTATAAGATAAGTGCTTTAAGAAGCGAGCTTAAAGCGGATATTGTTGGTCTCTTAAGAGAATTAGATAAACTATACAAAATAATGATGACTACACTAATAGGAATAATGATAACACTAGCAACAACAATAATAACAAAAATAATACCATAAATGACATACTATTAAAGAAAATAAATGTAAATAAACTAACTTAAAGGTGATACAATATTTTAGTAAAAGTCTTCAAGAAGAGGTTCGGAAAACCTTAATATAATTTTATATATGTGAATTACACATAGTGCACAGATGGCAAATATTACACTTAGAATACCAGATGAACTATATGAGTTAATGAAGGAGTTCAAGGAAGTAAATTGGTCTGAAATAGCTAGAAGAGCTATTCTGCGTGAATTGCTTAAATTAAAGGCTAGGAAAAGAGGATTAACGAGAAAAGAGGTTTTGATGTATATGTCGCTTATAGGAATGAGTACAGAAATAAAAGCCTATAGCTATGATAAGGAAATAGAGTTATTGAATAAAATAAAGGAACGAGAAAAGTATAGATTGATGCTATTAAGCGAGTTAGAGAAAGGTAAGTAGTTATGATATTAGATACTTCTGTTGCAATAGAGAAAATAAGAAATAATGAGGATATATATGAGAACATAACTTCTATAACTTTAAACGAGTATCCTCCAATACTTTACTATGAAAAGTTTCATGGAACAGTAATATTTGCTGACGAAAATGATCAATTGCTAGCTGCTGTACTTCAAGAGAAATTAAGGAGAATAGGAGCTCCTAAGAGTGTAGGAGACTTAGTAATAGCCGCTATTTGCATAAATAGAGCAGAGGAGCTAGTGACAAAGGATAAAGGATTTATTGAAATAAAGAAAATAGAGCCCAGATTAAGAGTAATATTTCTTGAATGATTTTAAGAGCAATTTGAATAAAACTATGTTCAACGAAATATATGCTTATCTAAAGAAATGGGATTTAAATAAAGTAGACTTGTTGTCGAGAAAAATAGCTGAAAAAACATACTTAGATAAGATATCGAGGCTATCTGAAGGCGAAATATATTCTCTGATAGATGGGATAACAGGAGGACTAGGCTACCGCAAAGGAGACTTTAATGTCATGAGAATGGGGTACTGTGGCTCACTAATAGCTTGGCCTGAAGCAATACCAGAAGGAGGGAAAGTCCTAGAAATAGGAACTGGACTAGGGAGAACGTGTTACGCGGCAGTAGAATGGGCAAAACCATCACTTTTCTTGACACTTGATAATTCGCCAGAAATACTGGCAATAGCACTCTACAGAAACCCTGTTAAAGCATTCTCTGAAGCTCTTAAACGAAGTATAGTTAAAATAGCTTTAGTAGATGCAGTTAAAGCAGTAAACATTATTTCAGAAAAATTCGACCACATCATACATGATGGAGGACCAAACCCCGGGAAAAACCCTAGACTGTATTCAAAAGAATTTATCGAAAAATTATTACAGCTACTGAAACCCGGTGGAACACTGTCAATTTTTGCTGGCCGGAATAAAAAGTGGCAAAATAAGATATACTTTGTGTTAAAATCCTTAGGCTTTACTATAGAAACAGTTTCTTTCCCAGAGACACCTACTTTAGTTTTTCATGCTCTAATGAAGTAAAATTATTCGTTGTGTTTACTGTATATAGTTGTTAGTTGTTCTGGTCCATTAAGTCTAATATCAAGGTCATTTAATATGTCTCTACCCAATATAGGGTACTTTATCGTATGTGATGAGTACACGCAAACTAATTTTCTGTAGATTTTAGGGATCTCTATGTAAGCTTTAGCCTTTTTAAGCTTTGAATAAAACCCTATGCTTGTGACTACGTAAGCTGGTTCAAGCGATTCGATTATAGAAAGTCCTATTTTTTCGTAAATAAATATGGGTACGATAATAGTTCCTGAGAAACCTGTATCTAGTAATGCTTCTAAGCTGATTTTTCTTTTAGTAACAGGATTCTCTAATTCTAGTTCTACTACTGGAGCAGGGGGAGTAAAGTCTTTTGAGTACTTAATCTGATATAAGTTCAAAACTTCCTCCACCCCATTCTAAAACTTCTTTTTCTTCGCCTATTTCTGTTAAAATTGCTTTTCGTACTCCTTCATTCCATAGTTTTCTCAAGACTATTATAGCTTCATCAAGTGTATCATATACTCCCATAACTTTTCCTTTAGCTACGACTAGATACTTACCTTTTAAATGCTTATTTTTCTCAATAAATGCCCTAGCAACTCTTCTGTTTTCTTCTTGTTCGTCAAAAAAGTCTTCTACCCATGCCTTTAACGCCATATTCACAGCATCTGATACACGAATGCCTAGTAGGGAAGCTTTAGCTTTTACTTTACGGTAAATTTCTTCATCAACACCTTTTACAACTATATTTTTCTTCACAGGTAGAAAAGTATAACTAAGCATAAAAGTTTTCCTTTCTACTTCGCCGTGCATACGAGGCTATTTGTCTTGAGTGAGTAGGGTTAGGTTACTTGACCTCACTCATGTAGGTGGGCTAGTGTTGGTGAGTACCCCGGATCTCACTCCAATATATTGAAGCATTAAACAAATATACATAATATATTAAAGCATACATATAAATGAATATCAGATAATAATTTTATTTTATAGAAAAACAGAATACAGCAAGTGCTTTGATTACGAGAATAGTGTTAAAGTAACTTATTGTAATTAATTTGAGTTAATAGCTTATTTACATGCAAATTTGACTTAAAAATAGTTAGGTAAGTGCAATTAAGTTACTATATATCTTATAAACTCTCTTTCATCTGAGTATACTACTATTTCTTTTTTAAGAAAAGTACCTGCGTCTATTTCGCTTGGACTTAGTAGTGATCTGTGAGTGTGACCGTGTATTATTAGGTCTACGCCTCTTTTCTTTCGGTATTCTTCGGCGTTTTGTCTAAAGGCTTCTGTTAATTGAGATACTTCTTGGGCTTTACTTTGGTCTCCTTTTTCGAGTGCTCTTATTTTAGAGCCTATTGTTTCTCTACTATTTATATTGACGTTGTTTAGAATAGGGTCTATTAGCTGTGTCCATAGAGGTCTAAGCATTTTATTTAACTGTTCTAAGTGTGTTCCAAAAGCTAGCCAAGACTTGTAGACTAAGGGGTTCATTCGGAGAAGCGGGTCGAATTGATGGCCATGAACGTAGAGAGTTTTCGTTTTCCAGTCATAGTATTCTATTAAGTAGAGGGCGTCGATATCTAAGTCTGCTAAAGACTCCCATATTTGTCAGTCGTGGTTTCCTACGATATAAAAGAGTTTAGCTGACTGAGCGTATTCTCTCATAAGACTTATTTCCTCCTTATATTTTTCGAGAATTTCGTTAATTGGGCAAATCCAGAAATCGAATATGTTTCCTAAGAGAAATATTTTATCGAATTCTAGTCCCTTCGTGGTAGAAAAAGTCTAGGAAGATTTTTCTAACTGAGTCGTAGTCTGGAGTCTTTATATGTATGTCTGATATTACGAGGTATTTCAGGGGGGCGACACACCTCTTGAACTAGTGTTTACTATAAATGAAATAAAGTTTACTTAATTAGTTTCTTTTAACACATATTTGAACAATAAATTCTGCTACAAGGTCTATGTCTTTGAGGTATACGAACTCGTTTTCTCCGTGGAGATTGTTGTTTGGTCTATGTGTGCCGAAGCCTACACAGGGTATTCCTTTATTGAAGAAGTGTGTTCCATCGTTTCCGCCGAGCTGAGCAATAGTGCCTAGCTTAAAGTCTATGCCATAGACTCTCCTATATGCTTCTTCGGCGGAGAACAGAGCTTCAGCTACAAGATTTTTGTCTGTAGCATACCAGCCATTTCTGCAACAAGTTATTTCGAGTTCTGCTGTAATGCCTGTCTCAGACACAACTTCATTAAATACTTTCTTCAGCTCTTCTACAGCATTCTCAGGCTTTTCTTCAGGTATAAGCCTTATATCAAAGCCTGCTAGAACCTCGCCCGGAATTCTATTTAATTTCTCGGGTTCTCTAGGCCCTAACTTAACTACTGTCACATTGAATCTACCCCATGTTTTAGGCTTAGGAGAGTCTCGTGGAGCATTATACTGCGAAATTTTTCTTTCTCTCAGTGGCTTGTACTTGGAAATGAACTTATGTAGAAACTTGATAGCTTTTTCCACAGCATTATCTGCTCTATGAGGATAGCCTGCATGTCCAGCTTTTCCTTTAACTTTAATCCATCCGTGAATAATTCCGCTGGCTGCTACAACGATATTATCGGCATCTGAGTCTAATATGACGGCTTTATCGAAAGACATTTTCTTTAAAAGAAGCTCTACACCAGTACCCCCTACTTCCTCGTCTCCTGTAATGACCATAAAGGGCCTGTACTTTAGTTTCTCTTTCATTTTAACTAATTTACTTAAAGCAATTATTGAAGACACTATAGCTGATTTGTCGTCTGAAGCACCTCTTCCATAGATACGGTCTTCGAGTACAAGAGGCTTGTATGGGTCTACTTCTTCTCCATCAATTATCCACGGGCCTTTAGCTGGAACAACATCGTAATGACTGACAAAAGCTACCGAGGGAGCATCAATATCTATTGAGGCAATAACAGCAGGGACTTTTTCTCCGCTACTTGTTCTTAAGTCTAAGATTTCTACATATACTCCACTTATTTTATTGAAGAAATCGGCTATTACTTCAACTATTTTCTCATAATTTTCTCGAACTATTTTCCCTTCTTCAACGCGAACTTCGCTCGGAATAGAAACAAGCTTTCTAAGAATTTTTGTGGAATCGAGCACGCTTTCTAAGTGAACCGGAGATATATTAATTTATCAAGGTATGCGCCTAATTTCCGGTTAAGTTTAGGGAGAGATTTACTTATTGATAAAACTTATATAATGGTTAGCCTCTATATCGATGTAAGCCTAACCAGAAGAGGTGGTTAGATGGAGTTGCCACCTATGATTAGTAGGATAGGAGGACTAGCTGTAAGACCTAAAGAGACTCTGAGCATTATTGTTCAAGAGAGAAGAAGTACTCTCAGTGCACTGCTAGTAGTGGCGCTAGTCTATTTAGTCAGAGGCTTAATGCTGTCAGCGTTCATAGTAATGTTAGCAAAATGGGTGTTAAGCTTCGCTGAAGCTTTTTCTTCAGTAGGCCTTCCCCTAATAGTCTACGGCTTACTTAATGTAGCGTGGATATCTGTAGTCTCACTAGATGTTCTCAAAGGCATTGCTGTGTGGATAATATGGAGTCTTGGTATATACCTATTTAGCAGAGTTCTTGAAGGAGGAGGCGGCTTAGAAGATACTCTTGTAGTTGTAGGCTACTCTACAATAACAAGTGTTCTCATTGTAGCAGGAGGAATGGTAATGCTAGTTAAGCCATTTTTAGGGCTAGTAGCTGTCCTAGTACTCTACATAATTGCGAAAATATGGCAAATATATCTCATTACTCTTGGAGTAGCTGAAGTACATGGACTTTCTTTAGGAAAAGCATTCATGGCTGTAGTGCTGCCCATAGTAATTGTACTAGCGTTAATAGGTATTTTTGCAGCAGCAACCATGATTTTTGCCATTAAGGGTGTAACTATATCGTCATTAGTGAGCATGTTTTCTCCATTCTCTTTATTCACATGCGGGTGGTGGTTATGAGGAGGGAGGAAGTAGTAGGTTTAATTATAATAGCAATATTTGTTGCTGGCGCAGTGGAGGCAATAGTACTCCCACACGTATACACTCCACAGCCACTTGAGTTTCTGCACAAAATACTGCCTTCAAAGTATTGGAGCCCAGAAGTATTCGAGCTGAAGTTCAAGAACTTAGTGCTAGTTAAAAACTATCATAAGACTGTAGAGGACTTGCCTAAAGTAACGAAACTACTAGTAAAAATATATGCTAAGTCTTGTGTAATATATATACATGAAGCAAAAGAAGGTATTTTATACAATATCTCAGCATATAGATCTGCACACATATTTGCTTCCGGAACACCAGAGCTTGAGATCACAGAGACAGAGTTAAGCAAAGACACTTATTTAATTGATGTATCTGCTCAAAAAGGAGTAATAATAATAGAGGTATCACCAGAGTTAACTAAAGAGCTCGATATTGAAGTGAAATCAGCTGTAGCTGAAATAAAGTTAGCTTCACCGAGTTTATCGAAGTTAAGTATAGGCATTCACTCTACTACATCGAAAATCTACTTATCACAGCTAAACAATACCAGTATTTCACTAAAGTGTTCTTCATCGACTTTCTCTGCAGAAATAGCTTACAGCAACTTGACGCTGACTTCACTCGACATAGAAGTTAGATCAAGCACAGGTAAAGTAGGAATAAAGATACCTGAAAACACTTCAGCGCAAGTGACAGCAAAAGAAGTTCTATCATCTTCAGTGAGAATAGAAGTGCCAGGATGCAGCAAAACACTGACAATGGGATCAACTACAGTAGGCAAAGTTACTGATAAAGGTCTTTTAGTTAATATCAAAGTTTATTCAAGCATGTTGACGCTTGCGGTGAGGCAGTGACGCTCATAATTCCTTGGAATAGACCATTTAAAGCAAAATTAGCAATAGAGGCACTAAGCAGTCGAACAAGACTAAACATAATAAAAATACTCCTAGGAAACCGCAGAGGACTAACGGCACAAGAAATATCAAGAAAACTGGGGTTAAGCCTACCTACAACACTAGAACACCTCGAAATCCTAGTCTCCTCAGGAATAGTTCAAAGAGAGTGGAGAGTTGTAGGCAAAAGAGTACTTAAAGCATATAAGCTAGTAGACTCGCAGATAGACCTAAAAATAGATTTACCCAGCTTCGTCGAAACACCAGAGAAAAAAGAACTAGAAGAACTAGCGCACCTCTTCGTAGATAAAGTAAGAGAAACAAGAGAACTAGATACAAGGCCGTCGCTGGAAACTATAGAGAGAACACTCAACATAGATAGAGCAAAAGCACTCTCAGTACTAGACTACATACTATCTTCAGAGGAAGAAATAGTAGATCACCTTGCTTCACAAGCACGAGCACTCCTAGAAAACATTGAAACAATAACTGTAAGAGAACTGTCCAAGAAAATGAAAATACACGAATACTGGGCATATGCAGTAGCTAAAAAGCTAGAAGAACAAGGAGGCTACATACTAGAAGGAAGTGTTCTCAAAAAAATAAAAGAAGAAGAGTAATTAATTCTTTTTATCCAATAATTTATTTTGCAATAACATTTAATTTACTAGAATATTTATTTAAAGCCCATATAAATAACTCAGCTCCTTTACGTCCAAAAATATCAATTAAGGCTTTTCTAAAAGTATACTCATCTTTGAAAAGTTCATCAAAACTATTAATGTTAGCTTTGACTCTAGCATGATATAAGAAAACTTTAGCAGTTTTAGGGTCATTTTTCATTAATAGTAGAAAGCATTTCTTTAACCTTTCCATATGTTCACCCAATTTTACCCATTATTATTTAAAGCAAAAGAGAGTAATTTTAATATAAATTTTTCCAGTCGATTATCATTATTGAAAATATATCTTTCTTGTAGCCCTACTAAGTATGAAAAACTTTTTTCCAATCCATCTATTAGGTAATTTTTCCTACAAATCATCATAATTACATACCACTACCCAGATAAGGGATCTGGATCCGGATAAGGATCGCCTCCTGGCGGGGGTCCTGGGTCTGTTTCACTCGACGGCTGTGTGCATGGTGCAGCGTAGACTTTTATGGCAAAAAGCGCTATTATCAGAAGTATCATTAAGAACTTTTTATTTCTGAATAATTGTTTTACAAATAATTTAAGCCAGCTCACTTTCACATGATAATATTTGTTGGAGGGTATTTATATTTTGCGTTTGTTCCATATTCTTCTTGAAGTTATGGTATACTTGCAAAAATTGGTTCTTTTTAAGAATACTTACATTTACTTGTGTTCGACAAGAAAAATATTCTAAGGCAAGTAAATGGAGGCACTAAGCTAATATTAACTATTTCATGTTTTTAGATAAGCATGTAAAGAAAAATGAAGAGATATGCATACATATTGCTAAGCTTTTTAATACTCTACAGGAACATTATATGTGATCTCTACAGTAAATCCTTTTTCTTCTTTTCTCGGCGACTTTTCTTTAACGTAAATATATCCTACGAGTGCGCCACCAAGTATACCGCCTAAGTGGCCCAGTATATCGACGTTTCCGGCAAAACTATTCATTAAAAATAAGAAGACGAGGTATGCTATGGCTTTTCCAGGGCTACCTAAAGTAAACGAACTTATTACAGCTAATGTCGCTGCAATACCCAATATTGCTCCCGATGCTCCAGCTGAAATAGTGTAAAGTTTAAGGTTAAATACTAGCAAGTCTGCTGCTAAAGAAAGAAGATTTCCTGCGAGGCCGCTTATAAAGTAGGATACTAGGAGAAACTTTGATCCGAGGCTTTTCTCGAAGCTCGCTCCTATTATGGCTAGCCAAAACATGTTTAGTAGCAGGTGAATCAGATTTAAGTGCACAAAAAGCGAGGTTACTAGCTGCCACCACCAGCCGTACTTAATTATGAGAATATTGAATTGCCCTAAGAGTACTAAGAGTCTCCAGTTTATTGAAATAAAGTTTCCTCCAATGATTCCCAAAATCAAATACACTATAATATTAATTGCTACGAGAAGTACTGTGAGAGGAGCTGATTCAATGAAACTTGACTGAGTTTTCACAGCTACTCATTCTAGTGAGTTTAAATAAGTTTGACTGTACTACTTCGAAGACATGTTTTGAAAAAACAGTTAACTTAGAACAGCTTTAAAGATAGTGTTTCTTGTAGTGTAGAGTCTAAAAATATATTCTTTTTTGGTTAATAGTGGCTATAATTTATATTATATTCTGAATATACTTTATGTTTCCTTGAGTTTCTTATCATTTATAAGACTGGTACTGATATTTTTCTACTATTAATTGCATTTATACATTATTACTGATAGGAATTGTGTTTTGAAGCAGAGTTAGAAAGGAGTTTAGCGAAACATTTATAAGTCGATTTATAATATTATAATAGAAACTAATTTATAGTAGCGGTAATCTGAGGTGGGAATTATGGCAGGTAAGACAACTTATTACCTATTAGCTGGCCTCATTATAGGAATCATTATTGGCGCTGTCATCGGTTACATGGTAGCTCCTAAAGGAGTGTCAATGGAGGAGTACCAGAAGTTAAAAACTGAAAACGAGAGCTTAAAGCAACAAGTTCAAGACCTTGCTACCAAGCTTAAGGCTGCTCAAGTCAAGCATATTAAGTTAACTGCCTGGAGCGCTGGTTCTCCTGTAGACTACTTCCGGGCAAAGAACTTAGAGAGAGCAGCAAAGCTTCTAGAAACACTACTCAGATCTATTGGAGTCAACGTAACTATTGAAATTGACTCCTACTATGAGCACGTAAGCGACTGGGGTGCATGGAAGAGCAAGTTCGTAGCTGCTTTTGAGGCTGGCCAAGCACCCGACATCATTTCTGGAATCGACATGGTAGAAGCTGCTGAAGCAGGATGGATTGTACCACTAGACCAGTATGTCGAGAAATATAAGGACCTAGTAGCCGATATACCAGAGCAGCTATGGAATGCTATGAAGTATAAGGGCAAGATATGGGGTGTACCACAGGACGTAGCATGCCAAGTATTCTACTATAGAAAAGACGTGCTAAGACAGCTAGGCTGGAGTGAAGAAGAAATAGAGGCTCTGAGAACAAAGATCATTAAGGGAGAAATAACTTGGGACGACTTAGCGCAAATAGCTAAAGAAGCTATGGAGAAAGGCCTAGTAGAGTGGGGCTTCTATCACAGACCAAACTGGGGTACAAGCCTAGAAATACCCTACTATGAGGCAGGCGGAGAGTTCTATGACCCAGATACAGGCAAACTCATCATCGATAAGTCAGCTCTACTAAAGATGTACGAACTCTACTACAAGCTGGCACAAGAGTATAAGGTGCTGCCACCGACAATGATTGGTACAAGCTGGAGAGAGATACACAAGGGCTTCGTTAACGGAAAAGTACTATTCTGGCTAGGCGGAAGCTGGCACTGGGGTGAGTGGCAGAAAGTAGCTTACCACGAAAAGCTAGGTAAGCTAAGCGAAGAATACGAGTGGCAAAACATTGGATTCGCTCCATATCCACCACTAGAGAAGGGCGGAAAGCCTCTAGTAACAATGGGTCCATGGAAGTACCTCATAACAAGCCAGTCAAAGTACCCTGAAATAGCCTTCCTAATTTGTGTCTTCGCTACACTACCACCATACGACACAGACCACGCTATTACAAGCAGCCACCTACCAGTACGCTACTCAACAGTAAACTACCCACCATTCGTTGAGAAAGGAGGATTCCTCTACCAAGTAAGCACATTCGCCACAAAGTACGGTGTAAGCAAACCAGTACTACACCCGAAGTGGGGTGTACTCAAAGAAATACTGCTAACATACTTAACTAAAGTAGAGAAAGGAGAACTCACGCCAGTACAAGCTGTGGACGAGGTAATTAAAGTAGCTAAAGCTGAGCTAGGAGATGAAATAATTACAAGAGACTAAGAGAGGTGATTTAAATGAAAAATATTTTTTATATTTTTTCTGATATTTCTGAGAAATTAGGTTCACCTAAATCTAAAGCTTTTAAAGCTATTAAAAAATATACTCGTAAGCTTCTCCCTTATCTTTTTATGGCTCCCTTCTTCGGATATATTATACTTACTTGGATTGCACCAGTACTAATTACTATTATTTTATCTTTCATGAAAGCCCAGTGGACTATTACTAGAATGCAGTTTATAGGATTAAAGAACTTTGAACGAATATTCACTCGAGATATTTTCGCGTTTCAAGCTCTCAAAGTCACAGTGCTCTACGTCTCTACAGTGCTAATAATAAATGCTTTCTTTAGTTTAGTGCTGGCGATCTTCGTAACATACTTTGTTAAAAATGAGACTATTGCAGCAGGAATAAGACTTATGTGGCTTATTCCGAGAATTACACCTGCTGTTATCTACGCTCTTCTCTGGAGATGGTTCATAGACCCCCGCGTAGGAATGTTAAATAAAATACTAGCCTTCTTTGGATTGCCGACACCCAGCGACTGGCTGCTCACTTCGCCTTACTCACAGATACTCATGATTGTTGTAAACGGCTACGTTGGAGCATCATTCGGCCTTATTATCTACTCTGCTGCAATAACATCTATTCCAAGAGAACTCTTCTATGCTGCTTCAATTGACGGAGCGTCAGACTGGCAGATAATACGTCACATAATTATTCCTCTCCTCAAGTGGCCAATATTCTTCGTTACAGCTTGGCAGGCTCTTAGCCTAATATCTTCATACGAGCACATTCTAGCGCTGTGGGGAGGAGCCGGTGTAGCCAGGGCAGCTGAAGTAGAAGTATGGGCGCTATACGCTTATGTGAGGGCATTCTATTCAGCTGAGTACGGATATGGTGCAGCTCTCTCTGTATTCCTAGTAGTCATAGGTCTTGTTCTCATAGCCATATTCTTCAAGATATTTGGCTTCAAGAGAATGATGCAGCCTTCGAGAGTAGAGGTGTGAGACTATGAGTAGTCGAAATGATTATGTTTCTAAAATAAGGAAATATAAAATCAAGAGAACTTTGACGCTAATTTTTGTATACGCAGTTCTCTTAGTGCCCTTAATACCTATACTACTAATGGTGGGATGGCTCGTTGCGCAGAGTTTCAGTGAAGGGCCTACTGACAGCATAATACCCAACGGCTTTACCTTAAATAACTTCAGGTTTCTCTGGGCTCCGATACGATTTGGTCTTTCAGAGTACCCGAACATATGGCCTTTAGTAATGAACTCTCTCTTCTTAGCTCTAGGTACTACGGCTTTCGAAATACCTGTAGCCGCTTTAGCAGGATACGCTCTCTCGAGAATGGATTTCAAGGGCAGAATGTTTACGATGAGACTTATAGTTGCTCTACACGCTTTTCCCGGAGTGATACTCTTAATAGCCTTATTCTATATTCTAAATAGGCTAGGGCTCTACGGCAAAGGGTTCTTAACACTAGTAGGTGTCGCCTTAATTAAAGCAGGACTAGGCATACCAATGGATACTTGGATACTGAAAGGTTTCTTTGACGGCATACCCTGGGAACTAGAGTGGGCAGCTATGGTCGATGGAGCTACCCGCTTTAAAGCATGGCGCAAAATACTGCTACCTATAGTTGCTCCAGGAATCTCTGCTGTAGCAATATTCTCCTTTATGAGCGGCTGGGGCGAGTTCCTAATAGCCTACACTTACATCAAGAGAAAGGAGTTCTACCCACTCTCAGTATTTCTGTACAGTGTCATAGGAGAATTCGTTTACGTTGACTGGGGACTACTAGCGGCGATAGCGCTCTTCTACATGATCCCAGTGCTGATCTTCTACGCGCTATCGCAAAAGACTCTCTTGAAGCTACAGCTAGTGGGAGCTGTAAAAGGCTAATTTAAACCACTCATATAAAATTTAAGTTGTTTAAGACAATACATAAATGAAGTCTGGTGGTGATAATATGGTTCGGGTTAAACTGGTCAATCTCTGTAAGTATTTTGGAAAAGTTAAGGCAGTAGATAATCTCAACCTAGAGATAAAGGATGGAGAGTTTGTGGCACTATTAGGGCCAAGCGGCTGCGGAAAAACGACAACACTGCTCATGATAGCGGGAATCTACAAGCCTACCAAAGGATACATCTACTTTGATGACCAGATAGTAAATGACCTACCACCCAAGGATAGGAACATTGGAATGGTTTTCCAGAACTACGCGCTTTATCCTCACATGACCGTGTACGAGAACATAGCTTTCCCACTTAAATTAAAAAAACTACCTAAAAAAGAAATAGACAAGAGAGTAAGAGAAGTAGCCCGCTTCCTTAGAATAGAGGAGCTTCTCGATAGAAAGCCAGGCCAGCTCAGCGGAGGCCAGCAACAGAGAGTAGCTTTAGCAAGAGCACTCGCTAAAAGACCGCAGCTCTTCCTCATGGACGAGCCTCTAAGCAACTTAGACGCCAAGCTCCGTGTAGTAATGAGAGCTGAGCTAAAGAGACTACAAAAAGAACTCAAAATAACGACTATCTATGTTACTCACGACCAAGTAGAAGCAATGACTATGGCCGACCGAATAGCAGTAATGAATAAAGGCAGACTACAGCAGTATGGTGAACCCCACGAGCTATACAATAAGCCAGCAAATGTTTTCGTAGCAGGCTTCATAGGCACACCCCCAATGAACTTTCTTGAAGGATCGCTAGTAGACAAAGGAGACTTCATGATAATAGACTTCGGTCCATTTTCCCTAAAACTGCCCCAAGACATAGCCGACTTACTTAGAAAAATGAATGTCTCAGGAGAAGTCATATTCGGCATTAGACCAGAAGACGTAATTATAGGAGATCAAGGAGAACTTGAAGGAGAAGTATACGTCGTAGAGCCATTAGGCAAAGACATAATAGTCCACGTCAATTTAGGCGACAATAAAATAATAAGAGCTGTAACGACAGTAGAGAAAGCTCCTCCAATGGGTAGCAGAGTAAAAGTATCATTTAACATGAAGAAAGTACACATTTTCGATAAGAAAACAGAGAAAGCCTATATTTAACCTAGTAAAAAGTAGGATAGTTTAGATGATGAGCCTTGGACTGGCCTGAAAGATGAGGAATCTTCTCGCCACTGATACCACTGGTTCAGGTAGCTAAAGATATATATACTTTAATAAACAGTCATCTACTTGTGGTGAAAAAAGAAGACTACGATAAGGCGGTGACAGACTTTGTTAAATATCTCTCTGAAGAACTAGGCGAATATATTAAAGCCATTTATGTTGCTGGAAGCTATGCTCGAGGAGATTTTGTGCCCGGTAAAAGTGATATTGATATATATGTTGTATTAAACAAAAGAGATCAGAATATCGAAAATAAAATTATTGAGATAGCTAAAGGAATTGAAGAAAAGTATCTTAAGGAAGTTAAATATTATCACTGGACACCCTTCTCAGCTGCTATCACAGACATGGAGGAGATCAAGTCTGGGAAATCATGGCTCGGTGTTGGATGGGAATACTATATTTTCATAAGAGAGGGAAAGCTTCTCTACGGTGAAGATATAAGAGACACTATTCCAAAGCCTTCTAACGAGGCTATTATTACTTTAGCTAAAGATTTTATAGAAAATGGAATTCCTACTCGAGGACAGTCAATTAACCAATGCTTTTCACTTATATTCAGAAGTGCCGCAATATTCCTTTCTCTTAAAGGCAAGTATGTGGCATCTAAGAGGGAAGTAGTTGAAGAATTTGAGAAAGAGTACGGTAGCCACGATATTGTTAAAATGCTCAAAAAGGCATATGACCTGTGGACTATTTGGAGTAAAAGAGATCTTAATGACGAAGAATATGCTAAATTAGCATTACTTGCAGTAAGAATAAGTGAAGAACTTAAAGAATTGCTCAAGAGTTTCGCTTAGTGTAGCGAAAGTCGGAAACCTATTCTTAAATTATCTGATATCTCTAGGGAGTCGAAAAGTATATTTATAGGGAGAAACTAATTGCCACGAAAAATGTGTTTTGAAATAGCATAGTTGTACACTAGTTGATTATATAACATTAATTTAAGTAGTTTTACCTTTATAATAGTAGCTGTCTCTTATACACATCTGACGCTGCCGACGAATTAGACGGTGTAGATCTCGGTGGTCGCCGTATCATT
>CBDUKN010000002.1:0-186437 GCA_965367815.1 uncultured Thermoprotei archaeon
CAGAACGAATCCTTTCTGTATTTCGTCTATAATCGAGCTCACCCTCCCACCTTAGGGTAATGGTGTTTAAAAATCGGCGGAGGGTTCCGGCAATTTTTATTCTAGTTCAAGTCCGGGTGAGAGGGGGTGGGCTCGAAAATAAGCGAATACCTCTCAGAGAGCATCTACATAAGAGATAAAGCTCGAAGAGAGCTCTGGAGAGTACAATGGATCTACGACCCTAAGACAAAGCTACTTTATGTCTTCGCGCCTTCCTCTAAAAAAGACAAGTACTATGAAATAATAATCCACAGGACTGGGCAAGTAGAAAAGCTTTGTGAGTGCCCAGCGAGCCGTCAAGGGAAAAAATGCTGGCACATGCATGCTGCCGCAGTAATCTACAACAAGGTTAATGAGCACACTTACACAGAACCCGTCTACGGAAAAGGAGACCGAGAAAGATTCACAGGAGAAGACGCCTACAGAGCGCTAGATGAACTAGAAAAACAAACAGACAGCTACGTAGATCTCTCAAGAATATCGCCTACTCTTAAAACTCTGCTAGATTTTGTCGAGGGATTTCTATGACGGTGCTAGAGCTGACTAGAGAAAATGTTCTCGAAGTGATAAGAGAGCTTCAAGAATTCTTCAAGGGGCTTAGAGAAGAAGTAGAAGTCTATGTTGCCTCCCAGGTGGCAGGCTTGCCTACGCTTCTTATTGGAGGTCACGGCACAGGTAAAACAACTCTAGTTAAAGCGTTCTACAGCACACTAGTAGTAAAAGAGAGAGACTCCTATAGACCTCTCAAAACCTTCATGCTCTTGCTGAAAGAAAGACATACACCAATGGACGTTTTCTACAGCTACCACTTGCCTTCACTGATGAAAGGAGTCGAGAAAATAGTGCCTAAAGCTATTGGAGCAGAAGCAGTCTACTTAGACGAAATCTTCTCAAACCAGCTTGTCTTGAGCGCTCTCAAAGACTTCCTCGAAGAAAGAGTATACGACAGCTACCACTGTAAATGGCTCTTCTTCACAGCTAGCACTAATCCCCCTAACCAGTACTACCAGAACATACTTCAGTTAAGCAATATGGCGGACTTAGACCGCTTCGACGTAGTAGTACCGTTTGAGTCTAGGCTCGGAGCAGACTTATTCGAAATAACAAGCCTGTTCGCGGAAGCCTCCGAGAGGAGAGTAGCGCCTCAGCTTTCAGCAAAACTAGATGTGAGCAATATTATTGAAGTGAGGAAAGAAGTAATGAGTATTGAAGTAGGCTCTAAAGCGAAGTCAACACTAGCCCTGTTCGGACATGTCTACAGTGCATGCGTTTTCGAGGACGAAGACAGGCAAAGACACTTCCTTGATAAGTTCTCAGTGCTGGGAGAGGTACCTTGTATGAGATGCACTTTCAGAGGAAGCCTCTGTAGCAAATTTGCTATACAGCCCTGTAGACTCATACGCTCAACGATAGCTCTCGCCAAAGCCTTGGCGTGGCTACGTGGGGAAAACAGAGTACACTACGAGACTGTAATTAAAGCGCTTCACTACACTCTGCCCTTGAGGCTAGTTATCGTAGACGAGAGTACTAAAAACAAAGTGGCTACAGTTAGAGAAGCTGTAAATGTAGCTATAAGAGAGTTCACAAAGTGGGTAGATGACCACAGGAGGCTTCTCAAAGAACTTAGAACCGCTGTAGAGCTGGCGAAGCGGGGCAAAGTAAACGACGCTATTAGAGCACTAAATGACTTAAGCTACCGCTACAACAACGACCCAGTAGCACTATCACTAGTACACAGCATTGCACTAAAAATAAACAGAGCTAAAGAAGAGATAGAAGCATTCATAGAAAAAACAGCAGACAAAAAAGTACTAAAATACTTCATTGAGAATAAAACAGATTTCAAAGACAAAGCCTATAGGAGACTCAAGAAAGTACTAGACATAACTGAAGCATACAGGTGGGGTGAAGAAGCAAAAAGACTGTTAAACAAACTGCTAATGAAGGGACTTATAAGTGAAAAAGAATTCGATGCACTCAGCATGATTTTGACAGGACTACAGAAAAGAGAGCATGAACAGTATCTGAGAGAAGATATTAGGATAGTAGTGAGATGGAATGAAGTAATAATAGAGGGGCCGAAGAAAACAGTAGAAGATCTACTAAAGTAGCCATTTTTAACACGGAAAACTTTTGATGGAAGAGGGGTGGGCTCAAGAATTAAGCGAAGTAACAAAAGAACTAGTAAAAGAAATATACAGTCTACTATGCAGACTTCACGGCGTTGTAATAGCGACAGGCGTTTTCCACGATATCTATGAGTACTTCTTAGAAAGCTACAAGGAGCTACTAGAGATAAGCGACATCGAAGAAAAGTACTCTAAAGCAGTCGCTCTACTAGCGTCAATTGAAGAATATTTTCCTGTACTATAATTTCTTATTTTTCTTCCACCCCCATTTTTATTCTCCTTCTTTCTCGGTGAGAGGGGGTGAGTTCGATAAATAAGGTTCTCGAAGAAATACGGCTATCGCATATTCCCTTACCTCCTCCGCATACTCTTCAGCTAAATTCTAAGGTAAATGTGCCTTACTGCGACTTAGCTACAAGAGTAATTACACTTAACCCACTATCAAAGAGCATTGAGTGGGATTATAGGCACGAGATAGAGCACTTGAATAAGTGGCCTCGAAGACTGAAGGAAGAATTCAAACACTACTATAAGGCACTTAAACTTCTACCGGAGAGCGACAAGAAGTTTTTCAGAAAATACAGGTACATCATAGCTAATATTGTCTACGATGCCTTCATAGACTATGAGCTTTCTCAGAAATATCCTATGGTGAAAGAGCAGATTAAAGCATATCTGAGAGCGTCGGGAGCCTCCAATATACTAGATGAGGCTAGAAAGCTCGCTGTAGAAGGAAAGAAAGCAAAATGGCTCAACGAAGAAAAGCCATGGCTTTCCTTTATCCATGTCTTTAAGTGGATTAAGAAGCATGGAGTTCCTAGAGTTAGAAGAGACTACAGGTCTCCTGTGAGCCCAGAGGAAGTAGCTGAGGCGGTAGTAGAGCTGGTAGATGAAGGCGAAGACGAGAAGAGAGTACTGGAGGAAGCAGAAAGACTTCTCAAGAAGCCTCTACCCTACGATAAAATAGTAGAAGCGTTGATTAAAAGCAGATTCAATTTCGCCGTTAAAATGATTTTCGAGTGTAAAATAGCGGTTAAAGCAGTAAGGAAGACTTACGGTATTTGGCGTCTAGGCGAGCCAGTAGACCAATTATTAGTGAGAGAAACAGTGCGCTCCTACGGAATAGTAATTCCCTCACATAACACGCTCAAAGAAGTCGAAGTAGAGGCGAGAAAAGGAGTCCTCAAAAAGACTCGTGGCGGGGCGCGCGTAGCTTTAGTAGTAGATTCTTCTGGCTCAATGTCAGACTACTTGACTTACGCTAGAGACGCGGCGCTAATGTTGATCGGCTTCGCGAAGAAATACGAGTACCCGGTGCTCTTAGTGACTTTCAATTCCTCGGTGCCGTTTTCTTCGAAGGGGTGGCGGAAAGACTACTTCAAGCTAGCAAAAGAATTCGTGTACGCCTATGGGGCGGGCGGAAACACCTACATTACACCGGCGCTCAGAGAAGTACTGAGGTATGCTGAAGAAAACACGACAGTCTACATTATAAGCGACATGGATATCCACGACATAGATCAAGCCTACAGCGAGTTCAGGAAGCTGAGCTCTTTTAAGCCGAAGCTAGTGCTGTTTCTCATTAGCCCGAGCCTACAGGAAGTAGAAGAAGTATGCCGTGTAGTAAAGCAGGCTGGAGTAAGCGATGTCAAAGGATACTGGGTTAATCCGAGGGAAGCAAAAAAGCTGACAGAATACGTTATAAAAGAAATAATTAAGTAAAGTTTTGCTTAAACGCCGCTACTATTTCAGCGATTTTCAGCAGGAAGCCGTACTTAGGGTCCTTGAGGTACTTCTCGTACATTTTCGGGTTTTTCTCCCTATACTTCACTATTTCCTCCGCCAACTCCGCTAAATTCACGTAGACTGCTGGCTATTTAAATCAGCTTTCACCAAGTCAAGTATCTTTGACAGTAGCTCAGGGTTATCTCTAATCTTCTTCTCAAGGAGTCTAAGCAACTTGATGAAGCGCTCTTCTTCTCTCAAAGCCTTTTCTCTGAGCTCCTCTGTATCCAGCTTGGTTCCGCAGCGAGGACAGTACTGTGCACTAAACTCTATTCTGAGCCCGCACTTAGGGCAGAACAGAGTTTTCCTCTCCTCTTTCTTTATTCCGTATAATTCTCTGACAGTTTCTTCGAGGTCGTCTACAGTTATTTTAGCGTATACATCTATCATTTTCCGCGTCTTCCACCCAAAGTACTTCATTAAGAGTAGTTCAGTAAACTTTCTTTCTTTGTACATTTCTGTAGCTCTCAAGTGCCTCAAGTTATGTGGGAGGAGTAGCTTCGGGTTGAGTCCTATTCTTTTACAAAGTCTGTGAATATACATGGTTAGCGCAGAAGGCCTAATAGGTTCCCCGAATGTATTGTAGAAAAGCCAGTCTTCTCTCTCCTTAGATCTGTGTTGCTGAAGCCACTCTCTCAGAACATAAGCATACCTTATTACGAAGACTGTGCGGGGGAGGCTTTTAGAGTACTTTACTCTAACACGGTAGCCTATATCCCAGTCTTCTACGTCGCCGTACTTGAGGCTGAGTGCTTCACAGCGCCTCAAGCCTCCTTCGTAGAGCATGACTATAATAGACTTGTAGGGCTGGCGGGCGCACTGAATAAGTCTGTTTACGTCCATTGAGCTGGGTAGCTCGGGAAGCTTTACTTTCTCTTTAGGGTACTTTATTTGCCTAGAAAGCCTGTAGAACACAGGGTGCTCTTTAATATTTGCTTTAGCGAAGCACCTAATAGCCCTCACATACACTTTTCTGCTCAAAGGATTAGATATTGAAGACAAGTACTCTTCAACGTCGTCTAGCTCAAGGTCGTCTAGACTTTTACCCAGCTTCTGGACATAATTTAAGAACAGAAGGCTCCTGTTCAAGTAAGTGTAGAGAGTATCCGGTGAAAGCCCCCGGACAACACAGTGCCTATAAAGCCTAACTAAGTCCTCGTAAAGCTCACTCGAAAGCTCTTTCTCAGCTCTCTCCATTAAAGCCCTAATAGTACTCTCAGTATGGTGCCGAATCACAGAAAAACCAGAGCTTATAAATCGGAACTCTCCACTACTAGGGGTCAGCTCCTGCCGAAGTCTTCATCGCTCAGAAGGGGCTAAACTTCATCACCGTTATTTACATTTTTTGGGCACTTATATTCATTGTGATAAAGTCTTGTCAAAATGCATTGTTGTTTCCTTTATATTATTTCCTTGTTCTAAAATTAATTGAGATTATTTGAACAAATATAAAAAGATAGAATAATATTTAAATTAAATCAACGAATGCTTAGGCAACTTGATCAAAGTGTAGAATAAATTATTGTAAATTATAATATTTAAATGAGTTTAAATTAATTTTAATAATTAAGGGTGAATATGCATTAAATAGTTGTCTTTCGCTGAAATTTTAATCATCGTTTAGACGACGGAGACGTTTTAAAACCATTGTCTCGTAAATTCTCCTTATTTTCTCGAAGTCTCCTTTAAAAATGAACACTCCTTAATGCAGACTCTGCAGCCAAGGGTCTTAGAGAATGCTACTACGCATTTCGTATAATTTATGTACTGTTTACGTCCATCAGACAAAATCTTGGGTTCAGGATAAATAGCGTTACCAGGAACACATGCGGACTGTTTTAATCGTTTGAGTACTAGGTATGCTCTAGGTTCTTTCTCATTACGGCAGAATGCTTTAATTACTAGGAGTCTATTACACTCCATGAAGCTACAGTCCTCTGAGGAGCCTATTCTACCTGATGGCGTCCTCTATCATATTCGATGCAAAAAGGGAGATATTGCTCCTTATGTTCTACTGCCCGGTGACCCAAGTAGAGTGCCTAAAATTGCATCTTTCTGGGACGAAGCTAGAGAAATTATTAGACATAGGGAATACGTAACCTACACTGGAAAGTATAAGGGTGTACCTATATCGGCTACTTCAACTGGTATCGGCGGCCCTTCTACA
Source organism: uncultured Thermoprotei archaeon (assembly GCA_965367815.1). Taxonomy (GTDB): domain Archaea; phylum Thermoproteota; class Thermoprotei; order Thermofilales; family B15-G2; genus B15-G2. The sequence goes on from CBDUKN010000002.1 coordinate 6,121, forward strand.
GCAATTGCTATTGAGGAGCTCGCTCGAGTGGGCGCCAATACTTTCATTAGAGTGGGGTCTACTGGCGCTCTTCAACCTGATATCAGAGTAGGAGACCTTATTATTTCGACAGCTTCGATCAGATTCGACGGAGTAACTAAAATCTACGTATACCCTGAGTACCCTGCTGTAGCACATTATGAGGTAGTCTTAGCCTTAATCGAGGCGGCTGAATCACATGGAGTAAAGTATCACGTGGGCATAACTGCTAGCACTGACTCATTTTATGTTGGTCAAGGTAGAAAAGGATTCAAAGGCTACATGCCTAAATGGTGTAGAGGAATTGTAGATGAGCTGAGGGAAATGAATGTTCTCAATTTTGAAATGGAGAGCTCTACGATCTTTACCTTGTCTAATTTATACGGCCTTAGGGCAGGCGGAGTTTACGCTGTGTACGATAATGCGATTACTGGCGAGTTTGTGGCAGGTGCAGGTGAAGAAGACGCTATTAGGGTAGCCTGTGAGGCAGTAAAAATTCTCTATGAATGGAACAGAGCTAAGTCTAATAAGTCTAAAAAGTACTTTTATCCTAGCTTGGTGAAGTAAGCTGCTTTACAGTGACTCCACCATAGCCTACATAAATCAGTTTGTCCGGGTTAAGCACTTTTATTAATTCGGGTTTATGTGTGACAACTATTAGGCTTACTTTGTGTTCTCTGGCTATTTTAGCTAATTTTCTAGCTACTCGTTGAGCAGTTAAAGTATCTAGATGTGAACAGAATTCATCTATTATTATTAAGTTTGGTTTTTCTGCGAGTAAGCTAGCTATTTTTGCGCGTTCTTTTTGTCCTGTAGATAGTTCGCTGAATCTTGCTCTGTAGAATACTGCATCAGATAGCCCTGAGTAGTTTAAGACTTCTATTGCCGAAACTATGTCTCCCAGTTTCCTGTATATGTGTTCTAGTATTGTTTCTTCACCGAAGTTAGGCTCTATTTCACCGGGAAGCATACATGCCAATTTGACGTCATCAGGTACCTTTACTTCACCCGAGTCCGGTATGTATCGCTCTCCTTCAAGTCCTAGGACTTTACCTATTATCAGGCGAAGTAGAGTAGTTTTTCCTGCACCTGATATTCCTACAACAACTGCTATTTCTCCTGGACAAATCTCTAGATTAACGTCCTTTAGAACATATCTTTGCACTATTCTTTTTTCAACTCCAAATGCCTTTAATACGTCTTGAATATCTCCAGGAAGATTACTTATATCTAATTCTGTTGTATACATTTTTGTAACATTTCTCAATATTATCTTATCTTTAAATGGGTGTGAAGGTTTATATGAAGATTTATATAATTTACCCTTATGTTCTCTAGCGTAGGGATCTTCTTCTAGATACTTTTCTATGAGTCTTCTAGCAATATCAGTCAGCGGGTAAGCTAAATACGGTCTTTTAGATTTTGTTTCAAATAGGTATACGAAGCCTACTTTCTCGAAAAAGGGATTGTACCTAGCCATCTGGGCTATTGTCTCGACAACATGTTTTTCTTTCTTCATTTCAGGTACTCTAAAGTTTTTAATCCATTCTAGAGCTGATGTAACGGCTAGCATGCCGAGTCCTTCTCCTCTATAGTCTGGATGAATCACTACTCTCGAAATTCTCGCCGCAGCTGTATTGCATATTCTCACAGCTTTCTTTTTGATTAACTCAAAGAACTCTTTTCTTGAAAGTCTTCTGCTTTTCGCTTTCTTTAGGTCTCGGTAAATTAAAGCAAGGTTTTTCGAGAGTCTTTCAGGCCAGAAAGTTGGATAGAACCAGTCTCTAGGAAATATTTTCACTCTAATATTTTCGTCTATTTTTCCATCAGGAAGTCTGCGGTGTACGAGAGGTATCGGCGGGTCTATTCTAACGTAGCCTACGACTTTAGGTTCATAGGGCTCTCTGTCGACGAGCTCTAGTATGAGGAAACGTGATACTGGTAGAGAGCCCTTTATTTCTATCAATACAGCGTTCTCGGAGGGCTTAACGTTGCTTTCAACGAAACGCATTTCAGAGGGGTCCCACCATATGGCTACTAGTTCTTTCTTGGACGCATAGTGGTACTGCTCTAGTTCAACTATGTAGTAGAAGTCTTCTTCGTATATTGCTTCGCGAGCTAGTACACGATACCCGTAAAGAACCCCTCCTGTAAGCGGATCACGTTTCTTTAAAACATATTCCTTATGGAAAACAGGCCAGAATCTTATTTTCTGGCCTCCATAGAACTTATGTAGCTCGAGCCGACCGTCTCGCTCTACCACTTCGATTATTTCGCCTGGTCTAAGCCACTGCGCAATAGACCCCGGTATATTGATTTTCTCTACTTTTTCGCCGACTTTAACTTCTATTCTTCCTCTCCATCTGAAGCTGTACTCGGGAATAGTTTTCTTAATAAGTCTTCCTCTAACTGCTCTAACAGAACTCTTTTCGGAATCCTTACCCACAGTTGAGCACCCCTGGGAAGGCTTATTTCTATAGGTTTATTTAGCTTAATAGGGTTTTCGAGAACCCACACATAGAGTACTCTTCGGTTCTCAGCATATTTCTCTAAATCCTCGTATTTCACTAAATGGTACTGCTGGAAATCCTTAAGCTCGCTTACTGCCATCGGGATACTATCCACTAGCTCTACAAATCCTCTCAGAGTCCCTTTGCAAACTAGCCCTATTACTCCTCTAATTTTAGTGTTTCTTTTCCTAATTTCCCATTTCTTTAAGCCTTTGAGAATGTAAGTTACCCATGGTTCCTTAACGATCAAGGCTCTCAAGTATTCTTCGCTCAAGTAAATCACCTTTCCGCGCTAGTTCATTTTTCCAGGTGAGCTGTTTTTCGTATCGCCAGTGCGGCTTAAACTTAGTCTTATATTTCAAGGGATTTTCGCCTACTACTTCTATTTTCTCTGGATTTATTTCACCATAGCCCCACTTATGCAGAATATATAGGTAACCTATGTCCTGAGGATTGAATCCCATAAGCCATGCCGTAAAGGCATCTACTTCTACTGGATTAGTTCCGGCGACAGCTATACCCCATGGCTTAGGGTCGCCTGAAACAGGGCCGTTTCCCTCCATTCCAACGTAACCGTCTATTATGCTCAAGTGTGGCATTACTTTTGTTGCTATCTCGGCTATACTCAGGTTTATTGCAGCGAAGCCTGCGTGTATTTTGCTTTTATCATGATCTATTAGACTTCCTACAGCTATGTTCTTTATCGAAAGAGTAGCTACTACTGTGTCATGGGTCTTAGGTCTGCATATCGATATGCGGAAGTCTGCATCGAGTATTGTTTTCGCTACTCTAATTCTGAGTTTTTTCTCTAAATTATGCGCATATACGTAGATTTCCTTATAGTCGTCTAGATTGAGGTCTACAAACTCTACATCATATTTGTCTTTTAAGCTATAGTAGTTGAATTTTTTTAAGCCATTTGACAGAAGCGACGTTGCTGGTCCCTCGGCTATAATTATTTTTCTTGAACCTATTTGGCTGTATATAAAGTCTATAGTTGCTTCAACTGCCTTAACATGAGTAGCTGCTAATTCTACTACCGTTGATACAAAATTCGGTTTAATTACTATGCGCTTTTTTGAGCGAAATAAGTCGACTAAAGTATTTTTCATTAAGTTAAGGATGTTTGCTATGCCTTCATAGTGTCCGCTTGACGAAGTTAAATAAACAGTCATTCTCTTAATAGCTTCCTTACGGTTTATATAAATAAGTAGGTTAACTATCTCTTAATAAAATGCTCGACGTATACTTCGAGCCCAGGCGTTACTCCATTTTCTTCGATTATTTTCTTGTAGACTTCAGCGCTTGGTCGAGGTAGTCTTTCTTTACTCAATAGGTTTACAAAGTATAGTCCGAACTTCATTCTGAAGCCCTGAGCCCACTCGTAGTTGTCTGTTAAAGCCCAGTGAAGATACCCTATTACGTTAATTTTTTCTTCATTTACTGCTCTCTCTAGTACCTTGATATGTTCAATTAAGAATTTAGGTCTAAGCCTGTCTTTCGAGTCGGCTATCCCGTTTTCTGTTACTAAAATAGGCTTACCATATTCTGAGGCTATTTTTAAAGCATAAAGAAGCCCTTCGGGAAATATTTCCCAGCCAAAATCTGATGTAGGTCTGCCGTCTTCTGAAGTAGAATTCGGTTTGCATGAAAATCCATAGTTTTCAGCCATTACAGGAATTACTGGTAAGCCTACTACTATTTTCGCTATAAGTGATTTAATTCCTCTAACTACTGCTCTAGTATAGTAGTTAACTCCTATCCAGTCTACTCTATTACGTAAATAGCTTTTATTTTCGTCTCTTTCTTTGACAGCATTTAAGTTTTCGTCGAGCCAGCCATTGACTACTGCTTCTAGGAAGAATCTATTATGTATGTGGTTAAGTATTTTTACTGCTTCTTTATCATCTCTTTTTTCTTCAGTAAGAGGAAAAACTGGTGTTACGCTGTGTATTAATCCGACGTAAGCTGGTGAAGGAGCTTTTTCATTCTGTTTAATTGTATCAAATTTCTTGACAACATCATATGCTCGTGCATGAGCTATCACCATGTTTATGGAAGCAGTTTTAAACGCTTTATAATCAAGTACTCCTGGAGGAAATCCTTGCTTAGGAGAAGTGTATCCCGCTTCCGTAACAACTATAGGTTCATTGAATATAGCCCACCAGTCTACTAAGTCTCCCAGTTTCCACGCAATATAAGCGCAGTACTTAGTGAATTCAATGATAGTTTTTTCGTCTAGCCACCCTAGAGGTCCTTTCCTGAGCTTGGTATTTCTGGCTGTAATAGGGTCATGTATCCATAAGGGTAAAGTAAAGTGATTTAAACATACTATTACTTCGAATTCTTTTTCTAATAGATCACGTATAATTGCTCTATAGTGCTCTACAGCATCTATATTAGCTATATTGTCTAGCTTTTCTAAGTCTTTTTCATCGATATCTATTTTACTTATTTTCCCGTCTGGTGCTCTTTCAACGCCTACTTCTACTTCCGATGTAGAATTAGGGAAAATTCTGCTCCACTCTATACCTATTCTATAAACTGTGAGTCCTAGCCCTTTAGCTAAGCTATGGTCTATTCCGTAGAGAAACCAGTAGTTTACACCGTGTTCAGGCAGGTCTCCACTAACTAGTCCTTCTGCAATATTATTGAGGTCATGCACCCACTTGAACCAGTCTGTATTAGGATCTAGGCTCTTCTCTTCAACATCACCCATTTCGAATTGAAAACCGCTGGCTGAGACACCCCACTTGAAGTTTTCCGGTAAGCTCAATTCATTCACCCAATTTTTCTATAAAATCTTTAGTTGTGAGAATTTCCGCCTTATATATTTCCTTCATATATCGTAGTGCTTGTTCATGCGCCTCTTTAGTAAACGCGGCTGTAGCATCACTAATGACTACTATTTTATAGTTTCTAAAAAAGGCGTCTGCAGCTGTATGTTGTACACAGACATTAGTAGAGACACCTGTTAATACTAAAGTATCTGCTTCAAGTTCTCTCAAGAGAAGATCTAAGTCTGTTTCAAAGAAGCCGCTATACCTTCTCTTATAGACTATATGGTCTACCTCAGTGGGGGCAAGCTCATCGACTACTTTAGCACCCCATGTTCCTTTAATTGCATGTTCTCCCCAGATTTTAAGCTCATAGTCTACTCCTTTGATGTGACTATCGCATATATAGATTACAGGAAATTTTTCTCTATGGAATACTTCTACTAACTTTTTGATATTAGGTATTATTTTTTCAGCTTCAGGTATCTTCAAACTTCCCTTAATGAAGTCGTTAAGCATATCAATTATTAGGAGAACAGGCTTCATACCCACTCATTTTGCTTATTGCAACAAAGTATTTATCTTAAAGTACTCTTTCTTTCACTTTGAGACAAATACTTAGCAAAGAAAAAGACCCGAAATTCAAATAGATTTATTTCCTAAAACACAATATTCTTAGTGTACACTCTGTACTATAGTGCTGGAGGAGAAATATTCTCCATTAAAATAGGCGCTGAAGATTTGTCGCGCTTGTATTTGCATGAAGAAACTGTTCCTCATGCTTTACAAAAACTTGTTAAGGCTTTTAAAAAATCTAAATTCCAGTATCATCCAATTATAGTCGATGAAAAGAGTAAAGTTATTTTAGATGGAATGCATAGAGCTTCAGCCATGAAGGAGCTCGGCTATCCTCGAGTAGCTGTATGCTTCGTAGACTACTTCAGTAAACTAATTGAAGTAAAAAACTGGTATAGAGTTTTCATAGGAGTAGATTTTTCTCGAGTTATTAATGCAATTAAGGATATCTGCCGCAATTACGGCCTAATTTTTGAGGAAAAAAGAATAGGAGAATATAATCTTCGAGAACAGTCTACTGATAGTATTGATTTAATAGTCAGAGATAAAGTCTTTATTATTAAAGGGCCTCAGAATAAATATAATTTATATAGGATAGTATCTTATCTAGACAATAAAATAAAATCTTTATCTAATTCAATAAAATATTTGCCTGAAAAAGAAGCCTTATCTTACATTAGTAAAGATAGCGTCGTAGAAAAGACACCTATTATTACGAAGAAAGATGTTATAGAGGTAGCTCTCTCAGGTAAAGTTTTTCCACCTAAAACTACTAGACACATTATCCCGGTCAGACCTCTTTTCATAAATATCCCGCTAAACATTCTTAAGAGAAAGGACTTGAACTTAAATGAAGTAAATGACATAATAAACAAAATTTTGCTGCAGAAAAAGCTTGTTAAAATTAGAGGCAAGATATATCTGGACAGATTTTATGAAGAAAATCACTTGTACCTCTTCATTTAGGAGGCGAAAATATGTTGCGCATTAAGTACTACGATATTAAATATCCTCCTGAAGTACTTCCAGTAGAAGTAAGGAAAGTACTTGACACTATTGACGAAGATTTACGTAATATGGGAATAACAGACGTAAAGTGGTATTTCGAGGAAGATGAGCAGAGACTAGTTTTTCTTATTGAAGGTGAACGTCCAGAAGAAGCATTTAACTTAATTGAAAGTAGGTTAAGCGAAAGCGGTATAGTCTTTTCTGAAATAGTTTCTGCTTGCGTAGAGACTAGTGCTAGCATCTATGAAGAGTACAAAAGATATATTCCTTTACTTCTCAAATACTTAGCTTATGAGAAAGTAGCTAGGGTTCTTTTAAAAGAATATAGTTTAAGGAAACTTAGCGTAGAACAGCTCATTTCGCTTAATTTAGCTTACCCTAGTGGTGATCTAAACAGTAGAGGAAGAGCTGTTTTAGAGAAAGAAGAACTTTTTCTGAGCTTTGTCAATAATTATGGAGAAACTCTCAAAAGTATTCCTGAGAAATCTCTTTCGCTTATTGCAGTTTTATATGAGAAGAGAAAGTATTGTGGAGAAGACTTTGTGTCCTTTTTATCTAATGTTCTTGAGCTAGACAGTATAGAGCCTTTAATACAGAAAGAGCTCATTTCAAAAGACCTTACTTTAACACCTAATGCGCAGAAATTAGCTAAAGCTTTTAAGAGTCTTGTCGAAGAAGTAGAGCAGGCGAGATCTAAGTATATGTCTAAAGGCATTCTCTTGAAAGTTTTCTCTGAGCTGGACTCGATGTACAAATATATAGTTTTAAAGAGCGGTGAAAAGACAGAATTTTCTCACGCCAAAATATTCGAGTCTATTGTAGAGGCCGGAGTAGACTCTAATGTAGCCTTAATGGCTCTAAATAAAGCCTCAGAAGACCTTGTTTCAGAAAAAGTCTCTAGCCTTGAAGTAGTAGAGCTTGTTAAAAACAGCTTGAATGTATTTGACCCCTCAGGAAAAGCATCGAGTCTTTACGAATTTTACTTAACTGCCCGAAATTACATTGTTGTAGAGAATGAAGTATTGTCAAGAAAGCTCCTCAGAGAAATGGCTGAGCCTTTTTTCAAAGACTTCGAGCCTATAAGAGCTGTGCTCGATGATGTTATTGAAAGAGTCTATGATTCGATAAGAAGTATTTGCTCGCTAGCTGCACCGAGAGTAGTTTTCCTCAAAGACTATTACTCGATTAAACTTTCACGAAAATTTGTCGAAGATATTCTCAAAGAGGCTTTGTATACAGCTATGCCTTTACTAAAGTTCTTAAATAGAGTAGAAGAAGCAGAGCTAAAGACCTACATCGCGTCTCGGCTAAAGAGTATTTTAAGTTATTTGAGTATGAAAAGCGATGTTTTTAGTACACTATATGAGCTAATTTCGATTCTTCTTCTGTCGTTTAAGACAGTACCCGGACCTTCTCTTGTTACAAACCTCTTAATATTGGCGCAAAAAGCAAAGACAGCTAAACAGTCTTCGCGTGAAATATTAATTTCTTTTAGCGAGAGCGATTTAAATAGGATAGTTGACTTCTGTAGAAAGCTTCAGAACGACATTAATAGGAGGAAAGTAAGTCCTGAGACAGTGTTTGTAGCTCAAAAAGTAATTGAAACCGCTTTAAGTAAACTCATCTAAAGTTCTTATTCTCCTGTAGGACGGCCCGTGACTTAAGAGCCACTTTTTCACTTCTTCTCTATTCTTTAATTTTTTGACAATTTCTAATGTAGTTAAATAAACTTTAATTAATTTATTTTTAGTTTCCTCAGGTAAGCCCTGAAAAGGTATTACAGCTTCAGTAATGTAGTTGACTAGTTCTTCGAATTTGCTTAAACTAATTTCTCCTAAAACATATTTGCTTAAAGCGTTTTCGAGAAAACTTAGTGCCTCTTCAGCTGAACTAAAGCCTCTCTTTATGTTTAATAGTGCTGGATTTATACAGAATCTTAGTTTCTTTAGGAGGTCTTCTACCTGTACAGGTAATGTCTCTTTTCTTTTCGTTTCTTTTAATTTAGCTTTAGAAACTTTTTTCCTGTCAATTACACCTGGATAAGGACCAATGAGCCTATAGGCTTTCCACACCAATTCGTCTGCTTCACCTTCAATAAAGCGGCGCCAGGCTTTTCTATGTTTGAAGCTCAGCGGATTAGTCCAGTCTATTTCAAATGAGTCAAGGTCTTCAGGTTTGAATACAATGCATGAAACGTTTAGTTCTCTATGTAAGCTCAATGGTGCAGTGAATACTCTTTGAGGATCCATTAAGTTTTCTACCTTAATGTTAACAGAGTATTTTTTATTAATATTTACTACTTTATTTACAATTTTTCTAGAAATATACTCTACTAAAGCGTAAACTGCATTAAAGACCCCTATTTTATTTAAAACATCGCTAGATATAGCTTTCTCATGTACATGAACATGGACTCCGTTACCGCTCCACTTTAAGTATACAGATTCTGATACACCTTCCTTTTCTAGACAATCAACTACTATTCTGGCTACTTCAATAGTATATTTCCACCAGTCTATTTTGCTGTCAATATCCCATGTAGGTGTTCTCGCAACAACATTTCCCGAGTAATCTAGTGCATCGTCTTTTGTGACAAGTCGCCTGTAGATGTTACATGATGCGTAAAATGATCGTGGCTTTAGGTAATAGTGCTTTATTATGAACGCTTTTATATCACTTGGCTTAGAGAAAGTAAGCGGTTTACCGGACTCATATCTAATGAGCATAAAGCGTCCATCTTTAAGTCGTTTTTCACAGTGCACTGCAACCCATCTATTTATACAAAAAGACGCTATTTCCTCTAATACTTCTTGTTTTGAATAATATTCTTTTATCATACTTATAGTGTTTTTACAGATATTTTCTGTGCTACTTCTATTAATTCTTTTTTAAGTGAAATTATAGGTACTCTCATTTTCTTGGCATAATACAAGCTAAGAGTATCTGAAAGCGTTAAAATATAACCCATCTCTTTAATTTTCTTGTAAAGTATTGTAGCGTTATAAGCATCTTCTATATCTATGTCGATTACGTAGAGCGGAGATATTTTCTCAAGAAATTCGTTTAAGGATACTTTCCGTGAAATATACTCGGCATATTCCAGCACTGATAGCACGTGAATAAAACCTATAGCGTTTCTTTTCCAGATATCGCTTACAATACCTGTATAAGCTTCAGGGAGCCTGTTTTCATCTAAGCCAATTAAAATAGATGAATCTAGTAGATATCTACTATACACACATCATTACTAGATGTTCGCTTACTTAAAGTTTAACTTTAGCTCTACTTCCTCTATCTCCTCTTTGCTTAAATTGAGCTTTAAATTCGATATAAAGGCGAAAACAAGGTCTTTAAGCAAGTTAGATACAAATGGATTCAAGTAGACTCTTTCACTATTAACCTTTAGAATTACTTTGCTCTCTTTCAAAGTAACACATTGATCAATAGAGGCTTTGCTTTCGGCCACAGCTAATGATAAGTCAATACATGAAGAAAAGCCGCATTTTTTGCAGTTTACTTTAGGCAATTTTTGATAAACTTTTGATGCGGCGGAAATTCTTTTTACATGCTTTTCCACTTCATAAACTACTTTTTCTATTTCTTCAGAAATACTCGCTTTATTTTTAAAATTCACTTCAGCTATAACGTTGCTGAAACTTTTGTCTCTAGATGGAACACAGATTATTCTGACAGCTGTACGAGAAAAACTCCTGAATTTCTCTCTAAAGCCTTCAACTACAACTATGTCAGCAAGTCTGTAAATATAGATTAAGTCTTGGAGTGCGAGGTCTCTAGGCTTCATTCTAATAAAAACTGTATTTGGTGCCACGGCCATAATGTAGAAGGCTCCACTTAGCCAAGCTCTACTAGTATCTGAATGTTCCTTATCCACTTCTATGGGGCAAGAGCAGCTCTTGAGGTAAGCTACTTTGAAACCTTTTGACGAAAAGTGTTTAATTAAGATTTCAGCTAAAAGGGTTTTACCAGTATTTTTGTCGCCAATTATTTGTATCAAAGGCTTAAATAGGGGGAGATCCTCTTCTCTTAGCATTAAGATACAAAAAAGAGATAAAATTTAAATTTAATTGGCAGTTAAGAGCTTATTTCTCAGAAGACTTCTCTTTAGTAGTTGTCTCGCCCATTAATCTCCTGATCTCGCTTTCAGGTATTCTGTATCTTCCGCCTGGAGTAGTTATTGCACGTATTTTTCCTTCTTTAATCCATTTTTTCACTGTCATCGGATGTACACTAAATATTTCTGCTACTTTACTTACGCTATAGTGTTTCTCTACGTTCATCGTTATAACTATATAACTAATGCTTTTTAAATTTTTCTCACATCATTTATTTAATTGATAGAAATTAGTTTCCCACTTTAGGTATTGTGTGTAGTTTTTGCCTGTTTCTATTCGATTGATCGCTGATTCTATGCTTTAATTTAGTAGATAAGTATGCTTCACATGTGTGAATAACACACTACATTTTAAGAAGATAAAATATTATATTAGTTTTTCTCCTTTTACGAAAAAGTAGTTAATTAGCTATGTAACAGATTTATATTGAACTAAATTGTTGGACTATAGGGAACATATGTGTACGTTATAGTATTGCTATGTGCATAAGTATAACAGCATCTTAAGTACTTTTCTATTAGACGAAAAACTTAAAATTAGCTAGGAGTATGCTCTCTGATGCTTTTTAGTGTACAGAGGTTGACTGTAGCTATTGGAAACAAAGTGATATTAAGCAATGTTTCGATAAGTGTTGATAGAGGAGAAATAGTAGCTATTATGGGTCCTAATGGCTCGGGCAAAACTACTCTTGCTTATGCCATAATGGGGCATCCTAGGTACAGAATAATTAAAGGGAGAGTTATTTTAGACGGAGATGATATCACTTTTTTACCTCCCTACGAGAGAGCCCGTAGAGGGGTGTTTCTAGCTTTTCAGCATCCACCCGAGATACATGGAGTTAAACTGAAATATCTTCTCGACTTTATTTCGAAAAATAAAGACTATATGAATATGTTTAAGTATCTAGGATTCAGTGAAGAATTTTTGCATAGAGATCTTAATGTAGGTTTTTCGGGAGGGGAAAAGAAGAGGCTTGAAGTGCTTCAAATGCTGTTAATGAAGCCTAAAATAGCTATTCTTGATGAACCTGATTCAGGCGTAGATATAGATTCTATAAGGCTTATAGCGAAAGCAATTAAGAAATTAGCTGAAGAAAAAAGTGGAGTTTTGCTGATAACTCATTATACTAAGCTCGCCCGCTATCTTGTGCCTTCTCGCGTCTATGTAATGTTTAATGGCAGAATAGTAGCTAGTGGAGACGTAGAGCTTATGAATAAAATTGATAGTTGTGGATATCAGTGCATCGACATAGGTAAATGTCTGCTTGAAGAGGGATGCTAATGAAGGAGCCTGAGTGGCTTACAAGTTTGAGAAAAAGGGCTCTTTCCATGCTCGATAAGGCTCCTGAGCCAAAGTACGGTGCTAAAATAGATTTTGCTTTGTTTGACAAAAATCCAGTAGTCCACGACGAAGTAAGCGATATAAGTGAATTGCCCAGCGATGTGGCTAAGGCTCTTGATCAACTAGCTTTAACTAAAGTTAAAGCACTTGGACTTACAGTTCACGTAGATGCAAGCACTATTCTAAAAGAATTACTAGATGTTCCTAAAGGAGTAGTAATAATGGATATTGAAGAAGCCTTACTTAAATACGACGAGCTTAGAAAATACTGGTTTGGTGTCTTTCCCTTAACATTAAATAAGCTTTCTCTCTTTCATGCAGCTTATAGCAGAGGAGGAGTTTTTATAAGAGTTCCGAGAGGCATGCGTTTGAAAAAGCCTATTCAATCATGCTTCATAGTATCTTCGTCTAAGTACGCTCAGCTCCCACACAACATTATTATAGCAGAGCCGGAGTCCGAAGTACATATTATTACAGGCTGCACGGCTCCACGAGCAGTAAAAGAGGCATTTCACGCGGGGCTCACAGAAGTATATATTATGAAAAACGCCAGAGTTACTTTAACCACAATAGAAATATGGCCCTATGACATGCATGCAAGACCTCTCGCAGGAATACGTGTCGAAGAGGGAGGAGAGTTTATTGAAAATTATATTTTACTTAAGCCTCCTCGAACTCTTCAAACATACCCTACTGCAGTACTAAAAGGAGAAAAAAGCACGTGTCTTATGAGGTCAATCCTGGTAGGGTTAAAGAAATCTAATGTAGATTCTGGGTCAGCAGTATATTTATTTGGAGAAAAAAGCAGAGCAAAAATCGTAAGCAGAGCTGTAGCTTTTCATGAATCGAGAATAGCTCAGCGAACAAAAATATGGAGCACAAAGCCAGGTACATATGGGTACGTTGACTGCAGAGGACTAATAATAGGAGAAAAAGCAAGCCTAAGCACGTATCCTGCCCTAATAGCAGACCACAAGGAATCAAATCTAGTGCACGAATCAGCTATAGGCAGGATAGCTGAAGAAGAGTTATTCTACTTAATGGCTAGAGGGCTGAGCGAAGAAGAAGCGACAGGGCTCCTCATAAGAGGCTTCTTAGACCCAGGAATACTGAATTTGCCCCCCGAAATTACTAAAGAAATAGAAAGAGTAATACAGCTTACAGCAGAGCAAGCTCTCTAACAATACTTCTATCTTCCTTATTCATTTTAATTAAGAAAGAGTAAGGTACAATCGCATAGCGCTTAAGTACATATGCCCTGTCAATAGTATGGTTTTTGAGCAACATTACTATGACATATTCTTTAAAGCCGAAAACTTTCTTTAAATAATACGCGGTCTTAGCATAGACTTTTATTTTAGTTCCCGGGCGCGGCATTTTAGATTTAATTTCTACAAGTAGAGCTCTGCCATTAGGTAAAATAGCTAGCGCATCTACTTCTCCAATTACAATACCTTTACCCTTTTTAATTTTTCTCATTTTCTTAGATCTTATTACAGCTACTGAATATTTTAATAAAGTTACTTCTTTTAAGTTTAATTTTAATTGCTTAAATATTTCCCAATTAATAAGAATATCATCTTTATAAAAATTTTCAAATACAGCTATATATGTTCTATTCTGAGATAATATTTTTATGCATTTTCTTCTATATTTTATTCTTAGAAAAAACATTAGCAAGCGCTTAAGCAGTAGATTCATAGCACATTGGTTTAGATTCTTTAGTGTTAAATATTCCTTTCGAGAAAAATCGTTGTGAGTTCGTGTATAGAAGTAAGTAATGGAAAAATATTCTTTAAGATAGGAGAAATAGCCTTAAGGGATATCAAGTTCTGTCTAAATGTAGATAAAACATGGTACACTTACCAAAATACTAAATGTAAAGGAGCCAAGGAAGTTAATTGCGGCGATTATACCGAAGTCGTAATTCCATATGAGTGCAGCAAAGGTGTTTTTGAAGGAATTATTAGGTTTTTCTCTGAAGATAGCGCTTATATCTACCTAAGGCACGACATAGATTTCAGTGAAGAGCTTTACGCAGCTATATGTATAGGTGATGTAGAGTCTCTTGAAACAGTGTTATTCTACCATATAGGTAGGCTCGGAAAAGAATACTCTACGGCGCCCCGCTATTACAAAGATGTATCTCTGGGAATGAAGCCGAAGGAACCTCCTCCACCCGACTACTACCCCTACCCTCCTCTGCCAGAGGAAATATGCTTTGATAAAGAAGAAGACCAGTCTTGCTGGGTTAAGCCATACTGGATAAATGACTGGAGGAAAATAAACCACAATACTCCTGTATTATTTACATTATTTAAGTGCGGAGCCAGCAATTTGGCTATATTCCCTATTTCTGCCGGAGACTACAGGTCAGTTGTAAGATTCGGTACTGAGCCATTTGAAGACCCACATATTAAGATCTGGGTTCGAGCATATGCCAAGAGCTCAGACAAGGTTTTACCGGGAGCTATAATAGTCGCCGACAAAAATCCTATATTGGCGACTGAAAAGACATTTGCTTTAGTTAAAAGAATTCTTGGAAATAGAGTAAAACTTTCTAGAGAGAAACGTTATCCAGAGATATTTGAGTACCTGGGCTGGTGCACATGGAATGCATTTTATAGAGATATTGATGAAAAGAAAGTAGTTGAGGGAACTAGAGCTATAAGAGAAAAAGCTCCTATAGGCTTTGTGATAGTCGATGATGGTTGGCAAGACGTGGACGAAGATAGCAGACTTAAATCATTTGTTCCTGACTCTAAGAAGTTCCCGAGAGGCGGCAAATACCTTGTTGAAAAAATAAAAGAAGCAGGGGTCAAGTATGTAGGCTTCTGGATTACTCTTCAAGGCTACTGGAGAGGACTTTCAGAAAAACTTCTAGAAAAATACCCGAACTTAATACTGAAGGGGAGCAACGGTAACCTTATACCTTATCCAGAAAACCACAAGGGCTTCAAAGTATATAGAGATCTTTACTCAAAGCTAAGAGAGTGGGAAGCAGATTTCACTAAAGTAGATAACCAGTTTGATATTTTAGGATATGTTAAAGGAATTATTCCAGTAAATAGAGCAGCTGAAGCTATTCAAGAAATGCTTCAAGCAGCAGCATACGGTCAAGGACTACAGATACTTAACTGTATGTGCATGGTTCCCGAAGACTACTTCCACTGGCTTGTCTCAAATGTCAGCAGAATATGTATGGACTATATACCTTACTGGAAGGACGGTGCTAAAAAGCACATAATTTACTGCGTGTACAATGCTCTCTGGTACTCGTTTTTCTGCTGGCCTGACTACGATATGTTCATGAGCCATGACCCTTACGCTCTGCCTCATGCTGTCTCAAGAGCTATTTCCGGCGGACCTATCTACATAACCGATATTCCAGGAAAAACTGACGAGAAAATAGTTAAGCTCCTATGCTTCAGCGACGGAAGAATACTGAGACCAGATACTCCAGCTCTTCCTGCACCTGAAGTACTCTACAGGAACCCCTATGAGGAAAAAGTGTCTCTTAAAGCCTTTTCAAAGGCAAAAGTACCTGGCTTTGGCGAAGTAGGCATAGTAGCCGTAATGAATGTTAATGGCAAGGGAGAAAAAGTCGACTACACAGTGTCTCCTAAAGACGTATTCGAGACAGAAGGCAATTACTTCATTTATGAAGTTTTTACAGAAGAAACTTTCACTAGAAAGCTATCTGATGAAATTAAAGGAACTCTTAGCGAGCTAGAAACCCGAGTTTATATTATTTCGAAAATAGTAGATGGAGTAGCTTTAGCGGGAGTAAAAGGAAAGATAATTGCGCCTAAAGGAGTAACATCATTCAAAAAACGCGAAAATATGATAATAATAGATCTTTATGAACCATTAGAACTCGTAATATATAGCGAGAAAGAACCTAAAGAAATATTCTGCGATGGTAAACGGTGCAGAAACTACAGGTATACAAAAGACAGAGTACTTTTCGTTAAGGATAAAAGTAAGAATATTATAATAGTACTCTAGGCTATTCTTCTACAATAATTACTTTTTTAGGTTTTATTTTACGGCGCTTAGATAGTATTTTCTTTAGTTTTAATATAAAAACTAGGAAAAGTAGACCTGCTAAGATAGCTATGCTTACTTTAAGTATTTCTGTCTTAATAGGCTTACCGAAAACACTAACTACGTCCAAATAGATAGCAATTACTGCTGATTTAGATACTATTTTAATTGTTTTTTCTTCAACTCCACCTATACACGAGATTTTTAAAGTGTATTCTCCTTCAGGTATCCTCGAGAAAACTACTATGCCTCTCTCGTCGGGAGTTGCTTCTGCTATTTTAAGGTCCCCATGGTATAGTTCTACACGAGTACTTTTAATGTTATTGGAGAATTTATCAAATAGAAGTATTTTTACTGACTTAAGGGGGATTTCTAGTTCAATGAACTTATTTTCGTGAACTATACTAAAAGTATAGTTTTTAAACAGATAGTGCAGTACAACTCTGTATTTTCCAAACACAATTTCTTTAAAACATACTTCGCCCTCGTTATTAGTCATGTCTTCACATATCTTTCTTCCCGTACTTTCATCGAAGAGAATAACGCTTACTTCAGGGACAGGTAGAGACTCGGAGTCTTTGACTTTTATTTTAAGATCTGCTAAATTACAGACGACTATTTCTTGAATACTACGTTCTACCACAATACTTTTTCTAGCAACCTCTTTACCCCCGTAAAATATTTTGATAAGATATACTCCTGCAGGAAGATTTTTGAATAAAGCTTTACCGTCAACAACAGTAGTGTTTTTTGCAATAAGAGATAAATATGAATACAGCTGAACTACTGCCTTATCAATAGGCTTCATATTGCTGTCTACTACATCGAGACTAACTTGGTATAGCTTAAGTGGTATATCAAGTGGGCTGAATTCAGTTGAGACTAAATATTCGCCGCTCAATGTCCCATAGAGGTATACTTTGACTAAGAGCTGTAAATCTGCTGTTTTAAAGCATGCTTTTCCCTTGGCTCTAAAAATGCTTTCACTGCTACCCACTTCAATAATGGCATCTCCAATGTAGTTTCCCTCGCTATCGACAGCTCTAAGTTCAACTATTCTCTCCTTGTACTCTATTTTCTCTACGATAGCTTTTTCCACTTTGATACATTTAATGGGCTCTGGGGGTACTTCTTCTGTGAACGGGTCATTTGAGTCTAAATATGTGCCATTAAGTTTTAAGTTAACTAATTTGCTATCGTAAACAATAAAGCATTTTTCTAGAAAACTACCCTCAGTAACATCTTTATAGTAAAATTTACAGTAAGCTATAAATAAGACTAAATCTTGATCCTTGTTTATAATTGTCAGCGTATCTCCGTAGACTACTAGTTCTACTTCTGTAGCCGATATTTCAACTCCATTTACCTCTATTCTAGTAGCGTTTTCGTAGGCTATAGTATAGCTACTGCTATTGAATTCAAGGAAATAGTGTCTACTGAGTATAGTTAGTTTCACTTTAACTGCGTAGAGCTTGTCTTCTCTGAAAGTAAGTCTATAAGAAGAATTTGCTTTAAGAGAAACTGGCGATGAAAAAGAAATCCAGTTACCTGGAATTAAGGCAATTAGTGGCTTTACAAGAGGATCTTCTCTGAAAATTACTTTAACAGTACTATATGTTTCTAGAGGAAGTATTTTTAAGTAGAACCTATTGAATTTGTATTTATTTGAGCTAATGCCTTCTATTCTATAGATAGATTTTCCTAATCCCGTATCGAGGTAGATAGTATATAATGTGCCAGGATCCAGCTGAATTTCTACTTCATCGCCCAGTATTGTCTTATACGTGGTACTTTTTCCTGTTGATACTGCAATAGCCCCGATTTTGGGCGAACTATGTACTAGATGCGTGATAAGTATAAGTGAAATTAATATGAGAATAATTCTTTTCATCAACTTTCACTCTACTATTAATACTTTAGTTCTTTCACTGTATTCCCCAAAGATATTCTCTGAATAATACTAGGCTAATTATTCTAGTGTCTCGCTTATCCCACACCCAATTCACTTGGTCTTCTCGGAAAATACCTTGAAGAGTATATTAGTTTTTAAGGAAATACTTATAAGTAAGTAACAAATGATGTTGAAGGTGACTGCAATATGAAAGTGGGTTTTCGCGTGCCTTATACATTCATGGGGGGCTGGCGAGCTGTTTTCAACAGAGCATCAGCCTTAAACGTAAACGTAATCGAAGTAGATCTCGGAGACCCTAGATTTCAAGCAATACCCAATCCAGTACCCTTAGCGAGAAGAATAAAGGAAATGGCTTCTTCGCAGGGAATAGAGATAGTAGTCAAAGCATATACTCCCGACATAAACTTAGCTAGCTTCAACAACACTATTAGAGCTGCTGCTCAGCGCCTACTAATTCAAGCAATAAGATTTGCTCAAAACGCTGAATCAGAGTACGTTATCTTCGACCCAGGATATCTTCCCAGAGAATACCCGCCGAGACTAGTAAACAGAGCAAGAACTCTTCTCTCAAGAACAATAAGCAATGCTCAGAGACTTACTGGAGGAACCATTAAATTGCTTATAGAAAACGCTCCGAGAACAGAAAACAGGTCTCTCGCATCAACAATAGAAGACATCAAGACACTAAGCGAACTACTCGGCTGCAATATAGCTCTAAACATAGGTCATGCTAACACAGTAGGAAACGTTACAGACTTCATCGAAGATCTAAAGGGTAAAATAGAGGTAGTTCACCTGAGCGACAACAACGGCGACCAAGACTCTCATCTGCCAATAGGCTATGGCCGAATAAACTACAGAAGAGTAATTTCGGCTCTCAAGACAGCCGGCTTCGACGGAGCATACATTATTGACGTCAATTCTCCTGCAGGAATAAGCGTGAGTATTAGAAGACTAAACGCACTCCTTTCATCTACTCGCTAATTTTTTACAGAAAACCTTTTATCTTCTTTAAGTTATTTTCCTTAAGATCCCCGATGTACTGGTTAAAGGAGACTCTTGACAAAATTATTAAAGAATTTGGCGATAGAGAAAAAATAGTCTGCAATGGAGGACTATCTGTATCCGGCCTACAGCACTGTGGTAGACTTAGAGGAGAAGTAACCTACAATGATGTTATCTCGAGGCAGCTGAGGGAAAGAGGATATAATGCAGTACACTACTTAGTTCTCTACACAGTGGATCCCTGGAAAGGCAAAGACGCTCAATTAAAGCAGTTCAGAAATCCTAAAGAGGCCATTAAGTATCGAGGACTGCCTCTCTCAAAGGTACCTGATCCATATGGTTGTCACTCGAACTGGGTTGAGCACTACTGGGAAGACTTTGGCAACTACTTAAAGGACTTTGCAGTTGATGTAAAAATAATTACTACTGAAGAACTCTACAAAAATAATGATAAAATGAAGGAGTTTGTAAGAAAAGTAATAGAGAAAAAAGAGGAAGTAAGACGAGTAATAAATAAGTATAGAGGTAGAAAACCTTATCCAGAAGGATGGATACCTTTTGAACCAATATGCGATAAATGCAGTCGAATAGACAGCACAGAATCGGTAGACGTTGACTTAAGGTCGTATAAAGTGAGATATGTTTGCTCTAACTGTGGACATGAAGGAGAAACAAGTATGGAGAACGGCAAGCTAATGTGGAGGCTAGAGTGGGTAGGCATATGGTATTCTCTAGGAGTATGCTTCGAGCCCTTCGGTAAAGATCACGCTATGCCAGGAGGATCAAGAGATAGCTGCGTAGATCTGGCAGTCAACATCTTCAGCTTAAAGCCTCCCGTAGGCCTAGCATACGAATGGGTAGGATATGCAGTTAAAGGAAAAGATCTCGGAGATATGGGCTCAAGTGACTTCATAGGCTTTACTCCCAAAGAATGGCTTGAAGTAGCTGAACCAGAAGTTTTAAGGTACATGTACCTATTTAGTGATCCAATGAAAAGAATTGTTTTAAGTCTAGAACAAATACCGTCCTATACTGAAAACTATGATAGAGCAGAAAGAATATACTATGGAATAGAAAGCCCAAAGCCAAGTGAAGATAAAGAGAGAATTATTATAAGTTATAGACTTGCTCAGTTAAAAGATCCTCCAGTTACACCGCCTTTCCAGTTAAGCTACTATCATGCTGTTGCACTTTGCCAAGTAATACCTTTAGACAGAGATCTCCTCGAAGAAGCTTTAAAAAGACTTAAATCCACCGGAGTACTTAAAGAAGAAGCCCTAGATGATTATAGTTTAAATAGAATAAAGAGCAGATTAGAGAAAGCTAAAAAATGGGTAGAGAAATACGCTCCCCCTATATATAAAATTAAGCCATCAGAGGAATTAGATAAAGAAGCATTAGCTAAAATAGACTTAAATATAGTTCCCCTACTGAAAAAACTTCTAGATAACTTAAAGCAGGCAGAGTGGAGCGAAGAGAAGATAAAAGAAGCTATGATGAAAGTGCCTAAAAAGAGTAAATCTGAAGAAAGAAAGTTCTTTAAAGCACTATACTTGATTTACTTTGCGAAAGACAGAGGACCTAGAATAGCGTTCTATCTAGCTATGTTAGATAAAAACTGGGTTATTGGAAGACTAGAAGAAGCTATAGAGCAATTAGAACACTATTCTTCGTAATCGTAATAATATTCTTCATCTTCTTCATAGTCCTCTTCTTTGTATTCTTCTTCATATTCTTCCTCCTCATACTCCTCTTCTTCACCGTACTCGTACTCTTCTTCATAATATTCTTCTTCGTAAATTCCTTCTTCTTCAAGTTCTTCTATTTTCTTGGAAAGAATTATCATTAGAGCTAGTATCAAAGTAAGTATACCTGAAATACTTCCACATAAAAGTAGAGCAAAAGTTTGGTTATTTGTTTTTACATAAAGATACTTATAGAAACCTAAGAGAATTATTCCACCAGCGTCGCTACCCACTGAGATGATTTCGGGACACCATAACATAGCCATTACTAGAATGTAGAGAATAGTCATTACTAAAGCTCCTGTCCTCACTTATAATCACCTTTCTAGCATAGCCTCTAATGTATTTTAAATTATCGTCTGACTTAAAAATCTTATAAAATCAGCAATGGGACTTTTCGTCACTGCTCAGCTAGTAGGGGCTTCATCACTTCACTTAAATACTCTGAAAGGGAATTTAACTATATGTCGGTTCTTCCAGGAGAAACCTTAATCTGCCATATTTCTCCGATCAAAAAGACTCAAGTACAGCCTGCTGGAGTAGACTTAACAGTAGGAGAGATCTATGTCTTTAACGAAGGTGGGTTTTTAGGTGTAGAAAAAGTAGATATACCGGAATACTCTAAAGTAAAATGCGAAAATGGTGTTTTTGAGCTAAGTAGGGGAGCTTACTTAGTGAGGTTTAATGAAGTTGTAGAGATTCCCGAAGACTGTATAGCTATTTTCTTACCTCGTTCTAGTTTACTTAGAATGGGTGCTACTATTGCTTCAGCTCTTTGGGATCCGGGCTATAGAGGACGTGGTGTGGGCTTACTACTTGTATTTAATGAATATGGCATAGAGATAGAGAAAAACGCTAGAATAGCTCAAATATTCTACATAAGAATGGAAAAGAAGCCCAGTAAAACCTATAGTGGCAGGTATCAGCTAGAAGGATTAGAGTAGATTATAGTCGATATCTCTTCTGAGACTTCTTCGTCTAGTTTTTCTGTTTCAAGTAGCTGGTACTCTGCATATCCTTCTTTTCTGTGCTCAGGCTTTGTCCGCTTAAGTTCAATAGCAGAACGAGTAGGATGAGTTTTTACAGTAATATATGCTCTAACAATATTAGCTAAAGTTGCTTCTTGGAGAACTATGACTAAGTCTTCTGCCTCAATAATAGCTCTTACATGTTTATGTCCTTTAGGAGGCCCTACTAGTACTCTCTTGATATCTTGATTTCTTAATACTAGTTTCACGTACTATAATTTCTTAGCGATAGCTATTACGGCTACTATTAGAAAAGCGATACTAGCCCAGAAGAAACTATGTGTCAGTAGGTAGACGATTATCGCTACGATAGCTGCAGGCAGCAGAATTATTATTAACTTAACTATAAACACTAAGATTAGTACTCCTATTATTACCAGCAGTATGGAGAAAAGTAAGTCTATTAAAGGCACCACAACCTAAATATACTGCTCCGTAAAATAAGTTTTTCCGGGTGATGAGTTACTTCCGGACAGAAGTGATGATGACTACCCGGCAAGCCTGAACTTCTTTTCCTTGAAATTTAGCAGACTAGTATTCTTTACTAGCTTTAAACTATTGAGGTATCTATGTCTTAATGACGAAAGCTAAGCCTCTGCTGCGCTCCACTCTGACTTTACCTCTCGTTTCTAGTCCTTTAATTAAACTCATAGAGTCTACTATAGTTACTCCATGTTCTTTTAATACTTCTTCAATTATATTAATTGCTTCAGGAAGATAACATTTATCGGGGAGTCTTTTTAAACATTCTTCTTCTACTTTGCGTAATTTAGATAGCTGAAAAGCAATGTCACTTAAGTCGTTTTTCACGTAAACGTAGAGGTAAGAGGGACTTAATAAGGCTACTTGTGGGCAAAATGATATATCATTCCACTATACTTACCTACTTGTAGGTGATGACTACACGCCCTTAGAGGATTGATGACTGAAGTGGCCAGGGCTGACTATACTTTCCAGTCAAGTCTAGGTATTTTTCTTGTCAGAAAGTAGCAGAATACTGCTGAAACTAGTATTAGTAGCCATGCAAGAGAATATATAAAGTAGTAGACTGCATATTCGTGTATCTCAAACCTGTACCCTAAATATTTAGCTAAGATGCCTGTAATTACTGCTGATATAGCGAAACTCGAGAATAGTACTAAGGTTTCTTTAAGGGCTAGAGCAATATTAAATGTCATTATTAGCGGTAGTAGCGAAAAACCTGTTTTGGCTATTAGCGGTATTAGTATAAGAGAAGCTATTTTGAGCACTATTTCATCGCTTACAATGAAGTCTAATACTAGAATTGAAATTGAGGGAACTGCCATTATTGCTGCAGGAATTACTATGAACGGGTACTTAATTAAAGTGACTATAATATCTTTTAAATTATTGAAAAGCCATTCAGCGAAGCCGAAAGCCCACCTTTTTCTTTGCTCAAGCCATTTCCGCCAAGAGGATAGAGGCTCTACTTTGACGTAAGCTTCTTTAGTGTATGTTATTTTGAGATTCTTTTTAAATGCTCTAAATCCCCAGTCTAGGTCTTCTGAAATTACTCGTCTAAAAGACCCTACTTTAGTTAAGCTATTTCTTTTTACGGCGAAGGCTGCTCCATTCACTGCAGGAAGTTTTTTGAGTATTTTGCAGAAAAGCCAGCTAGCTATATTAAAGCTCAAATATTCATAATACATCATTTTGCCCAGGAAACCTTTAGGCTCTATTTCTTTCTTGATGTCTAGTATGTCGCATCCATTCAACTTGCGGACAATTTTCTCTAAAAACTGCCTGTCCGGCACATTCACGTCGGCGTCGAGAAATAACACGATATCTCCTTTAGCTAGTTCAATTCCCTTGTTGAGTGCACTTACTTTACCTGTGCGCCTATTATTTACTATTATCTTTAGCTTAGAGCACTTAATGGACTTTACTTTATTATAGAACTCTGGAGAAGGATTGTCTATTATCATTATAAGCTCTTCGAGAGCATCGCTAGAAAGAAGGTTACTTATGCTCTTAATGAAGTAGAATCCTTCTCTGTACACTGGAACAATGACTGAAACCTTGCGCACTCGGTGCTAAAAATGTTTGAATCTAAAAAACTTACGTCACCTTTTACCCAAAATTTTGTCTAGTGCTTCGGAATTCAGTTTTGCGTACTTTATTCCGTCTTCAGGGTACTTCGCTTTCTTGAGCTCTGGATCGAATTCAGGTGGACACTCTACGACAAGGTAATAGTCGTAGCCTACTTTCTTCAATCGCTCTATTACTTTATTCCAGTCCATGTTTCCTTTGCCTATGTGTCTAAATCCTGTTATGTTTCCTACATTTAAGTCGAAGTCTTTGACGTGAACACAAGCTATTTTTCCTGCAAGTAAGTCTATCCAGTGCTCGGGATAACCTAGGTTCAGTACGTTTCCTATGTCTAGATATGCTTTGACGTAGTCGCTGCCTATTTCGTCTATAAAGCGTCTGAACTCTAGTGGGCTGTAGAGGAACTTATTCCAAACATTTTCTACTCCAATAACTACTCCTAAGTCTTCGGCCCACTTAGCTCCCTCCTTTAAGCTCTTTTTGGACAACTCGTACATTTTATCATAGGGTATGTCTGGTGATGCCACTGCAGGCACTACTAGAAGTACTTTAGCTTCAATGTCGTGTGCCAGTTCTAAAGCTTTTTTCAGATACTCCAGTCCCTGCTTCCTTAAATTCTCGTCAGCACTTCCCAGATTTAGTCTCCAGAAAACGCCTGAAGCTAAACTCGATATTTCTAAACCTAGGCTACGGGCTTTTTCTACGATCTTTTTTCTGTCTTCTTTGCTTAATTTATCTGGATGCAGTAAGTTTAAGTCGCATATCATTTCAAAGCCATCGTAACCAGTTTCCTTGACGTACTCAATTATTTTCTCGAGTGGAGTGTCTCCAGTGTACTTCCAGCCTATAAGAGACCAGAGGTTAATGCCCTTTTTCACTATTTCACCGTTTAAAATTTCTAGTAAACCATTTAAGTATTTACTTTATTAAAGTCCAGTCTGCTTGACAGTTTTTTAACTTTTAGCGAGAAGTTTGTCTAAACTGTCTCCATAATACGCTACTTTAAGCAGTGTTTTCAGATCATCTAGTGTTACTGATCGAGGATTATAGGGGGTTGAAGGGTCTTCTAAAGCTTTTTCCACTATTAGCCACTTGAAGATCAGGGAGACTGCCTTGAGAGAAAGGGCTTCAGTAAACTCGTTCGCTAGTGGAGTTACATAGGATTCGACGGCGTCTGCCAGTGCATCGAAGGCTGTCGCGGCTGTAAGTTTCTTAGACCCATTTTTATGGAAAAATGGGTCTAAAATCCCTTGTAGGGACAATGCAGTAAGACCTTAGTATTACCTTGTGTTTTTCCTTGAGATCTTTTAAAGCTATTCCGAAAGACACTTCGCTTCCAGTGCGCTTGTAGTAGGAATAGCTACTAGCTTAGCTTTTCTCTCGAGTACAGAGACTCTGCTAAGAAATGGGAAGACGACATACTGTTTATTGTTAAAGACTTACCTGAACAGCTCTCAGAAAAATACGGCTCTAGCGAAGTCTACGTCTACATGGACTTATATCACGGAGAATGTAAAGAAGCAAGACTTAAAACAAAACCCATTGAAGCGAACATAGCGATTATTGGCAGTTATGAAGACTGGTGTAAAGTCATTAAGAGAACTTCATCCGATAATGGCCCTGCTTTCAGGTAAGCTTAAAGTTAAGGGCGATGTAAAAAAGATAATACGTTTTGCTTCAGCCGCTATAGCTATGGTTAACTGTTCTAAGAAAATAAACGCCAAAACTCTTTAGATAATAAATCTTTCGAGGAATTTTCTTGCAAGTACTAGTCCTTCCTCGTACTTGAAGTAGGGATCTTCGTGTTCTATACTTAAGGCATAATCGTATCCGTGTTTCTTGAGAATTGATATGAATTGGGGCCAGTTTAAGTCGCCGAAGCCAGGTAGCCTGTGAGGACACCATCCTCTACTTCTTATACCGTAGTACTTGACTTTATTCCATAGTATCTGAGCATCTTTCATGTGGGTATGGTAAATTCTGTCGCCGAATTTGTCTGCTACTTCGATTACATCGATAAACTGGCATATAAGGTGACTTGGATCGAATTCTAGTCCTATGATCTTAGAGCCGAGAATCTCGAATACTTTTTCCCATATATCAGGTCTGTACATAATATTTCCGGGACAGTTCTCTATGGCTACTTTTATTTCTCTGTCTTCAGCGTATTTTATTATCTTCGGCCACTCCTTTTCAATAGCCTTGTAGTTTTCTTCTTCGGATTCAGATACTTTGCCTATCCATCCTGTAACTACAGGTATTTCAAGCTTATAGGCTGCCTCAATAAGGTTCATGAAGTGTTCTTGATGGTGTTTTCTTATATTTTCGTCGGGAGAAATAGGATTTCCGTAAAATCCTATTGCCGAGATAATGACTCCTATTTCTTCTGTTAACTTCTTTATCTCGTTTGGTCTATTTATAGCCTCCTTGACGTCAAAGAACTTTTTATCAGGCCATGCTGCTATTGAGATAGACTTAAAACCGTGTTCTTTGGCCCACTTTAAAGTAGTTTTAAGATCCCCGAGCTGGCCCGAGGTTAGGAAACCTATGAACATATTCTCCGACACTACGATACCGCGTGCTCCATATATAATACTAAGTCCTTGTTTAACAGTTATAATGAAGGATTAAGTTTTAAATCTCTCGAGAAGTAGAGAGAAAGGAGAAACGTGATCAGAAATTTACTTGAGTCATACATCATTTCACTAGTCTCGCAAGTAGTAGATAGACTGAAGAGAGAATTTGGAGAGAATTTACTAGGAGTAATTCTAGAAAACTTCGATGAAAATAATCTCAGGGTTGCAGTTATTCTCGAGAGCTATGAGAGGTCACTAGAGCCCATTAAAAGCAGAGTACAGTCGGCGCTCAACTTTAATCCATTTAAGTTAGTTAAAGTTAAGACCGATATCTTAGTGTTTGAAGATATTTTCAACAATTTAAGTAAAGCCATACTTTTCCTATATTATTCAAATGGAACCATAGTATACGATAAGGACTTCATTATCTCAAAAATAATAAATGGATTAGAGAACGACACGCATGATGATATATTATCGATTCTTGAAACAGCTAATAGGTGTTTAGAGGACGCCGAGAACGCTATCGGAGAAAACGACTTAGTCAAGGCAATATACAAGGCTTCTCTTACAATAGATCTCTCACTCAGAGCACTAAGCGAGATAGCTGAAATTTACGGAGACATATTAGACGATATTCTTGAAATAGAGTACGACTTAATGCCTACACCTGGAGACTTGTTTGAAAATCCGCTTATTCGGGAGACACTGAGCTATAGGTCAAGTGTACTAGAGCTAGTTGATAGAGCGAAAAAAACTTTAGGGATCCTAGAGAACATAATTTCGCATACTGTTAAACACTACACGTAATTAGCTATTTTCCTTCCATTCTCTTATTAAGTTTTAAACATATAATAACATATTTATAGAACCGCTTTTCTACTAATACGTCTATGCAAGCAATTAAGCATACTATTGTTCACTCCGCTGAGCTTAAGAAGCTTTACGCTCCTCAAAGGAACATTATTTGTATTGTAATAGAAACTGAAAAAGAAGAAGAAATAATGACCAAACTACTGAGCTACTATGCTTCTCGTAAAGTAAAGCTCCTGAGTACTTCTGTAACGCTTCATCCTGAGTCTCCGAGGGCGTACATTACTTCTATTCTTGATATAACTTCAATAGACATGGACGTAGCTAGTCTAGTTAGGGAGATAAGGTCTTTACCCTATATTCACAGAGCTGAAGTTCTCGAAACTCCTATGACAAGAGCAAAAGCACGACTAATTACATTTACCTTAAGAGAGTTTTCAAGTATTATTAAGGGAGCATACGAGAAATTCGAAGACGCCGGAGCGGTCTTTCTTTACTTCTTAGGCTATGAAATGGGACTAGATATAGCGGAAGATATTACAGAGAAGTACTCTGACTATGATGCCTTAAACCACTTCTTCTTTTGGATTAAAGCTCTCGGATGGGGTGACTGTGAAATCATAAAGTATATCGATAAAAGGGAAGTAGTAGTAGAGGCTAAGAACCTGTTTGAGTGTATGATATTTCTAGGAGAGAAAAAGATTCCTACAAGTCACTTATTTAGAGGACTACTGGCTGGATTTACTGAAGCCCTATGGAGAAAGAAAACTGAAGTTACTGAAGAAACATGCATTGCCTGCGGAGACCCTGTATGCAGATTTATAGTGCGCACTACTGAGTAAGTAGTTCCTTGAATCTTAAGGCGTCTTGGCCCATGTAGACGTTGTTAAACATTACGTACACTTCTTTACCCTCATACCTGGACAAGATCTGATCGCGAAGCCACTTTAAATCATCATCTGTGTACTTATAGCGGTAGTTTACTTCACGAGGTCCTTTGCCGTGGAGTCTAAAGTAGACTATTTTGTGCTCTGATACAGGCCATCTCTTAAACGGGTCAACTACATGAACTAACCCTAGTTCATCGACTATCTCCTTAACCTTGTCTAAATTATCGTTCCAGGTTCCTCTAGGTTCCCAGGCTATAGTAACTTCATTAGTAGAGATTGACGAGAAAAATTCTTTTACATTCTTGACGTTTTCTTCGCTGTATTCAAACGAAGGCGGTGTCTGGAAGACACATATTTTCGCTTCTAGTACTCTACATATTTCCAGTACTTTTTCCCATGCTTCAAAGTTTTCTTTAGTTGGCTTGAGAAAGCCGTAGTTTTCGAGATTTCCAGGAGGTTTTTCTTTAAGTCTTCTCCAAGTAGGTGACGTGTGTGGATGTGTAATTGCTTGCCATACTTTCACACAGTATTCAAAGTCTTTGGGCGCGTCATTTCTCCACTTTCTAGCTCTCTTGACTGTAGGTAAGTTATAGAATGTATCTTGGAGCTCTATTACATTAAATTTCTCGAAGTAAGCTTTTCTGCCACCTTTAATGCTCCATCCACATGTACCTACTTTAATGACAGTAGTCATTCTATTCTAGACTAATCCTCGGCGGTAGATAAATTTAAAATTTAAAGCAAAAGGCTAATATTGTGCGTAGAAAGCTACTTTTCGAAATACTCTCTTTTCAAGACTACTTGCAGATAGTAAGTGAGCTAGAGAAAATAGGAGCTAAAGTAGAGACAATAGGCTATAGCTCTTTGAATAAACCTCTTCACTGTATAAAGCTAGGGGAAGGTGATACTAGAATACTAGCTATTTGTAGACTTCACGGTAATGAACCTGCTACAACTAACGCGGCTCTCTATTTTACCTACCTGTGTTTAACTGAAGGTAGAGTGGGAGGAATACCTATGAGAGATGTTTTAAGCAAATGTAAGATAGCGCTGGTTCCTGCGGCTAATCCAGATGGACTTGAAGAGTACTACCGCCTTTACGTAAAAAACCCTAAGCCTTCTTGGGAAAATGTCTTTGGCAAAGCTAGAGTAAATGCTGAGGGAGTAGACCTTAATAGAGACTGGCTCTATTTAACTCAAAAAGAGACACAGTGTCTTCACATATTGTTAAATGAATTCAGGCCTCATATAGTGCTCGATATGCATGAATTTTACTTTAAAGGAGGTTATCCTCCACAGTGGCCTGATGGAGAAGAAGAATTTATGATATCGCTTACTGACACTCCTTATTTCATGGTAAGTGAGAGTATAAAAGATCTCTCTAGAGAGATCATGGAGAGAGCAATAGATGCAGTAGTAAATGAGGGATATGGTCACTGGAAAATTAAAGAGAGGTGGTTTGTTGGAGAAGAAAAGGGTGCTAGAAGGGAAGATGTAGTAGTACCAGCCACTTTTCTAGGTTCTCATGTACCATATGAACATTCAGCCAAATTACTTGTAGAGACATGGGGAGTAGGCTTAGGAGAGTACCTTCTTTCAGATCGAGTCAACATACATTCTCTCATAATAGCACACATAGCCTATTACACATATGAAAAAGAAAGAGAAGTAAAAGAAGCTGTAAGTGAGTCTATTAGCGAAGATATAGCCTTTCCAGAAGCTATGTTCAGAATTTCTGGTCCATCAAATGAAGTAAATAAGGCGGAAAAATTACTTAAACTACACGATATTGCGGCCTCTAAAGTAGGAAATGAAATTCTCATAAAGCTTCCCCAGCGCAGAAGCCGCATGGCCTCTATTCTCCTTGACAAAGACTTTGAGCTAAACCGCAGGCTATTCGAGAAAAGAAAGTTCTATACTATAGATCACTTCCTTCAAGTGAAAGTAACAAAGTACTCTTAGCATAGATGTGAGAAAATGCAGTACGATATTGTAGTCTGTGGAGGAGGACTCGCAGGTGTGGCGGCCGCAGTAGCTGCAGCGAGAAAAGGAAAAGAAGTATTGCTCATCGAGCAACACGGTTTCCTCGGAGGATGTGCTACGCTAGGTTTGGTAAACCCTTTCATGAAATATTATTTAAATAAAAATAAATTGCTGGCAAATGAAATATTTTTAGAAATTATTAAAAGACTAAAAGACAGTCGCGGCGCGTGGGGAGAGCCACCTCACTTCTTTGACCCAGAAGTTCTTAAAGGAGTTTTATTCGAAATATGTGAAGAATCAGGTGTGAATATCCTTCTTTACTCTAAGGTGTTAACAGCGAATACCGAAAATGGAATTATTAAATCCATTAATGTGAGCTTGAAAGAAGGTATTGAAGAAATCAAGGGAACAGTATTTGTAGACGCTACTGGCGACGGAGATTTAGCTGCTTCAGCTGGCGCTAAATGGGAGTACGGCGATGGAGAAGTAGCTCAGCCTATGACTTTAATGTTTAGAATAGGCAACATAGATTATAAGAAATTCGTCGAGTACTTGAGAACCGCAAACGACTGCTCCGAGTGGGTAAACCTTAACTACATCGAGAAATGTGTTGAAATAGGAGCTCCCTTCTCGTTTGCGGGATTATCTAAAGCTATCAATAAGTACAGAGAAGATTTCCCTGAAATTCCTGCACAAAATAAGGTATTCTTCCCTACATGTCTTCCTCGTAGAGGCGAAGCTTTTGTCAACATGACTAGAGTACAGATGCTTTCCGGCTTAGTTAGCCGCGATTTAACTAAAGCTACAATCATGGCTTACTGGCAGGCATACAAGCTAGTACTCTTCTTAAAGAAACATATTCCCGGCTTTGAGGAAGCATATCTACTTGAGTCAGCTCCGATTATAGGTGTTAGAGAAACTAGAAGAATTATCGGAGAGTATGTCTTAACAGCAGACGATATTTTGAAAGCGAGAAAATTTGATGACGCCGTGGCTGCGGGATGTTACCCTATAGATATCCATCCAATGCGTCCATCAGACAAAGAAACTATTATGAAAGGGCCTCCTCCTGGAGACTACTACGAGATACCTTACAGGTGTCTCGTACCTCTTGGACTAAAGAATCTTCTTGTAACCGGGAGATGTATTTCTACTACACATGAGGCGCAGGCTGCAATAAGAGTAATGCCTATTGCTTGTTCGCTAGGTGAAACAGCAGGCTACGCGGCAGCCCTAGCGGTCGAGAAAAAGGGACTAGTCCGCGAGATCAACATTAATACTCTTCAAAAACTCTTAGACTATAGACACCGATGAAAATACTAGCTCTATTTAAATACAATAAAATTAACGCAAATAGCTTAGCTTATATTCTTGCCGCTTTAGAGTCATCTGATGTATTCTACAGAATTGATGTAGAGTTAACAGAAGATGTTTTTGGTCATTTAGATAAAAGATCTTCTTACTACGATAAAATAATAGTACTATATTCTGTAATGACTACACAGCTTCAAAACTATTTAAAAGAATTTAAAAGACTTAAAGACTATAAGAGAATTCTTAAAGATAAATTGCTCTTAGTAGCTGGAGGGCCTCATCCTACAGGAGATCCTAGAGGAACTATTCTCAAGCTAGGGTTTGATGTAGCTGTAGTAGGTGAAGGCGAAGAAACATTAATTGATATTCTTGAAGCAGTACTGAGAGATAAGCCCTTAATTTGTGTCGAAGGAATAGCTCTCCGGGGGAGTAGAGAGAAAGAAGTAGTGATCACGAGAAGAAGAAAGCTAGTTGATTTAGAGAAATATCCTCCCTGCTCCAGGAAATATGGGCTTTTTCCTCCTATAGAGATAATGAGAGGCTGCCCTTATGCATGTAAGTACTGTCAAACTCCGAGAATTTTCTCATTTACCGTGAGATATAGGTCAGTAGACTATGTCAAGAAGTGGGTTAAGTACTATGTGCAGCAAGGTAGAAGAACTATACGCTTTATAGCCCCGAACGGCTTTGCCTATGGGTCGAAAACAGGAAAACAACCTAATCCAGAGAAACTGAGGCTTCTGCTGAAAGAAGTGAAGTCTATTCCTCGGACAAGAGTTCATTTAGGTAACTTTCCCAGCGAAGTACGTCCAGAGTTTGTTACAAGAAAGGTGCTGGACATTGTCGCAAAATATGTTGTCAATAAGACGTTGGCTATAGGCGCGCAGAGCGGCAGCAACCGTGTTCTAAGAGACATTGGGAGACAGCATACTATTGAAGATGTCTACGATGCAGTAGACTTAGCACTAGAGTATGGTTTTACTCCCTGCGTAGACTTTATTTTCGGTCTTCCAGGTGAAACTGAAGAGGACCTTGAGCTAACGCTTAAAGCTATAAAAGAACTATCTAGCAAAGGCGCTGTTATCAGAGGACATACATTCATACCGTTACCTGGAACTCCCTTTGAAAATGCTCCTCCAGGGAAAATCCCTGAACACGTAAAAAAGGAGCTTAAAGAACTTAAAGAAAAAAGTGTCCTCCGAGGGGAATGGAAAAAACAAGAAGAACTAGCTTTAACTGTAACTCGGTTATGGAGATCACTCTTTTAGCACCGCAACAGCTCTTACAGGTGAAGCGCTTCCACCAGCTATTTTTAAAGGCAGGCCTATAAACTTGAATTTCTTGCCTAAAAGTTTGTCTAAGCCTGTTAAGCATTCGTATATCACTATGCCTTTCGACAACAATACTGGATGTACTTCAAAAGGCGGCCTGTCTATCGATGGTGTATCTAGTCCAACAGCCTTTACACCTATTTCTACTAGCTTTTCAGCAGCTTCCTTACTCAGGCCGACATAGTCCGTAAAATATTCAGGTCTACCTATATACTTGTCAAAACCTGTATAGAGCAATACAATATAGTCTTTTCCGACACGAGTTTTTTCAAGAGCTTTGTTTAAGTCTTCTAACGTGATTTCTTCTTTCAGCTTCTTATAGCTAAAGTCAAGTACAACCCCTTCTCCTACAAATTTCTCCAAAGGTACTTCGTCTACCGTAGGTGTGTCTTTAATAAAGTGTGCGGGAACATCTACATGTGTCAAAGTATGTTCTGACAAGAAGAGAACGTTTGAGTAAAAGCCTTGAATTTCTATTTTTGACCAAGGCAGAATTGCTGGCTTAGGGTGTGCAGGGAATACAGGTGCTCCGCTTTCTATTTTGAAAGATAGGTCTACTATTTTCATCGATGATAGCTAGGAAATGCTTCTTATAAATATTTCTCGAGAAGATAATTACTATTAGTAATTATTAAAGCAACTTAGTTAAGGTTTCTTTTAAATAGTACTATGAGATAGAGCTTCTAGGTAGAATTACATAAAGTCTGGTCTTTAATGATTAAACGACAATACTTAAAACTTAAAACTAAAAATAAACTGTGTCTAGAAAATTGAGTAGAGAACAGCTAGGTTTAGTGCTAGGACCTCTACTTGCAGTGCTATGGCTTATAACGCCGCCTTTTCCGGGTATGGTTGAGGCAGCAAGCCAGGCTGGAGTAAGTGTTTATCACTTAAAGCTTGCTTTAGGAGTACTTTTCTGGGTGGCAACATGGTGGATAACAGAGTGTGTTCCATTGGGGCTAGCAGGGCTTGTACCTGCTTTGCTCTTTCCTATGGTTGGTCTTGTCAGCTGGAAAAAGGCTCTCTCATCGTTTACAAGTCCAATAATATGGATTTTCATGGGAGGCTTTGTTTTAGCCAAGGCTTTTCAGGTTTGGGGTCTGGATAAAAGAATAGCTATTAAACTGTCCTCGCTCTACAAAGGAAGCAATCCTGCTCTCGCAGCTTTCTTCACAGCCTGTCTACCTGTATTCATACTCACGATGACTGGCTCTATAACAGCCTCTACTTCAATTACGTATCCAATAGTGTTGGCGTATCTCACTACGCTAGGTTTTCAGAGAGGAAGTAGGTATGGTGAAGCAACAATGCTTGCTCTAGGCGAGGCTGCGACAGCGGGGGCTATGTTTCTCTTAATCAGCACTCCGCCGAATCTTATAGCTAAAAGCGCTATTGAAACAGCAATGCCTGGAACAACAATTACTTTCCTTGACTGGATAATTGTGGGAACTCCTCACGCTTTTTTAGGCCTAGTGATAACGTGGTTCATTACTTTTGCATTAATAAAGCCCGAAGTAAAAGAACTTTCAATTGAAAAGAGAAAAGAGCTATTGAGTAAAATCGAGCTTAAGCCTATGTCTCGCGGAGAAAAAATTGTTCTAGCAATATTTCTGTTAACTCTCTTCCTATGGACTATACCTGGCTCAATTTTAATATACTCTACAATAAATCCAGAGTACACTTGGCTGAGCAATCTTCTTAAAGCAGTTCTGCCCGAGGCCGCGCCAGCAGTACTTGCTATACTTCTGCTAGGACTTATTAAAGTAGAGAACAGGCCACTCTTAAAGTGGAAAGATATCGAGGAGGGAATAGACTGGAACGTGGTCTTCTTATTTGGAGGGGGAATAGTTCTGGGAGCAGGACTACAAGCAGCGGGCTTTGATAAGTGGATAGCAAGACTTATTGTATCGCAACACTTCTTTAAAATAAATGTTTACACTCTTTCATTTATAAGCGCGATATTAGCCTTCCTCATAACGTACCCTGCGTCTAATACTGCATCCGCGCTAATAGCATGTCCTCTAGTAGCAGCAATGGCTATTGGAGCAGGAATAAACCCTATTCCTCCTGTAATCATCGCGGGGCTGGCTGCGTCTATTTCAAGTGCACTACCCAGTACTACGCCTCCTATGGCTATAGTCTATGGCTCCCGCTACATTAAGCTATGGAATATGTTCAAAGTAGGCATGATATGTGATATAATTAGACTAATGCTTCTAGTGTTGATAGGACCACCTTTAGCGGTGTACCTGTGTCAGCTAAAGGGGCTTCCACTAATACTAGGCTAAATTCGCCAACTCGAGCTATTTACGTCTTTCAGCTCTAGTTCTTTCTTTAATTGCTCTAAAAACTTTAGCATTACCTTATGTCTTTTTAAAGCAATTTTTTTAGCCGTCTCAGTGTACATCAAATCCTTGAGCCTCAGCAATTTTTCATAGAAATGTTCGATAGACTTATCTATGCCTCTACCTTGCTCACCAGAGTACATAAAACACCTCGCTATACCTATAGCTCCTATAGCATCGAGTTTATCTGCATCAGAAAGTACTTTTGCTTCAAGAGACTTAGGTATTTCTCCCGATGAAAAGCTGTGAGCTTTAATAGCTTCTATGACTCTTTCGATAAATTCTAGTGGAAGTCCCAGCGAGGATAAGTATTTTTCAGCTATTTCGGCGCTCTTTGCTGCGTGGTTTTTCTCATAGCCTAGTGCTCTACCTATATCGTGGAGCAGACTAGCTATTTTAAGCACGTTTAAATCAGCTTTCTCCCTTATACCTATTTCTAAGCAAAGTCTATATACTCGAAGTACGTGGTCAAATCCATGCGAAGGATTTTTCACATTTCTATATAGTTTCTCAACATAACTGTAAACTTCTTTCTCAATATCATTAAAATTCATAGGTGAAATTGTTAGTTCGAGCTTAATATCTATAATTCTCATGAAAAATACACGCTAATTACTCAGACCTTTAAGTGCCAGTATAGCTCTCATGAATAATTTTTGGCCCGTGCGCCTTACTGCTTGCTATGGTATAGATACTGCAATACTGAATAGAAACCTTTCTAAAATTTGCAACAAAATCACTACAGATATCTTCTTATAATTCCGGACAAAACTCTAACTTAGTGATGAAACGTATTCACTCTGAGCACTATGACGAAGATTCCACGTACTGACTTTCATGTTCTCTTTTCTCTTTATATAGCTGCTCTATTTTTGCCTCATAACCTTTGATTATATCGTGTCTAGTGAGTATACCTAGTAGATGGTAGTCGTTTCTTGATTTTATTACAGGAAGCCTGCCTACTCTGTAGGTAATCATTCTGTGAATTACTATATCCAGTGACTCATCTTCATAGGCTACTATAGGCCTTTTCATAATGTCTTTTACTTCGAGTTTATCTCTTTTAGAAACAGGTATTTTAGCTACATCCGTATAAGTAACCATACCTATTAGTTTTCCATCAGAGACTACTGGAAAACCAGAGTGCCCTGTCTTTTTAACTAAATTCACTACGTCACTTAATTTAGCTTCTGGCGATACTGTTACGACATGTTTAACCATGACATCCTTTACTTTAACTGTTTTAAGTATATCTACATTGAATTCGCATAAGTGCGCAGGAGACTCTATTCTCGAAAAAACCTGACTAATATATATGCTGTGCCCTCCTGAAACTAGGTAGCTCGTTGCGCAGGCTAACATTGCCGGTATTAGTAGGTCATATCCTCCAGTCATTTCAGCAACCATGATCATTGCCGCCAAGGGGACTTTGCCTACTGCCGAGAAAAAGCTCATCATTCCAACTATGACGAAGCCTGCCGTATTTAAGTTTAAGTCAAATACCGAGTTAAGAAGCTTTACTAGCCCTCCCCCTATGAGCCCACCTATTACTAGAGAAGGCGCAAAGACTCCTCCACTACCTCCTGAAGCCACCGTAAGTGAAGTAGTAAGTATCTTTGTTGCACCGACAAGAAGCATTCGCTCAGTACTAAGCTTATTGAATATTGCATATTGTATCCATCCATATCCCATTTCCAGAGCCTCTGGTACGGCTATACCTATTAGACCTGTAAGAAGCCCTCCTAAGGCTGGTCTTAAGTAGGGATTTATTTTAGCCTTTTTAAAGAACCTGTGTATGCCGTAAAATATTTTGACATAAACTATAGCTAAACCGCCCATTATTACGCCCAGTAAGAAGAAAAAGGGAAGCTCAGCTATATTGAATTCTATGTCTTCAGGTATAGCAAAGATATGTTCAGGACCCCATAAGGAAACAACTATAGTGTAGCCCACTATGGATGAAATAAACACTGGCACCCAAGCATCAAATTCAAAATCACGCTTGTACAAGACTTCTAACGCGAAGATAGCTCCGCCTAAGGGCGCTTTGAATATACTGCCTATTCCTCCTGCTACTCCGCATAAAACAGCTATTCTTCTATCTCTTATAGACAAATGAAGAATATTGGCTATCCAAGAACCAAAGCCTGCTCCTATTTGAGCAATTGGTCCTTCTCTACCAGCACTTCCACCTGTACCGATTGTTATTGCTGTGGCTATCGACTTAACTATAGGCACTCTCGCCCTAATAAGTCCTCTTAGCCTATGAAATGCATGTATTACAGAATCTGTTCCATGTCCTTCTGCTTCGGGAGCGAATATGTATACTATGATACCGCAGAGAAGCCCTCCTAACCCTGTTAAAAGCGGAAAAGCCCACGCTCTCTCTATTTCGAGCTCCAGTTCCTCTATGAGCTCTTTCTCTCCTTCGCCGAGAGGTAGGGGAAAATTGTATCCCGCGATATTGTTTAAACATAAGTACAGCGCTGTGTCTACAAGTAGCCTTAGCAGCACTGCGCTGAAACCCGAGATAATTCCGATAAGTGTTCCTAAAATAAACCACTTTTCGAGAGACTTTATTCTATCAAGGTACATTTTAGAATATTTAAGTGTTCTGAGGTATCGCGCCCTACTTAGCATACTTCTATCACTATGGATAACAAAACCAATTATTTAAGTTTCTTTTAAAATCCCTTACATGGATCATTTGCCTACGGTTTTCTTTATACGAGGTAACTTAGAGAAAACTTCCTCAGCCACAACTATTGTCTTACACCGTTTAAGTTCATTTCAGCTAGCTTTCCTAAAGGCGACTTACTGCGATCTCTTACCTGGTACTCCATTAGGCTAACTCTGCCAGACATCGTAAAGGTAATTGATGAAGCTATCATTAATGGTACTAAGAGCTTATAGTTTCCGCTAAGCTCGCCTACTAAAGAAATAGCCGTTAAAGGTGTTTTCGCGGCGCCAGCTATGAATGCTCCTAAGCCTACTAGCGCGAATTTAGATGGATGATCAACAAGCTCGGGAACAATATCTTTGAATAACAGGCCTATGCTCCCCCCTGCTGTAGTTCCAATGAATATGGCTGGAGCTAGAAGCCCGCCACTGGCACCTGAACCTACTGTAAGCGATGTAGCGATAATCTTCAGTATTGTTATTATAAAAAGTCTTTCCATATCCTTAGGTTCTAATAGAGTTTCTTCGATAGTATCATAACCTAGCCCCATTACTTCAGGATAAAATACTCCAATTAATCCCGTCAAGAAGCCGCCTAAAGCACATCTTATGGGTAGAGGAAGCTTAGTTTTCTCAAACATATGTGAAATTTTCTCAAATATTACTGAATACAATATTGCTATAAATCCTAGGAAGACTCCTTCAATAGCATATAGTCCTAGCTCCTCTATTGAAGTTACTTCAAGCTGAAGTGTGTGGAACCTGGGCTCCCAGCCCACAAAAGAGGCGTATATCGAATATGATATAGCTGAGGCTAAAACACAGGGTAGCAGAGCTACTACCTCAACATCATATACATATGGTAATTCTACTGCGAAAAAGGCTCCAGAAAGAGGAGCCCTAAATACACTTCCGATAGCCGCAGCGACTCCCGCGAGCATGAGCACCCTTCTTTCAAGTACTCTTAACCTTAGCTCATGTGCTACAATAGACCCTAGTCCACCACCTATCTGAACCATAGGTCCTTCGTAGCCAGCACTACCTCCAGAAGATATTGTGAAAGCAGAAGCGATGAATTTGAGGAAAGGTACTCTCTTTCTAGTAAGTCCTAATTTCTCATGATAAGCTTCTAACATCTGCTTAGTTCCTGAACCTTTAATTTCAGAAGCCATAGTCTGAGCTATTAGCCCTGCTAATCCGCATCCCATAGGAGTTACTATTAGAAAAACGTAGGGATAAGGTATGTGGAACTTCTCAGGAACTTCCTCAAGAAGTATCTCCGAAAGCCATTCTACTGTGAAATGAAATATTGTTACTGTAAATCCAACTACTATTCCTATACATATGGCTAAAAAAATCCATCTGAAGAAAAATCTATGAGGTATTCCAATGAAGAACGCCTTCAATACCCTAATTTTACGCCTTATAACAGCCCCCAGCATTGCTGCCATCTTCGAGAAAAAATATATTCAGGCATAAATATTTAGCCTAGACACAACTATGAGAATAATTATTGCTGGAGGTAAGGGTGTAGGAGAAGCTATTGCTAAAGAACTTTTAAGAGAAGGACACGAGGTAACGGTAATAGACAGTGCCCCAGAAGTATGTGAACACTTGCTGACAGAACATCCTGAGTTATCTATTCTCTGCGGGGATGTAACAAACCCTAAGCTGCTCGAAGAAGCAGGCATAAAAAATGCGGACGCTTTTATTGCGGTAACGGAAAGAGATGACATTAATGTAATTACAGCAATGTTAGCTAAAAAGTATGGTGTTGAGAAAATTATTCTTAGTATAAGGCACCCTGTTTATCGTGAAATATGCGAAATGCTCGATCTGAAAACCGTGGTAGATTTCTTTGAGTCCGCGGCTATTAGAATAAGAATGCTTCTCGAAGGAGAGGCACTTTTAGAACTGGAAAAATGTATTGGAAGAGACTTTGACTTAAAAGAGAAAGTTGTAACTAAAGGAGATCATGGTAAGAAAATAACGGAAATTCTGGCTGAAGACGAGTATCCAATAGTTGTTTTAAGAAAAAAGGACGCGTTTATTCCTGAAGCAAATCTTCTGCTTGAGGAGGGAGATAAAGTAGTTTACATCAAGAAAAGGAAGAAGCCAACATTATTACACTTTTAGCATCCAGTGGACTGTCAAACTAGAGTGTTTCTCAGTTAGCTTCAGCTTTTCAGATTATCCACCATCAGATAACTGCAAAATTTCAATGGACTCCCCCTCTTTTACTTTAACTGAGAACGGTTCATAGATTATTTTACCTTTATATGATATTATGACTGAATCGTACCTGATTCCTAGTTTATAGAGAACTTTAGCTATAGTTGCTCCTTCTTTTACTTCAATAATCTCTTCGCGAGGAGGAATATTGTATTTGAGTAGTACCTTGACCTTCATACTCTACACACATCAGCTCGGGGAGTTAGGATTCGTCGTCATAGCTCGGTTCCGAGGTCGCTCATCATGAAGCTTAACTTTAATTCGCTTCAACTTCTTTAGTATTTCATTTTTGGCCTTTAAATATTCTTCGGCTGAAAGAGTACCTGATTCAGCCATTCTTTTTAAGCCTTTAGCTGTTAACTCAAGCAGTTTAAGTTGAGCCAGAAGAATATTGTAGTCGTATTCAGCTGTTATTTTGAGTTTGAGAGCTTCCTCCATTGAATAGAAGAGCTTGCCGTCTCTAATGAATACTGTTCGATGAGCTATTTGTGTTAACTCAGGATTATGGGTTACTATAACGAAAGTAACTCCAAGGTACTCGTTAAGACATCTGACCAGTCTTAATATACTTGCCGCAGAGACTATATCTACTGCTCCAGTGGGCTCATCCATTAGTATTACTGAAGGTTCATTTGCAAGCGCTCTCGCTATAGCAACTCTCTGCTGCTGGCCTCCCGAAAGCTGGCTCGGTCTATGATAAGCCCACTTCTCTAATCCAACTAACTTTAGTAAAATTAATGCTCTCTCTTTACATTCCTTTAAAGTATATCTGCCGCTGAAGAACATGGGCAACATCACATTTTCTAAGGCAGTCAAAGTGGAAATCAAGTTATACATTTGAAAAACAAATCCCAGCTTAAGGCATCTGAGATGGGTTAACTCTTTTTCGCTTAAATCAGTGACATCAATATCATCGATTATTACCTTTCCTGATGTAGGTCTGTCAAGAGTACCCATGATATTCAAAAGAGTGCTTTTTCCTGAGCCAGAAGGTCCCATTATGCACAGAATTTCACCTTCATATACCTCTAAGTTAATATTATCGAGTGCTCTAACACTAACCTCTTTCGAAACATCGTATACTTTAGTTACATTAATAAGCTTGACTACG
Organism: uncultured Thermoprotei archaeon; assembly: GCA_965367815.1. Classification (GTDB taxonomy): domain Archaea; phylum Thermoproteota; class Thermoprotei; order Thermofilales; family B15-G2; genus B15-G2. The sequence continues at coordinate 47,565 of CBDUKN010000002.1, forward strand.
GGCTTATTCATATCTAAGAGCCTCCAAAGGCCTTATCTTTGCAGCAGACCAAGAAGGATAAAATGCTGATAGTAAACTGATAAATACCGCTATAAGGATACCTAAAAGAGCTACTTCTGAAACAAAGAATATCGGTATTTCCATCATTAAACCCATTTTAAGCAAAAGGAACTTCACAAAGTGGGCCTCAACATAGCCTACAACAACGCCTAAGACGCCACCTATTATACTCATTAAGAACGCTTCAGTTAGAAATATCACAAGAATATGTGTACTGTCTGCTCCTATAGCTTTCATAATTCCTATCTCTCTTACATGCTCTCTCGCAGTCATAGTCATAGTATTCATTACACCTAAAGCAGCTACTAATAGCCCTATTAAAGTGATCGCCATTAACACGCCCTCTATAACTTTAAGAACTTTCATAATGGTTTCTAGTATATCTTTTTGCTGAACAATACTAGCTTTGGGGAAAATTTTCTTAATTTCATGTTTAACAAAATCTATTGAAACTCCTTCATTTATTTTAATCAGTATATGACTTACATACCCCTTTCTGCCAATCATATCCTGTAACTTTTCTAAAGACATAGCTGCGCCAGAAAACAGGGATGCTCCCTTTATTCCAAGAAAAGATGATGAAATACCTACTACCTTTAAGTACTCGACTTTAGATGAAATATAAAGTGCTTTTACAGGGAGATACTTACCTAAGATTACTTTATTTTCAGAAAAAACAGACTCGTCTACCAAAAGAAAATCCGTTTCATTTTCATAAGGGAGCCTACCTCTAATAACTGTCACATTAAAGAAAGATACTAGATCTTCTCTCCTTACTCCAGCTAAGTAGCATCGAGATACTCCCACTTTACCTGTAATGAAAATTACTGGCGCAGCATTCTTTACTCCAGGAATCTGCTTGACTATGTCGACTACTGATTCAGGTATGTTTATTTCCTCGCTAACTATTATCAGATCTGCACTAATGAGACCTTTTAGTTGCTTTTCTACTTCACTATGCATACCTATGCCCACAGTTCTCAATGCTACAAGAGTAGACACGCTAACAACTATAGCTAGTACTGTAAGGCATGTTCTAGCTTTACGGGTGCACATGTCTCTTACTGAGAAAAGAACAGCTACTTGCAAAATACCTATAATCTTCCACATTCGACTAAACTAAATAGAACTACTTAATATTCTCTTAGCTTAGTAGAATAGTTCAGATATATTACAGTCTTGTATGCTCTCTATATTTTTAAAGTCTTTCAATACGTTTTCAACGAAGTGCTTAACTCCGTAGATCGCACTATTAAACTCTGTTTAAAAAATTGTTGTATTCTAAAGCTTTCTTATGAATTTTCTGTGTGAATAAAAATATCGCCTTCCTTTGTTAAGCCATAAGTAATTTCGTACATAGATAATACGTATCCATTAGAAGCCTCTCGTAAAGCTTTGCTTTATCGATATCAGAAGATATAGTGCTGCGGGAAAGAAGCAGAGATACTATTAGAACTTGCTTTTCACCATATCTCACGAAGACAGTAGCTAAAGCGTATCCTCCTCCCGAAAGACTTATCTGAAAGGCAGCACGAAAACTCTTTCACTCTCATTATACTCGTACTTCAAGTTCATTTGATCAAGAAAACTCTTTATCTTCTCTGCTATCTTATCCATGGAATTAGAGCAGTGTCAGACAATATATCTGTTGCGCTTAGCTCTAAGTCACAACGTGACACTTTTATACAGCTTTGCCTACAAATACTGAGTGATGAACGCTGGAACAGCTGAATAGTGAAGAAAAGAAGAGTCAGCTGAAAACTTTTATTCTCCTTCTTCGTATTATCGCATACCCCGCCTTCCCCGCCTACATGACGACCTTAGGGGGATGAGAATGAGTGTTAGGTCGGCCAGCGGGGGACATTATTCTCTTAAATAGTTTATCATGATCGGTATTATTTTACTTAAGAACATTGCCGAGTACTTTACACTTTTATCCATTCGCTTAAGAATTTTTCTTTTGAGATCAGTATACACTACTATTGCTTCTCCTCTAAGTCTATGTAATCTTTTCTCTGGATGAGGAATATCTAGTATTACTCTTGTTTTAACACCCATTATAAGTTCTCCATCGACTTTTATTTCTACATAGTTTTTCTCAAAAGTTTCCGCGACTTTAGGTGGAGCGGGACAATCTACTAGTGAGGATAACGAGAAATATTCCGTAGAATTCTTGAAAGTAGCTGCAATTATTAGTTGAGTTAACTCTTCTTCACGATTAAAAGGACTAAGTATAAAGCCTATAAGTGGTGAAGCTCCTTCAAAAGGAGGACTTCTAATCAATAGCACAGTCGAGTCCCCTAAATATACTAGAAGCCCTGAAGTCCGCACATAACTAATAGACTTAGCAGTCTTCAATTTACTTTTAATAGAACTAACTACGAATGCATCGTCTTTTGCATACGTTATATACGGATGACAAAAAATAGCATACGTTATACAAATAATTATGGTCAAAATGAAGTAAATTGCGGCCGCTACTTCACTTATTTCTCCCAGCTTTCCTTCAATAGCGCAGACTAGTACAGCCACTATCTCAGTAAATAAGTATATTGTGATTACGTCAGATAAGCCTAGACCCTTAAAAATACATCCTAAGTGAGATGCCCCATACTTGAACTCTGGCACCACCTTCTTAACGGCTACTCCTGCCATCATCCTACTTAGCCATATTAACAAAAATCCTGCCGTAAGGAAAAATATGGCTAAAAACAGATCCTCTATATTAAAGTAGACAATATACATTCCAAGTAATGGAGCATGAAGCACTACGAAGATTAACCCAGCGACTAGCAATAGTAGGTTTAACACATAATCTTTCCTCAACAGCATTTAAATTTTTAATGAAAATAGAATCAAGTACATCAGAAATCAGCTGTCCTGGCCTTCCGCACTGCTCGGCGTAGTTCCGGTCATCATCTACATATTATTTCCTAGTTGAACTTTATTAACTTAATGTCCTTTTCAAAGACCTCTAAGGGAAAGTATTATTTTAAAGCCGATTGTAATTTAAATAGGGGCCTGTGAGAGCTTTTAGGATAATCGGTCCTCTTAAAGGCGAAGTAGTTGAACAGAAGGTATATGAAATTAAAGCAAATGAAGTCCTAGTTCGGGTTGGCGCATGTGGTATTTGTGGAACCGACATACATATTTTCAAAGGAGAATTGCCTCTCAAATATCCTGTAGTGCCTGGACACGAGATCTCAGGCGAAGTAATTGAAGTGGGTAGTGAAGTTCAGTTTTTCCGAAAAGGCGACAAAGTAGCTGTTAACCCTAATTTATATTGCAGGAAATGCTATTACTGTAAAAGAGGGCTCGTACATTTTTGTGAAAACTGGAAGGCTATAGGTATTCACTTACCAGGAGGTTTTGCTGAATACGTTAAGGTTCCTGAATTTCTTTTGCATAAAGTTCCCGAAACACTTTCTTTCGAGGAAGCTGCTTTCGCGGAACCTATTGCATGTTGTCTTCACGGTATACGGAGGCTTGAAATAAGTACGGGAGACAAGGTAGCTGTATTTGGGTTAGGTCCTATAGGACTTATTCACATACAGTTAGCTAAGATGTCTGGCGCTTCTTTAGTGGTAGGTATTGATCTTATTGAGAAAAAACTAAAAATAGCTGAAAGCCTTGGAGCAGACTACACCATCAATGCCGGCTCAAAAGATCCTGTTAAAGAGATAATGAGTTTGACTGAAGGTAGAGGCGTAGATAAAGTTATTGAGGCTACAGGTAGCCCTAAGGTACTTGAACAAGCTCTTAGAGTAATTGACTACTGCGGGAAAATACTCGTTTTCGGTGTTGCTCCACCAGAGGCTAAAGTCAATATCTCTCCGTACATAGTTTACCGAAAGGAAGTCACGATAATGGGCTCTTTTACGAATCCCTTTACAACAGAAGATTCCGTGAAACTGCTTTCGAGCGGCGTAGTTAAAGTAAAGCCTCTAGTATCTCACGTAATACGTCTAGAAGACATAGTAGAATACTTCAATAGAATTATGAGGAGAGACAAGGATATAATAAAAGTTCTCGTGAAGCCAGGATAGTCCACTTTGATTTAGAAGCGAGTATTTGAAAAATTTATATACTTTTGGATAGATTTATATCGGGGTCTGGTGATGGAGCGCCAACCAAGATAACTTTAGAAGCATACTACTCTCAGCTACTTGGCGCTAGCTTCTTTTCAGTAGAAAAGATTTTAGAGCTTAAGTCTATAAGCCTTTGTCTTCCAGGAGGTGAAGGAAATGTCTGAGAAAACCAAGTTACTGGGTATTTCTGTTAAGAAGAGTGAAGACTTTTCAGAGTGGTATACGCAAGTAGTGCTTAAAGCAGAGCTCTGCGATTATGCTCCAGTACACGGCTGCATTGTAATACGCGAATACGGTTACGCTATATGGGAAAAAATCCAGAAGATTCTTGACGAGAAGTTCAAGAAAATGGGTGTTAAGAACGTTTACTTCCCTTCACTGATACCTGAAAGCCTTTTAACAAAAGAGGCTGAGCACTTCAAGGGATTTAAACCTGAAGTAGCCTGGGTTACTCATGGAGGAGACAGTCCTCTGCAAGAAAAGCTCGCTATAAGACCTACATCCGAGACAATAATGTACTGTATGTTCAGCAAGTGGATTAAAAGCTGGAGAGACCTTCCTCTAAAAGTCAACCAATGGTGTAATGTAGTTAGATGGGAAATAAAGTCAACGAAGCCTTTCTTAAGGACAACAGAGTTCCTATGGCAGGAAGGCCATACAGTACACGAGACTTTCGAAGACGCAGAGAAGCAGGTCATGGAAGTACTTCAAGTGTATAAAGACCTCGTAGAGAACTATCTAGCTATACCGGTGATTGTAGGCAAGAAAAGTGAGGGAGAAAAGTTTGCTGGAGCACTCTACACGACAACTCTTGAAGCAATAATGCCTGACGGCAGAGCAGTTCAAATGGGAACAAGCCACCACTTAGGACAAAATTTCGCCAAGGCATTTGAAATAAAGTTTACGGGAAGAGACGGTAAAATGCACTATGCCTGGCAGACTTCTTGGGGAGTTTCGACTAGACTAATAGGAGCCTTAGTAATGGTCCACGGTGACGATAAAGGCCTAGTGCTGCCTCCGCGTATAGCGCCTATTCACGTAGTCATAATACCTATTTTCTATAACGAGGAACAGGAGAAAATCGTAATGAAGTATATTGACGAGATAAGAAAGAAACTCGAAGAAAAAGACATCGTGGTATATGTAGATGATCGTAAGGAAAAGACTCCTGGATGGAAGTTCTATGAGTGGGAGCTGAAGGGAGTTCCTCTGCGCCTCGAAATAGGCCCTAGAGACACTCAGAACAATACAGTAGTTGTCTTCAGACGAGACCTGCTTAAGAAAGAAACTGTGAATGTAGAAGACTTCATAAACAATGTTGAAAAAATACTCGACGATATCCAGCAAACATTATTCAATAAGGCTAAAAAGCTTTTAGAGGAGTTTACAACATATGTAGAGACTTTCAATGAATTCAAGAAAGTTATAGAAACTAAAGGAGGCTTCATAGTAGCCCCGTGGTGCGGCACTCTTGAGTGCGAGGAAGCTATAAAGGAAGAGACAGGAGCTACTGTAAGAGCAATACCCTTCGACCAGCCTAAAGAACTAAATAAGCCATGCGTATACTGCGGCTCTAAGGCTAAGTATATAGCTTACTTTGCTAAGAGCTATTAGCCTCCTGATACAATAGGTAGTATAGTTATTTTATCTCCGTCTTTTAAAACATAGTCTTCTTTAACTGCTTCAGCATCTTTAATCACAATAAACCTGTTTCTATTTATGTTCAGCTTCTTCAAAAGAACCTTGAGCACTGTTCCTTCGGGAAGCTCTACTTCAATTGTTTTACCCTATAGAAGCATTTTGACAAACACTTTCACGTAAATAGAAATAAATAGCAATAAATATTAGGCTATTGTCTTAAAAGTAAATTCGGAAGTGATGATAGGGAAGAGAGCTGAGTTAATGAAGAAAGGTACCAAAGCTGATATTTCTTGAAACTAAAATACCTAGTATTTTGTCTTATAGAGAGGTGGATGAAGTGCAGCGCAGTAAGCTCCTTTTAGCGGCTTTAGCTTTAATAGGAGTACTGGTATTATCTCTTCTAGTATATAGAGCGTACTTGCTCAAGCAGTCTGAAAAGAAGCTTGAAGAAGAGCTCTACGAAGTACTCAACGAGCTTAAGAATATTAAGCCGCGCAAGCCTATTCAAGTTGAACTTAAAGGCAAGGCGGTATGGTGCTGGGGTACTACTATCACAAAATATGGTCCAGAGAGAATAGTGAACACTTGTAAGAGCCTTGGCATCAAACACATTTTTGTTTTAGTAAAGGGTGTCAGCGGAACAGTTGTCAAAAACGTTATTGCTGAAATACTTCCTCTAGCCCACAAGAACGGTATTTATGTTCACGCATGGACAGTGTGTTTTGTAGATGAATCTAATCCAGGTGCTTCTCCTGACTCATACGAGTACCGTAAGTACTTGCTGAAGGTGTTAGCAGAGTTTCTTTTACTAAATGCTTCCGGCGAATATGTTGACGGAATACACTTGGACTACATTAGGTACGGCGGAATGGCTGAAAATAAGTGGAAACAAGTCTCTTCTTTTGTCTACGAAGTACGAGTACTTATAGACAAGTATGCTCCGGGAGTAGTGCTGAGTATTGCTTCTAAGGCAGAGGACTATACGAGCCCGAAGTCTCTTGCTGCGAGCGCGCTTTATTATGGCCAGAACTATACTGACTTGGCTAAGTATGTTGACTTGTTCTGCCCGATGACATATTACTTGGACTACGGCGTTTCTCCGCGTGAGGCAATGATAGGCGCTAAATGGGTTAAAGACTTAACAGGCAAACCTGTTTTTGCTGGAATACAGCTCCATCCAGTAGACTCGCTTAAGCCTACTGTAAACGAGATTAAAAATTCCCTAGATACTTGTATTGAGGAAAAATTAGATGGAATAATTTTCTTCAAGATGCACCATCTTATGGAGCGGCTAGATGAGCTAGGACCTTTGATAGCCGAATATAGTTTCGAGCCCTAGATACTACTCATGTCTATAGGCTCTTTCTTCTTCGACGAAAGGTATACTGCTTCTATTATTTTTTGTGTTTCAACGCCCTCGTCTTCATTTACTGAAGGAGTCTTGTCTTTTAGTATGCACTCAATGAAGTGCTTCATTTCTTTAATATACATTAGCTGAACATCTTCTTTGCGCTCTTTTTCTTCTCTTGTTCCGTCTCTTTTACTTAGTTTGATTAGTCCGTCAAGATATCCTTGTATGCTTAGAGTTCCGTTTCTGCAGACTATGCCCCAGCTTCTATATGGATGTGTTGGAGCCCAGCTTTGTACAAGTGTGCTTACGGCGCCGTTTTCGTGATAAAGTACTACTGTAGCGTTGTCTTCTATTGTTATTTCTTCTTGGCTGCGTGTGAGCTCTGCGTAGACTTTCTTTACAGGTCCTGCTACCCACCTATAGAAATCTAGTATGTGGACACCATTTTCACATGTCATGCCTCCGCTTTTTTCCTTGTATTTTATCCAGTCGGCGTAAGTCGGTACTCTCCCTAAAGCCACATGCCATAGTTTAACGGGTTCTCCTAGCTCGCTGACTAGGTTTTTAGCATAGCTGAAGAGACCATGGTATCTTAGGCAGAGACCTAGCATTAGCTTTAAGCCTGTTTTCTTTACTGTATTTCTTACTTCAATAGCGTCTTTAAGAAAAATGGCCATCGGCTTCTCTAAGAACACATGCTTTCCTGCCTTGAGAGCCTCTATTGCCTGCTCTTTATGTAGATAGGGAGGAGTTCCTATTATAACAGCGTCTATTTCCTTGTCTTCGAGGAGCTTGTAGAAATCTATATAGACTTTGGGTACTTTGTATTCTTCAGCAGCTTCTTTGCTCTCTCTTCAATAATATCGCATACAGCTACTACTTCTCCCTTTTCTATCAACTTGAAGCTCTTTAAGTGTGTGCCTCCAATAAAACCACATCCAACTACTCCGAACTTTACTTTACTCACGGTCACGAAACTTTAGCCCTCTATTTATACCTTATTTAGGTAAACTATGATAGCTAGATTTTATGCTAGTAATATTTAGGTAATGCCTCAGTAATAGTGTTCCTTATTCTCTGTCACCTATTTAAATCATCTATGATAGAGTGATGTGTGAATCGCATAATGTTTTCATTAGTCTCCAGAGTATCAGTAATACTCACGTCTACTCTAGCGCTAATCACTGCCTACTCGGCGATCGAAGTCTTCATAACAGGAAGTACTTCAGCAATACTACTTGTTCCTGCAGTCGCCGCCGTCTTTGCTCAAGCACTGCTATTTACATGGTCGATAATAACGCTAGTCAGTTTAATCAAAAACAGTAATGGTAAAAACTGGCTTAACTTAACTAAAGCACTGCTCATAGGCCTTTCACTAGCACTCTGTACTTGGTCTCTACCTTGTCTATATGAAAAATATGTAGCCGCATGTACTAGGAAAGTAATTTTACCTGAATTTGAGTACGACTACAGTCTACTCATAGGGGGAGCACTGCTGGGCCTCGGAGGAGTACTTATGATAGCAAAGCAGGCCGCTCAAGACCTACCTGTGATCCTTAAGTCAAGTATAAGTCTTCTATCTAAACTCAAAGAATCTTTACTAAATAGTGGAGAAATAGTTATTTCAGAAGAATAGTCTGCTAAGTCTTTGGTAGAACTATTTCCTTGAATAAGTGATATTCTGCTCTCTTTCTCTGAAATAAATAGAGGAGTCATGAGACTTTACCAAAAATTTTAAAGTTTTCCGCAAGCTTTTTATTGAGCGATGCCCAATAAGAGAAGGTGGTTTGATGCGCCAATTTCAGTAGCTTCCTCGGAGAACGTTCTAGTGCCTAAGCGCCATTACGAAATTCTCTCATCTGTCTATAGAGGAGTCCACTCTGTAGAAAAACTCGCAGAAAAACTAGATACTTCTCCTTCGGCACTAATGAGAGACTTAGCTGAACTCGAGGCCAGAGGACTTATAAAAACTAGAAGAAAGAAAACATACGAAGTCGAGTTGACAGATGAGGGTAAAAAGTATTCTGAGCTAGGGCTTCCGGAGAAAAGACTTCTCCTTCTCCTACTGAAGCTTAAAGAGAAGGATAAGCCCTCGCTTAGCTTGAAGGAAGCTCCGCAGATAGCATCAGAAGAAGGCATTGAGCTAAACGCTAGAGAAGCAGTTATCGCACTACAACACTTAGCTAGAAGGAAACTCTGCTCAGTGAGTAAAGGTGTAGTAGAATTAATAGCAGGTGAAAAAGAAATATCCGAGTTTATAAGGCATTTAGAAGAAAAAGAAAAGAAACTAAAGGAAGTGCTAGCAGAGAAAGAGAGACTCGATGTAAGCGATTTAAGCGAATTCAAGTCCCGTAGGCTTCTAAAGATAAAGGAGCGCGCAATTATCAAGGTATATTTGACGGATCAAGCTAAGCTACTTTTAGAGAAGAACCTCATTAAGCCCGCCGAGATAGTAACTAGACTTACACCCGAACTAATTATTTCAGGGAAGTGGAAAGAAGTAATCATAAAGAAATTCGACTTAAGCGTAGACGTCCCAACGCTTCATCCTAGCCGCAAACACCCCTACATGGAGCTACTCGACGAAATAAGAGACATATTGATGTCTATGGGCTTTGAAGAAATGAAGGGCCCTCATGTAGAACTAGAGCTCTGGAACTTCGATGCACTATTCCAGGCACAAGACCATCCGGCGAGAGAAGTACACGACACATTCTATCTTAAGTATCCGACACAGGGCTACATCGAGGACAAAGAGCTTCTCAAGAGAATTAAAGCTGTACACGAAAACGGATGGATAACAGGCTCAAGGGGGTGGAGATACAAGTGGCGCGCCGAAAAAGCTCTAAGCCTTATACTGAGGACACAGACTACAGCCGTATCTACTAGAACACTGTATGAGAGAGGTGACGGAGAGTACAGGTGCTTTGCACTAGACAGAGTATTCCGCCCCGAAACTCTGGATCCTACACACTCTATGGAGTTCTACCAGCTAGAAGGAATAATCGTAGGGCGCTCTGTTACATTCAGGCACTTGCTAGGCTTCTTCGTAGAATTCGCTAAGAAACTCGGATTAGGTAAAGTGAAAATCAAGCCAGCATACTTCCCGTTCACAGAGCCTAGTGTAGAAGGATTCATTAAGCACCCGAAGCTAGGGTGGATAGAAGTATTCCCCGGAGGAATGTTCCGCCCTGAAGTACTTCTGCCTCTTGGCGTTAAAGAGTGCAATGTAGCGGCCTGGGGTATAGGCATTGATCGAATAGCTATGACTCTACTTGACATAGATGATATTAGAGACCTGTTTTCCCAGGACTTAATGTTCCTTAGAAGCAAACCTGTTCCCTTAATCAAAAGTATTTTGAGGTGAAAATATGCCAGCTGTAGATGTAGCTATAAATGATTTAGAGAGACTGGTTGGAAGAAAACTAAGCACAGAGGAAATAGAGAAGTATCTTCCCATGCTCAAGTGCGAAATAGAGTCTATTGAAGAAAACGTAGTATACTACGAAGCTACCCACGATAGACCAGACTTATTCTCGGCTGAAGGCCTAGGAAGAGCACTTAAAGGCCTCCTCGAAATAGAAAAGGGGCTTAGAGTATTTAATATAAGCAAAGATAGAGTCGAGCTCTACAACGAGGGCCCAAAATATAGGCCCTATGTGTTAGGAGCAGTAGTGAGAAACTTGAGCCTTGACGAAGAATCTGTAAGGCAAATCATGAATCTTCAAGAAAGACTACACGTCACTTACTGTAGAAACAGGAGAAAAGTATCGATAGGCGTCTACGACTTAGATGCAATAAAGCCGCCCATATACTATAAAGCAGTAGACCCTGACTCAGTTTCATTTGTTCCGCTTGACGAAAAAGAGCTTATGACCTTAAGAGAAATTCTGAGGAAAACAGAGAAAGGTAGAGAATATGCTCACCTAATAGCTGAGTACAAGCAGTACCCGCTTCTAGTAGACTCAGAGAACAAAGTGCTCTCGATGCCTCCTATCATAAACAGCGAAGACACTCGAGTCGCCGAGAATACTAAGAATGTGTTCATAGATGTTACTGGCACTGACTTAGAGGCAATGATGGATATCATCACTATAGTTGCCACAAGTATAGCTGAGAGAGGAAACCCTGAGGAAATAGTTCCCGTAGTAGTCTACATGAAGGAGGAAAAGAAAGTGTCTCCTAGACTAGAGACATACAACTTCTACCTAAACAGAGACCTCGTGACAAAAATCAGTGGTCTTTCACTAGACTCAAGTACCATCAAGGATTGCTTAGAAAAAATGAGACATAAAGTAGAAGAAGTAGAAGAAAATGTCTTCAAAGTAGACGTAGCACCCTACAGAATAGATATATTACATCCAATAGACTTAGTCGAAGACGTTCTAATGGCTTACGACTACGAGAAAATAGAGCCAGAATTCTTACCGCCCACAGGTTCAGGCAAAGTAGCTCCAGTTGAAGTGATATCGCGTAAAGTAAAGGACATAATGATAGGTCTTGGCTTCCAAGAAGTAGCTAACTACATGATGAGCAACCCGGAGACTCTAATTAAGAAAATGAGACTCGAGGAAAAAGTAGTAGAAGTCAAGAACCCTAAGCTAGAGAAATACACTGCGCTCCGCAACTGGATTATACCTCAACTACTCGAAGTAGTGAGCGCCAACAAGAAAATAGGTTACCCTATCAAAATATTCGAGGTAGGAGACGTAGCCATACTAGATGAGTCAAGAGACGTAAAAGCCAGAATAGAGCGGCACCTAGCTGCAACAACAGCTTCACCAGAAGTCACTTTAACGGATGCCTTAGTACTATGTAAATCATTCTTCAAAACACTTGGACTAGACTACACACTAAAAGAAACTATTCACAGAAGCTTCATTGAAGGACGCTGCGCAGAAATAATCTGTGGAGGCAGAAGAATAGGTATACTCGGAGAAATACATCCAGAAGTACTGACTGCTTTCGAAATAGAAACTCCAGTAGCAGCAATTGAGCTAAATATATCTGGCTTACTCGAACTCTTAGCCTAAATATTTATTCTCTACTCCTTGATTTATTTTGAGATGGTATCTTCCGTAATTATTAGAGAAGCAAAAAGTATAGAGGATTTTAGAGCAATAATGGATATTCAGAAGAAAGCCTGGGGCATGGCTGAAGCCGATGTCGTTCCAGCACATTTTCTGAAAGCTATAGCCGATAACGGTGGTGTAGTATACATTGCCTATGATAAAGAAAAGCCAGTAGGCTTTGTTTTAGGAATCCCTGCGCTCAAAAACGGCAAGCTTTACCATTATTCTCACATGGTAGCTGTAATACCCGAATACAGAGGCAAAGGCATAGCCTACAGGCTAAAACTCACTCAAAGAGAAAAAGTCCTGGAGCAAGGACTCGACTTGATAATGTGGACATATGATCCCTTACAGGGACTGAACGCTAACTTCAATTTCAGAAAACTAGGAGTAGTCTGTAGACTTTACTTCAGGAACTATTATGGTGAAATGAGAGACCAGATAAATATAGGGCTTCCCTCGGATCGGTTTAAAGTCGAGTGGTGGATTAAGTCTCTTAGAGTCTCTAAGAAACTTTCAGGAAGCTATCCTTCTCCAACGCTAAAAGATCTAGAAAGTATAGCTGAAAATGTTGTGGAGACAGAAGTGGTGAAAGGCATTAGAGTAGTTAAAAATATTACTTTAGATTCTTCAAGTGAAGTTCTTTTAGTAGAAATACCTGAGAGTATTTCTAAAGTAAGAGACGTAGACCTCAAGCTCGCATTAGACTGGAGACTTAAAACCAGAGAACTTTTTGAGCACTACTTTAGGAGAGGATACATAGCAGTAGATTTTATCACGGTTAAAGAAGGTGATCTGCGCCGAAACTTTTACATATTGTGGAGAACAAATCTGGAAAAAGTTCTAAGAGGCGAAGTACCATGGAGGTTCGAGTAATAGACCTGTATCATATTAAAATGAAGCTAGCACATCCATTTGAAACGAGCTTCGGAAGACAAGTCTACAGGTCGTGTATACTCGTGAGAGTTGAAGACGAGTCAGGGGAAGAGGGGTGGGCTGAGTGTGTCGCAGGCGAAGGCCCATGGTACAGTTATGAAACCGTAGAGACTGCTTGGCACATTATTAGAGACTTCATAGCTCCGCTTATACTTAAAAACGAGATACGGAGCCCCGCCAATGTCTCTAAAATGCTCTCACGTATTAGAGGACACAATATGGCCAAAGCCGCTGTAGAAATGGCTATATGGGACCTTGAAGCAAAACTACAGAAAAAGCCTTTAGCTCGACTTCTAGGAGGCACGAAAGACAGAGTAGACAGCGGAGTAAGCATAGGTATTCAAAAGAGCATAGAAAAATTGCTTAAAAGAATAGACTTCTTCCTCGAGCAAGGATACAAGAGAATAAAGCTCAAAATCAAGCCCGGGTGGGATGTAAACGTAATAAGTCGCGTGAGAAAGGAGTACCCCGATATACTGCTCCAAGTAGACGCTAACGCCGCATATACTCTACGTGACATAAACACTCTACTCGACTTAGATAAGTATGGTTTGCTCATGATAGAGCAGCCTCTAGACTACGACGACCTAGTAGACCACGCAGAACTACAGTCTAAACTCAAGACACCGATATGCCTCGATGAAAGCATAAAGAAACCTGAAGACGCCGTCAAAGCATACAAGCTTGGAAGCTGCAGAGTAATAAACATCAAGCCGGGTCGCGTCGGCGGTCACCACAACTCAATAATAATACACGACTTCTGCCTCTTCGCAGGCATAGGAACCTGGATCGGAGGCATGCTAGAAACAGGCATCGGAAGAGGACACTTAGTCGCACTAGCCTCTCTCCCCGGAATAAACTACCCCAACGACATAAGCGCAAGCAACAGATACTACACTGAAGACATAGTCGAGCCCCCCTGGATACTAAACCACGACGGAACAATATCAGTACCAAATAAGCCCGGCATAGGAGTCGAAGTAAAGCCAGACCTAATAGAAAAACTTACTCTAAAGAAGACAAGCTTAAAGAAGCCATCCTATAGTAAAGAATAGGAGGTGATGACATTTGTACGTGCTGACTGTGATGAGTCTCCACCGAACTGATTTAAATTCTTTGAGACATTATTATTAAAGACTCGACTATAGCTCCTAGTATAAGTGAAGCTAACGCAATAACGACTTCTTTTGCCAGAGTTTTAAGCTCACTGGTTAAGTCTAGGTTCTTTTTGAGAAGGAATTTAGCTATAATAGTGTATGTTAAAATAATGTTCTCGCTTAGCGCAATGGAATATGCTAGAAACTCGATCCAAGTATGAGGAGTGGAGAAAACATGTGCTAAAAGAAAGTCACGCGACTTATTGGAGACTATTGCTAGAGCCGACATAACGAGACCTGTAGAATATATTGCCAAGAGGCCAAGTGCTACGCCGGCTACTGGAATAAACATCAGCAAGCATATAGAAGCATTGTTCAGAAAAATGCCTAACATCATGTGAGGGAAGTCACTTCTGAGTATATGTTCAAATTTCTTTAAAGCCGTGTTAACTAAGAAGTTAGCATATTCTTCTGAAAGTGGAGTGTAAGCTCCTATAATAAAGACTACGATAATTACCGCTAGAGTTATGAGCATTACTATGTATCTTTTGACCATATAATGTATTTGAGAACTATTTCCTAATTAAGTTTTAACTGTGAGTCTCAGGCTTAATTCCTCCTCCCCGCTCGTAGTCGACAGTCCCTAAATACTCTAGCTTCAGCAGCCTCATGTTGGGCTTTGCTTTGAGCAGAAACTTCGTCAGCGCGTTAGCCGATAAGATGCCCTCAATGTAGCCCATAGTTCCCCGCTCTGCCATCCAAGTGAACTTACTGTACCCCGATAAACTCCTGTAGCGTATTTTCTTTACTTTACCTTTAGGCACAACTATCTTCATTACAACTGTCCGCGCAGGCCACTCTCCTATTTGCTCAAGACCATTTTCAGCCTCTATTTCAATACCCTTTCTTACAACAAATGCTTTACTCAATACGTAGCGGTCAGCTATTTCTTCAGGTAAACTAGCGTAAAGCAAGTAGAGCCTCACTGTCTCAAGACTGCAGAGTCCTCCTATTCTGTAAAGAGACTTTTCTTTAAGCTCCATGACCCTCACCCGTCGTGTGTGGGAAAGCTGTGTCCTTAAATACCTTAAAAAAGACTTATTTAAAGATATGTTTAGATGCCTAAAATGCGCTAAATGCTGCTATGAAACCGAAATGATTCTCCTAAAAAGCGATATAGCTAGACTAAAAGCACTAGGTTATGATTTAAATAAAGTAGCTATTAAGGTAAATAACTACTATCAGCTCAGAAACATCAACGGCCACTGCGTATTCCTAGACGAAAAAACAAAGCTATGCAAAATATACGAGCACAGACCTCTTGGATGCAGACTCTACCCCATCGTAATAGACATAGAAGAACTAAAAGTAACAGTAGACTCCGAGTGCCCTGCCGCATACACTGTTACAGTAGAAGACATCATAAAGAACAGAGACCTGATACTAAAGGTCTTAAACGAGCTTAGAGAAATGAATATAATTTAAAGTAAAGACTAGCTCCTCAGTGGAAAAACGCAGACCCATTGCTTTAACCAAATACGCTTTCGAGAAAATAAGCAACATATACGATAGGCTGAGAAGAAAACCCTGGTTACCTATTCTCAAAATAGCTGAAGCCGCCTATAGACCACCTCTACTTGATGCTGGATGCGGCACTGGAAGACATACAATTCCTCTTTTAAAGAAAGGAGACATTATTGCAGTCGATATAGCATTTAACATGGTTAAAATACTCAATACAAAAACACGAAGCAAAAATCTACATGCAGTAGTTGCTGACCTCTCTTACCTACCTTTTCGTGAAAACAGTATAGGCACAGTAATCTGTATAGCAACTCTCCATCATCTTCCCGGACGCTATCGACTAAAGGCTTTAAAAGAATTTAAAAGAGTATTAAAGCCCAGAGGCATGGCCATAATAACAGTATGGAGCATACTACAGCGAGGCTTTATTTTCAGAGCCCTTAAACAATATGTTTTAAGTAAACTCAGATTCACTAAAACATCTTTATCATTCGGGGATCTTTACGTGACATGGAAAACTCCCCAAGGCCCCATATACCGTTTCTATCACCTATATTTCCCAGGAAAACTTGAAAAAGAAGTAAAGAAAGCAGGCTTTCAGATTAAAAGCTCCTTTGTATACAACCCGCATAAAAAACTCTTTGAGAACTTTGGAGTAATAGCAATCAAAATCGATTAACTTACCTAGTTATTTAGACTACCTTACTTGAGGTGAATAAAGAAAGCTTATATAGCTAAAAGAGATGAAGGATGTCGAGTGATGAGGCACGAGCTGGCGGATTGATGACGAGAAGGTCGTCAGCCTGACCTTGGTTTAGATTCGGCATATGATTAAGCTTATATAGTATACTCTTTATTATTCACCGTCCCAAAACACCATCCCTGTTGGAGAAATGACGGGGGAAAAGTTTAAGGTGGGATTACGTCTAGGGCGGCACATCGTCATCGAACTAATGGACTGCCCGCCTGAGCTACTTGACAGTATAGAGTTCTTAAAGAAGACACTGCGAGAAGCAGCTATTGCTTCTAACAGTACAGTGATTTCCGACTACTTCTATAAGTTTAAACCGCAGGGTGTCAGCGGCTTTGTCTTGATAGCAGAGTCCCATATTTCTATTCATACTTGGCCAGAATACGGCTACGCTGCAGTAGACATCTATACTTGCGGCAACGATACAGACCCCTGGAAAGGGCTAGAAGTTTTAACCAAGAGACTAAAGCCTAAGAGGCTTTTAATTTCCGAGATAGAGAGGGGCGTTGATATGCAGAAAATCAAGGTCTGTGAGCCAGTAACAGTGACAGCTTGACTACTAGTTTTAATGAATTCTTTACTTTTAAGCAGCTCAGCTGAGATACTCGCCGCTACGCCAATGGCTCTACTTGTATTAGGGCTAAATTCTTCAATAAATATTGCTTTCGAAAAAGACTTTGCTAATTATGGTCTACTCCAGTCGATATTTTAAGTATTTGATGAAAAAATTGAGAGTTAATTTTATATATTTTTAAGTAATCACCTTAAACGAGACCATGAGCCGTGTAGGTGCTTTAAGAGGCCACATAAAATGTATAGTCGCAGTAATAGTAGTAGCTCTTCTCTGTACTGCTGTAACCTGGTTCTACTTAGAGCAGAAGTACTCAGCGCTTTTGGCTGAAGAAAAAGCCCCGTATAAAGCCAAGAAAATTAAGGCAGCATGGATTTTCATCGGCCCTGTAGAAGATTATGGCTGGACTTACGGCCATTATAGAGGAATGGTTTACATGAATAAGACTTTTGACTGGCTTGAAGTAACTTACGTTGAGGCAGTTAAGGAGGCAGACTGCCTGAAGGTAATAGATAGACTCGTTTCAGAGGGCTATCAAGTAATATTTACTACAAGCTTCGGCTACATGGATCCTACACTAGAGGCTGCTAAAAAGTATCCGAACGTGATCTTCTTCCACTGCTCTGGCTACAAGAGATACAAAAACATGGGTACATACTTCGCCGACCTATATCAAGTATACTACTTAAACGGCCTGATAGCAGGCGCACTCACTAAGACAAACAAGATAGGCTATGTAGCTGCACACTTAATACCGGAGGTCATTAGACACATCAATGCCTTCGCAATAGGAGTACATGAAGTAAACCCCAACGCTACTGTATATGTAATAGAAATAGGAGCTTGGTACGATCCGCCTAAAGCAAGAGAAGCCGCTAAGACTCTAATAGACGTTATTGGATGCGATGTACTGGCATTTACAGAAGACTCTCCTACAGTAGTTTCTCTGTGCGAAGAATACTATAAGGCAGGAAAACCAGTATATGTTTTCGGACACTACAGCCCTATGCTCAAGTATGGTCCTGATGTATGTGTCAGCGGCCAGCTTGTTCACTGGGAAGTAATATACCAGGACATTCTAATGAAGATCTACCTAGGAATTTATAACACAACTAACTTACAGAACGTTGACTACTGGTGGCTTCTAAAAGAAGGAGCTGTTGAGCTGGGCTGCGACTTCGGCATACCTATTAATCCTAAGTTCAAGAGTATTCTCAAGTCAAAGTATGTTGAAGACCCTATACTAGGCAAGATAAGCG
This sequence comes from uncultured Thermoprotei archaeon, assembly GCA_965367815.1. GTDB lineage: Archaea > Thermoproteota > Thermoprotei > Thermofilales > B15-G2 > B15-G2. The sequence continues at coordinate 65,915 of CBDUKN010000002.1, forward strand.
TATATGACCTTGTATTCAAAAGGCTTGCACAAATGAAGGAAGAAGTGCCTACATTTGATCCATTTACAGGCCCATTGTACGACAATCAAGGTAATTTAAGAGTAAAACCTGGCGAGAGGCTAGGCCATGATCCTCTCTGGAACATGAACTGGTTCGTTAAAAATGTAGTCGTCTGGAAGACCAGCGGCAGCTAACATTTTAAGTAATTACATAAATTTTTTGAGGAATAAGTTTATATATTTTTAAGTTTTTACCTAAAACGTGGATAAGTCTTATGCTGTCTTAATGAAGGATATTACTAAGAAGTTCTCTACTGTATTGGCTAACTACAAGATAGATTTTGATTTAAAGAAAGGTGAAATTCACGCTCTCTTAGGCGAGAACGGAGCCGGCAAAACTACGTTGATGCGAATTCTCTACGGCGAACTACAGCCCGACGAGGGAGAGATCTATGTGTGGGGCCAGAAGGTTTCTTTGAGGTCTCCTAAAGATGCACTGAATCTTGGAATAAGTATGGTTCACCAGCACTTCAAGCTTGTTGACTCACTTACTGTAGCCGAGCACTTAGCGCTGTGTACTAACAGCACTATGGTTTTCAGCAAGAGGAAAGTAGAGAGTTTAGCCAGCGAAGTTATTGAAAAGTTTTCTCTTAAAGTAGATTTAGACGCTTATATATGGCAGCTTTCGGCAGGTGAAAAACAGCGAGTAGAAATCATTAAGGCTTTAGTAAGAGGAGCGAAGATACTTATACTCGATGAGCCTACTTCTTCGCTTTCTCCAATTGAAGTAAGGGAGCTTTTCTCAATTCTGCGCAAACTTAGGGATAGAGGGTACGCTATAGTCTTTATATCACATAAGTTAAAGGAAGTACTGGAGATAAGTGATAGAATTACTGTTTTAAGAAAGGGACGAAAAGTAGCTACATTGAGTACCAGAGAAGCCGATGTACATACTTTAGCTAAGCTTATGATCGGAGACTCTTCTGTTCTGTCTAATGGAAAACGTGTTTTAGAAGAAAACTGCGGCGAAGAGCTACTTAAAGTAGAGAACCTCTATGTGGAGAACGATAGGGGCTGGCTCGCAGTTAGAGGAGTGAATTTTGCTGTGAAGAGAGGAGAAATCTTCGGAGTAGTAGGTGTAGCGGGTAACGGGCAGAAAGAGCTAGCTGAAAGTATTGCTGGACTCAGAAAACCTCTGAAAGGCGAAATATTCTTTAAGGGCGTTAGAGTAACTGAGGCTTCGCCGCGTATTTTAGCTAAAATGGGGCTAGCGTATATTCCTGAGGAAAGCGCTAGATCGGCTGTTGTACCTGAGCTTACTTTAGCCGAGAACTCTATTTTAAGATATTACTGGAGGTTCTCTGAGAAGGGAGTAATAAGGTTCCGTAAAGTAGAGAAGTGGGCTCGCAACTTGATAGAGGAATACGACATTAAGGCGCCGGGAGTTTTTGTGCCAGCTAAAGTTCTTTCAGGAGGTAACTTACAGAAACTAGTTATCGCGAGGGAACTTTCAGTGAAACCTGAACTAGTGGTCGCTGTTAACCCAACATCAGGGCTAGATATTTCTGCTTCAAGTAGAGTTAAAGAAAAGCTTCGTAGAGAGAAGAAGAGAGGGGCCGGAATACTTCTGTTCACAGAGGACCTCGATGAAGCTCTGGAACTATGCGATAGGATAGCTGTGATGTATAAGGGGCGTTTTGCAGGCGTATTTACTTCAAGTGAAGCGGACTTCGAGACACTCGGCTTACTCATGGCCGGTGTAAAGCCATGAGGCTTAAAATAGAGAAGCGCGAAGAAGTAAGCGAACTTGTTTTACTTGAAGCATCCTTCCTGTCTATTCTTTTAGCACTAGGCATAGCTAGCTTAATCATGCCTCTCTTCGGGGTAAATCCGCTTAAAGCATACCATGAGATTTTCGTGAAAACTTTGACGAGTAAGTACGGAGTAGAACACACAGTACTGAAAGCCATTCCCCTACTTCTATGTAGCTTAGGGCTTATTGTCTGCTTTAGGGCAAGTATATGGAATATAGGCGCCGAAGGACAGCTGTTACTCGGCGCTGTAGCTGCCACAGGAATAGCTCTCTACGCAATGCCTAATGCCCCAGGCTGGATTCTAGTACCAGTAATGTTTATAGCAGGAGCTATCGCGGGAGCTTTCTGGGCCCTTATTCCAGGGCTTCTTAAAGTAAAAATGAATGTCAATGAAATAATCACAACACTTATGCTAAACTATGTTGCCGCGAAAATAGTTGAGTATCTAGTATATGGTCCCTGGAAGAGCCCTCAGGAATGGGGATTTCCTTTAACAGACATGATACCTGATCAAGCTAGACTTACGCCTATTCCGGGGACTCCTATACATGCACCAACACTGTTTCTAGCACTTTCTCTAGTAGCTTTAATGCACTTCATGTTGACTAAAACGAGCATAGGCTTTGAGCTCAAAGTGTATGGTTTTAGCGAGAAAGTAGCATTATATGCGACAGTCAGCAGAGCTAGAATAGTCTTAGTGGCAATAGCTATCAGCGGAGCTCTCGCAGGGCTGGCTGGAGTAGGAGAAATAGCTGGTGTCCACTATAGACTGAGGCTTCCCGCATCTATTTCAGGCGGATACGGGTATACTGCAATAATCGTGGCTTGGCTTGCTCGACTCAATCCCGTGGCGTGTATACTCTTCTCTATTCTGCTGGCAATACTGGCTGTGGGAGGAGACGCTATACAGATATCGCTTAAGCTCCCTGGAGGAACAATAAACTTATTCAACGGCCTTATTTTATTCACTTTAGTTATCTTAGATTTCTTCATAAAGTACCGAGTAAAGGTGGTTAAAAATGCATGAATTCGAGCTCTTTCTACATGAAGCTGTAGCCGCTGGAACAGTTCTCCTCTACGCTACTTTAGGGGAAATCTTAGCTGAGAGATCTGGTGTAATAAACCTAGGTATAGAAGGCATAATGCTCCTAGGCGCTGTATCTGCTTTCGCCGTAAGCATAGCTACTGGCTCAGTTCCTTTAAGCGTATTAGTAGCTTTTGCTCTAGGCTGCTTAATAGGAATTATTCACGGAGTAGCCTGTATCAGCCTTAGAGGAAATCAGATAGTAAGCGGGCTAGCTCTAGCAATGTTCTGTGCAGGCGTCAGCAGCATTATAGGCAAAAACTATGTAGGAATACCTCCTAAAGTAGTTTTAGCTCCTATTGAAATACCTTTGCTCTCAAAAATACCTATCATAGGTTATAGCTTCTTTAATCAAAATCCGCTAGTCTACGTAGCCTACGTTACTTCAGTTCTCCTATGGCTTCTCCTCTTTAAAACTAAAGTAGGCATCGCGATAAGAGCTTGCGGAGACAACCCGAGTGCGGCTGAAGCAATGGGAATAAACGTGCACCTATACAGGTACTTCTGCACAGTGTTGGGAGCAGGACTTGCAGCAGTAGGCGGAGCATACTTGACCCTAGCATATACTCCCTTCTGGGTTGAAGGAATTACTGCTGGAAGAGGATGGATAGCGCTAGCTCTGGTAATACTCTCCACATGGAACCCTATTAGAGCTCTTCTAGCGTGCTACTTCTTCGGCTTCTGTGAAATCTCCCAATATTGGCTTCAGACAATAGGACTTAACCCCTACTTGCTCGGCACTATACCATACATAGCTACAATACTGCTGATAACAGTTATTCACGTAGAAAAGCTTAGAAAAATAATAGGTGCTCCAAGTGCTCTCGGAAAACCTTATCCTGAAGATTAAACTAAGCTCTCTCTGCCCAAAGATTCTTTAAAATAAGTTGCCAAAAAATACTACTCTCAATAACACCTACTCCGAGTTTCTCCGCCCACTTAATGACTCCTTTATCATTACTGACTACTACTCCTCCCAGCTCTTTAGCCAAAAGTAGTACGTCTAAATCCTCTATAGAGTCTATGATACCCTCTCTTAAAGCCTCGCGGTATTTTTCCCTAAGCTTCCTTATCTTTATCTCTTCGGGCTCTGTGCTTCTAGCAGCTTCTTCAGCTACTCTTAGCCCCTTGTTTATTCTCGCCCGCATTTCCTCTATATACTCGTAGAAAAGCCGTGCAGGCACAGTAAGCTCGAATCTACTGGGAGACTTAAATAATACAATAGCTCTGAGCAGAGTGAGCTTACTCTCATCAATGTATTTGAGCAACTCTTTAGCCGTAGACACAGGCATATAGAACTCTAAGTTTAGGTTGCTCGCCGCCTCAAGGAACATTTTCACTGCATCTGAAGTAGAGTACAGCTTTTCTCCTATAACTGGGTTAACGAAAAAACTTGTATCAAGTACTACTCTTTTAAGACTTCGCGGAAGCACTAAAGACTCCCCTAGATGTAACGAACTCCACAGTTAAGCTTTTTTCTTTCTCGATCTTAGAGCTCTTAATCTCGATTAAGCATTTGCTTTTAGGCGGAATTTCAAGCGATGTTATTTTTTTAGTTAAGAAAATTATCTGCTTATCGTTTATTATAACGAGTATACCGTACCTAGTATTCCAGTATCCTCCGCTCTTCCAGACAGTGATTCCGTTGACTTTAATTTCGTTTATAGTTATTTTCATTGAATCTAAGTTAGCTAAGACAATAGATATTTTTGTGGGGTGCTCTCTGTAAACGGACTCTATCCTTAAGTTTTGGGGTCCCGCCAAAAGTATGTTAGCTACTACAAGATAAATAACTATAGAGACCCCAACAGCAGCCAATGCTTTTAGTAAAAGACTTCGCTTCACATAGATATAAAGGCTTCAGAAGTTTAAAATTCTTTCCATATTTATCGGCAACTTTTAATACTAATTAAGAAGTAAATCACTTGTGAAAGAAGCTAGATATTATCGAGTACTCAAGAACAAGCTTGTTCAGTGTACTATTTGCCCTAGGAAATGTGTAATTAAGCCAAGTGAAGCTGGTTTCTGTAGAACTAGAGTAAATATGGACGGTAAACTCTACTCACTTGTCTATGGTGTAGTCTCCTCCATAGCAATAGACCCTGTAGAGAAAAAACCTCTCTTCCACTTTTATCCAGGGAGCCCTACACTCAGCATAAGTACTGTTGGATGCACATTCCGCTGCCCATGGTGCCAAAACTGGCATATATCGCAGGCAGATGCAACTAAAGAAGACCTGTCGATATACGACAACTACGGTCCAGAAGACATCATAGAGTATGCGCGCAGAACACAGTGTCCCTCAATCTCAATAACATACAACGAGCCTATAGTTTGGCTAGAGTACTCCATCGATGTAGCGAAACTAGCCAAAGAAAACAATATCATGACAATATTCGTTACAAACGGCTACGCTTCAGACGAAGTCTTAGACGAAATAGCCAGTAACATACACGCAGCAAATGTCGACATAAAGTGCTTTAAAGAAGAGACCTATAGGAAATACATTAAAGGAGACTTAAAGCCAGTACTTGAGTTCACCGAATATATGAAGAAAAAGGGTGTTCACATAGAAACAACCTACTTGATAATTCCTGGACTCAACGACAGCAACGAAGAGATAAGGCAGTACTGCAAATGGCACTACGAGCACCTAGGCCCCGAAACACCATTACACTTCAGCAGATTCTACCCACAATACAAGTACACTGAAGCACCTCCTACTCCCACAGAAACACTAGAAAGAGCCTGGAAAATAGCTAAAGAAGAAGGACTTTACTACGTCTACTTAGGCAACGTACCAGGACACAGCTACGAAAACACCTACTGCCCAGAATGCGGAAAAGAAGTAATCGGAAGATACGGCTTCTACATAACTAAATGGAATCTGGACGAACAAAATAGATGCAAGTTCTGTGGAGCAAAAATACATATTGCAGGAGAAAAGTGGAAAGAAACACCACGATACTGGTGGTTCCTTTAAATTCGGCCAATCCTATGCAAAATAAAATAATGTCTCACCATGTCTGCTCTATCACTTTAGTATACCTGACTACTTAACGACCATGAAAATAGAAGTAATTAACTAAACATATAGAGTTCGATGAGATCAGTTTCCTGGAATCTCTTCATCAATCATAGGCCCATCAGGTCATCATCTAAGCAGCTTATTTCCCGCGAGGAAATATATTTTGCTTTTTGAGTATACTTTAAGAGAAGTGATTAAGCTTGTTGTTAGAGCTAAAAAGGATGCTGATGCTTTGAAGGCGTGTTTGTCTAGGTTTTATGGAGACTGGAGTATTCCTGTATATACGCTTAAGGGGGTTCGTTCAGCTGACAAAGTTTTAGATCGTCTTAGCGAGATACTTGACGAAGAGTCTTTTATAATAGTTCTTTTGGGCAGAGAGGAGGAGTACCTTAAGAGTATTGAGGAGAATCTTCCTTTGAATGTAGTGGTTCATGTTTTGCCTAAAGCTAGGGTGAGGAATACTAGGATTATTCAGATAGCCCGTGAAATAGAGAGGGCTAAAAGTGTTTTGAGGACATCTGTTTTCTGGGTCAATGCGTATGTTTTCTACCATAGAGTCCGTGGAGGTGTGAAGCTTAGTATAGAAAATGAGCCTGCTTACGACTTGTTTCTAGGCCTCGGTGAGAGATTTCTCGATAACTTGGAGAAAGTTCTTGGAGAAAAAATTCCCCCCATTCCTCTTTTAGTTAGGAAATTTGGAGGCGAACACTATGTTTTTTCGGGCCCAAGGCTTGTAGGTTACTTAAAAATACCTGATTTAGGGGTACCTTCAGGAGAGATTTTGTCTACTGATTTCTACGAAGTAGGTGTCGATGATTTACTGAAATCTAATGATATGTACTTAAAGCTTTTTGAGAAAATAGCGCTTGCTCTGCTTAAGAGGCTGTCTGGATTTGATGATATAATTGTTCCGTGGAGCGCCGGGAAAGACTCTACTGCTGCTCTTTTTTTAGCGGTAAAAGCGTATGGCGTTAAGAGAATTACGGCTGTTTACGTTGATACAGGAGTAGACTTTCCCTGTAATTTAGAGTATGTGGAGAAAATGTCTAAGAGGCTTGGAGTTAGACTAGAGGTAACTGAAGCGAACATAGACAAGGCTTTGGAAGAAAAGGGGTTGCCCACAAACGAGAATAGGTGGTGTACTAAAATGAAGATAAAGGCTCTTTATAAAAAAATAAGAGAAATTTCTCGAGGTAAAACACTGATAGTAGTGGGAGATAGAGATGCTGAAAGTGAACTCAGGTCGAAGAGACCTTTTGTTAGAATTCATAAAGAATTCACGCAGGTGGCTCCTCTTAAGTTGTGGAGCGGAAGCCATGTTCAGCTATATTTGCTGAAGAACAACATTCCCTTAAATCCGCTTTACTTAGAGGGATTTTATCGCCTTGGATGCTTTATTTGCCCAGCTCTCCGCTCATGGGAAATAATGGTTCTTAAAAATAACTTGAAGCTTATTCCTCAAAGCCAGCTAGATTTATTTAACTCCTTCTTAAAGCATAGAGAAGAGCCCACATAAGGTAGGTCTATATGCTGTGGTTCGCTGTGCTCATGTCCGCTTTATTCGCCTTGGGCATAGCAGCTTCAGCTCTATACTTAGTTCCAGGGCTTTTTAAGAAGCCTTTAAACAGAGTACTTGAAGTAGAGCTAGAGGACCCTGTTGTCGTAGTCTCTGATATTCATAATGACTGCTCGCTACCGCCTGAGTTTTTGAATAAAATTAAAGAAATTAAGCCGAAGGCAGTAGTTTTCGCAGGAGACCTCTTTGATGAAGCGCATAAACCCGTTTCTGTAGCCACACTTAAGAAAATGCTTGAACCTAAAGTGATGCTTCTACCCGACTCTGTGGAAAAAGTTGTTTATGTGCTTAGCTTAGCGTCTCACGATCCTATTGTTCGAGACGAAGTAATTGAATTAGAGTATTTCTCTAGGAAAGTGATTGTTATAAAGCGGTGCTTAAAGCTTTCAACGAATAGTCTTGAAGTCTACATTACTCACGGCGATATTTCATGCCCTAATGGCGCTTTAGCACATATTATTAACAGACTGGCTTCTCTTATAGGAGTAAGTCTTTTTCTAGAAAAACTACTTAAGAGGAGACTAGAGGATCGCTGCTGGCTAATTATGGGGCATACGCATATACCGGGTATTTGCCAGAAGTATCGAGTTGCAAATACTGGCTCCTGGAAAGAATATTATCGGAGAGCTTCGAAAAGCTTCGTATTGATTAACGGAGATAGAGTACAGCTTATTTTCGCGTAATTTTCTTCGAAACATATACGCAGTAGCCTGCTTCACGGGCTATTATTTCACAGTTTCCGAAAACCTCTACCATTTTATCCATTAATCTTTTTCCTCCCTTCCGATGCCTAGCCACTAATTGAAGCAAACCTCCTTCCACTAAATGCTCGGGGGCTTCTTCTATGATTCTATAGCATATTTTGAGCCCGGCGCTTATAGGCGGGTTTGATATTATCGTATTGAATACTTCGTTTTTAACTGGCTCGTAGAGATCGCCCCACCTGACTTCAGCGTTTTTAATACTATTTATTTTAATATTCATTTTTGTCAGTTTTACTGCTCGCTTATTAATATCAGTTAACACTACATAGCCATTAGGTGCCAGTTTGGCCGCTACTAGTCCTAGAACTCCGTATCCGCAGCCTAAGTCGAGTATTTTCCAGCTATCTTCTATTATCATATATTTTGCTAAAACCTCGGTACCTTTGTCTAGTTTTTTAGCAGAGAATACCCCACTTTCGCTGACTATAGTTAGCTCTACTCCTCTCAGACATATAGTAAATTTGTATTTCTTTACTTTACTTGAAGGTATTTTAGCAAAATAGTGTTCATTCACTTCAGGCTAAGTGACTAAATAATACTACTTAAATGTTTATCCAGCTTAGAATAATGTAAGTAGTAATACCCAAGAATACAGGTATAGGCAAGCCAGGGAGGGCTCTATGTCCTTTTTCAAGAGTTTTTAACGTAATATATGCTCCGACTACAATACTTAAGGATACTAAGATAAACCTCTCTAAAGAGAATTTAGGCGAAGAAAGAGCTAGGGACATTAACATAGAATAAAAGACAATGTCTCCTAGACCTATTATAAGACCTTTAAATGAGAGAGCTATTCCGCGCAGAAAACTAGGCTCATAGGTTTCTTCCTGCACTTTTTCCTTAGACTTTATTTCGTCTACTAGTGCGCGAAGCGGTCCTTTGAAAACAGCGTAAACATCCCAGAGAGCTACAGTAGCTGCAGCGGCTAGTACCGTCCACGGAGGCAGTGTTACTCCAAACAAAGTCCCTATAGATACTCCTAAGAGCAGTGTAGAAAACGCTGCGAGGAAACCTTTCTTCGTAAATAAAACAAGGTAGGAAAAAATGACTGTAAGAACTAGTATAGTAATATTGAAGACAAGTAAGTCTACATATTCTAGTCCCAGCAGTATACAAATACTAGCTACATATATTGTTACAATACTGTAGATTGATGAAGCTACAAGAACTTTGACTATTGCCTCCAATATTTTCACTTTCTTGAATTTTATTAAGATATACAACATCAGCGATCCTATTACTATTAATGAAAGAAGAAGCATTGTGTTATAGAGCGTCGCATAATATGTTTCTTCTTTCATAAAAGGCATTTCTACAAGTTCACTTATGTTAGAAAACACGAGGATATAAGTACATAGATAAGTGAATACACATGTAGCCACTAAAGGAACTAAATGAACTATTGAAATCTTTTTGTCCACAGCTCTAGTGAAAGTACCGTAATTAATATGCTTTATTCGAGCTTTGCTGATTCAATACTCCTGTTTACCTAGACCTAGAAAGTATTGTAGTTAATATGTTCAAATATATTGAGAATAACAAGTGTTAAGAGAACTAAGTGTCTTGTATAAAGTATTTATTCTCCTCCTAGCAAAATGTCTCTTAGTCTTTTAGCATATGATTTAGCATCGAAAAGCGCTAAACCTAATTTAGCTCCCGGCCTTAGTACTACCGACAAGAGCACGTCTTCAGTGACATTGGTTATTAGTATGCCTCCCTCAGTGCCTTCAATATACGTCATGACATTACGTCCTCTACCTAGCTCAGCGGCTACTCTCTCTGCTACGCTTTGAATAGCGGCTGTCATTGCAGCTACTTTAGCTTCGTCTACTTCGCTTGGAAGAGCACTAGCTATTACTAGTCCGTCTGAGCTTACTAGAGCACTTGCCTCTATGTCGCTATTTCTTCTCTCTAGATCCCTCAACGTTTTCGTCAATTCCTCAACACGGCTGCTCAAATATATTCACCCCTATTTCAATTTATGCACACTAAATTTATATGTATCGCGTTAATTAAAAAGTTTTCTTTTAGAATAAATTTATTTCCTATACTTAAAGTCGTAAACCTATACTTGATTCTTAGAGCGGAAAAATAGAGAAAGCTTTTCTGAGAGTTTCTTCGGAGAGTTAACAATAAAACAGTCTTCAAGTAACTCCGGTAGAAACTTTCTTATGCTGTCTGTTAGAATCCTTTTGTCTAAAATAACGATTGCCGCTTTGTCTTTTTCTGAGCGAATAGCTCTTCCTGCAGCCTGCTTTATTTTCATTGCGGCTGGTATCGCAAAAGCATATTCCCAGCCCAAGCTCTTATTAGAGTATTTTATTGAAATAAGCTCTTTAAGCTTCGAGTTGAAGATATCGGGTTCAGGGTAAGGTATACCAGCTATAACGACAGTTGATATCATGCTTCCGCTCTTGCTCTTAATTTCTATACCTTCGACAATTTTTCCTCCAGCTACAGCTAGTACTATTGTTTTGTTTTTTGCCTGAACAGCGTTTACAATATCTTCTATTCTCGTAGATTCATCTTCTATTATGAGAGGATTTCCTTTTAGAAGTCTTTTGATGGGTTTAAGGAACTCGTATGAAGGAGTTACTACTAATATAGCTTTATTTTCTGGCGATACGCTGTATGCCGATAAAATATACTCACACATTCTTTCATACATCGTGTCGCTTCTCTCAGAGTACCTTGAAGTAACATCAGTTGCTACTACCACTAAACGGTTCTCTCTAGGAAATATCTCTCCTACTCTCTTCTCTCTAACTTTAGCAGAAGGTAAGCCAAGTATATCCGATAAGAATTCTTTTGGCTGAAGCGTAGCGCTCATTAAGATTCCTGCTCCCAGATTACTAAAGAGCTGCTCTAGTCTTCCTGCAGGACTAATACACCTGTACTCTAGTACTACCTCTCCTTCCTCAAGTCTCGCAGACAGAACGTATCCTCGCCTAAATTCTAAGAGAGATTTGAGGAACTTTGCTACGTAGCGCACATAGCACCGGCTTTTAGAAACTTTTTCACTTTTTCTTTTCTCTATAGTTAAAGCCTCGGCTTCTCTCACAAAAGACTGTACGCTTCTTACTGCTGTCAGAATGTCATCTATGTTTATTGGAACTCCTTTCTCGTTTATTTTTCTCGAAAGAACTCTATAGAAAGCAAGTAAACGACTACAGTCTCTAGCTAGATCGTAGAAGTGGTATTTAGACGCCTCTTTCTTGGCCAGCCGCACTAGCCTCATAGGCATTTTGATACTCAACATGTTTGAGAGAGAAGAAGGCAGGTTATGTGCTTCGTCTACAACGAGGACTATTTTATCTAAAGATAAACCTGTCATAGAGAAGAAACTTTGCTGTACTTTAGGATCAAATACGTAGGGGTAAGAGCCTATAATTACTTTAGCTCCTAGCTGAACTAGTCTACGGGCCGCCTCGTAGGGACAAAGATCATCAAAGCGGCACTTCTCTATAAAGTCTACAGGAGTTCGAGCTATTAAACAGTAGTCAAATAAGTCTTCTGGCTTCAGCTTCAGTACATTTGTCGAGTAGATACATCCTTGCTCTCTTTTCTCTTTACAAAATTCTAGAAATTCTTCGTAGTCCATGTGCTGCGTAGACTCAAGCGAACACATTTCCTTCTTGCTTCTAAAAAGAGAGTAGAATACATGAACTCCTTTCTTCTGGAGTAGCTTTAATTCTCTGAAGGGAGCCATGGCCTGATTCTTAGTTCTAGCAGTAAAGAAGACCTTTAGATCACTGTCCTCTATTGCAGACAATACACCGGCTAAAACAGCCGAAGTTTTACCTACACCGGTCGGCGCTTCAAGTAAAAGTATCTCGCCTTTCTCAACTGCCTTTCTGACAGCTTCAGCTATTTCTCTTTGATACTTTCTCCAAGTAGCGTAAGGAAAGTACTTTTCTAAAGACATTTTATCGTACCAGCTCTGCAGGGACTCCCTCCTTATTTTGACAGAACATACTGAGTAAAATATCTTATTTAAGGAAATAGATCGCTACTTCAAATCGAGTAACTAGAACTCGGTGTTAAGTAGAAATAAGCGAGTTAAGCCATGCAATAAGCTTTTGGTAAGCAACTATCCTTGGTACAGCTTTTGCTCCAGGAGGCCCTGGCTTCTTCATGTAAAACGCATTCACCTCGTATACAGTGCCATATAGCCTCCTATCTAGAGCTATTTTAGCTAAACGTACTAAGTCAACAAGCAGCCCTGCAAGTGCAGGACTATCATTTATCCTCATATTCACTGTAATTTCGTCGACGAGACCATTGAATGTAATGTACTCGAGGTTGAGTGAAACAAATTTTCTGTCACCTAAAGGCTCTAAGTACCCCGTGGGCTTAATGTACGTAGGCACTTTGTATTCAAGAATATCTTCTACAACACTTGTTTTCGTGGTTTCTTTTGCTTTATTTCTCCTACTATCAGTTAGAGCTAAAAAGTCCGTATTCCCACCTATATTGTACTGAACAATGTATCTTACTCTCCTGTTCCTTTCCTTCAAGTGCTCAACTAAATCTGAGGTAAATGGAGTTGCTCCAGTAGCACAGTCGTCGCCAAAAATAATCATTCCGGATTGCCGGCAGAGCTCTAGGAAAGCCTCGTCGTTTGCTAGCAGCACAGGAATAGCATTAATGAAAGCTATAGGCTTGACTTTCTTTGAGTATAGGTAAGCTATGTAAGCATAGACTTGAGTAGCGGTCAAAGACTCTAATTTATTCTCCACTATCGCTTTCTCTAACTCCTCTGGGCTGCCAAATACTTGTCCATGCTCAGTAGTAATCGTATTCACTACGACATCCGGCTCTAATTCCTTCCACTCAGCTAGAATTCTATCTACTGCTTCGCCAAGCCCCTTCTTCTCCTCGAGTCCATGTGCTTTAACAGGCATGCCACGTAAACTACCTAAATGTACTCCTCTTCTAATAGTAATTTTCTTAAGAGACTCGGGTACAGGAACACTGCCACCTACTAGCTTCTCCGCGACGTCATACACTGTTTTACCTACTTTATTTTCATCAACATCATATGATGCAACAATCTCTATGTCAGAAATCTTGTAACCTAAATCGTACTCTGCTAGCGGAACACCAAAAGGCTCTATTTCTCCTAACTTTATTCTCTCGACACCCACAGAGAAATGGGAAGCACCCATACCCTGCCCTAAGACAACTACTCTGATCATGTTACCACCCTATTTTATGAGAATAAAATATTTATGAGTATATAAAACTATGCTTTGATGTATCCGCAGTTTCTACACTTATACTTCTTCTCAACTTCATCCCAGTGCAAACGATGAAAACATCGAGGACAAGAATACTCGCCTACTTCCAAAACTCCATTAAGTTTAAGAATCTTTTTAACTAAGTACTCAGTCTCGCCTGTAAGCTTAGCAATCTTCTTTATACTATAACCTCTATTATAAAGCTCTATTATAAACTGTTTTTTATCTTCATCTATTTTATCGTATTTTCTTCTCCGAGCAATCTTCTCTTTAACATCAGGTCTCTGCAAAGCAAGCCTAGTTCTCTCACGAATCAAGTATACTTCATACTGAGCAACCCAAGCCAAAATAGCTATAATAAGGTCTCTTATCTGAGGATGCATAATATGAGTAAACTCTTCTCTAACACTAATAACCATAATACCTTTTCTCTCGAGAGCACTCATTGTAGAAAAGATATCTCTAAAGCTTCTCCCAAGTCTATCAAGAGAATAAACCAGGAGAATTTTTATATTCGGGTGTTGCTCAAGAAAAGCTAATGCCTCCTTGAAGCGAGGACGCTCAACAGCAGAAATACTGCCAGAAATATCTTCCTCGAACTCTTTCACTATACTAAATCCTCTCGATTCAGCAAACTTATGTACAGTAATCTTCTGCTGCTCTACACTCTGCTCCTCAGTACTCACACGATAATATGCAATACACAGGCGCTGAGACATTCTCCTTTAACACACGTTAGAGAAATATAGGTCTTTAGCGCCAATACCCCAACTATTACAGAAGACCATTAGAAAACTGCCTCACCATCGGTACATATGGTCAAAATGTAGCAAAATAAATTATTCTATACAGAAAAACACTACATTCTACTACATACACAAAAAGAAAACTGTTCTCTAGATAGAACTAAAAAACAAATATTTTAAACAAAGATACAGTAAAACATGATATGAGCAAAACAGTTTTCACTATAGCTATCATTATCTTAGGTGCCGTAGTATTACTAGTCATCGGAGGTATAGCAGTAGCTCTTCTATTCACACAAACATCAACACAGCCCTCGACAAAAACAGTAAACGAAAAAATATGGACTATAAAAATCTACGATTTAGAAGGAAAAGCTGTAGATCTAAGTAAATACAAAGGCAAAATACTAGTAATAGACTTCTTCGCAACATGGTGCGGACCATGCGCAAAACAGCTTGAAGAACTCAAAAAACTTCTAGCTAGCCGCAGCGACGTACACATAGTTTCCATAAGCATATCTCCCGGTACAGATACTCCAGAAAAACTCAAAAAATATGTAGAAGACCATAAAATAACATGGCCAGTTTACATAGATAAGAATAGAAGCATGACCAAACTATTCAGTATAAGCGCGGTTCCAACACTAGTAATAATAGGCCCTAGCGGAAAATACATTATACGAGTAGGGCTCACAAATCATAAAACCTTAAATGAACTAATAAACAAGGTTAAAGACTAACTTAACTTTCCAAGAAACCTCTCCTACAAAAGGTATTCAACTATCCTTAATTCAATATCCTAATGAAGAACATGCAAAAGTATCTCAAGAAACTCCTCCTCCCTATTTTGGACACGAATAATAATTTTCGTCAAAGAATATTCATTAAATAGCTAAAATACTTTATATTTCTTAATAATAAGCCATATAATTAAATATTTAAGCTCTAAAACACAAATTTTAATATATGAATAGAAAGTTTATAGCTATACTCATAGTAGCTCTACTGATAGCAATAGTATTCCTATACACACATACGAACTACTTTTCATTAAAAACATTTTCTTCTAAATCTAAAAAATAAATCATGCAAATATGAATTAAAAGAATTAAAGAAATTATTATCATAATTCAATAATATTTACATAGTTTCAATCGATGTAGCACCTGCTGTAGATCCTCCTGAAAGATTAATGAAATACATTAAAGAGAGTAATATAACATGGCCAGTTTACATAAATAAAAAAGGAGATTTAGTGATATTGTTCAAAATAGCTGCATTACCGACATTAGTGATTATAGAACCTATAGGAAAATATGTAGTCAAAGTAGGTTATGTAGAATATAGTGAATTAATAAAATGTATTAATTATGTTAAGGAATATAATAGAAATAATTATTTTTGGCATTATTTTGAGTGAGAATATTGTACTCACTTAAATAGATGTCCTTCGTTTTTCCTAAAAGAGTGAGTAGGGAGGTCCTCGCTTCGAGGTGCATCGGGCTTATTTAAATTTAATTGAATTATTTTTAAGATACTTTTATAGTTTAGAATACTGTTATTTATCTTAGAGCCCTGAGTCGCCAAACATATTATTTGAGCATATTTTCTTTCGCGTAGTGAGAATAGCTGCTGTTAGCGACATTCATCACCCGGCTTCAACTATTCTAGTTAAGCTGGCTCAAGTACTGCGTAAGAGCGAAATCGACTTAATTGTTTTCGCAGGCGATGTAGTGAACTGGGCCGATGAGAAGTACTTCAAGAAGCTGTTGAAATTTATTAGAAGATTCTTTAAAGGGCCTCTTTTAGCTGTTTCAGGCAATCATGAGCACTGGCTTAGCGGTAGAGAAAAGAGAAGGGGGTTAACTAGTATCGAGAAGCTGAACAAGCTAGCTAAGCTTTACGAAGAATATAACGGAGTACTACTAGATGTAAAGGGTCCCTGCAGAATAGGAGACCTGTATGTTGTAGGTGTAGTAGGCTGGTATAACTATAGTTATGCTCAAGGTTTAGGGTTTACTGAGAAAGATTTCGAGAACTGCAATCCTTGAGGCTATAGTCTCCACAAGCTTGAAATAAAGGAGAAACGGGGGATAGGCTCTTGCCCATCGTGGTTTAGAGACTGTCTGTACGTGGAACTGAGTATGTCTGCTAGAGAATATGCTGAACTAAATGCGAGAAAGCTTAGAGACCAATTGGTCCGCGCGGGATCTCGTAGAAGTATTGTCATGCTTCATCACTGTCCTCGAAGAGACCTCATTAAGTACACGGGTAATCGTTATGAAGACTTTTACTTAGCTTATGCGGGTCACCAGAAATTAGACGATATTATAAGGAGCTGTGGGAAAGTTTTCCTAGTGATTTATGGTCACTTACATGAAAAAGCTCTTGAGCCTACAGCTCAGAAGAATGGACTTACTTATGTTAATCCCTATCCTCTGTACCCCTTGCTGAACAGGAAGATAACTCTGATTGAAGTTGATGAATATAAGGGAAGGTATTGTCTATAGAATTTGTGTAGACTATTTCGTAGGGACAGGTTTCGAAGATCTTAAGTAGCGCACTTAAAGTAATGTATTTTGGTGGATTCATGGATTATCTGATTGTAGACACTTATCCCGGTTTCGTGCTCGCTTTATGTGAGAATCCGGGTAAGTCTCCGCTGGCTACATGGGAGGAGTTTTACAGCAAAAAATTTCCTAAAATTTATGAGCTTCAGATAGGTAATTACGGGGAAAATTGGAGAATTTTTGCTGAGAAATATGTTTTCTCGAAATTTACTTCATGGTTTCCTAAAACTAGCCGCGTTTGGAGAAATCTACTATCAGTAATACCTTATGCTTACAGAGAATTCGCTAAGTCCTGGAGGAATAGACTAGGCGTCGTTTTTGTGGTTTATGTGGGGATAGGATGTGGTGCTGGCTGGGCAACGGAGTACAGGGGGAGAAAAGCTGTTTTACTTGGACTAGAGAACATAGTAGATTTGAATTGGTGTAGTTTAGAGGATTTACGTGGCCTGATAATACATGAGCTAGCGCACTTAATTCACATGGAGTTGAGAGGCCTATCTGCTAGGGAATTCGAAAAACTTGAATCGGATCCCCTGTTTCTGCTTTATAGTGAAGGATATGCGACATATATTGAAGAAGAGCTGACGGGAAAAGGTCTTGCTAGGATAGCTTCAGATAATAGCTGGCTGAACTGGTGTAAGTGTCATTTAGGTTTTCTTTCAAGAAAATACTTAAGTCGGATAGAGTCTGGTAAGCCTGTAAATGATTTCTACGGCTCCTGGCTGAGTATAGAGGGGAAGAGCCAGACCGGCTACTATCTTGGATACGAGTTTATCAAGTACTTAGCGCGTAAAACTTCTTTAAGAAGCATAGCGGTGTTGAATGTCAAAAAGATAAAAGAAGAAGCGATGTGTTTCCTAAGAGCTCTCGCCAATTAAAGAATAAATAGCCTTAGATAAAATACTAGTTGGGGCGATGAGGAAGCGCTGTCCCCATAAGACCGGTGAAGCCCCTCCCCCTTTGCCGAGCCGATGTAAGCGGCTGTATGTTCATTGTTTCGCTTAAGTAGCTGAGTGATGACCGCACGCGGCACTGAAGAGTGACGAGTACCAAACCGGCTGACTTCTATGCTCACCCATGGAACTAGTATTGTACTTGACTTTACTAGATGGCTTTCTCCTTTATAGAGGATTGTGCTGATACATTTTTATTTCCCTGTAAAGGATATATTAGCATATGAATATTCTCCTCTATAGGGGTGAATAATTATGGAGTTTAATTCCTCTAGAGAGGGTATAAGAGTTCGTGTTTTAGATTACATTAGGCGTCTCCTGGTTACTGCTCCTCATAAGGCGCTCTTGTACACGCGCCGAGGTAGACAAGAGCTTCCTTACAGATGGATTTTCTATAGACTAGTAAGCTACGCTCGTAGTTTTGCTGAAGGCTTTACTGAGAATAGGCTGATCATGATACCCGGTTTGAGGGGTACTGGGAAGACTACTGTTTTGTGGCAACTGTACAGGTATTTAGTTGAGGAGAAAAAAATTAAACTAAAGTATGTTTTATTTCTGCCTGTTGACGAACTTAAGACACTTGTTGGCGGAGATATCTATGAAGCTGTTAACTGTTATGAAGAATTACTGGGAAGGCGTCTGGAAGAGCTAGATAGACCTGTATTTCTTTTACTCGACGAGATTACTTATGATCCTAAATGGCCTTCAGCAGTTAAGGCTATTTACGACAGATCTCCCATGGTATTCATAGTAGTCTCGGGCTCATCTGCTCTTGCTTTGCAAATGACCCCAGATTTGGCCCGCAGAGGGATTAGAGAAATTCTTTATCCGATGAGCATGGCCGAGTACTTAATGCTTAAGTACAACAAATATCTGCAGAAAAATTTCATAAAGCGCCTCAAGGCTGCTCTTTTCGAGACATTTTCGCCCGAAGAAATGCTTGAAAAGCTAGAGATTTTACACCGAATGCTAATGGCTATAGACCTCGACCTACGTACTTTAGTTAGCAGTTATCTTAAGTTTGGAGGCTTACCTTTTACTATGCATGGCGACGAAATTACCTACGAACAAGTTTACGATGTAATTGAAAGAGTAATTAACAAGGATTTTGCAGCAATATATAAAATGAAAAGTGAAACTAGAGAACGAACAGCTGCTCTACTAGCTGGGCTCTCTACACATCCACCAGGACCTCTTTCAATATTAAGTATATCGAAAAGCTTAGGAATTAAGTACGATACTGCGAGAAAAATTCTTCAAGCATTAGAGCACTCCCTAATTCTATACTCAATACCTCCTTACGCAAAAGGACTAGCTCAAGCTAGAAAACTGCGTAAATACTGCTTCTCTACACCAGTGATACGTGCTGCACTAGCTTTTCGCTTAGGCTGGCCTCCAGAGGATCTTTTAGGCGCAATGCTAGAAGATGCTGTGCTTTCTACACTTATACGCCTTAAGGCTACATATCCTAAAATAGTGGGCGTTCATTACGACCCGAAAGAAGGAGGTGCAGACGCAGTAGTAGAGGTACGTACAGGTAAAGGAACGATAAGTGTACCATTAGAAATAGAGTGGGGACTGAAAGATGGACGGCAAGTAAGGAATACTATGAAGCATACGTCGTCTTCTTACGGAATAATAGTCGATGATGTAATTAAACCTGAATTAGACAAAGACGTCATTCATGTACCTAAATACATATTTCTTCTGCTGTAAAGTAATCATTAGAAAAGCATTAGCAGTCAAACTTTCTTACTTCAGTAAGTATTTTTGCAAGATCGCTATATCTTCTAGTATGTGCATGTCGCAAGGTCTCTCTATGATAACGCTGCCTTTATAACCTTCTTCTGCTACTGCTGCAAATACTTTGGCGAAGTCTACTGTCCCTAAGCTTAATGGATTGTGGTCGTCACGTTCCCCATAATTGTTGTTTACATGAATATTTACTACAAATTTAGATACTTTTCTGAAGAATTCTTCTGGCCTCTCATAAGATAGATTTGCGTGACCCACATCGAACGCTACTTTGAGTGCAGATGAGTTTACTGCTCGAAGTATTTGAAGCAGTTCTTCGCTACTTCTCCCAAAATGCGATGAAACTAGCTTTTGGCCATGTTCTATGTGGAAGTAATCCATGTTTTCTAAGGCTAGCAGCACTTTTCGCCTAGCTGCATAAGAAGCTATTTTCTTTAAATTAGCTGTCATAGCCTTGAAGGCTTCACGGTATTCTAGTAACTTTTCTACATGCCGTGACGGCTCATAGTTTGAGAAGCTGGGCTTGAAGTAAGCAGGGTGAATTGTTATGATATGTATATTGTTATTTGAAGCTATCTCAATTATTGAGAATAGTTCTTCGAGAACTTTTTTACGTACTTCAGGGTTTCTGTAGGCTAGTTTTACTGAATTTTCTACATCATGTACTTGTATACAAATATTACTGTAGTTTAGTTTACCTAATACTTTTAGCAGTTTTCTTAAATCGCTGCTGTCTTCTATGCAGAACTCGTAGCATCTTATATTAAGATTAAGTAGGCGATCTAATATATGTTTAGTTATTTTGAATAGCTCGTCTATATTGAGATTTTTAAGTTTCTTATGGTATATTTTTTCATAGGTTTCTGTAACCATTACTCCTATTATCATTGTTTCACTTTAAGGCTTACCGTAATTATTTCGAAGGGTTTCGCTTCAATAGAGACAGTATTCTCGTCGACTTTAAGTTCCTTTATCTTTTCTTCAAGTAGATTTGTTTCATTTGCTGCCTCGATTTCCTTGAAGAAAGTTATTTTGCCTCTGGTTTTTCTGCCTTCTGCTTCGTAGAAGCGGAGTACTACTTCATTTCCTTTGAAAGACTTCTTGAGGGCTACTAGTACTAGGTTTTCGGGAAAGAGTTTTAGAAAGCTGTATTCTTTTAGTAGTTTTCCTTTGTGTTTTGTTGTTTTCAGGGGTATGAGGGGATTGTTGAATTCGAGAGCTACTTTATATGATTTTGCCTCGCGCCATGATTTCTCATGTGGGTATAGAGAATACTCGAATACGTGGTATCCTTTTTCTAGTGCCTTTGGACCCATTTCGTAGTAGATATAGTATTTGCCTGATCTTTCTAGGTAGGCTTTGGCTAGTTTTATTAATCTGAGCTGTCCTATGGGTGCTGAGAGGTACATAGCGTTAATGCTTCTTAATAGAGTTAGTATTAGCGTGTTTTCGACTACGCTGTTTCCCGGGATACCTTTATTGATTAAAGTAACTCCGTAGTCGTTGTTCGAGTAGTCTACCCAGTTTACTGCGGGGTATTCTCCTTCGCTTCTTTTTATTGCTCCGTAAGGTATTTCATGCCATATTTCACCTTTCTTGATGTTTACTGGAAAAACTACTCTCAGTCTCTTGTTTTCGTCTCCGAACTCTATTTCCGTTATGAAGTCTATTCCTTTGACTTTGTCGTAGATTATGGTGAGCTGAGTGTATTTGCTGTTTCCGATAACACCTTTTGAAACCATTACTGCTCTTACGGGGCCTTTTTCGGCTATTATTCCCTGGGGAACACACATGCTCGTGTTAAGTGTTGTTGGGTTCGGCGGGTCTTTAATAGGAGTTACTACCTGGTGAGCATCTATGTCGCCGTTTATATTGCAGACTGACCCGTAGTCAGGCTCCATGAAAATGGTGTTCGCAAGATACTTGCTGCAGTCTAGTACCTCTCTTTTCGCTTCCTTATCGTATATACTGACAATATTCTTTGATAGTGTATCGAAACTTATTTTAAAGTATTGATTTTCTATAATATATTCGCCTTCTTTTTCGGATACTTTAATACTGGTTTCATATATTCTATTCGAGGGCGCCTCTGCTGACTCTATGTAATATGTTTTGTAGCCTAAAGGCGGCACATTTTCCACTATGAAAGCTATTTTTACAGTATTTAATGTCCTGTCGGGATTTCTTCTAGCTTCAATTATTTGTGAAGGTATTTCTTTTCCATTGGAGTCTATTACTTTTAATGTTTTTGCTTTAGGCCCGCATACAGCTATGTTTACGTAAACTACGTCAGTTCGCGTCCAGGCTAAAGGATTGAATACTACTACTGGTATCTCTCCTTTTTCTGACTGTGTGTCTATTAGCGATACTATTGACTTAAGTGCTTTTGTTAGTACTTCGCGACAGATACTTTCTGCTGTTTTATAGTTTTCCATTATTTTGTCGTAGACTTCGTCTACTACTTCACCGTTTATAGCGTCGTGGAACTGGTTCATTAGAATTAGTTTTAGAGCTTTCTCAAGCTGTTCTTCAGGGTAGTTTTCTCCGAGAACCCATGTTATAGTGGCGCATTTTTCTGCCGTAAGATAAAGGTTTTCTACCTTTCTGTTAGCTTTCTTTATTTCAATTCTAGTGCTATATGTTCCTCTGAAAATAGGATTGAATTCTCCTTTAATTACAGGCAGTTTGCTTGAGTCTTTTTCTAGTGATTTAAAGTACTCGCTTGCAGTAGCGATAGATATCTGCCAGTTTCTCCTGCGTCTTTTCCATTCCCTTACAATCTCGACTATTGAGCGTTGAGGCGGAGAAAAGTCATCTCCATTGAGTAACATAATGTTTTCCGTGGGAGCTACTTTACTTATTTCTCTAGCATTGTTTTCTAGGAAAGATATTGCTCTGTCTATATCGAAAGAACTTATGAGGTAAAAGTATCTTAGCTCTCCTTGAGGCACATAGCCTGAACTATATCCTAGGAGCGCGATACGTAAGTATTCTAGTGCCGTCGATTCCTTCCCAGAAGAAGTCGCTGGGCATGTTTTTGAGAGCTCCTCGCTAGAAAACAAAGTACTTTACTCCAGCTTTCCTGAATATTTGAGGACGCTGCGCAGACTGACCATAAACATCAATAAACCAGCCGCACTTAGCTTTTGTACTGAAATTCTCTTGAATATACTTTTGGAAAATAACGATATTTCTTGCCAGGAATTCTCCTGAAGGAATATTGGAGTCAGGCTGAGTATAGCCGGAGCAAACGAATTCTATTAGCTTACTTTCTACAGCTTTCTTGAATTTCTCTACAAGCTCAGGATATTCTTCTACAAATTTTTCAATATAAATTGTTTGATCTAAATTAAATTTATACTCATGGTTTTTCTCGAGAAACTCTAGCAGATCTACTATATTTTCTACGGTTATCTTAAAATACTCCTCAAAAGACAGCTGCCAGAGAGCGTCAAAGTGCCAGTGAGGAATAATGAATATTTTCAGTTGCTTGTTTCCCACCACGTTTAAAGAAGTTTACTTGAGAAATATATCATTTAAAAGTCTTCTGCTAGAGTATCATAAATAATAACTCCCTCTAGGACTATGACTATAGCCTTTTCGGCCTAGTTATCAAGTAAACCACCTAGTAAGCTTCTACTCTACTCACGTACCGAAACGCTCCAATCACTATCGTTAAACTCAAATATAGTAAGTTACGCGGAAGTTCTTCGACAAAAATTTAACTGAAGCAGAAAACTTAGTGATAGTGTCCTCTGTATCAGAGCATGAAATACTTAACGCCGTAGCAAAAGCTAGAGAAATCGCAGCTGGATTGCTCATAACAGAGTTTCATGAGAAGTGCAGAGAACTAGATACACTTCTAAGTAAAATATTAATGCTTATTGGTAAAATAAAGTCAAAGTATTCTATAGAAGAAATTGACGCTGGATTTAGTATTAATAAATTGATTGAAAAAGGATCTATAAAAGAATACGTTTTAGAGCTAGATCCTAAATGCTTTATTAGTCTTAAAAAAGTATTTAAGCTATATAGTTTAGGCAAATTATCGGGATTAGAGTTTTTTGATAGAGTAAGAGCAGCTATAAGGCTTTCTTTAAATATAAAGGAGAGAGATCTATATCAGATGTTTGTATTTCTTTCTCTGCTGCTGTACTTGAAGGCCGATATCCTTAAGCCGTCTTCTAAGCTAATTTTAGAGAGAAGAACATTACCTAGGAAAATTCCAGCTACAGTAGTTCTAGCTACTGCCGACGGGAAGTATATGAGCATTTTTTATGAAGCACTTAGACCTGTTAAAGGAAGCGGCATACCGCGCTATAGACCTGACTTAATGATCTATAGCAGACTAGTCCCTGAGATAGCTTTTGCTAATAATAGAGTATATCCCTCACCTGATTACATAGTTGAAGTAGAGTCAGGATCTAAATGGTTTGAGAAAGAGAATGCCAGAATATGGGGAAAAATTTCTAACATAGAGCTTGTTAGAAACTATATTGAAGTATTCAAGCCTCATAAAATGATACTTGTTTCTCGAGTAAAAGTTCCTTCTAGTATCCGTGAAGATTTGGCTGAATACAGTGTTGTGCTGATTGATGGAGTGCAGTACAATTACCGTTTTATAGGAAAGGAATTAGTGCGAATTTTTGAGCAAACTTAAGAGTAGTTTTGCTACATAGCTATCTTTTTCTCTGTAGAGAGTATTTAGCCGACTAGTAAGTACTTTTTTCTTTTCCTCTGGTAGTGCTCTAAGAAGAGCTTTAATCCACTTTAAGCACTTTTCATCGCAGTTTACAGCATTCTTTAGGGTCGTTTTAGATACCTTTATCCCTACTTCGCGAAGTGCATCGAGCACTTCTTGGTACTCGTTTTTGTATGCTAAGTACTCGTAGTCCTCAAGGTGCAGTTTATGCCTACATAACTTACGAAAATTTTCTATAGCACAAGTACTTAGAGGGAATCTATACTCTTTTGAAATATAGACCCACTCATGGTAGCACTCTATGCATAGACTTATAGGAATTTCTTCTCCTTCCTCGCTTCTGAGTAGCATTTTTCTCGAAGCTCTACGCCGAGAACAACAAAGACATCTATTCATTACATTTTTCTTGAGTGCAGTAGTTATATAAAACTAGCTTACAGCTTAAATCACATTAATTAACTTCTACTCTAAATAATCTATGAAGATGATTGTAGAGATAATTTCAACAGGAAAAGAGCTTCTAGTAGGAGAAGTAGTAAACACTAATGCCGTGTGGATTGCTAAAAGACTAACTCTCAAGGGTTTTACTGTAAGAAGAATTATAGTAGTTGGAGATAGCATTGAGGAAATAAGTAGTGCTTTAGAAGAATCTATGAAACGAGCGAATTTAATAATTTTGACAGGCGGTTTAGGTCCTACTTCCGACGATGTTACGCGCGAGGCTGTAGCGCAAGTGCTCAAACGCAAGCTAGTGTTAAGCAAAGAAGTTTTTGACTATATTTTACGTGAGAGAAAATGTGGCTTGAAGGCTACCGAAAAAATGTCCTATGTAATTGAAGGATGCTACATAATATTCAACAAAGTAGGCTCTGCGCCGGGAATGATCATAGAACACGACTCTAAAATAGTAGTCTGCCTACCAGGTCCTCCCCACGAGCTCAAATCTATGTTTCCTGAAGTAGAAAAATATTTGGAAAAATATTCTGCTGAAAAGTTATATGAAGAAAGAATTAGAGTAAGCGGTCTCCCTGAGATCTCTGTTTTTGAAAAAATATACTCTATTGCTAAAAAATATCCTAAGATATATTTTAAGACTAGAGTACTTAATAGCGGAGAAGTAGAAATATATTTACTTGGAAAAGAAAGCGATATTGCTAAGGCATCTAATGAGATAAGAGAGCTTCTTAAAGGATATATTAAGTCTTCGCCCTCTTAGATACTTCTCTACGTATTTCCTCTATTTCTTCGAGTATATCCGTAATATCTACTTCGATTTTTTCGTGTTTTCTTGCTTTAATAGCAATATACAAAATTGCGATAATAGATAAAGCGGAAACTGTTATTAGAACAATATTTTTGCCCGTTGCTTCTTCGGTAGTCTCACCTTTATGGTACCCTGTTGGCACGAACTCTTTAACTGAAAATAGACGTGGAAGAACTAGCTCTAAAGAAAATGCTGTTGAGTACTCTGCGTCAACGGGAGATTTACAAACATCTAATTCTACGGAGGGGTTAGAGACGTTAAGAAGAATTATTTTTGTGTCAACAGCGTTTCTGAGGACACTGCCATTGCTTAACGGACATATTAGAACAGATGTTTCCATAGTGTAGATACTGGCTTCTTCTGATACTGTTTTGTTCTCAGATGTAGCAACAATAATTTTACTCGAGCTTTTAATCACCAGTCCATAGATAGTGTTCTCTGTTTTCACTACGATACCTTTTACAGTATTATTAATAGCCACTATTTCTATTTTCGGCTTCTGCTCAGCACTTTCTGAGAGTATTTCAAGAGAGTACTTGTAGTAAAGGTTCCACTCCGCGTAAGCACATTTTCTTATTTTTTCTAGATGATCTTTTGTTTCAGTTAAATTATTTAGCTTATTTTCCATAGTTGAGAGTTGTTTTAAGCTTGAATTAACTGTTCTCACTAAAGTTTCTGAAATATTGTAGAGAACAAGAGACAAATTTATGTTAGTATACCCTATTAAGTTAATAGACGATGATAATTTAACAAAACCCTGCCCGGCTTCTTTAAGCTTATCTGCGGCCTCTTCTCCTTCTTCAATAGCTCTGTTTATTGAAGACACCATTTTTTTGAGTTTCTCTACCTCTTCAAATAGTTCTTCTTGATTTTGGCTTAGTTGCTCAATTAAAGTCTTTAAGCCTTCTAAAAGCTGTATTATTGTTTCGTTTTGAGGATATATCTTCTTCAATGTATCGATTGCCTCTTCTAGTGAACTTATTACTTCATTGTAATCTACTTCACTTGACTCTAGAGCTTTCAGTACTTCACTTATTTTATTTAATGTAGCTGAAGCATATGAGATAGATCCTTTAAATGACTTAATAAGTGACTTCATCTCTTCTGAAGCTTTTATTAAGTTTTCTCCAGAATCCTTAAGAACACTTGATATTTTAAGAAGCGAGTAACCAGTGTTATTCAACACAGTAGATATATTGGCCAATCCTTCGGCAAGCTTAAGAGAAGCATTTATGCCTTCTTTCATCTTACTGACAATTGACGATAATCCTTCGATATACTCGTTCAGTCGATTCATTATTTCCTCTACTCTTTCAGCAACTAAATCAGGTCTGTCGATAACTTGTATCGATATGCGTTTGAGGGGTACTTCACCCCAAGGGTTTACTTCTTCTACTTTTGCTTTAAAACTCAGGCTTATATTGTTATAGAGAGTAATCATCCAGACGTGCATTCTCTCGTCTCCGATCATAATTGTAGAGTTCGGCTGTGGACTAAGCGATAAAGGCTTAAGGTATGAAGGAAAGTTAAACATTATGATTAAGTTCAGCGGTAACCTCAAGTAGCTGTTTTCGCAAAGCCATCTTTTCTTCGTATTCACTAAAGTAATATTGAGTGAAACTATTTCTCCTACTTCTACTTTAACATAGTCTACACCATTTCTTTCAATAATTTCTGCTCTGCGTCCATTAACTGATATTTCGACAGAGTAGTTTATCGGAGGAGGAGTAAAAAGCCTCGCTGAATATTTTATATTAGTTGGAAGCTTTAAGCGCTCCCAAATAAGCTTCAAGTAGCGGCCATAATACTTTATTGAAGAAGGCTTAGGTGAGATTTCTAAAATATCTTGAGGAGAAACAAACCATATCCTATCTACAATAGTGCGAAAGCCTGTTCCCTCAATAGTTATCTCCACATCTACTTTCCACTCCTCTATCTTACCATTAAGTCCGAGTATACAATAGTACTCGACCTTCTTCATTACATGGATTTCTTGAGAAGAAGTAGCTATAGTCTCGACTTTGAAGAAAATAATAAGAATTAATTCTGTAAGAAATAACGCCAGAACTTTTCTCACAGTATAGCAATATTTATACCTTCTATTAAGTCTTACTTTTCTGTAGTTTTTCCTTTACTAATATAGATTTTAACTGAATATTTTAAGTTTATCCATAGAACGGCGCTGGTAGACACAGCACTAGTATAACCAAGTACACTATGATCATTAGTTTCCTCGAAGTGCTCAGCGGAGAAACATTGTCTAGAGGCTCTATAGGTTTGCCTCCCATCATCAAGAAAAACAACAGTATGAGAGCCATCATCCAGTACCCTAGAATAAAGAGCACTGCTATACCAGCTATAGAGAGGAGCCTAGCTCTCTTAGGACCTACAAGCGCTCTTATGACATGGCCTCCGTCGAGTTGCCAAACAGGGAAAAGATTTAGCGCTGTAATAATGAAACCTGCCCAGGCTACGAAAGCTAGTGGATGCAAGTAGTAGACATAGTTGGGTCCTGGAAGAGGCTTATAGTATGAGAGAATAATATCCATTAACACAGGAGTCGGAATGTAAACAAAGACATAGCCCTGCTCTGTCCAAGCTTTAAGCTGCTCTAGCGAAACAACGCCTGTAACTCGAGCAGCTACCAGCATGACTACCACAGTCGCTAAAAAGCCGAAAATAGGGCCGCTGAAGCCAATATCGAATAACTCGTCTTTATTTGTCGGAGGCTCTTCTTGGAAAATAACTGCTCCAAATGTACCTCCTATCCCTATTCCTGGTGGTGCTGGTATAAAGTAGGGAAGCGATGTTCTAACGCCGTGTATCATCGAAACTATTTTATGACCCATTTCATGGATTCCTACAATAGCCATTAGGGCTAAAGCATAGGCTAGCATCGTTAAGAGAACATTGACTTCGTGTCCCAGCACTTCAGGTAGAAGACTATCTGAAGCCCTAAGAAAACCATCTATTAGTACTGTAATGAAAGTCACCACAAAGAGAAGTAGAGGTGTCTTAGGGTTCCTTCTCTTAGGTTCGAAAGGAAGTACTCTTATAGTCAAATAACCATTACTCTTCCTCAAGAAAGGCAGAAGCTTCCTACTTTTAGCTTCAAGAGCAAATTCCTTAAATTTACTCTTCAAGTCGCCGTCAGGCTGAATATAGAAAACAGGTACAAAGCCGTCGAACTCGTAGTGAAGCACATAAAAATACTTTGAAACTAAGGCCCTCGCTTCCTCAAAGAGCATTAATGGATAGGGCGTATACACAGAGTTCCCATAGTAATAGAACATAGACTCTTAAAATAGCTTAGCCTAAAAGCGGTCATCAAAAGGGGGCGAGAGGTCATCATTCATCAGAGCCGGCCTGGTATCAATCATCCGCTATGTGCATTCTCCTGTCTTGAGTATATATTCTTTGTTTCAGTCTTGAAACATCACTTCTATAAATACGAGGTAAAGCACTACAGAAACATATTTATTAACTTAGTTATTACAATGCCCGGATGTGTCGTCGGGTAGAATACTTATTGTTGATCCTATTCGTAGCGGCGGTATTGTTCCCGAAGGAGTGAAAAAGAACTTAATAGACTATCTAGACGGCTATTCTACATGCCTTTACTGTACAGGAGATCTACACAGCATTAGGCGCCCTAATATCAAGAAACTAGTAGAAGAACTCGAGACCTTTATCGACTGCAGTAAAGTGAGACTCGTTCACGGAGCTAGAGAAGGAATATTTACAGTAATGTTCGCTCTCTACAAAGAATATGTACTGAAGAATGAAAAAGCCCCTGTAGTTGTTGCAGACGGAAATGCACACTACACGAGCCTTCTTGCAGCCGAGAGAAGTATGCTTGAAGTAGTTTTAACAAAGACTACAGACTACCCTGAGTTCAAAGTAGTACCCGAGGACTTTGAAGAAAAAATAGAGCTAGTTAAAAAGAATTACGGAAAACCTCCTCTTTTAGCTTTAATTACATATCCTGACGGAAACTATGGCAATATACCTGAAGTTAAAAAAATAGTCGATATATGTAAAAGCCACGGCATCCACGTATTAATCAATGCTGCTTACGCCATAGGCAGAATGCCTTTCTCTCTAAACAAAATAGGTGCAGACTTCGCCGTAGGCTCAGGCCACAAAAGCATGGCATGTACAGGACCCATAGGAGTCTTAGCCATGACAAAAGAAGCTTCTCGAATAGTACTTAAGAAAAGCAAGTATAAGGAAAATAAGGAAGTAGAACTCTTAGGGTGCACTGTAAGAGGAGCCCCCGCAGTCTGCTTGCTACAAGTACTACCCTACTTAAAGGAAAGAATCTCAAAGTGGGAAACTAAAGTAGAAATAGCAAGATATGTTGCTGACCGCCTTGAAAAAGAGCTAGGCTTCAAGCTCCTTGGAGAAAAGCCTCACAACCACGACCTACTTCACTTTGAGACGCCTCAGCTTTACGAAATTTCACTAAAAGTACGAGATAGGTTCTTCCTCTATAAAGAGCTCAAGAAGAAAAATATCATCGGAATAAAGCCGGGAATAACGAAAAGAATGAAGATAAGCACCTATCTTTTAGAAAAAGAGACAGCAGACTACTTTATCGACTGTTTGAGAGAAATCGTAGAGAGGTTTGAAAACTATGATTTTACCAATAAATGAAATCAAGAAAAGACTTAAAGAAAACGAGAACTTCGAGGACCTATGGATAGAATACTCGAATATATATCCAGATAATACTAGAAAAATACCATTAGAAAAATCCATAGGAAAACCTCACCCTGTAATAGACCTAATATATAGAATAAGAGAAGCTCTTCTTTCTCTAGGTTTTACTGAAGTAATAAATCCGATATTCATTCCCGCCGAAGATGTCTATAAACAGTACGGCCCAGAAGCCCCAGTAATACTCGACAGAATATACTTTCTGGCAGGCCTCCCGAGACCAGACATAGGACTCAGCACAGAGTACATAAATAGGATAAAGAAAGAAGTAGGTGAAATAGATTTCATTACACTTAAAAACGTTTTAAGAAAATATAGAGAAAGAGAAATAGAGGCAGACGAGCTTCTCGAAGTCTTAAAGAAAGAACTCAAGATAACAGACAAACAGTGCTTAAGACTAATAAGTATTCTCAAAGACTTCTTCGACCTAAAGCCTACTCCTTTAGCCACTACTTTAAGAAGCCACATGACTGCATCCTGGTTTATTACACTCAGCCACATACTAGAGTACCTAGATCCACCTCTAAGGCTCTTTTCAATAGACTGGGTTTTTAGAAGAGAACAACGAGTAGATAAAAATCATCTACGCTACTATCACTCAGCCTCCATAGTTGTAGTAGACGAAAACTTAAGTGTAAACGCTTCAATAGAATTAACTAAAACTATTCTGAACAAAATAGGTTTAAATAAAATAAAAATAGTTAAAAAACAAGATACCTCGAGATACTACGCATATAATAGAGAATTCGAAATATACGTAGAACTCCGCGGAAAAATGCATGAAATAGGAACCTTCGGCCTATATTCTCCCATAGCACTAGCCAACTACGATATCCCCTACCCTGTCTACAATTTCGGCTTAGGTGTAGAAAGACTAGCACAAGTAATATACAATACTGAAGACATAAGAGTCCTAGTATTTCCTTACCTGTACTCAGTAATAAGCGACCAAGATATAGCTTCAAGAATAAAACCTATTCTAAGTCCGTCTACTGAATACGGAAAACAAATAGAGAAAATACTCTTATCAAATATAGAAAAATATAGAAGCAAAGCAGGTCCATTTAAAGTACACATCTACAGTGACGAAAAAATAGATATCTACTTATATGAACCAGATCCTAAGCCATATGCTGGACCAGCAACATTCAATAAAATTTACGTACACAATGGAAATATCATCAGTAGTGTAGAAGACCATGAAGGAATATACGTTGGACGCTATATAGACTTCATTGTAAAGAAGTTCGCTAAACTAATTGAAGACAGAAAAACAGGGTGGATGCGCGTAAGATGGGTTGAAGGCCCAGCCGACGCTAATATTAAGATTTCTCCTAAGATAATGAAATATATTCACGAGAAAAACAGAACGATTGATATTAAGGGACCAGTTTTCGTAGATATTATTGTAGAGAAAAAGTCATCATAGCTCAGCGGCCTGTAGATTCGTCACTGCTCAGCTCCCTAATTGTATTTTTGTCTTCTCGATTTATTGTTTTTGATTTAGCTACTTTAATTAAGTACAGTGTTTCGAAGAAAGGGCACTCTTTTTTAGCTACGATTTTTGCTACAAGTCCATGTTTTTTAATGCTTTTCATTACTTTGTCAATGTTTGTGTAGCTGGAGAAAATGAAATATAGCGGACATTGTCCTTTAAAGAGCTCACTGTACATATCTATTAACTTAAGTATTACTTCGCACCCATTTTTTCCACCACACCATGTTATATCTTCCTGTGTTTCTGGTTCGCAGGGAAGATAGGGAGGATTACATGCTATTATGTCTACTTTAGCTTCTTTTCTTATTGCTGAGAGGAGGTCTCCGCATACTACATCTATTTTGTCTGCAAGACTGTTTTCTTTGGCGTTTGCTAGTGTATTGTAACATGCCGTTTTGTTTACATCGATTGCTATAACGTAGGCCTTTTTGGACGCCAATTTAAGTGCTATGAGCCCTGTTCCACAACATACTTCAATACATATTTTTCCGGCGTCGTCTATGTTATCGTATAGTAAAAAAGTGTCTTCTGAAGGCGAATAAACTCCTTTAAATACTTTTATTTTAAATCCGTTTATTTCCATTAGCCTAGAAGCTTTTCTAGTTTTTCTAATAGTTTTTTCTGGAGGCCTACTTTTTTGCTGAGTCTTTCTTTAAGCATTGAGATTGGTTTTATTTGGGCAGGATCTCTTCCGTAGAGAAGTGCTAAATATATGCTTGCTACTCCTCCTAAGTGGCATATGTCGATTATTTTCGCTAGTTTTGTTTCTGCTCTGCTTTCGAGTTCTATTATTTCTGCGCCGTAGCTTTTCATGATATCTATTGTCGCCTCTATTCTCTCTGTGAGATATTCTTCTTCGTCTCTAAGAACTATTGCTGTGAATACTTTGGATAGCTCTGTGTCTTCCCATCCGACTATATCGTTGTGGTCTAGTTCTGGGAAGTCTTCGGCTTTAGCTGGTACTTTGCTGTTTTCATTGAATTCTTTTTTGAGTCTATGTGCTGTTCCTCTGTAGAATGAGTGCCCGTAGATAACAGGTATTTTTTGGTAGAGTCTTTTTGCTAGTTTCATTGCTTCGTTGTCTTTTTTATCTGGACTAAGGGATTCCTTGTTTTCTTCAAGTATCTTTATTGCTTCACTGTAGTCTATTTTAGGAACTATGTTTAGGCACTCGAGTATTCTTGTTACTGCGAAAAATAGCTGTGGTAGAGATGCTCTGGGCTGATACCCCGGTCTCAGCAGTATGTGTAGTCCGCCTGTTTTCTCTGCGAATGTCTTTAGGTATCCTCCTGAAGATATGCTAGCTACCATGCAGTTTTTCTCTATGGCTTGAACGTAGCAAGAAAGTGTTTCCTCGGTATTTCCTGAGTAACTAATCGCTATGACTAGTGTTTCTTCTCCGCTGTAAGGAGGTAGCGTATAGTCTTTAACTACTTCCATAGGGACTTTTATTTTCTCTCCTAAAGCATCTTTAACTAAGTCTCCTGCTATACCTGATCCTCCTAAACCGCATATTACTATGTTCTTTGGAGGAGAGTATTCACGGCAGCCTTGCTTTACGCGGAATTTGCTTGGACAGGATATATCGAGGCTTAGAATGTAGTTGACTTGATCTACCCAATTTAAATATGTTTTGAGCATTCCTTGTTTATCTACTTTATAGTCGAAGTCTAGCACAAGAAGAAGTAGTATAAATAGATATTAAGTTTATTGGATTAGCTAAGACTATGAGCAAAACTAGCGGCGAGCAGGTACTGTGAGCGCTTTTGCTAGTTTCTTTCTCCTCCATACTGAGTATTCGTGCATTACTAGGAATAATGCTACTATTACTAGTACTATTAGGACTATTAGCCCGATGAATTCTGGTAATGTGAGACTCCATCCCGCAATTGATATGAATATGTCTAGCTGCAGAGTTATTCTAGAAGTTTCCATGCCTTTTATAGTTACTTCAGCTGACGCCTCTTTTCCTCCATATGTTGCTTTAACTTTATATGTTGCTTGGGGCAGTTCTGTGACGTAGAGGCCAGAGGCATCTGTTGCGCCTGTTTCTACTACTTTTTCACCGTAGATTATTGTTACTGTAGCGCCTTGAATTTCTTGACCTCTTGCTCCTACTACTTTTACTTCAAGGCAGCCTATTTCTCTACACAGTATTACTGGGTTGTAGTATGTGACTGTATACGTAACACCTATTGGTACTCCTTTCCACTCGATAATAGTCACATTTGCTTTACCTAGAGGAACGTTTCTCAGTGTTAGTTGGCCGTTTGCGTCTAGTACTGCTTCAAAGCTTTCTCCCGTTACATAAGTTACTCTTACTTTTGCTCCAGCGAGTGGTTTTTTATGCGGAGTAGATATTGATGGCTGAGCATAAGTAGTAGTGCCGAGTATTAAACAACACAGAGCCAATACTATTACAAGTGAGTTAATTCTCATCAAGAATAGAAGTCTTCAAAGAAAATAAAAACTTATCTATGGTTAGAGACTAATTCTACCCTTCTTTACTCCAGCCTTCTCTCTTTCGGGAGCTGTTATCTCGAAGAGTTTCTTGATTAGCTCTTCTTCTTCTGGTGGTAAAGGCTGTTTTCTTCTAGCCTTCATTCTGCGCTGTGTTTCGACAACCGAGTCTACGTATAATTCCACTAGTACTCCTCCTAGAGACTTCGCGTAGAATGTGAATGAAGGGACATCTGAAGTAATGTAGCCGTGTACTTGTGATGCTAAGCCTATTCTTTTGCCTGTGTAGATGTATGTTCCTATAGCTGTTTTAGCCATGTCGCCTATAAAGCAGCCTACTTTCTTCATACCAGTGTCTATTTTCTGTCCTCTTATTGTTAGTCTGACTGTTCCGTAGGTGTTCTTTAAGTCGCTATTAGTGGTCATAGCGCCTATGTTGACCCATTCGCAGACGTAAGCGTGGCCTATGAAGCCTGCATGGTACTTGTTTGAGAAACCGTGCATTACAGATTCTTCGAATTCTCCTCCTACTCTACATATGTCTCCAATGTTGCTTCCTTCTCGTATTTGAGCTCCGCCCACGATTATAGTGTCTTTGCCTATGTATGTTGGTCCCTCTATTCTGGCTCCTGCTTGGACTTTAGTGCCGTCTCCAATGTATACTGGTCCTGTTCGTGCTTCAATTACTACGTATGGCTCTATTTCAACATCTTTGCCTATGTAGACATTCTTCCTGTCGCCTGTTATTGTTACATCGACTCCGCTTTCCCATTCTTTGCCTACGAACTCTTTCAGGTCTTTGGCTATCATTTCTGAGTTTACTTTGATTATGTCCCAGGGGAATCTAGCTAAAGTGATGTCTGGGACTTCTATTTTCTCTACTTTTTCTTTAATTGCTTCGTATACTTCAGATGAAACTGGCTTCATGAAGTACTGTGAAATTTCTTTCGCTAGACTGGCTGAAGCCTTTATTGCTACTATATCTCTTTCCGACAAAACTATGCAGTCTCCTTTCCTTTCTTTTAGTTTAGATAAGAGTTCTTCGAATTTCTCGTTGAATACGACTTTTCCGTTAATAAATAGTGTTTCGTCGTCTACCTCCTTGTTAATATACACGTTGCTGTAGCCTTCGTGTTTCATTCTCCATTCAAAGTATTTTGCGAGATAATCTCTCATGTATAAGAAGACTTTATCGGAGATTTTTGTGGCTCTGTCTATTAAGGTATATACTCCTATTCTCAGTGCATAGGCTGGGCGCATATAGGTTAACGGGTATAGAAGATCGTAGTCTGCGTCTTCAAACAGAGCTATATACATGTATTACTCACCCTCTTTAGCTTCTTTAATACTCCTTAAAAATCTTTCTTTCTAATATAAAATGGCTTAATGCCTGAAGGTTACCATATTCTTAAATAGTGTTAGTTCTTATGGTTAAGTGATGGTTATTAAGAATAAAAAAGAGCTTCTGAACCACGGTGAAGTAGAGGCAAGAGAAAAAGTACTTGAAATTCTTGAAGAAGGCTTAAAGGCGGCTGATCCCGAAATAGCTATTAAAAGGAATGTTGTTTTGAGAAACAGTACTGCTGTTTTCGGCGGAAAAGTAGAGGTTGATCTGAGTCGATTTGAGAATATTGTGGTTGTCGGTGCAGGTAAAGCTTCTGGAGGAATGGGGCAAGCAATTGAAGAAATTTTCAGAGATAGGCTTACCTGTGGAGTAGTTATTGTACCGAGGGGGATCGCTTCTAAGTATGTTTGCAAGAAAATAAAATTGATTGAGGCAGATCACCCAGTACCTACTGAGAAGAACATAATGGCTGCCGAAGAAGTAGTTTCTATTATTGAAAAGTACTCGGGAGAGAATACCTTATTTATTTGCTTGATTTCAGGAGGAGGGTCTGCTTTACTCACTATGCCTCGCAGAGGGCTCACTATAGAGGATATGCAGGAATTGACTAGACTTCTGCTTAAATGTGGAGCAGATATCACTGAAGTAAATACTGTTAGAAAGCACTTATCTGAAGTAAAGGGAGGGCTTTTAGCTAAGAAAGCTTATCCTTCGCGAGTTGTAAGTCTTATAATATCTGATGTAGTAGGAGACCCCGTCGAGTACATAGCTTCAGGACCTACTGCTCCTGACTCTTCGACATTTAGAGATGCTGTAGAAATACTCAGGAGATACAATGTGTGGGATAAAGTATCTGATAAGGTAAAGTCTATTTTGCTTAAAGGGTGCAGAAGAGAAATACCTGAAACTCCTAAGCCTGGAGACCCTATTTTTGCTAAAATATCGAACATTATTATAGCTAGCAATAAATTATCGCTAGAAGCTATGAAGAAAAAGTGCTTAGATCTCGGATTAAAGCCTGTTATACTCACGTCGTTTTTAGAAGGAGAAGCTAGACACGTAGGCAGAGTTTTAGCTTCAATAGCTAAAGAAGTAGCGCTTCACAGAAGTTTAGTTAAACCTCCTTGTGCTCTGCTGGCTGGAGGAGAAACAACTGTGACTGTAAAAGGAAGTGGACGCGGAGGAAGAAATCAAGAACTAGTTTTAGGCTTTGCTTTAGCTATAAGTGGCTTTAGAAAAATGACTTTCGCGTCTATTGGCAGCGACGGTATAGATGGGGTAACTGATGCTGCCGGAGCAATATGCGATGGATATACAATAGAGCGAGGGAGAGAATTATGTCTCGACCCCTATGTTTTCCTGGAAGACAATAATACTTACGAGTACTTCAAGAAGCTAAATGACTTAATATTTACAGGCCCTACTGGAACAAACGTTAACGACTTATCTGTAGCAGTAATACTCTAGTTTAACCTTTTTTAAGCCCGAGAATAAGGCCTACTGAGAAGCTTGCTGCAAAAGGTATCTGCGACTTGATGTATTCTTGAAGTCCTGAAGCCTTGCTTGAAGCAATCTGAATAATACTGTAGATTACTTCAGCTAGTCTGTCGTAGTTTATCGTAATTATTCTGCTATAGTCCAGGTAAAGTAGTATAGCCATAAATATGCCCAATACTAGCAGTAAGAATTTGACTATTTTCTTGATAGTGTATCCTGTAGAAAATCCTAGTATTCCTCCTACCCCTATCTGAAAAACAAGCTGCTCTACTACCACAGAAACTTCTAGCCTTCAAGTAATATATTGTTGGCGAGACTTTCCTTCAAGAGTATCTCTGAGTGATACTAGAGTATTTACTGCACTATCAATGTCTGTATAGAAAGTTGTCGCTTTTATAGAAGCTATACCACTTGAAACAAGATCTTTCACTATAGTGAAGCCTAGTTCACTTAATATTTTCTTTACTTTTTCGGCTTCGGATTCATCCCCTATAATGAACAAGTCTAGTGTTATTGTATTTTTATCTATATTTCCTTCAATTCTTAAAGTAGCTTTAGGTAAGCTGAAAACTTTTCTAAACTTTAATCTACTTTCGCTTCTATATACTAGGAATCCTTCTTTCATTAAGTTGCTTAAAAAATCAATTACTTCTACTTTAACTTTACTTACTTCTTTTCTTATTTCATCGAGAACTTCATCTATTCTATCTTCTAGTTCATTTACATCTGAGTATATTTCATCTGCTAGTAACATGACATCTATTCTGTCTTCACGTCTAACTACAGCTGCATAGTCGCTAAATATTTCTTTAAGAGCTTTAGCTAGCTTTATTGAAGATGGCCTGAATACAAAGTACCTCAGTGAAATTTCAGGAGATTTTTCGTTAACTGATACTGCTACGGAGCACTTGTGTCCAAGTAGACTGTATTCTCTCATTAAGTATACTTCGCTTCCGGATTTATGGCTTAGTTTCCACCCTGATTTTTCTAGAGAGTCGAGTAATTCGTA
Source organism: uncultured Thermoprotei archaeon (assembly GCA_965367815.1). Taxonomy (GTDB): domain Archaea; phylum Thermoproteota; class Thermoprotei; order Thermofilales; family B15-G2; genus B15-G2. The sequence goes on from CBDUKN010000002.1 coordinate 103,938, forward strand.
GAACTTTTCTTCAGACATTTCGATCACTTTCTTCTATATATTCTGCTACCCTTTATGTAAAAGTATTTTCTATATTTTTCTACTAGTTCCCTGACATACTTTTCATCCTTTTTGAGAAGCTTACAGACACTTCTAATGCTACGCCAGCTTTGTATGAAGTCAAGTAAAATGCTTAAGTAGTCTTCTTTAGGCACTTTAATAGCTTCTTCTACTTTTCTAGGAACTTCTATTTTTTCTTCTACTGGTTTTTCTTCTAGAGTTAATTCAATTACTTCACTCTCCATTAATGAATCTAACTCCGTCACCGATCTAAAGAAGCTGGCGTACTCCCTGAATAGTTTCTCTCTTTCCGAATTGGTTAGCTGATCACTACATATTATTCCAACTAAAGGATATAGTATTTCTTCAAACTCTATATTTAGTGACGCTATTTTTGGATTATAACTGAAATCTTTTCCAATAAGGTTTATAACAATTATTTTACTGTATTTGCTTAGTAATTTATTTAATGCCTCAATATCGGTGTCTGAAGCTATAATTTTTACTGGAATTTTTCCCTTACTTAACTCGATGTAGCCTTCTGCAGAGTCTACCGGAGTACGAATAAATATTATTCCTGGAATTCTGTAAAGAACTTCACTTATAATGCCTTCTGCAGCTATTTCAAGTCCTTCTCCTGTTTTGAATTTCTCTTCTCCTATTTCAAACAATTTATATTTATTGAAGAGCATTATTTTTTCTAGAAGACTGATTACCATAAGGTTACATCTCCTAATATCGAGTGTAGTGTCTAGCTTCTTGTATGTTATTACTTTATATACGAGATTGAGTTCCTTCGGCGAAAACTTCGTTTCCTTTACTTTTTCTATTAATGCAGCTAGTTTCGCTACTGCATAATTCACTTTGTCTAAATACTTACCTGGCGACGCTACTGTAAATGCTCCGCTGAATGTCCTGTTCAAGAAAGGGTCTATAGCATTCCATTTTCTTAGTTGATAGTAAGCTTCTGTTGTAGTGTAAAATATGTAGAGTACTCTTGTGGCTCTATCGTATATTTCTCGGAATAGTTTTCCATATTCCTTATATTTGCTGTAGTTCCCGTACCACAGGTCGCATTCATCTACTTGTATTAGAATAATCCATGATTTTTTATTGACAAGATCTATTAATGATGAAATGATAGGTAAAATTTCGTCAACTAAGCTTTCTACATGTTCTTTTTCCTCAGATATTTTTCTTTCAGCTAGCCTGTATTCAGCTAGGATTTCTAGTAGCTGTTCTTTTTCGGGTTCAATTATTTTATTTGACGAGAGAAGTAGAGCAGATATTGTTAAAACTATTGTTTTTAGTAGCGAGAAGATTCTTGTTGATGCTGAGAAGGAAAATTCTATTATTCTGTGTGAACTATCTATTTTCTTTACTATCTCTTTAACATACTCAAATGTTTGTGACTTGGATCCTCCGAATGGCGCTATGTAGAATACTAGGTATTTTCCTTCATCTTTTTTCAAGTCCTCAAATAGTTTAGTTACTAGTTCTCTAAATTCTTTTAAGCCATGTATGTCTACGAGAATTTTAGATAAGCTTACTGGAGATACTTTAGAGTATTCTATAGGTGTAGAGCTTTTTAATTTCTGATAAATGTATTTACATATATCTAAAGGTATTGTAGTAAAAGTTTTGCGCTCTTCTTCGAGTAGTTCACTAATATTCATTGACTCACCTCGCAGGTGATTGCGCAAGAGTGTCTCCAAGGTTTTTTAACTATAAGGAAACCTTTATCTAATCCCTTCTCTCTATCAGCTTCTATCCACATAATATTAGGATATTTTTCAGCTATTTCAGATATATTTGTTTTCAAAATAGTTTTCGAAACTATTTCCGCTACTCTGTAGTCAAGTACTACTGGAAAACCGCTGCTTTTCACTTGGCTGTAAAAGCATGGCATGAGAGTAGATAGTTCTATTGGTATGTCGCTGATTTGTATATCGCCTAGCGCTAGCATTACTATTAGTGCTGAATCTACTTTATTTTCCGATAAACCTTTATTTCTTAAGGCTTCGTAAACTTCACCTAATCTCTTTTTCTTAAGACTTTTAATTACTTGAGCTACATAGAGTTCTTCAGCGAATATTAGCGGATTAGTCCAGTAGACTTTACTTCTACCTACTTTCTTTACTTTAATTTTATTCTCTTCGATCAGTTTATTTAATATGCTATTCAGAGTTTGCCTTTTAATACTAAAATATTTTTCTATCTCTTTTTTATTCAATGGCTCCTTTAATAGATATAACAATATTATATTTTCTATTAAATTATTTTCACTTATCATATTTTTAGGCTATAAAATTTAATTGTATTATCTAAAACCTTTTCCGCAACTTCCTCTATACTTATGTTCTTTACTTTAGCTAGTCCTTTTAGCGAGATAAGTGTGTCTGCTGGTTCAGCTATCTTTCCTCTGTAGTTTACAGGAGAGTCGCTTTCAACAAGAATACGGTCTAGCGGAAATTTTTCTACTGCTGCTATGTGCTTCCGCTGGTATTCTATTGCTGGTGTGACTGATATATAGTATCCCTTTTTCTCTATTTCAGTGAGTAAGTCTAGGGGTCCACTGTACCAGTGAAAGACTGCCTTTTGAACGCCTTCTTCTACTATGACTTCGAATGCTTTGCGCCAGGCGTCTCTAGCGTGTATTATCAATGGTTTATCTAGCTCTATAGCTAGTTTTGCTACCTCTCTGAAAGCCTTAATTTGAAGCTCTTTGCTTGTTTTAATTTTGAAATCTAAGCCTACTTCACCTATAGCGACTATTTTATCGGCTTCACTTCTTATCTGCTCTAAAACCTTTGAATAGTTTTCATCGAGTTCCCAGGGATGAAGTCCTAGTGCTGGATAAACATAGTTTTTATACTTCTCCCAGATTTCGAGAACTTGAATATTTGATGAGTAATCTGAACCTACTGCGACAACTGCTATTACTCCAGCAGCTTGGGCTCTTTTTAAGACTTCTTCGAGATTATCTATTTCCTCTAAGTGTGCATGCGCATCAATGACTTTTACCACAAGTAAGTAGTTTCATTTAAAACATATTACGGTAACTCTTGTTTCGCTTATCTACTACTACGTCGAGGATATCGTATATTTCTCCTCTTCGAACCATTTCTTCATAAGTCTTCCATATTCTCTTGATAGTTAGATAGGAGCAGTCAAATCCTTCCTCCATTAATACTTCGTAGACTGCTTGCGGAAAATCATGTGGATGAAGAATAACTTTTCCCAAAGCTTTCTTTATAGCGTTCATGAGATCTTTTCTACTGGGGTACTTTTTCTTTCGGGTCATTTCGCGTCAATCTCAGTCATACTATAAATTTATTATCCTTTTCTGTAATGAGTACTAGAAAACATGCCAACTATGTGGTCGATCCTCTACTATCTCCGTAATGATCCCGAGAAACTGAAGTGGAATATGAGAATACGTGGCCTAGACGACGGTACTATCGACCGCGCTCTAGAACTAGATACTCTGTGGAGAAAAACTTTAACTGAGCTAAATGAGCTGCGTAGGGAACATAATAAGATTTCTAGAGAGATAGGTAGACTTAAAGGTGAAGAAAGAGAAAAGAAGCTTGCTGAGGCTAAAAAACTTTTAAAACTTATAGAAGAAAAAGAAAATAAATTAAAGCAAATCGAATATAAGAGAGAGAAAATCCTCCTCAGTATACCGAATATTGTCCACGAGTCTGTGCCCCAGGGCGAAGATGAAGAAGACAATGTTCCAATAAAGTTCTGGGGGAAACCTAAAGTTTGGAAAGGCTACCTTGACCGCTTTAAGGAGCAAACTAAAGGATTTAATGTAGAATACGAGGTTCTCGACTGGAAACCTATTGGCCACGCCGACATGCTTGATGTACTTGGACTAGGCAATACTATGAAAGCAGCCGAAGTAGCTGGTTCAAGGTTCTACTACATTTTCGATGATTTAGTGTGGCTCGATATCGCTTTACTACTGTACGCGCTAGACTTCTTGACAAAAAACGGTTTTCGCGTAGTGATACCTCCCTATATGCTTAGAAGAAGACCTTATGAAGGAGTAACCGCACTCTCAGACTTCGAAGACGCTATTTACAAAATTGAAGGAGAAGACCTGTATTTAATAGCTACTTCAGAACATCCTCTTGCAGCGTTACACATGAACGAAATACTTGAAGAAAAAGACTTACCTTTACTTTACGCCGGCATAAGCCCCTGCTTTAGAAAAGAAGCTGGAGCTCACGGTAAAGATACTAAAGGTATCTTTAGAGTACACCAGTTCCATAAAGTCGAACAATTTGTTTTCTGCAAGCCTGAGGAAAGCTGGGAGTGGCATGAAAAACTCTTAGAGAACGCAGAAAAACTGTGGCAGGGACTTGGAATACCCTATAGAGTAGTAAATATATGTACGGGGGACTTAGGTGTAGTGGCAGCTAAGAAATATGATCTTGAAGCCTGGATGCCTGCTCAAGGAAAATACCGCGAAATGGTTTCATGTAGCAACTGTACTGACTGGCAGAGCTATAGACTCAAGATAAGGTTTAGGAGAAGAAAAACAGGCGAAAGAGAATACGTGCACACCCTAAATAGTACAGCTATAGCTTCTACAAGAGCAATAACAGCAATACTCGAAAACTATCAAGAGCCAGATGGCAGTGTAAAAATACCCAAAGTATTAAGACCCTACTTAGAGCTATTTCCTCAAGCACCTAAAGACATTATTCTACCCCGAAAGAAAAAGAAATGAAAATAGAGGACTTAATATCATTTGTATCGAGGCTTATTTACTATATTGAGGAAAAGAATACTTCATTTGATAAAGCATTCATATATACTAGAAACTACTTTAAGACAAAGAGACCTCTTAAATTATATTTTTATATATCAAAGGACATTGTATCAAAGTATTATTTTTTAAAAATTATTTCAAAGGAATTTTTTGGTAGAGAAACTCGAAAAAATATTGTAAAAACATGGCTTATACTCTATGGCGAACAGTACCCGTCTCTTAGAGATGCTTCGTTGAGGCTTAAACGCAAAATTGCAAGAAGAGGAAAACAGGTAAGTATAGACAATATTATGTGCAGCTTACCTGATGAAGACAAAATAGCTTTTAAGTATTCTGTTCCGCCGTGGATTGTAAAGACTTTACGAAAATACATGTCTATAGGAGAGATAGAACTATTATTGAAGTCAATGCTCAAAGAGACTTTGTGGATTCGAGTAAATACCTTGAAAATTTCTTTAAGTGAAGCTAAAAAGTATTTTGAAGAAAATGAAGTCGTAGCTGAGCAAGATTCTGATTACTGCTTCTTATTTAAAGTACTTAAAAGCAAAAAACCTATTCATATGCTAGATTACGTTAGAGAAGGCAAGATTATAATACAAGATAAAGCGTCTATTGTGGCTGTAGATGCACTTGAATTGAGTGAAAATGACGTTATATTAGACTTGTGTGCTGCCCCAGGCTTAAAAACATCTCTTATTTTTCAGTTTTTAGAAAACAAATGTCGTGTTGTGGCTTGCGACATTTCATGGCAGCGACTTAAAAACATGAAAAAACTCTTAAAGTTATATGGAGTTGATTTAAGTAAAGTCGATTTAATTAAAATGGATTCAAGAAAAATACCTTTTAGAAAATTGATTAGAGTAACAAAAGTGCTAATAGACGCCCCCTGCTCTTCGAGCGGCGTTATGCTTAGAGACCCTGCTATTCGAATACAGCTTAAAGACTCTGACTCTATAGGAAGTTATATCATTGTGCAGAAAGGCCTTGTACAAGAGGCTGTAAAGCATTTTCGAGGAAAAGAAATAGTATATGCTACCTGTTCACTTTTTCCTCAAGAGGGAGAAGAAATAATTGATGCTGTGTTCAGTGAAGTGAAGCTCTATCCACTAAAAGTACCCGGGAACCCGGGGTATAGGGGATTTAAGTGCTCAAACTACGTTAAAAGACTATTTCCTCATGTACACGACACTAACGGCTTTTTTATAACAAAATTCGCTGCTTAGCATTCAACATACCCCGCATTGAGTGCATTTTTCAAAGCATGCCGGAGTTATTTCAGCTGAAAGAAATTTCTCGTACTCTTTTCGCAGATATTCTTCTTTGACACCGGTTTCTACTACACTCCAAGGCTTGAGTTCGATCATTTTCTTAAGATATTTCTGAGGATTTATACTGAAGCTCGATAAGGCTTTTCTCCAGCCACTTTTTCCTCCTCCTAGTTTAGCTGCATAGGTAATTACTTCACTTAAAGACGAATCTCCAAGAGATAAAATCGCTTGAATTTGCGCGTCAAATGGGCTGTAGCCCTCTACTCTTGAAACCGGCTTGAGAATTTTTTCTAGAAATGCCCTTTTCTTCTGCAGTATTGATTTATCTTCAATTATTATCCACTGAAGTGGAGTATGTGCTTTGGGTATTAGAGGATTTATTGAAACTCTTATGTTTTCTCTAGACAACTTTAATCTAGTTTTTATCTCTTTAACTAATTCAGCTATTTCATTGAAGTCTTCTTTTTCTTCTCCTGGGATACCGTAAAGGAAATAGAGTTTAATATTTCGTATACCTAACTTTACTGCACTTAAACATTTATTTATAATTTCACTATTCTCAATTGGTTTATTTAATTTTAATCTAATTCTTTCACTACTTTCAGGCGCTATAGTTAGAGTTCTCTGACCGAGCTCCGCCATAAGCTTTAAGACGTCGTCCTCAACGGCATCTGTTCTGAGTGCAGGTAAAGATACTGAAAGTTCTTTTTCTTTGCAGTACTCTAAAAGCTTTAAAAGATTTTTATAGTCGCTTAGCGAAGAACCTATTAAGACTATCTTGTCTACCTGACTATTTTCAATAGTCTTGTCTACAAGCTCTTTAATTTTAGTAAGGGATCTTTCTCTATATGGTCTAAAACAGTATCCTAAGAGACAAAATCTGCAGCCTCTTCCACAGCCGCGAGTTACTTCGATTTGCGCTGCTTTTCCAAAAACAGGTTCTAGCTCTCTGTGCTCAGTTATCGGCAAAATTTGTCGAGTTGGATGAAGGACTTTGTCAAGGTCTTTTACCCATACTCTTTCTGTACGGTCGCTTACTCCTGGCACGTAAGTGCCATCGATTTCAGCTAGTTTAGGAAGACTCTCTCTATTTTGCTTTACTTCAGCTGCCTCATAGACTAGCTCTATTAAAGAAGGTTCTGCCTCTCCTATGAAACAAGCATCTGCTATGTTTTCTAGTGGCCGAGGATTTGCTGTAACTGGAGGCCCTCCTACAATTACCATTGGGTCATTCTCCTTTCTTTCATATCTGGAGGGGTTTATTCCGGCTGAAATAAGTATTCGTGCAATGTTTACGTAGTCCAGCTCGTAGTGCACTGAGAATAGTACTACATCGAACTCTCGAAGTGGAGCAGACGACTCAATAGACTTAGGGGGAGGCTCCCTGCCAGAAAGCGTTGAGAGAACTACTCTCTCGCAAGCGATTTCGGGCTCAGAATTGAGTATAAAATATAGGAGCTGATATCCTAGACTAGAAATCGCTACCTTATAGATTGAAGGATAGCATAAAGCTACCTTTACTTTTATTCTAGAGAGCCTCTTCTTAACTACATTTCTTTCATCAAATTTTATTAGTTTATAGCTCATGGAGACTACTTACTATATATCTGATAGCAGCCATATATAGCTCCGAGTCTCAAGACCCCTGAACATAACTTTCTTTAACTCAAATAAAAGGTCTTTAGTGTAGTCAAGCAGATAGCTTTTCATCGTCTCATCGGGTACATTTAGGAAGTACGGCCAGCTTTTTTCAAACATAGAGAGAGCTTTTAAGTAGAGAACCATTAGAGGCTTGTCTTTAAATGTTTTCTTTAGCTTCTCTAAATCGTTTACTACTTCGTCAGCTTTTCTAACAAGTACTTTACTTAATCTAACATACTTTCCTTTCATTCCCTCAATTAACCTAAAGGCTATTCGCTTACCTCTATCAGTTAGCATATATTTTTTTACAAGCCCTCCTCCAGGACTTCTGACAACATGACATTTAATGAGACCATCCATTTCCAGCTTTACTAGAGCTTTAGTTAGCTCGTGACTATAGGGCCCAAAAGTACCAAGACCGTAGTTGAAGTCTATGTACTTGTATATAAAGAACATTAGCTGAATTCTCGCAAAACCGTGAATAGGAGACGCGTTATCTACTGCGAGCAGTATTAATGGCCATACCTCTTTCGCAGGCTTAATGATGTCTTTGAGCACAGGAGGAAGGAATCAATAGGGAATTTAAGAATTTCGATAAAGCTCTACTGGTCGTTAAATCATTTATTTTGGAGAGAGAATAGAGTTAAATGTGATTATAGACGTTCACGCACACATAGGATGCGACCACAGATTCGGTTTTAGGCTTTCAGCCAAAGACCTTGTAGCAGCCATGGATAAATACGGCATTACTTGTTCTTTTATTTCATCTGTGAAGAGCCTGATTTACGACTATAGGGAAGGAAATGACGATGTAGAAGAAGCTTGCATAAAATACCCCAAAAGGCTACTTGGATTAGCCGCCATCCACCCTTTGTATGGAGAAGAAGCGTTAAAAGAACTTAGAAAACGACTATCTAGAAAAGAATTTATTGGAATAAAAATACACCCATTTTACTTTAATACTCCGGCTAATAGCCCATTAATGTATCCTATTGTCGAGGAAGCTATCCGCATGAAAGCCCCGCTTTTCATCCACTCTTATGATGGAGGAATTGAAGTAAGTGACTTAGCAGACAGGTATCCGGATGCCATAATAGTAATGTACCATATGGGTGGCGGAGACTGGGAAGAAGGAGTTTTACGTGTCAAAAAATACGAGAATGTTTACGTCGAGATGTCAAGCTCTTTTGTTGATATAGGAATGGTCGAAACAGCAGTAGAGATGTTAGGAGAACACAGAGTGCTGTATGGAAGCGATATCCCTTTTCAGACTCCCGCTATATCTATTGCCAAAGTGTTGGAGGCAAATATACCTGAATATGTTAAAGAGCTTATTTTCTACAAAAATGCTTTAAATTTATTTAATTTAAGGGGAGAATATGATAGATGTTTCTAGTTTCATAGGAAGCCTTCCTAAAAGACCCGATAGACTCTCAGTAAACGGTATACTTAGTTTAGCTAAAAAACACGGAATAAAATACTTAATATTATCTCATACATCCGCTCATCTTAGCAAAAGTACTTTCTACGGGAACAGACTACTTCAATCAATTATCAAGAAATATACTCAACTGTATATGGCATATGTCTTTAATCCTTTAGCTCCCGAAGAAGAATATGTAGGAGAAAAAGTCAAGTTAGTTAGAGTAAGTCCACTTTATCACGGCTACTCTCTTACAGAAGACAAATTAGTCCGTAGAATACGTGACTTTGCTGAAAAGCTCTCAGTACCTATACATATCCCTCTACGTCTACATTTTTCGGAGCCGTATCAAGTAAAAGTGACCGCTGTAAGAGACTTTGTATTTAAGTGTGAAGACATACCCGTTATAGTCGGTGGATTCAATTATGATATCTTTCTAGAAGTATTGAGATACTTAGGTAAATTTGATAACGTATACTTTGAGATATCTTTGCTTCAAAGCTATAGAGCAGTAGAAACTCTTGTAAAAGAGGTAAGTGCTGATAGAGTTCTTTTTGGAACTAATATGCCTTTCAGCTATCCGTTGGCATCAATACTTAAAGTATCTAAAGCTGATCTTTCCGAAAAAGAAAAAAAGTTGATTTTCGAAGAAAATACTAAAAAACTTTTAAAATTTGATTGAGCTACTTCTTTCTTTTTCTAAGTATTATTATTGCTATTGCTGCAACGACAACTATAACGAAAACTGCTATTACTGCTGGAGTAAAGATTTCTGGTGGCTGTACTACCTCTATTGTTAATGTTTCGCTTATTTCAGGATAGTTATCTGCATAGGCTTTTACTTTGATTACAGCAGTTCCTGCTTTCACTCCCTCTATTTTTACCTCAATTTGTTTAGATCCTTTAGGATCAATATTTCCAAGAATATATTTTGTCGCCTCTACTTCGATGTTTTCAGCTGTTACTAGTTCTACTATTACATTTCTTGCTACTCCATCGCCTACATTGTTCACTACTATGACTATTTTGTCCATTTTACCTTTCTCGACTTTCTTTGGTGCAGTGACGCTGAGCTTTAATTCTGGCTTTGCTAGGACTATTTCTAGTGTAGTTTCGTTAGAATTGCCTGCAAAGTCTGTAGCTTTAGCTTTTATGTATAGTACTCCGGCTTTCTCTATGTTTTCTTTTGACTCGGGAATCCAGACTATGTATACTACTTTACTGAATTCTGGATCTACTAAATCCATTAGTGATGGCTCGTGCCAAGTTTTTCCGTCGAGTGAATACTTTACTTCTACTTCATCGACGCCCCAGCCATGGTCTTCGGCTTTAACTGTAACTAGTGTCCAGGAGTCCTCGAAATTAAGTTGCTTCGATATAGTCACTTTAGGAGGCTCTTTGTCTTCTACCGCGGCTACTGTGAACTTTACAACAGATTCAGGAGGCAGAGTCACATTGTGTAACACTATGTAGTAGCAGTCTTCTGCTTCAATAACCGTGTAATTTGGTGTGTATGGATACCACCTATACTCGGAAAGAGGCTTGTCTTTAGGCAGTTTAAATACTATTCTTATGTTGTAGAAGGCCTGCTTCAGCTCATTTTTGGCTCTAAATGATACTGCATAATGTTTGCCGTCATTTGCTGGCGCGTAGTAGTATTCAATTGTACCCACTTTATACGGTTTAATTCCCTCTCCTAAGTCTATTGGTATTGAGTTGGGGTACTTGAAAAGACCCGATGCAGCGTAATATAGTGTACTCTCATCTACTGTTCCGTTAGCATATATTGTTATGAACTTAAAGCCGCGAATGTCTTTTTCTCTGACATCATATGCTACTGCTGCAGGACAGATGAAGTAGTGTCTATGTCCTTGAGCGTCCTCGATAACAACGTTGAGGTCTGTGTGTATGTGCTCTGAGAGAATTAACCTTACATCGTATTTTATGACGAGTGTAAAGAGGTATCTTGCTTCTTCAATGTGATCTCTCCACGATGGGTAGAGATACTTTTTGATATAGTCAAAGTCGCTTTCATTAGTAATTTTCACTACTTGAGTTAAAACATCTTTCCACTCAGGTGAGAATAGTGGATGATGGAAAGCAAGTATTTTCACTTTACACTTTGTAGTAGCAAGTATTGACTCAGCCCACTGAAGGTACTTTTTGGGAATCCATCCGTCACTACCTGTGGGGAGAGCTATTATCAAGAAATCGCCTATAGTAACACTGTAGTTTTGTGGACCCATTATGCTCTCGTATGTTTCCGCGACCCAGCCGTAGTCATATTCATGGTTTCCTATTACAACATAGCATGGACACTCCAGCATTAAAAAGGATCCTAGAAACAGCTTCCATCCGCTTGAGCTAGTAGGTCTTTCAACTAGGTCTCCAATGAATATCGCTAAATCTGGATTAAGCAGATTTATTGTCTTTATAGCCTCGTAGAAGTATATTGCTCCTCCAGGAGTCTTTGTGTCAGCAAAGGCCAAGAGTCTCAACTTCTTAGGCCATGACTCTAAAACCCAGACACTATGCGGCTCTTCAACTTTCTTTTTCTCTCCATCTTTAAACTCGAGTACTAAATCATATAATCCTTTAGGCACTTCATCTGGCAGCTTAAAGTGTACAGTCCATATTTTTTCATTTTTATTGAACGATGATGAAATATATTCAAGTGTGAATTTACCATAATATTTGCTGACAATATATGCTGACCATTCTCCGGCATTTTCACTAGCCTTGACTACTACTTTAAGATTACTACCTTTTAAGACAGGCTCAGGTATTGATGGCAGCGGTCTTTTTACTATCTGAGCATAGAGTACGACAGGAGCATAGGGTGGAGGCGCTACAGCGGCATATTGGATGCAAAGTACTGCTATTAGCAGCAGAGTAGCTAAAACTAAGTTGTGCCTCACGAGATACCCCCAAGATATTTAACTGCCCTTTATTAATAATCTTCTTCTTGTGTACTAAGAAGACTATTTGAAAGGACCTCGGTAAGAAAATACCTTTAAAAGGCTCACTCTTTAGGCAAAATTATGACATACTCATAAGGTATATATACTTTTACTGTACTTTTAAGCGGTGGGTTAAACCACGGCTCTACGTTGACAAGCAGACTTATGTTGCCTAGACTTATTCTCATTTGGTTAAACGGTCCTACAAACGATGTCCACTCAACAGTGCCTTCGAACTCGTTGGCTTTGCTTGGGTCATCTATCTGTAGTGCAAAGTCTTCGGGTTTGAGTACCGCATAGGCAGGCTCTCCCTTTTTTACTTTTATGTCTCTGTCTGGGATAATGCCCTTGATTTTGATGTTGTCTGTTACTAGTGTAACTAGGCCACCTTCAACTTTCTCTATTTTACCCTCTATTAGAGAACAGCGTCCAAGGAATGTTGCTACAAACAAGTTCTTTGGTCTGCGGTAGACTTCATTTGGCTCTCCTACTTGCATTATCTTCCCTTGGTTCATTACGGCTATTCTATCGGATATCACTAAGGCTTCTTCTTGGTCGTGTGTGACATATATGGTGGTTATCTTGAGCTTTTTCTGCAATTTTTTAAGTTCCTCTCTCATTTCTATTCTCAGTCTGGCATCTAAGTTGCTAAGAGGCTCGTCTAGTAGCAGTACCTTAGGCTCTATTACGAGAGCTCTAGCTAAAGCAACTCTTTGCTGCTGTCCTCCGCTCAGCTGCGTAGGGTATCTGTCTTCAAGGCCTTTTAGCTTGACTAATTCTAGTACTTCGAGTACTCTTTTCCTAATTTCACTCTTAGAATACCCCCTTATCTTAAGACCATAGGCCACGTTCTCGAAAACAGTCATGTGAGGCCATAGAGCATAGTTCTGAAAGACCATTCCTGTGTTTCGCTTATAGGGGGGCAGGTCTGTGACGTCTTCGTCGTCGAAGAATATTTTACCTTCATCAGGATACTCTAGTCCGGCTATTACTCTAAGAGTAGTCGTCTTACCACATCCACTGGGACCGAGGAATGTGAAGAATTCCCCCTCTTTTATACTTAAAGTGACATTGTCTACTGCTACTACTTTCCCGAAGCGCTTAGTAACCTTTTGGAGCTTTACTTCAACCATACTCTATACACCCAGGAAGGCTACTCTCTGTTTAAGGATATAGTTGGAGATCGATATAGCTGTTATCTGCGCTATAATCAACAGTACACCGAGAGCGGCTGCCACACTTACTGTTCCGACTGCCGCGCTTGCGTAGATTACTTGGCTCATATAGAATGTTATTGGGCCTTGGGATGGATTAAGGTTACTCAGTGTTATGCTTGTGCTCACTTCGTTCATTGAGTAAACGAAGGAAAGTATTCCTCCGCTAATAACGTTTGATACTATGAGCGGGAGAGCTATCGTGAAGAATACTTTAGCTCTACTTGCACCTAAGTTCATTGCCGCCTCCTCGAGAGACTCGTGGACTTGCTGCAGTCCAGCGAAAACTGTTCTCGCCGAGAAGGGCAGTCTTCTTACGCTATACGAGAATATCAGGAGGAGTCCGGGATTAAAGAATGGGTCGAAGGGTGTCTGTGAGAAGTATGTAGCGAAGAATAGCAGGTAGCCTACAGCGACGATTATTCCGGGGATAGCTATAGGCAGTGTCGATAAAGTGTCTATGAGATCTCTTCCAGGGATCTTTTTCCTAGCGACAATATATGCCGCGCTTGTTCCAACTAACAACATTATTGCAGTCGCTATTGACGAGTAAATCAAGCTATTCGTAATGGCTCTCGCGACCTCTCTGTTAGTCACTAGCGCGGAGATGTACTCGGTAGTGAACTTTGTTGGCAGAACTCCGCTTATAGCCCAGTTAGTGAAAGCCAGTATGACTACACCTATTTGAGGGAATGATGCTGATATAGCTAAAGTTGTTAGGAAAATGTATACTGGTATAAGTCCCATGATTCCTAGACGCCTAACTCTAGGCTTCCATCTTCCACCCTTGCTCAGCATAGCGTAACTGCGGAGACTTACATACTTCTTTATCGCTAAGAAAACTACTATAGCTACCAGCAGCATTATTACTGCCATAGCATAGGTTGATGCATGAACTTGTTCTATCGATCCTATTCCTCTTCTGAATTCATCGTATATCTGGAAGCTCAATATTTTCTCGTGAAGTCCTCCCCCGAAAGCTCCACTCAGTCCTATAGGTGCTCCTAAGTCCTCCATACTGAAAATAAATACTAGCGCTGCTCCAGCTGAAATTCCAGGAAGTGCTAGCGGTAGGGTTATTGTTAGGAATAACTTAAGCCCCCTAGCTCCGAGATTCTCGGCCTGTTCCTCTAGCGTAGGATCAATGTTAATAAATGAGGAAAAAGCGTTGAGGTATACTATTGGATATAGGCTGAGCGTTTGGATAAGTATTAGTGCAGGTAAACCTGTTATCCATATCCTGAAAGGAAGTACATGTAGGACATCACACATTAAGTAGTTGAAGAGGCCATCTACCGAGAGCACTTTACCTAAAACAAATGCATTTACGAAAGGCGTCGCAAGCATTGGTATAAGCAGTAGTACTTTGAAAACATTCTTCCCTGGGAAGTCATATCTAGCCATAATGAAAGCGGCTGTAGTCCCTATTATTCCTGCGAAAATCATAACCATAGTAGAAACGAAGAGAGAGTTCAGCAGAATTCCGAAATTAGGTCCTCTTCGACCTATTATCAGTATTTTTCCGTAGGGTGTTTTTGCTAGCTCAATCCATCTGAGTTCTGGCGGAATTTTAATGAAAGTTCCGCTGGATAATAGACTTTGGAAGTAGTGGAGAGAAAGAGAGCCTTTGTAGAAGAAAGCCCTGAGTATCATGAAAGATACTGGTAGTACAAGGAATACTCCTAGTATGAGGACAACAATTGAAAGCTGGACTATAGTGAGGCTGTCTAGTTCTCGCTTAAGTTCTCTTAAGGGCTTAAACATTCTGATATCCCATGTAGTAAGTAATGGGGAACTAAAAAAGTTTCTTAATACAAATA
The DNA here is from genome assembly GCA_965367815.1 of uncultured Thermoprotei archaeon. Classification (GTDB taxonomy): domain Archaea; phylum Thermoproteota; class Thermoprotei; order Thermofilales; family B15-G2; genus B15-G2. The sequence goes on from CBDUKN010000002.1 coordinate 119,086, forward strand.
GAACAAAAGTATTTTCTTTCCTTAAGTAGAACTTCTATGACCCTGCTAAAGCTTTTACTTCGTTTATTACCTTCTCGTATCTCTTTATAGCAGCCTCTCTCCAGACCTCTATGAGCTCGTTTCTGTAGTCTACGTTCTGTATAATCTTCATCTCAATGCTCTGAGCAAATTCTTGTGTAAAAGTGACTTTCTTGCCTGTAGCAGGGTCTACGAATTCTAGCTTCGTTGGGTCAGCTAATTCTTCTATTAGCTGCATAAACTTCTCTTTACTTATTTTACCTTCAAGTCTCGCTTTGGCCAATAAGCGCCAAGCTTCCTGTAGTTTATCATGAGGATCTGTTATGGTTGCATAGAAGAACCACCTCATGGCGTTTTCATAGGATAAAGCTAGTTCATCGCTGAAGTTTATTGGTATTTTTCCTAAAGTAGACTCATATGCCTGTTTTAAGTCAGAGCGCTGCTTTCCTTCAGGAGTCTCGAATACCTTGGAGTTTGCCGGCAGACGGTTTATGTCTTTATCTAACCATACTTTTTGTCCTTCAGCGCTGAGAACCCATGCTATAAATGCTTGCGCTGCCTCGGGGTGCTTACTTGTAGTTAAGAGCGCAATGGGGTCTCCGTTTATTATAGTTCCATCAGTCGGTATGATATATCTACAGTTTTCCGGGTTCTGTATTTGCGCGGTGTAGCCATAGAAGTCTATAGTTATTCCCACAGCTATGTCTCCTCTTATTACAGCGTCTCTCACTAGACCAGATTCTCCGTAAACTCTAGCGTTAGCGCCCATTAACGTTATTATAATCCAGCCTTTTCTCCATCCATAGATCTGGAGTATTATTTCATACATTCTTGTATTGCTTGTGCTTCTTGTAGGACAGGCTACACCTACACTTGGCACAGGTAGTGTTGATGCGAATGTTTCGTTAGCTAAGTCGATCCACCTTGAAGGCATAGGGAGATTTAGCTTCTTGAGCACTTGAGTGTTTATAGTGAAGCCGAAAGATGATATAGCTGCAGCAACCCAAATGATTCTGCCCTCCTTGTCTTTTCTTACTAGAGGAGCTCCGTTTATTTCTTCAGGAATCTCCTTTAATATTTCCTCTATTAATGGACTATCAATAGGCTTAAGAAGACCCTCTCTGGCAAGAAAATCGAAAAGAGTAGGACCCCCTCCCCATGCAACGTCTATTTCTTTTCCTGGTTTCTTGGCGCTCGCCTCAATTATATCGACCCATTGGCCTGGATCTATTGAAAGCCAGACTATGTCCACTATATTGTACTCCTTTGCGAGTTCACTTTGTAGAAACATTTCCTCTGCTTTATCTAATATGTCGTATCCATGACGAGTAATAACTCTCAGAACTATTTCCTCTTTAGGCTGTTCTTCTTCCGGTCCCGGCCCTGGCTGTGGCTTTAATACAAAAAAGTAGGCGACAATAGCTATGATAATTACGGCTATTGCAAGAATAGCTAGTACTTTCATCGAAATACTTCCACGAGACCTCATCATTGTATTCTATCGCATCTCTATGTATTTATTTTTATCTTTCAATAGTTTTTGTATTTCAAGACTTTATAGTAACTAAGCGCGATTTTTGACAATAAACCTTATATAGCTTCTTAAAATCTAACACTCGGAGACCATGAATAGAAAAATATGTATACTGGTTTTAGCAGTACTAGCAATAACTCTTGGTCTATCAACTGCTTCCGCTAAGCCTATTGTAGCTGTATTTGCTAAAGGTATGCTTAAACCTGATCTACAGCTCCAGTGGCTCATGGGCAATATCACTAATGTTGAATGGAAACTGTTTTCAGAAACAATCACCTATGAAGACATTAAAGACTCGAAAATGCTCATAGTGGTCCTAGTAGACGTCGATGCTAACTTTACTCAAGAGGAAATAGACGCTATCGTAAAGTGGTTTAATGACGGTGGCAAAACACTATGGCTCTGCGGAGACAGCGACTACAAGGGAGGAGACTTCAAGAGAATACCTGCGATGAACACTATTGCAGAAGCTGTTGGAACAGTGCTGAGAAATGAGCATACTGAAGCAGTAGACAGAGGCTCCAACTGCGGTGCACCATATAGAGTAGCTGCGCTAATCAGGCCAGACGATCCATTTGCAGTAGTAGCTTCAGGAATAACTAAGCCAGTACTGTTCCACGGACCAGGAATAATTGTAGCCTATAAAGATGGTAAATGGTATGCCTTAGAAAAAGAAGTACCGGAAAACGTCTATTGTATTGCCTGGACAAGCGACCAAGGCGCAATACAAGAGTCTGTTAAACCGCTGCCAGAAGTACACGACATAGGCTATGAAGGCAAACTAGTAATAATGGCCGCCGAAGTCTTCCCAGACAAAAAGAACATAGTACTATACTCCGCTGAAGCACCATTCGACCACTACCGCGGAATGTGGACATCAACATACCATGACGTAGAACTAGACGGCCCACAGTTTGTAGTGAACATTATTCAGCTAGGCGCATACCCAGATACATTCTGGACATACTACTCTAAACTCACAGCAGCAAACAAACAGATCGCCCAGCTAGAGTCACAAGTAGCCCAGCTAAAGTCTCAGGTATCACAGCTAGAATCGCAAGTAGCTAGCTTACAGAGCCAGCTCATAACATACCTCATCGGAGGCCTCGTAGTAGGACTAATTATAGGCATTGCAATAGGATTCGTAGTAGGAAAGAAGAAGAAAAGCTAAATTTTCATAAAATATTTTTTACTTATTTGATATTTTAATAAATTCTATAAGCTAGTTCAGCTTACTCTTCTTAAAACTCTCAAACTTATAGCAGAAAATAAACTAGTTTAACAAGTTTAAACAGAAGCCCTTTTGCACTTAAAGATGTTTCACTCACTAAAAATATAAATCTTTAGCAATAGGAGTTTTATAGCAGATTATGGGTCAAAATACTTCAACTGAAACTAAATTAACTCAAGAAAACATAAAGTATGTAATCTATTCTCTATTATCTAAAGACATTAAAATACTAAAACCAGTGGTGTCGATCAAAGAAATATACTACCCCGAACTAGGCGAATACTTCTCAGTAATAGATTTACTAGAAAATCTGGCTTCTGAAGGCTATGTCAGGAAAGTTAGATTTGAAAAAGTAATACTCTGTCCCAACTGCAACTCACACTTAGTGTTATCAAGATATTACTGTCCCAGCTGCGGGTCTTTCGACGTAGAAAGAATTAAGCTTATAATGCACACTCCATGCGGGCATATAGACATATTATCAGCATTTAAAGAAAAATGCCCTACCTGTGGTGAACCAATAAAAAGTGAAGATTTAGAGCTTCTAGGAGAAATAATGGAGTGTAACTCATGTAAAGCCAGATTCGATGAACCTACAGTAAAGCACTATTGTCTAAACTGCGGAATAGAATTTACTCATAGAGAAGCAGTCTACGAAAAAATATTCGAGTATGAGATAGTAGAAGAGAAGTTTAGAGAACTAGAAGAGACACTCATAATGGACATAGTCAAGACCTTCTTCGAAGAAAGAGAATTTAAAGTATCAAGTAATGCTGTAGCACGAGGCGCTAGTGGACTTAATCATGTCTTCTCATTTCTTGCAATTAAAGACAATACCGGACTTTACATTGACGTTAAATTAGCAGATGGCGAGAGCTCAGATGTATATGTTAGGACATACGCCAAGTACATAGACATAAGAGACGTCAATACAATAAAAGACGTTCTTCTGGTGCTAAAAGGACGAGGTGTTAAAGAAAATTATGAATCTGGCTTTATGTGCATAACTTTCAGTAGCATAGAAGAACTAAAGGAGAAATTGTCTAGAGTCTACGGCTCTTTAATGGAGACTCCTAAAGAAACAGAGTAACTAAAACTCCTTGTACTGTAGAGCATTTTCGCTTTCAGAAACATTGGTAAATAGATCTCTAGGAGGGTAGAGACCCTTTAATTATTGACTCAAAGTATCCTCTCATAGCCAGACTTATTATGCTGAAAAAGAAAGCTACTGCTATGAGCATTATTATTACATGCTTTACTCCTTTAATCGCAGATCCGTCAACTATTTTTCCTGCAATAATTCCTCCCATTATTGACTGAACAAGCGAGCTTAAGAAAAACAGTCCCTCGTAAACTCTCTCATCAAGTGTTCCGAAAATAAATGTTCCTCCGACAACTTTTCCTATTTCGGCGGTTGGTCTTATAAACGACTCCATTATTACCACTGCGATAAAGCTGAAGAGAAAAACACTCATGTATATTATCCAGACATAGTGTTTTAGTCTACCTCTTTTACTGTGTTCGTAGTCTCTTATCATAGAATATATTCTTGCTGCAGAGTCTAGTACTTCTGTCATTCGTCCTCCGCTACGGTAGGCTTCTACTAGAGTTACATACGCTCTTTGAACAGCCGTAGTTGGAATTCTTTTAGCAAGACTTTCTGCAGCTTCTTCAAAGTCTGCTCTTAACTTATATCTTACAATAATTCTGTTTACTTCTTTTCCTAAAGCTGTGTCTTTTTCTCTCCTAGCATATTCTTCTAGTGCTTCGGGTAGGCTTACTCCAGCTCTAGTGCTTTCAGCGAGTTCTTTGAAAAAATCGGGAAGTTTGTCTTCGATATTTTTTACATATCTGTCTTCGAGGTAATTTATTAGAGCTACTGGTATACATATTATTATTAACCCGAAGACAATTGATGTATTAAAGACGAGATCATAGGGCAAGGGTATTCCTATTGATGTAATTACTATACATTCATCGATAGTTTTAACTCCCGTAATTAAGGGAAAGAACATGATAAATATGCCTATTACACACGAAGAAGTGTAAACTAGGTACCTTACTTCTTTTGGTACTAGTATACTCACGAGTTATTTATACGAGTGAGATTAAAACTTTTAAGTGCATCGAGTATAGGAAAATATTCTAGTATTTATTAGTTTTCAAGTAAATTTTTGGTTTATAGGTTACGCTTGAGAAATAGTGCTGTCGTAGAGGAGGTACATTATCAGCGATGCAGATGGCATATAGATTAGTATTACTGCGACAGTAAGTACTATAGGATCTAGCCCAAATACGCCTCCTCCTATCATTGACATGAGAACGAATAAGAGAATAAATATTACAGGTGCAGCTACCATTGCTGCAATATATATTTCGGAGAGAAAACTAAGAGTGTCTACCAGCGTCTCAAGTTTTGTTTCTTTTTCTCTAATCATAGTTGATGTGAGGTAGTTTAAGTAGCTTCTTAAATCGCCACTAGTCAATGCTGTCTCTTTTAAACCTGTGAGAATTCTAGCGAAAATGGAAGATGGAGACCTGTCAGCAGCTATTGTTAGTGCTGTAGGCAGATCGTATCCGAGAACCTTAACGCTTTTCACAATTCCCTCAAACTCATTTTTAATTTCCTTCTCAGGCTCTACTTCAGCTACTCTCTCTATGATATGCTCTAAGGACGCTCCTCCTGCCGCTAGAACAGTCATGTAGCTGACTGTGTATAGGAGATTTCTTTCAATTCGTCTTCTTCTCTCTGATACACGGTAGAGAGGATAAGCTATCATTGCCATTAGGCACGAGAGTGAGAGAACTAGTGAGAGCATTATGCCTAGTAGAATTGAGAGAAGTAGAGGAGCTTTAAGGAAAATTACGTGTAGTACTATTAATACAGCAAGAGAAACTGCTAGAACTATGAAAGGTAAAGAGAATGCAAGCCCTATGTATGCTTTATAGTGCATTTTAATACGAGCCTTTATACAGAGATCTATGAATGACCTTAGTTTCTCTTCGTGTTCTTCTAAAAATGTTTTATAGAATCTATACCCATATCCTTCTAACATTGTATCACACTGCCCTTAATTTAAGTGAAGTGTATGTTTCTCTTGGACTCCTATAGTATCTGCTTATAATTTCAGCTACTTCATCAAAGCTTCTCATTTTCTTTAAAGCGAGTATTCTGAGTATTTCTGCCCGCCTTCTCCACTCTTCCATTATTTCATTGAGAGACATAAAATTTCTTTCAGCTATGCGTTTAAGCAGCTCGCTTTCGCCGACTTTTATGAATATATCTCTTCTGGCATCCCACCTGAATACTTTCTGCATTTTTATTTCTCCGTGAACTCTATCGTAGCTGAGTACTTCGTAGACTTCGTAGACTCTTCTAACAGCTCTGTCTCCTAGTTTATGTCTAACCATTTGGACGAAGATATTAGCGAACGGTATTAGCTCTGGCGGCACGTTCATAGGTCTGGCCTGCAGCCTCATTATTGCTGCTTCACAGCTTTCAGCGTGTATTGTACACATTCCGGCGTGGCCTGAGGCTATTGCCTGGAATAGTGTAAATGCCTCTTCTCCTCTAACCTCGCCTATAATAATGTAATCTGGTCTCTGTCTTAGTGCTGACTTCAGTAAGTCGTATAATGTAATATTTTCGACTCCAGCTTCAGTCGATGGACGAGTTACAAGCGGAATCCAGTTCTCATGAGGTAGCCTTATTTCAGGTACTTCCTCTATCGTAACTATCTTTAATTCAGGTCTAATGAATGTGGCTACAGCGTTAAGCATCGTTGTTTTACCTGTTGCTGTAGCTCCGCTGATTATAATTGTCCTCATGTTATCTACAGCTAGCCAGAAGTAGGCAGCTAGCTCCGGTGAGACTGTATTCAGTGAAATTAGGTCTATTATTGTGAACGGCACTGCTCTGAACTTTCTTATAGTAAATGTACCGCCTCTCATAGAGACTTCTTTTAGCGTCAAGTGTATTCTAAAGCCCTCAGGCAGAGATCCCTCGAGAATAGGCTTAGCTATCGATATGTGCTTTCCCGCTTTATAGGCTAGTCTATGTATCATAGCCTCTAGCTCTTCTTCTGTCTCAAATACTACGTTAGACGGTATTGATTCATAGTATTTGTGCCAAACATAGACAGGTATGCCTACTCCGTCGCAGGAAATATCTTCTAGGTTCTCGTCCCTGATCATGGGATCTATCTTTCCGTAACCGAAGAAATCTCGCTCAACATAGTAAGTTATTTTATGAATAGCTGGTCTAGGTATCTTTATTCTGAACTTTTCGATTATTTTGGCTACAGTTTCTCTAATAAAGGCTTTAGATTCGACTTCGCTAGGCATTTTTTCACTTGTCTCAACAAAGTCCAGAAATATTCTTTTAATTTCTTCAAGAGCTTTCTTCTCTGCTTCATTTAAATATGGCTCTATAACTAGGTATTTTAAAAAACCTTTCTTGTCTTTAACTATAGCTACATAGGCAAATGGAGGGTTAACTGCATAAAACTCTTTGAATATATATTCCCTAAACCTTGCAGCATGCTCTTTAAGCTTAAGTTCAGCTCTCATTTTATGCCTTATGTAATTAGTTTCAGTAATCTATATTGGTTTTTCGTTTGAATAACTCTTTACATAAAGGTTTTAATATACCTCTACACTTATTTTCAGTAGCTATGCTAAAAAAGAGCCTCGGTGTAAGCGAAGTAGTAGCATCTATTTTAATGCTTGTAATCACTGTTGTCGTGAGCCTTCTCATTTATCTCTGGTATACGGGTTACCTTTCTACAGTAGAAAGTTCTGTGAATAAATTCTTGTTTGAAGAGGAGCTTTCTTTAAGAGAAAAAATTGAAATAGTGCATGTTTCTGTCGTAAAAGATTCTTCCTCCTCTTCTCTCAATATAACTGTATACGTTTTCAACTACGGAGATATTATGGTTGCTATAGATGATGTAGCTTATGTGGACGGCAATATGGTTATTTTGTCTCGAGAATATACTGTTCTTCCTGGACAGTGTGTTAAAATAGAGTTCCCCCCGCTACCTTACAATAATTTGCCTTCGTTAGTGAAAATAAAGATAGTTAGTAAGAGGGGTAATTATGCAGAATACTGCGTCAAGAAACCGTAGAGGTATAGCTGTACCTATAGCAACGATGTTTATGATTCTGATAATAATACTGTCAATAGCCTTTATGATTTATTTACTGCACCGCGTCAGCGAGATAAGTAAAACAGGAGTACAAATAGTAAAAGAAGAAAGAGAAAAAATAGAAGAGAATGCCGAGCTTTTTGTAGCAAGAGTCTCTATAAGGAACCTTTCTTGTAATATCACTTTGGGTCTTCTCAATACAGGTTCAGTTACTTTAACTGCATCAGCTCTGTACGTATTTCTAGTTCAAGCAGGCAACTATACTGAATTATACTCTAAAACAATATCCCTGTCTTCTTCTCCGGGAGAACTTCTATTCATAAATATTACTGACTTACCTTACGTTACTCCAGCAAACACTACATATTATGTATTTAAAGTAGTAAGTACTAGGGGAAATGTTTACACAGCCTACTGGAGAATATCGACACCAATGGCATATCTCTTTATAAGTCCTCCTCTAATCTACAGTGGCTGTAGAGGATCTGCTTGGCTAATAGTTATAAACAATTCGACAGAACCTCTCTTCGATTTAACTGCATCACTTAACTACTCGCCTTCTACAGCCAATATTACAATAAGCAATGCTACCCCAAGTACTATAGAAAGACTACCGCCCGGAGCCACAGCTGTATTCTACTGGAACTTTACAGCGCTGTCGCTTGACACCACTAACGTTACATTCACAGCTTCTCTTACTTCACTTAATGTTACCATAACATCTAATAAAACTGTAAGTGTTATAGAGACGCCTAAAATATCATCTATTTCAGTTAAAATATTGTTAAATGAAACATTGTGCCGCTCAGGTTCCTGGGTAACCATGTACATTAATGTAACGAACTTCGGGCCCAATCTAGTCGAAGACGTTTTACCCAAAATATCTATGATAGGCGTGTGGCCCAACGGCAGCCTCACAGTAAACTATACACTACTAGACACAAGACCACAAACAATAACTCCCAACAACTACACTCTATTTAGATATAATCTATCGTGTAGCGGCGCAGGAAAAGCAGTAATATTTGCATATGCCTATGGTCGTGACAATGCTACAGGACACCGAGTAGTTTCAAGCGAAGCATCCTCCCAGATACTTTTTGTTAAAAGAGGAGGACTTCTTTCATGTACAATAATCGCCCCTTCAACAGTAATAACTACCTCGACTCTTCCAGGCTACAACATAACAGTACTAGTTAAAGTAAGAAATAATGGAGATGTCGAAGTATACAATATAACACCTACGCTGACTCTCTCAGCTTCAGGAGGCATAAATCCAGACGCTGATATAGTACTAGGTCCAATACCAGATAAAATAGACATACTTCCACCTAACAGCGAAGCAGTCTTCAAGTATATAGTAAATGTTACGGGATCAAGCAAGACTAGAGTTACTGTAACGGCATCTATCTTAGGAAAAGACTATTTCGGGACCCTTGTATCTGCTTCAAGCTCAGAAGTACTTTATGTAAGAGAAGCTGCTGTACTAGCGAAAATTTATGTAATTTACGAAAAAGGTATAGTACCTTATCCAAGTTCTGTCGATGTGATTAACGGTACTTATGCTTATGCCTCACTTTACGTAGAACCACCTCAGAATTATTTCAGAGTACCAATATCTATACGGAGCCTTTTCTCTCGAACAAACTTTCCGGTACCTGTATTCATCAATTTTACAGAATTACTCCAGTCGCTAGGATATTCAGGAACACTAGATATAAACTCTATTAGAGTCGTAGATGCGACTACACTAAAAGAAATATCTTATAACTATACTTTAGCAGAAGGATACAATCCTCGGACAAACGCTTGTATGTGGATTGTTTTCCCGATGAATTTAACAGCGTATGTGTCGTCTCGAGTGTATATCTATTTTAATATACTTGAAAATATTGCCGCTCAAGCTCCCATTAAGTATTACGAAGTAGGGTATATTGATAAAAAAGGTAGGACGATATATGATGACAACTACTATATAGCGTTAAGAGCACCACATAACTTTTTTTCACCAAACACTCTTACACAGCTAGTATATGGTGACGATGAGGCTACATCAGTATATCTTTTGCTCCCTTTTCCCTTCTATAGAAGATTTTACCCCAAAATTGGCGTATGCACAAATGGCTTTATTCAACCCCTAAGATTATTTCAATCACCTAGCACTGAATGGCGTACTGTTCCCTACACAACATACTTTATTCCTGAGAGACAAATAGCCCCCTTTAAGATGGATCTATACTCTAACTCTTCTATGGGAGCATTTTTCGGCGAAATTAATGTATACGGCTTAAACGGAATATGCTTCTATTATAACTCCACGTTCTACGCAGATAATGTCAGCACAGTGGAATTTGAGGCAATACTACTTTACTCAGGAGATATAATTTTTTCATGGAATAGGACTGATAGATTTAACGGCTGGACCTACGACTGTCTTTACTACTATGCAGGAATTTCTCGAGGTGTAGCAAACAATTACATGATAATATCGACTAACGACCCTAGCTTATATCCTCCCGTAAAACCCGAAGAATTAACTTCAGTTAACGTAATTTTTACATATAAAAGATCCCTATTAGTCACAGTAGGTGCTCCCGAAGTAACTTCAAACATACCGTTCTCTATAAACTATAGGGGGCTTTTTAGCTACGTAGTAGCAATAGTTAATAATGATCCAGTAAACAAGTGGCAAGTGCGTTTTACACTTGACCGCATAGAAACAACAGGACCTGTTCAAAACTTTACAGTAGTAGTCTATAACTCAACATACTCTCACAAAGAGATAGTATTCGAATATGACAAAATAATCAAATCTCTGTCATCATGGATTACATTAGCTCCTAAAAGCAAAGCCTACGTACTCATAGATATTTCTACTTCGAGCAAACTTAAAGTTCAACTATATCTAGAAACAAGAAAGGCTTATCGCGACAACCTATATGGATATATTTTACCATTTACAGTAATCGTAAATACTTCTTAATAAAGACAAGTAATACTATTTTAAATATATGAGAAAAAAGAAAAATAATGTTACCTACTTTATGGCCAAGTAAAGGCTAGCGATGCTTCAGTACCTTTCTTTGTAACGACTTTAGCTACATAAGTGCAGCCAGATGTATATGTGCCTGATACATCTACAGACACTATATTATCTTCATCAGTAGTTCCGCTAACCTCTCCAGGACCTAGTTCTACATTAAGATCTGTATTTGCATCAATTACTGTACCTGTAGTAGCATTGAGTATATACGCCGCCTGTATAACAACTCTTACAGATCCTATGTTTCTTACGTAGATAGTTACAGTACCATCAGATACTTTAACTCCATCTATTTTGATTTTTTCTTCTAGTTGTTCTGGTTGTCCGCTTTTTTGTGCTGAGCCTATGTATCCTAGTACCCATAGGTATGTTAGTAGTGCTGCTGTTACTGTGATTACGATGAGTAGGAGTACTGCAATTATTGGGGAGACACCTTTCTTGTTTAAAACACGCATTTTTTCACCTTGATGTTAAGATTTTTCTAGGGTATATAAGGCTTTCCCTTAAGAATATTACGTCTTTTTCAGTGATGTTTTTATGGGGAATATTCTTGAAGTTCCGAGGATGCATGGGGCGTATATCCTAGTTACTGCTATTAATTTTTCCTGTAAAGTTAGAGTAGGTTCTCTGGGCGAAGTTTTCTTAAAGAGAGGATACTATGCTTATGTTGGCTCAGCTATGGGTCCTGGCGGGCTTTTTTGCCGTATTAGAAGACACTTGAGCAGGGTTAAGCGCCTGAAGTGGCATATTGACTACGTGCTTGAAGTGGGGCGTGTTATATGTGTTGCTTATACAGTTTCTGATGTTAAGTTGGAGTGCGAAATAGCTTCACTTATAGCAGAGAAGTACTCTATTGTAGTAGAGAAGCTTGGTTCAACTGATTGTCGCTGTAAATCTCATTTCTTTTTCTTGGGCGAGGATCTTGATTCAGTTGAGGTCTTTTTAGATTTTTTAAAGGAAATTGAGTCTAGGCTCGGCGTTTCTTTTTCTGTTGTTTGGTGCTAGGCTTCTTTTTGGCTGCCAGTAATATGCATCTTCCTCTTACTCCAAGAAGCCTAGCATCTACTTTTTGCGCTAGTTCTTCAGCGAATTTAAATCTATCGAAATTAGGTGCGCTTTCGGCGTAGTTTTTTAGTACTTTTACTTTGATTACTTTTCTTGCTTTTAGCTGTGTTTTTATTTCATTTATTACGCTTTCACAGAGTCCTCTTTTGCCTATTCTAACTGTTGCTTTTAGTTCTGCCCATAGTTTTGATGCTCTTGGCACTTGATGTTTTGGTTTCCGGCTGTAATAAGCTTATCTATTTAATAGAATCTTATGCTGTGTAGGCTCGGTTCTCCATGTGCTATGAAGTATTTTACCTGCTTAACTACTTCCTTTACTCTAGTGTTTAAGGGTTTTCCGTATCCTATTCCATTGCATATTTTTTCTGCAGCAGGATTTAGTCTCAGTTCAATAGTATTGGGCTTTTTTACAAGCTGTATTGGGAATAGTGAACAGTTCCAGGGATACCATTTGTGTCGGAGAAGAAGTCCGCACCGGTTTCCTTTTAGGAAGACGCATCCATGGCTATTAGTGTTCATGTAGAAGCATCCTTCTTCTATATGGTAGAAGTTTCTGTAGCCTATTTTTTCTAGGTACTGTACTTCGTTGCTGTATAGTTCTAGCTTCCACTTAGTGTAAAGGAAAGCTTTACAGCAGTTTCCACATTTAACGCAGCGGAATTTTATTTTTCTCAGTTTATCTGATATTATTATTTTCATTGATGGCTAGTAGTCTCTCAGCGAGTATAAAAGCATTTCTGCTATGTTACGTGAAATCTAGCAGACTTTTGCCCTTCTTGAGGCGCTTAAGGTGTTTTTCTACTCTCTCTTTATTAAATCCTCTCTCTACGAGGAACTCTACTACTTCTTTTTCATCAACAGATCTCCACTCGAAGTCGTATACCTTTTTGACAGGAGGATTTAAGTAAAATTTCTTTATTTCGAACAGAGCTGGGTCAAGTTTCCATCCATAAGCTTTGTATGCCTTTTCTATATTGCCGTATGTTTTGATTATTTTTACTGCTTTGACTATTCCTACTCCTTTTACTCCTTTGTTGTAGTCTGTTCCTACAAGGAGAGCTATATCTATTAGCTGCTCTAATGTGAGTCTATGTTTTTTCAGTACTTCATCTAAGTTGACTAACTCGGGTTCTAGTTCTTCTACTAGTCCTCTTTTAGGATAGTATTTTCTGCTAGCTACTGCGAAGTTTAGTACTAGTCTTGGTGCTCCAAAGAGAAGTGAATCGTAGTCTTGGCTTGCTACGCTGTAAGCTACTCCTTCCTTGACCATCCACGCTGCCTGCGCTTCTGCTTCGCTTGGAGCATCTATGTAGGGTACTCCCATTAAGTCAAGTAGCTTTTTAGCTTCCTTTACTATTCTTGGAGTTACTTTAGCAGTCATGACAGATCGTCTGAAAGCGAGTGCTATGTCTCCTGCTTTTAAGGCTTCTCTGTATTTTTGCTCGAATTCTACTTTAATTCTTTTTCTTTCCTCTATAGCTTTCTTCTTGAATACTGGAGGCTCACCGTCGAAGACAAATATGGGTTTTATTTTGAGCTCTAGAAAGTTTACTAGTCTATAGAATAGTCCTACTAAGTGACTGGTGACGTATCCATCAGGCCCTGTTAGTGGTCTGCCGTCAGGGAGCCTTATTATTGAGAGAAATTGGTAGAGGGTATTGAATGCGTCTACTGCTACTATTTTTCCGGAGAAAAAGGATAGAGGTACTCTATGTCTTACTAAAAGGTCTCCTATCTTAGAGCCTACGTTTTGTCACCTTAAAGAAAAATATTAATTTGAGTAAAAATATCTAGTGAGCAAGTTTAATACCATCCTCTTAGCTTCATTGCAACAGCTACTCGGCGAACAGCTAGGGCCATGGCAGCGTCTCTTAAGACTACCTTTTTGTCTAGTCTTGTCCACTCGTCTACTACTCTCTTGAAGGCATCTACCATCTGTCTTTCTAATTTTTCTTTAACGTGGTCTTCGCTCCACTGAGTCCATGTCCAGTTCTGTACCTGTTCGAAGAAGGAAACTATAACTCCCCCAGCATTAGCCAGAAAATCTGGTATAACTAGAGCATTTTTCTCCTTGAATAAGTATTCCTCTGCTTCGGGTGTTGTTGGACCGTTTGCTCCCTCTACTATGAGCTTTGCTTTAATATTCTTCATGTTCTTTGACGTTATTACGTTTTCTAGCGCTGCTGGTACCAGTATATCTACGTCTAGTTCAAGTAGCTCTTCATTAGTTATTGTCTTCGCGTCTTTATAGCCTACTACGCTTCTCGTCTTCTTCTTGTGCTCGAGTACTTTCTTGGGGTCAAGTCCATCTTTATTATATATTCCTCCTTTGGAGTCGCTTACAGCTACTATTTTGAAGCCCATTTCGTGAAGGAATATTGCTGTGTAGGAGCCTACGTTGCCGTAGCCCTGTATAGCTACAGTTAGTTCTTCTGGCGATTTTCCTTTAAGAAATTCTTTTACGGCTTCTCTTGTTATTACAGCTACTCCATATCCCGTCGAATATACTCTTCCAAGAGACCCTCCGAGTTCAATTGGTTTACTTGTGACTACACCTTTTCTTGAAGCACCAACTACTTTTTCGTACTCATCTAAGAACCATGCCATTACCTGCGCATCTGTTCCTACGTCTGGTGCGGGGACATCTACGTCTGGTCCTATGAAAGGAGCTATTGCTCTAGCATATCCTCGTGTGAGTCTCTCTAATTCTCCTCGACTTAGTTCCTTTGGATTAACTGCTACTCCTCCCTTTCCTCCTCCTAGTGGTAGTCCTGCTAGTGACACTTTCCATGTCATCCACATAGATAGTGCAATGACTTCCTCCATTGTGACACTAGGATGATACCTTATTCCTCCCTTGTAGGGTCCTAAAGCATTATTATGCTGAGACCTATATCCAACGAATACTTTAACAGAACCATCGTCCATTTTAACTGGGATTGATACTCTAATTACTCTCTGAGGATATTTCAATATCTCTACAGCTTGAGGATCTATTTCAGCTATTTTCGCGGCTCTTTCAAGCTGCTCTACAGCTACTTGATAAGGATTTATTTCACTCACAATACTATGTGCTAGCTCAAGCTTATTAAAATACTGTGGCAATTAGAGATAAGACGCTCATAGATAAGCAATTTTTCCTTTTACTAAGTTCTAGTAGTTTATAGTCACTTAACTAAGCCGAAAGAAAAGTAAGGGCTAAAACGTGAATAAGATAGTCTCCTTCGTTGACATAAATATTAAATGAAATCAGACGAAAATTCCTTCATCACGGCTCAAGAACCCAACCGCTTCATCATTTCGGTGTTCTCTACTTTTATTTATAATAACTGCTTAAGTACTTTTCTACTAGAGTTGTATTTTCTTTATAAGACTTATTGTTCTCTCTATAGACTCTTCTGGCTGTACTCCGGGCGAAATGTGTTCGAGCGAAATGTATTCCGTATATCCGGCTTTTAGTACTTTAGTCACTGCTTCTTTTAAGTTAAGCGGCTTATAGTAGATATCTGGAATGTGCACATGTACTATCCAGCTCAAGTATTTTCTGAGTATTTCATCTAAGTTTTCATTTGAACGAACTACGTGCATTAAGTCTACCATTACGCGGACATATTTAGACGATATTCTTTCAGCTAATTTTACTGCCTCTTCGGTGGTATTAATGAAATTTGTGTCTTCTGAGGGTAGAGGCTCTAGTGCTACGATTACTCCACGGTTTTCTGCATATTCTCCGGCTTTTCTAAAGAAGTCTACTGCCCATTCTTCAGCAGTTTTTCTGGGGACTTCAGGAGGTATTTCTCTTTGCTTAGGGCTTCCCACTACAATTATTTTTGCTTCTAAGTCGACCGCCAAATCAATCACATCAAATGTATGCTTTAAGGCCTCCTTTCTTTTCTCCTCTGACTTCGAGAAGAGTTTAAGCCCTGGCGGCGACGCGTAAATCCAGTGAAGAGCGCATATTTCAAGGCCCCTTGATGAAAAAACTTCCTTTATTTTTGCTCTCTCGCTTGTCGACAAGTCTGAGGGTTTTGTGCAGAAAGTGAAATGCGCTAATTCTACTCCTTGGCAGCCTACTTTCGACGCTACTTCAGCTGCTTTAGTTAAATCTCTTCCTATAATTTCATTACATATACTGAGCTTCATTTTTTCACTTTTCCGATAAGTATTTTGACTGGCAGAGCGTACTCAAGATATTTTTGCGAGACTTTTGCTTCAATATAGTTTCCTCTATGTATGTATATTCTGTACTTCAGCTTCAGTGTTTCGTCTTTCTGTAGCTCATAGCATCCTGGGAAATCAGGGAATCTAGATGAGATATTTGGACAGAACATGCCGTAGTCTCTTACATGCCAATGACACGGGTGTCTAATATTATCAGGATGGTCAAATATAGCGTAGCCAGCTGTCACACCATCTATTATCCCGTAGTAATCGCACCAGTCAGCTCTTTTACCCCATACGTTTTTCTCGTATTCTCTTCCTTCTGAATCGACTATTTTTCCTCCATCTTTTACGTCTATTTCATCAGCTACTCTCGTCGCGAATATTCCTCCTTCTTTTGTGTCATAGAAGACTACGATGTCTTGTAAAGCTTTGAGCATAATTGTGATATCGAGTATTCTGGCTTCAGGCGGTAAATTGTAGGCTTTTATTGTTCTATAGTCCTGAAGCAGGGGAGTTCCTTCAGGTGTAATCCATTTTGATTTTGTTTCAATATAAGCTAGTACGGGTCCTTCGCTTATTTTCAATACTTCTTCATGGACTATTTTACCGCAGCCTTCTTTTTCTGCCCAGAAATCATATCCATTTACGTCTCCGAAAGCTACCCATATTGACTTATGGTGAGGGTGGTCTTCTGGAGCAAGTTGAGTTAGAGACTTGTCTACTGGCCCTAAGATGGGGTACAAGTATGGTTTGTATCCTTCTTTG
The DNA here is from genome assembly GCA_965367815.1 of uncultured Thermoprotei archaeon. GTDB lineage: Archaea > Thermoproteota > Thermoprotei > Thermofilales > B15-G2 > B15-G2. The sequence continues at coordinate 136,053 of CBDUKN010000002.1, forward strand.
TTGTAGACATATTTTGTGAAAAGCTTATCTTCTATTCTGACTTCAAGGCATTCACTGGTTTCTAGTATTTTGCAGGCACCTGGTGCTTTGAGTGAGGGCTTGTCGCTGTACTCGAACGCTAGCGTGTAGTGCTTTTCTTCATTTGGCTTAGCTTCATTTTCAATCCAATATATCTTGTACACTGAGTCTGCTAAATATACAGCTTGACATGGTAATTCTTTTCCAGTTTTCTTTTCAGTAAGTTTAAGTGAGCTTACATCAATGTACTTAGCAGAGGGGAGTTTGAGTAGTGCTTCTAACGGAGTATTTTCATACTGTGTTTTATCAAATTTTACTATAATATTTACTTCAGGCAATTTTTCACCTTGATATGGCTTTCTTTTCTGATAATTCTTTTAATACTTCTTCGTATTCGTTTCGATCTACAGGAAGCGTTACTTCTTTTTTCTTTACGCTCGACAATATTATAGCATTTACTATTTCTAGAGATTTCAGAGCTTCTTCTCCTGTTACCATGGGTTCTTTGTCGAATAAAATTGCTTTAGCGAAATCTTCTAACACTACTTTATGTCCCCATTCGCGTTTAACTTCTTCTAGGCTTATTTTCTTTGAAGTATAGGTTGGTGACTCCCACTTGGCTAGTTTCTTTATTGACTCTTTTATTGGAATATTGTTGTAATAAATTGTGGCTACATCATTTTCGATTATTACAGCTTTTTCGTCTCCTCGTATTTCTATTCGTAGTTCGCCAGGTGTATCAATGCTACTTACTTGAATAGTGCCGAGTGCACCGTTTTCAAACTCTATTGCAGCCGAAGCAATGTCTTCTACTTCTATTTCATGAGCGATAGTATTAATAAAAGCACGTATTCTTTTCACTGGAGTTTTTGTGAGCCATTGGAAAAGGTCTATGAAGTGTATTGCTTGATTTATTAGTACTCCTCCGCCTTCTGTTTTCCATTTTCCTCTCCAGGCAGCGCTTTGATAATATGACTGCGTTCTATAACATAGATAAGTTAGCTGTGCTCTCAGAAGCTCTCCTATGCCTTCTTCGTCTATAATTCTTTTTACCTCTTGGTAAAGAGGATTTGTTCGATTCTGGAATACCACAGCTAGTTTTACCCCCTTCTTTTTCGCCGCATTTATCATTTCGTCTGCTTCTTTAACAGAAATAGCGATCGGCTTTTCGACCAAGACATGAGCTCCAGCTTTAATAGCATTTATTGTAATAGTGGCATGTAAAAAGTGCGGGACGCATACTGATACAGCATCCAGCTTTTCCTTCTCTATCATTTCGATATAATCGGTGTAAGTTTTTACTCCGTACTCTTCTTTAGCTTGAGCAAGAAATTGCTCGTTGACGTCAGCTACTGCCACAAGATCTAATTCGGGGATTTTCAGCGCACATTTGACGTGTTCTCTGCCTACGCCACCAATTCCAATTACGCCATACCTTATTTTACTCAATGTTCTTCCCAGTAGTTGTCACACATAATACAAATAAATGACTTCTGCCTAAGAGGTCTTTTTCCTACATGGTTTGAAGAAATATTTTTTCAAAAGCAGTTTTCCTGCCTCTATAAATCCTTCTTTTTTAGCTGTTTTAGCCACTTCTACCCAGTCTATTTTCGCTAATAAGTAGGTAGCTATGAGACATAGTACTACGAGAATTATCGTTGACCACAAACTGTTTACACCCATATATTCGGTCATTAAATATAAATAACTTTTACTAAATATACATAAACCTACGGTAAGGATGACTTTTCCTATAGTACAGGCAATAAAGTATTTTACTATGTCGTAGCCCATGAAGCCTACAGGAATATAGAGCAGATCATCGGGTAGAGGAGAAGCTGCAAAAAGTACTATTGCTAGGAAAAGGTATTTTTGTACAAGTTCTCTGAAAGCATCTAATCGGGCTTTCGTTTCCTTGCTAACAAATCTTCTAGTTAAGGAGGGAATCAAGTAGATTATTATTTTGCCTACAGCTGCACCTACGCCACTTATGATTCCCACTATTATGGGGTTTCCGCAGTTAGCTGCGTACACAGCTACTACAAGGAGATAGGGCAAGCCTACGAAAGGTATTGAGTTGGCTATGAGTGATAGAATAAAGATTCCAAGTAGACCCATCTCTTCTAGTCCCTGTAAATACACAAGTGGATTAGTGATTGGTTAAAATATAGCTTTCGAAAGACTTTTATTATATAATGAATCTAGGAAACCGTTAATACAATATTTTCTCTAATTTAGTTAAGTATGAAGCCTATTATCATTAAGGTAGATCCTAAAAAGCCTAATCGAGATGCTTTACGTAGAGTTGCAAAAATTGTTAAAGCAGGAGGAGTTGTTGTTTATCCAACAGACACTGTTTATGGTCTTGGAGCAGATCCTTTTAACACTGAGGCTGTAGCTAGAGTCTATAGAGTAAAGAAAAGGAGCTTTCATAAACCTCTACCAGTGCTGGTTTCTGGCGTAGAGTATGCACGTGAAGTAGTCTATGTGTCTCCCTATGCCGAGAAATTAATGCAAGTTTTTTGGCCTGGGGCGTTAACTTTAGTTTTGCCCAAAAAAGAAAACGTACCAGATATAGTCTCCGGTGGAAAAAAGAATCTAGCTGTCCGCATGCCTAACCATATTGTAGCTTTAGCTCTAATAGAGCTTTGCGGAGGATGCCTTATAGGGACTAGCGCCAATATTTCAGGTAAAGAATCCCCTAGAACCCTGGAAGATGCCTTAGAACAGATAGGTTCTGAAGTAGATGCTGCAGTTGACGCAGGACCCTGTCCTCATGGAATTCCTTCAACAATACTCGACTTAAGTAAGGAAAAACCGATTATTTTAAGAAAAGGTCCTATTTCTAAAGAAGAAATTGAGAAAGTTTTGAGAACTGAAATAGAGGTACTCAGTTAATAAGACCCTAGTCGCTAGGTTTTTATCGCATTAATGTTTCACTTTCCTGTGGACGCGCCGCAAACTCATTTAAAAGCAAACAGCGATCTTCTAGGAAAGCCTATAGAAATAGTAACTGAAGATCATTCTGTAGTAGAGCTGAAAACTTGCGAAGAAATGGTAGTTGACGAAAAAGGGCTTATTCACGGAGGCTTTATTTTCGGCCTTGCTGATTACGCTGCTATGCTAGCAGTAAATCACCCATACGTTGTCTTAAAGAAAGCTGAAGTTAAGTTTATAAGACCGGTAAAAGTCGGCTCAACTCTATTAGCTGAAGCTAAAGTTGTTGCGAGAACACTAAACACTAAAGGAAGAGAAGAAAGACTAGTTGAAGCTATTGTAAAGCGCAAAGAAGATGGAGTGAGAGTATTTGAAGGAAAATTTACTTGCGTTATTCTACCTAAACATGTTCTAGACCTTGTAAAGGAAAAATAGCTATTTTTCTATACCTATCTCCGGCCTCGTAGTATATTAATTCCTTAACTGTAGTTGTTACCGATATTTTTTCACAGGCTTTTAGTATTTTCTCAGCTATTTTTGATGCATAAACGTAGTCTTTACCTCTGTATCTAGCGAAAGTTGCGTGAGGTAGAAAGTTCTCTAAGTACTTGTCCGATATTTTTATTCCATGCTTATTACAAAAATCAATTAGAGCTATTCTAAGTTCTTTTATTTTTTCTTCACCATATGTAATTTTCGCGGCAATTACTCTAGGCTTTGTGAGTGATGGTATTGGTATAGCTCCTTTTAAAACTACTTTAAATTGCTGAAAACACAGTAAGTATAGTGAAAGCTCCCTTAATAGGTACCGCGGTATTTTTGTTTTACCTAAATAGAGTAAAGTTATATGATGTTTTTCTACAGGCTCTTTAATAAAAGGAGGTTTTACTTGACTGCAGAAAAGTGATAAATCTACTTCTATTCCTATGAAAAACGTCATCGTTAGGGTATAAGTCTGTGAATGTCTCGTGGAAATAGCACTACTTCTCTTACGTTGTTGAAGCCGAGCATTTTTATCAGTAGTCTTTCGAGGCCTAGACCAAAGCCTCCGTGGGGAGGCATGCCGTACTTAAATGCGTTTAGATAGAATTCAAAGTCCTCGGGACTAAGTCCTTTATCTTTAATGTTTTTAACTAGCTCTTCGTATCTGTGTTCTCTTTGTCCTCCCGAAGCAATTTCTAGACCTTTATAGTCTAAGTCGAATGCTTCGCTAAGCTCGCCTTTCCTCATAATATAGAAGGGTTTTACTTCCCAAGGATACTCTACAATGAAGTATAGCTCGTGTCCCTCTTTCAGCATTTCTTCTCCTAGAGCAGCTTCCTCGCGGTCGCTGAAATCTTCGCCCCACTTCACCTCAATTCCTTTATTTTTCAATATTTCCAATGCTTCTTTATATGTCAGTCTTTTGAAAGGCTTTGATGGTACATTAACTTTCACATTTAATATTTCTAATTCCTTTGCACACTCTTTTGATACCTTGCTTATTATGTAATGCACTAGGTCTTCTAATACTCTCATTACATCTTCTTGAGATTCTATGAACGCTAGTTCGCAGTCTATGCCCCAGCATTCGTTTAAGTGTCTCGTTGTATGGAATTTTTCTGCTCTAAAATATGGTGTTATTTCATATACTCGTGGAATTCCAGCCATAAGCATTTGCTTATAGAGCTGAGGGCTTTGAGCTAGGAAAGCTTTTCTACCAAAATAGTCTAATGTGAATAGCGTAGCTCCTCCTTCAGCGCCAGCTCCACATATTTTGGGGGTGTGTACTTCGAGAAACCTTCTTTCTTCGAAGAACTCTCTGGCAAACTTTAGGGCTTTAGCTCTTATTTTGAAAATAGCTCTTTCTTTTAGTGTTCTTAGGAGAAAGTACCTGTACTCTAACCTGGTGTCAAAGAGAATTTCCGTTTTTCCGCTGGGGTCTACAGGCAGCACGTCCACAGGATTTGATACAATTTCTATTTCTCTTGCAAGGAGTTCTACTCCTTTGCGGCTTACTGCTTTTTCCGGAATAATTCCTGTGACTTTTATTGCCGCACCTAATTTAGCCTTTTTTGCAGTCTTCCAGGCGTCTCTAGAAAAGTTTTTCTTTGCTACTACTGTAATTATTTTTAGGTCTGTATTTGGAATTACTTCTAGGAAAACTATTCCTCCAATATCCTTTTTCTCATTTATATATCCAAGTATTTTCGCTTCAGACATAGTTTTACCTCTTTTATACCAATTTCTCAGATTTTAGCTTATTAACGAGTTCCTCAGCTATTTTAATTGCTTTCTCATATAGTTCCCTCGAAATCAAATTTTCTTCTAAATACATGTCGAGCTCCTTGCGGTCTATTATTTTGGGTTCGCTATCTCTTGTTCGAACAACATCTACTGCTAAGTCTATGTACTTTATTTCATCGAACGAAATTTCTGGAGGTGTAGATATGCTTATGTATACCCCCTTAAGGTCTCCATTTTTCGAGAAATACTTATGGACAACATACCATTCTCTAGTATTTACTTCCATTAGATCATAGTCTCCCGGCTCTTTCGCTATATTTAAGCCGTCATATACTCCCTTCGATGTAAAGACTCTTTTCAATATTACTCCGTTTTCTAGTACATCTACGACAATTCCAGGGGTTAATTTAATTACTTCTCCCGATAACTTTATGTGTTTTATTGATATTTTTCTTCCTCTCAAGAAACTTATATGTAGTTTTTCTAATTTTTCTTCAATGTATTTCCTCAGATCTTCGTCGAGAGAAGCCATATGCTCTAGAAAGTCAGTTACTACCGAAGACACAGTACCACTCGACTTAAATGCGTGATGCCCATCTATTGTATAAAGTACTTCTTTTCGAGCTTTATCTAGTTCTCGTTTGGCCTGCGAAGCGAAGAGAACTTCAGCTATGCTTTCTCCTTCAGAAATTTTCGCCGGAGCTTCGGCATTTTTCGCAGCTTTTTCTAGCTCAAGAGCTTTTTCGTAAGCTTTTTTAAGAGCCTCACTTAGCTGAAGCAAATCTGCGTACTGCGCCGAACTTCTCCATTTAACACAGTATCCTGATACATTCATTGAATACGCTAGAGTTAAGAGTTCCTTCCTTTTCTCAGGATCTCTTATGTGTTCACTTAACTTAATGCCGCCTCTCGGCAAAAGAGTCACGTATGGTTGTACTACAGCCACTCCTTCCGAAAGTTCTACATACTCTTTTTTAGAAAATGTAGGCTTTCTCACATATACTGTTATTTCACTTCCAACAGGATAGAATCCTCTGAGCTTACCGTAGATTCCCGGAGAAATTTCTACTATACTCTCATTTCCTTTAACTTCTCTAACTACGCCTCTAAAAGTAGACCTCAACTCTACTACAGCCTTTCTTGTAAAAACACCTTCTATCTCGCCTATTTTTGTTAGAAAATCTTTCACAGCTTCAGGCCTACCAATAACTAATACACCCTCTTTATGATCTAGGTCCTTTACTGTTAAGTCGGGAGGAGCCCTGTCAAACTCTATATTGAACCTCTCTCTGATAGGCTCTGTTGCTTGCACTATTCTGTAACCCCATTTTTGAGCAAGATTTGTTAATGCAGTAGCGTAAATACCACGTATCCTTATTTTAAACATTGTCACTCCACCCCACCTATGCACTGTTAGTTCTCAGCTCACACTAGACAGGATACTCTATAATAGTCAATTGACCTCAAATAAGCATTTTGAAGTAATTCAACCTTAACTAAACTAATATAACTCATTATCAGCTGCCGACGTGACCTCATCTCTCGGGCTCGCAGATACTTCATCATTAAATAGGCTACCGTACTACTATCGATTTTAAAATATATTTACCTATGATCATTTTTGGCTATAGTGCTTTGGAGGATTTCTATCAGAGCGAGCGATCTTGCTCTTGGGGTTAGTTTATAATTGCTTTCTTTTAGTCCACCAGTATAGGAATCTTTATGGTACTCTCCTTAAGCTTTCCTCTACAAGAACAATTACTGTGTCTCTTCTCCTATTAATCCACGAGCCAAGCACTCTACCCTCTACCTTATACTCCCTCGGTAACTTGTATTCAAGCCACTCGTCGCTTTCTGGCGGCGGAGGCTCCTCACCAAAAACATCAAACCAGTCTTCAAACGCATAAACACTCAGAGAGTACCCGCCACACTCGCACCTATACTCCTCGTCAAGAACCCATGCACCGTATACTCTAAATCTATGCACTGTACCACTAAAAGGCTCCACATACTCAACCACCCTACTACACTTCTCCCTAAGCCTCTCTATTTCCTCTAAATCAAAAAACTCGTCACGATAACGCTCAGGAATACTATCAACTATTTTCGATAAAATTCTAGCAAGTGCTACTAGTATAGTTTTCAGTAAGTAAATACATTAACATTGCTTGGTTTTATGTCAAATATACTTTACTAGCACTTACTTTAACAGAAAGTATTACTAACGAAAGTAGTAGAATTAGTAGGAGGACTGCGTATCTAGCTAGGAACAGAGGGGCTTACTTCTCAGCCACTAAAAGCTCCCGTGACGAAACCCCCAGCCTCCGGGATGAAGGTGGGTGTTTTCGATGAAACAGGGGGAATGAACCAGACCCCCTCAGAGAAAACCCCACCCAAAAACCGGAGACTCAGGACACAAGCGTTTTCTTCATCGATGTTTATCTGACGACCCAGCGCTCATCATCGTTCTGTGTATTCTATTCATACGACAACTATATTTCTTACTTATATGGCTCGATTTTCGGAAAGTAATTTTCCGAATAGTACAATTTTTTGATGAATATTCAATACTCTTCGTTGCCGAACATAACATCAATAGCATCCGATATACCTTGCGTAATTTACTGTACTTTAGCAGTCGCTTTTTGCGTGATTATAGTCTTGCTTTTAAATAAAGTGTTTAAGTGGTCACTAGTAGGCCGCTACTTTATTGTATCAGTAATTCCGTTTTTTACGATAGATTTATCTAAACACATATGTATACTCGGCTCTAGTGGTAGCGGTAAAAGTAATACTGCACGACTACTTGCATTAAAAATTTCAAAGAAATATCCTGTGCTTATATTAGATTGGCATGGAGAACATGTCGGATTAAATGGATTTAAGGTACTTATTCCTGGTATTAACTTTTTTATTAATCCTATAAAGATTAGAAGTAAAAATACTGTTGACGAGATAAATTTAATTATAGATATAATAAGTGAAGTTTTCTATCTTACTGACCCTCAGCGATATATTTTATATGAAGCACTGAAAAATATTATAATTAATAAACAAGAACAAAATATATATAATCTTATAAAATCTGTTGAAAATTATCAAATTAAAAGTATTAAGGAGAATGAAATAAAATTAGCTATATTAAGAAGACTAAAGCCGTTATCCGAGGGAAGACTTGGCTTAATGTTGTCCAAAGATATTGACTTTGAAAAAATACTTTCTGGAAATTTTATAATAGATTTAAGTGTATTTAAAAGTATATACTTAAGAAAATTGGTTGCATTAATTATATTAAAGACTTTGTATAATTATTTAATGCGAAAAGGTCCCTCTTATAGTACAAGACATATTACCATTATCGAGGAAGCTTCCAATATAATCCCTCCCCGAAGGCTAGAAGACCCTCCTTCAGTTGGAGAAAGAATGTATATTGAATTGAGAAAATATGGAGAAATATTGATTTCAATAGCACAGAGTCCTGAGCTTATAGCACCTACGGTACTTGAAAATACGCACACTTTTATAATTCATAGACTACCTTTATTTTCTAAAAAATTAGGAAAAGAGAATATTGATGTAGACTCTCTGAAAGTATTTGAGGCATATTTGATTTCAGGTAGTCGATTAATCAAATACAAGTTTCCTAGAATCCAAGTAAACAATCTTTCAGTAGTTATTGCGAGAAATTTTGTAGATAATGCAGTACCTGCAGAGAACCTTGTTCAAGACACTGCTTCTAGTGAAGAGCCTAAGCCTAATTTTTGCAATACTTCCACTTCGTCTAATTTAATTAAAAGTCAACCTGCTAAAAGCACCGAATTCACTAAATCTGAAAATATGGGAAAAAGCCTTAATGCTTTTAGCGAGCAGCTAAGAGTTTTAGCCGAACGAATAGAGCGAATAGAGCGCCGCGTTGCTGCTAATTCTTCTAGCTTTGAGAGAATATTCAGCTTAATTGAAGTTCTCGAAGGAAGAGTAAATGTCATTGAAAGTAAGTTAGCGAGAACTGAAAGAACTCTCAGGAAAATTGTAGACTACTTGGAGTACCGTGAGCAGCTTCGCTCGATGCGTGGTGAGGAAGTGTGAGTCTTGTTCCAAGGATTTTCCCATATGAGTATCCTAGATTGGCTCAGATAGAAATTTGGAGTGTACTTAGAGAACTAGAGAAAAATAAGGCTATTTTCATTGAGGCACCAACCGGTGTAGGTAAAACTAGCGCTATTCTATCCTACTTGCTAGAAAAATATGATAGGGTGCTGTGGTTTTGCTATACGCACCGTCAGCAAGAAGTAGTACTAAAAGAAGCCGGAAGAATCGAAGAAAAAATTGGAGTACATTTAAATACGGTGCTTATAAGGGGGATAAGTAGTTTATGTTTATTTAAAGAGGTTCGAGAGTCTATTTTTCCCCATCAAGCTTGCCGATACTATAGCGCTATCCATGGATGTGCACACTGTCCCTATAAAGAACAGTTCTTGAAAGCTCTTTCATCGAGACTTGTAGTAGTTACTTATGCTTACTTAAAGGAACCTTATTTCAAAAAGATATCCTCCTTAATCGACTTAGCTGATGTAGTAGTTTTCGATGAAGCTCATCATTTATTACTGCCGCCTAGAATAGAAATACCTGTTCAGTGGGCGGAAAAAGCATATAATGAAATAAAATGCACATTTTTCGAAAAAATGATTAATAGAGAAAAAATAATATTAGTGAGCTCTGCTCCTTCTATAACGAAATGCGAGGAAATTTTTTGGCGCAATGGCTTATCCTATTCACTAGAAATAGTTCTTCAGTCTGTTCAAGCTTCTAAACTCTTTTTAAACAGAAAAACAAACAAGTATTTAGGTATAGATGAAAAATTTCATCGTAAACTATCAGATATTTTAAAAACAAAAGAAACAGTCATTACTAGCGCTACATTACCTAATAATCTTCCGACTGTATTACGTCACTTTAGTTACAGCTTTTATAAAGTAGAAAATCATGAATACTGCTTCAGAACGTTAATCTTCATAGGCAGTAGTTTACCTAAGAAAAAGTGGTATAATTCAAAGACTTTAAGTGAAGTGAGTAAAGTACTCGATATTGCGTCAAGGTACTACAGAAAAGTTTTAGCTGTTTTTCCATCACAAGACACTCTGAGAAACTATCTAAGACATTACTCTCTTTCACGTAACACCACATCTATTGTTGCAGGCTCTCGTGAAGCCGAAGGAATTGATGTAAATGCCAATATTTGTATTATTTTAGGTGTGCCGTATGACCGTGTAACAAGAATTACTATAGAGACAGTAAAATATTTTCGCCGATATGCTAGTAGACCTAAGACTTTAGGCTATACTATTCCCGCTGTTATTAAAGCAGTTCAGGCAGCAGGTAGAATACTGCGAAAACCAAATAGAGTAATAGTCTTCTATGATAAAAGATGGCTCGACCTAAAAAAATATTTTCCAGCGTGGCTTAAGAACAAAAATATCAAAGCAATAAAAAATTCACATGAGCTTTATAATGAACTAATATTTTCTAGTATTATTTCTAATAGCTAATATAGGTTAACTAATATAAATGAGTACAGTACCTTATAGGCTGTGTTTCCAATAAGTGCTGAGAAAAGGCGGGGAAAACCTCCTCTAGTTACATGGAGTATAATAGTTATCAACGTAATAGCGTATGTTTTGTCATTAATTTTCGGCTACGAAAATATCGTTAACAACTATGGAATGATACCTGCATTTATTGTCGAAGGAAAAAGACTATATACATTAGTAACATCAATGTTTCTACATGGAGGACTTCTGCATTTAGGAGGAAATATGCTTTATTTATACATTTTCGGTCCTGGAATAGAGTCAAGATTAGGAAAAACAAGATATCTTATACTGTACTTCGCTTCTGGTATAGCAGCATCGCTTCTTCACATATTCATTGTCTACAACTTTTCTGAACCAATAATTGTTTACGGCCCATTTGGCTACAGCATAATAGACTCAAGATTGATACCATGTATAGGTGCGTCAGGAGCTATATCCGGTATATTAGGTGCATACATGTTCTTAATGCCTAATAAAACAGTATACGTATTAACGTACCTCTGGCCAGGCCTCCCCTATATAATTAGAGCCCCAGCCTACCTCTTTATAGGCTTTTGGTTCGTCTATCAGCTACTTATGGGCTTACTTTCATTAGCTATACCAGCTCCTTACTTTTCTGGTGTAGCCTTCTGGGCGCATATAGGTGGATTTATTGCAGGACTGCTTTTAGCATCTCCTCTCTCAAGAAAAGCAAAAAGAAGAAAAAGAATAATTATAGACTATACAGGAAGAAGATGGTATGAAATTCCCGTGGAGTAGATCCTTCAAAAGACTTAAGTGCCTCCACTTACGTACGTACGTAGACGAAATGATTAAAAAGAACCCGTGCTGATGTGTGATGACCGGGCTAGACGATGATCTGCGAACATTAGAAAAGGCTTATTAATTTGATATAGTTCCTTTAAAAATCTAATTCATTTTCCAAGAATAACCTGAATAAGTAGAAAATGTAAGCACTAAAAATATAATTATGCTTCAGTAGAGAGAACAAGGTATGATGAATAACCCTGGGATCAGATAAGGTGAAGAAGTGGTCCTCGGCTGAAAATATGCTTCTACATATACATAAGAAATTACACAGCTTAATTCTCAGAAAAATAATTCATTTAATGCTAGTTACTCTACTGTTCTTACCCTTTGTAGTAGATATTAGGATTTTTGGATTGACCACTTTGACATACTACTCAATACTTCTTCTAGTTTCGGCTTTCATCAACTCTATTCAAGTAAAAAAACCTCCCTTAGTAAAAATTGTATTGGAGCATATAGAAGAAACTCGAAATAAGTTTTTTGCAAAAATATCTTCTATCGAATCTAAAAGCGAAATAAATGCTTTTATTGTAAGCTTTCTAAGCGAAATAGAGCATACTTTAATTCCTCAAATCAACGCCGCTATAAGAGACTATGAACGTCTAGGTGGATACATAGGTATAACTTTTGGCGCAATAGGAGTCCTTGTGTCGAATATTCTGTTTAAAAATTATGTCTTCTATGGAGCCTTAGCTCTAGCCGTTGTCGATACAGTTACAGCACTAGTAGGAAAATTTTTAGGAAAAACTAGGATTCCTGGAACAAATGCTACACTTGAAGGCAGCTTAGCAGGTTTAGTAGCATTCTTTGTCACCCTGTCTCTGATAAAAGTGAATGCTATAGCTGCACTTATAATATCAACGCTTACGGTTATAGCTGAAGCCTACGGTGTTGAAGACAATCTAGCAATACCTCTAACGGCTTCATTTACAGCATATTTACTAAAAGCCCCTATACCGTCTTTTCCTTCATAGCCAATAATCTGCAGAAACTACAGACTTCACCTTGTGAAGGCAAACCACATACCTTACATTTTTTAACACGCACTTCCGAAGAAATTTTCTCCCATAGAATTGGCTGAATATTCTTATACCAGCTTTTAACTAAGTTCAGTACAGATCCTGGATACATGGCTTCTAGGAGCTCTATTAGACTTTTGACTTTGAGTGAAGTAGCTCCTACTGAATAGGGACATTGTTCTTCAACATAGGGTAATCTATGTACTTTAACATAGGCTAGTGTTTCGTACTCATACATTCGATAAAGCGGTTTTATTTTTGGAGGAAGATTTCCTAAGGAAGATATGAAAGGACTTCTTTTCGCCAACGAAAGTATATCTGACCTAGTTAAAGCGGATAACAAGAAGATAGCTTCATCCACTAGGTTATGCCCAGTAGCTATTTTAGTAGCTTTTAACTTCACAGCATAAGATGACATAATATACCTCTTTATAGTACCGCAAATAGAGCAGGGAGGGCGATTAGAGACCTTAGCGAGCTCAGGTAAAGTTATACCATATTCTCTTTTTATGTCTACAATTATTAAATCAACTCCTAGCCGAGAACATACTTCTTCACATACTTTTCTAGAGACTTCACTGTATTTTCCTAAGCCTAAATCGATGTGCAATGATATTACCTCATAACTGAATTTTTCTTTGAGACGCCATAATGCATGTAGCAATGATATACTATCTTTTCCTCCCGAAACACCTATTAAAACAACATCTCCCTTTTTAAGCATTTTAAATGCTCTAATAGTTTTTTCTATTTTCTTCATAAAGTGTTTATCATAATGTTCACTGCAAAAGCTAACTCCTGCGTAATCTATTTTCACTACAGCAGGTTTTTTACAGACAATGCACCGCATTTAAGTTTTAGTTACTTTAATACCTTTTTATTTTTTCCTAGAATAGTACTTACACAACAACAAAGCCCTCTCCACTGCCTAGAATGCCACGGTAAGATTTATTTTATATGTCAAGTTAAATTGATGTATGGCTTCCGAAGGCTGGGAGACTTTTGCGTGGAGCGGTATAGTGTTTAGTAAACCTTATTCATGGGAGATAGCTAAAGAGGAGTTTACTTCAAAAGTATATTATGTAGTGTTTGAAGATATTAAAATGCGTAGATTAGAACTTAAGGCAGAAAAAATTCCGTTTGATAAAGCTCCTGAAGCAAAAGATATTATAGAGAAATTTATTGAAACTGTTAAGGAAAAGTTTACAGATGTAAAAGTTATAAGCAAAGGAGATCTTTCTTCATTAAGTCATAAAGCTTATGAAGCTATAATGAGAACAAAAGACTATTGTCTCAAATGTATAGGATGGTACTGCGATGAAAGTGAAAGAGCATTTCTCCTAAACTTCATATACAAGATTGATGAGTCTGAAAAAGCTAAGCACACCATATCTAAGGTATTAAAAAGCTTTAAATGTCATTTAGATGGAGAAAAATATCCTTGGTATTTTCAAGGAATTTTTTTGACACTGCCAAAAGAATATAAGCCTATAGAAAAGAAAACTACTACTGGACTTAGTTACTTAAAGTTTTATTACAAAGAAACAGTAATTTTACTCGCCTATAACTGTATGGCTTCAGTTCTTCTTGAAGAAGAAGATACAGAGACATGGTTCCAAAAAAGAGTATTTAAGCAATGCTTCAAAAAGTACGGCAAAATATCAGACTTAAAGAAAAAGGAAAGTATTAAATTAAACAATCACAGTATCGATATTTTCACATACAACATTAAGGTTCCATTTAGTCCGAGAAAGCGAAAATGCTACCTCTCCCTATGGGTTTGCGATCAGAACAATAGACTCATGTGTTTTACTGTAGTCTCAAAAGAATCAATTAGAATTAAAGAAAAAGAATTAAAGGAAATAGAAAATCTTTTCAATACAAGCCTTCGCTCAATTAAGTGCCACTAATAAACAGGAATTTAAGTATATACGCTCTATGGAACAAGTCTAAGGGACTAAATGACTAAAGTAGAAGCTTTACTGGTAGTACTACTTGCGCTATCTATTGTACCTATAGTAGTCTTAGGTAAGCCAAAAAATAATGAAAATAAGTCTATAATTCCTTCAACAAATTTTCTAGAGACATTTGATAAAATATTAAGTGATATAGAAAGAATACTATGCTTAGCAGTCAATAGAGTTATGAAATTTATTATAAATGTTGTAAGAGCAATCTATATTATACTAGCTGTAGTTGGCGTAATATTATGGATTACTCACTGGAATCCTAGTAGAGGAAAGCACTATATTCTGGCGGCTATAATTTTAATGCTTCTTGCAGAATATCTCTCAACAATTATTGGTGAATAGCTAGAGTATTCAGTAGAATTATGCTTTTTTGGCCATTAAGTAGGCATCTTCTCCATCTAAGTAATAGCCTTTAATCACTTTAACTATTTTATATCCTAGTTTTTTATACAGAGAGATAGCAGGCTTATTAGATACTCTCACTTCTAGAAAGTATTCGTCGACATTGTATTCCTTTTTAAGGTTTTCCATAGCCTTTATCATTAAGGATTTACCGATACCTTTTCTTCTAGCGTAAGGCATAACAGCTATCGACACAATGTGTCCTTTTCTCGCTACTCCTATTCCGAAATTACTTAATCCATGTTCTACTCTACACATAATGTAGCCTACTATTTCATTATGCATTTCAGCTACTAAGAACGCTTTAGGACAATTGTAGTACTGCATCATGAAGAAGTATGGAGGATAATTTTCGGGCAAGCATTTCCTGTTAATCTCGATAACTCTTTCTAGGTCTTCAGGTCTGAACTCTCTTATTATATATTCTTGCTTATTTTCTGTCATATTCGCTAAGTTACATATAGTACTCCTAGTTCTTTAAGCTTATTATACAGCTTCTTGATGGCTATTTCTACTTCCTCTTCCTTCTTTGCTCCAGTACATACACACTTTCCGCTAGAGAAAATTAGAATAACTACACGAGGATCATCCATCCTATAGATTAGTCCCGGGAATTGCTCAGGCTCATACATGGAGTTTTCAAGTAAGAATGCTGCTTTTTCTAAGTTGACTTCAGCGTGAAGATTCGCGCTTGCGACTATATTCTGTATTTTTATTTGGGGCTGGCTAACTATTTCTATACCATGTTCCTTAAGAATCTTTATTATGTTTTTAACTGCCTTGTATACCTCGTTTTCGGACTTTGCTCCAGTACATACCATTTTTCCGCTAGAGAAAATTAGAGTCGCAGTCTTAGGCCTACTAATTCTCAGGACTAGCCCAGGGAACTCTCGGATCCCGAGGGTTTTAAGCCTCGGGATGTTCCGGATTATACTCCGCGTTAGGTACTCTCGACGCGATTAACTCTAAATCAAGCCGTTGGTCGAGAGTAACCGATGCAACTACGTTTTCTATACGGAAACTTGGTTCTGAGAACCTAACGACTCTTCTCATAATATTCCCGTTCTACCTTTAAAAAGCTTAAATATATATTAATCGGTCACTTTCGACTCTTAGACTTCTTTTCCTCCTCTGGAGAAAAGACTATCATAATGAGTAGCAGTATTACTACTAGAGCATAGACATAAGGATATTTTTCGGCGAACAGTTTAAGTACTCCAAGATAAGGTACGTCCAACATCACTATTCCCTTTACTTGACTTATTGAGACAGGATAGTCTGGAATTAGATTAGCGTCTCCTTTAGTTACTAGCTTGTAAACATTACCTTCTCTTTCATAAACTTTTATTATTCTATGAACTGTTGGCTCGCTTCCAGCACTCCTCTTATATACAATTACTTTTCCTACTTGAAGATCAGAGGAAGATTGAACTCCTACAATTACTATCATGTCTCCAACTTGAAGTGAGGGTATCATACTCCAGCTTGAAACTACCGCTAAGGGTATTTCTGTCGACAATATGGCTTTAAATAAGTAGTTTATAGTAATGTAAGCTAGCAGTACTACAACAATAATTGTCACTAGTGTCTTTAATTTTCTATCAGATGACTTAGCCACATTGAGAAAATGATTTAGCTAAAAATTAGTCTTTCGATAGATAGTATTTTCAATACTCTAACAGAAAAAATTATGTTAGAGAGAACTAAGGACTCTACTGAGAGAAAATGTCCTATACTCCAGTAGTGCCATTCGTTCCTACACCAGAAATAGTTGTTAGAAAAATGCTTGAATTAGCTAAAGTAAAACCCGGAGAAATTGTTTACGATTTAGGGTGCGGAGACGGCAGAATTATAATAACTGCTGCAAAAGACTTTGGAGCGTACGCAGTCGGCATAGAAATACGTAAGGATTTAGTAGAACAGTGCATAAGAAAAGTAAAAGAACTCGGACTAGAGGATAGAGTCACAATAATTTATGGCAACTTTTTTGAAGTAGATATAAGTGATGCAGATGTAGTTACTCTATATCTTCTAACAAGCGTTAATGAAAAATTAAAAACTAAGTTTATTAAAGAATTAAAACCTTCAGCTAGAATAGTCTCACATGATTTTGAGATCGTCGGATGGAAGCCTCATTTAGTGAAAGAAGTTAAAGAAGACTGGAGAAACCATAAAGTATACTTATATCTAATGGAAGAAGTACTTTCAAGAAGATAGTTATGAGAAACAGTATTAGGGACCAGCTGCTAAAGACCCCTGTTAAAGACTTACACTTACGTAAAGATACAAAAATTAAAGACCTTATAGACTCCTTTAAAAGCATAGGCGGTTTTTCTGCAGCACATCTAGCTGATGCGTGCAGTATAGTAACAGAAATGCTGGAAGACGAAAATTGTCTTGTACTTATGTCGATTACAGCAAATATTATAGCTACCGGAATTAGAGGCCTTGTTTCAGACCTAATCAAAAATAAGATGGTAGATATTATATTTACTACTGGAGGAACTATCGACCACGATATAGCAAAAAGCTATGCTAACTACTACTGCGGAAGTTTTGATATCGACGACGAGATGCTAAGAGAAGAGGAAATACATCGTCTAGGCAATATTCTCGTACCTAAAGAAAGCTATGGTCCCTTAATTGAAGAGAAATTACATACATTTTTAGAGAAAGTAATAAAAACTAAAGAAAAGTGGAGTTGTAGAGAACTGCTCTGGGAAATAGGCAAACAAATTTCAGACGAAAACTCTATTCTTCGTAGTGCCTACTTAAATAAAGTACCTATTTATGTTCCAGGCTTTTACGATAGTGCATTTGGAACACACATCATTACATTTAATGAAAAACAGAGACTAAAGGGCGGAAAAATAATATCAATAGACTACTCAATCGATATGAAAGAACTTTCCAACATATTTTTCATAGCTAATAAATTAGGAGGAATAATAGTCGGAGGAGGAATAAGCAAACATCACTTAATATGGTGGAGCCAATTCAGAGACGGACTAGACTACGCAGTTTATTTAACTGTAGCTGTAGAATGGGACGGCAGCCTTAGTGGAGCGAGACCCCGTGAAGCTATAAGCTGGAATAAAATAAAGCCACAATCTAAAAAAGCATTCATATACAGCGACGCCACAATAACTTTACCGCTAATATTTTATGCAGTATACGATATAGTAAACGAAAATAAGCTTAACTTAAGAAAACAGAATGCTCAAAAAATAATAAATTCATCTATCTCTACTCTTTAGTGCTTTCAGAGTCCTTAGAATACTCAACGACCCACTTTACTTCTTTTGGCTTTAATATTTCTATTTTTCTAGCAACATCCTCTAAAACAGAGTTAACTCCTCTTAATTTTCTTTCAATCTCTTCAAGCTTCTGTTCAAGTTTTTTCCTCTCATCGCTTATCTTCATTAAGTACAGTTCAAGCCTACTAGCCCTTATGTAATCTCTCGTTTTTCGCATTTCCTCAAAAATCTTACTCTCTTTTTCTTTAAGCTTCTTTATTTTTTCAAGAATTTCGTTTCTATTTTTTTCTAATTCATTCTTTAGATCTTCTAATTCTTTTTTCTTTTGTCTTAATTCCTCAAGGCTATACAAATTTATCTCCCTCTTATCTCCTTAAAAGTGATTGATAAAGTTTCTGCACAGTTAAATTAACTTCTTCCATATAGCTGTTGAAGAAAATTTTAATCCATTATCAGCTAAAACCCATTCAATTACATAAATAATCAGAGGCCTAAGTCCCCGCTCACGTCTAATGTCATTCGCCTTAATCGCATTAATTAAGGTCTCTTGCGACACCACTATTGCTTCAATCTCGCTATCAAAAATAGCCGGACCATAGGGGTCGTCTAGCTTCGCTATCTCATATTCAACGCCAAGGCTTGTCAGTAATTTCTCGACTCTTTGAGCCCTAATAGAAAAGTTTTCTACAGGGTGCTTCTTTTTAAGTTTCTTAATGAAATTATCAGAAGTAATTCCAATTACAAGTTTTTTAGATAGCTCACCTGCCTTTCTAATAAGTTTTTTATGACCTTCGTGTAAAATAGAAAATGTTCCTCCTAGACAGACTTTCTTAAACATTACCAGAACCTCTTAGATAGAGCCTTTTTCTCAGCTTCTATTATTGCTTTTATTAAAGAATCATCTAGTTTGCTATGTTTTTCAACAATTCTTATTATCTCTTCTTTTTTCAATCCCCTGCCTGCCAAAACGACTGCACCTATACTATTATATTTTTCTATTATTCGTGATGAAAATTGAAGAAAATCTATTAATTTTATCTCTTGCTTACTTACAGCTTTGAAGTTTTTGTTAATAATTTTTTCTATTTCTTTCTCTTCAGCGTTAGCTACGCCTACTTTTCTTGACCCGCACTTGGGGCATTTTCCGTATTTAATGAAATCCTTTACTTTCATTAGCGAGTACCACTTGCAATTAAGACACACAAAGCAAAGAACTGTATTTAAGAGCCTTGTTTTAGCTGACTCGACTATAATTTTCTCTAATCGTTCAGGAGGTATTAGCTCAAGCTTTTTAGCCATTTTGTTAAGAACTGCTGCTGTTACCGGCGATGCCTCTTCGCTCTCAATAACTATAACCTCTATTTCACCTCTCTGTATGCCTTCGATTATCTGCCAAGCTTCTTCAATGCTGACATCTTTCGCCATATACTCTTTCAGAGCTTCTTCGAAGATGACTGTACCTTCAAAAGCTTCTACTAGTTTTCTCATACTAAGTGTCGATGCCTCAACACCTTTAGGTAACGCACCAAACCTTCTCGCAACATGAATCAATCTCCTCTTGAATAAACCCTGCCTCGTGGCAGAAGTTACTACAGTGTTTCTAAAATCATCGTAGTCGCATTCAAGGAGCTTATTTTTTATTAAATTACCATCTACATTCGCTGACGTCACTACTATTATGGAATATGGATCTTGCTGGACTTTAACTCCATAGCCTGTAGCCTCAATTATTTTTTCTGCGAGATATCGAGAAAGAGCTCTATTAGCAAGGGTTCCTCCATGGACATGGACTACGATTCCCTCGGGACATTTTTCTATAAGCACTCTTTTATCAGTGGGCAGCTTGTATCCCTTCTTTACATGCTCTGCAAAAAGCCTAAGGGCATTTGCTAAGCTTACTTTGTCTATTGGGTATTTCTGTACAAGGTCTTCCGCTACCTCTTCTATTTTAAGACCTTTACGTAGTTGCTGCTCTAGGTATCTTTTAATAGCACCCACTTCGAGAGCTACTTCTAGAGGAACAGGTATTTCTTCGCCTACCCATGAGGGGACTGCGCCCGTGGGATCTTTAGCGGGCTCTACGTAGATTCTATCTCTACTTATGTCCTTTATGATCCAGACACTTCCGCGGAACACAAACTTAACTCCTATTTCACCGTATTCAGCGACAAAAGCCTCGTCAAGAACTCCTAAAGGCTCGTCGTTTTCTATGTTTACTACTAAGTACTGCTTTTCATCAGGTATTGTAGAAATTTGATTAAAGAAATATTCGTATATTCCTCTAGTGTTCTTTGGTTTAAGCACAATTTCGTCTTCAAAGCTAACCCATGCTAATCTTGGGTAACGATTATGCATATAGCTTAAGACTTTTACTAAATCTTCCTTACTCAAGTTTCTATAGGGGTAAGCTTTCGTGTACAGATCTAATATTTCACTAAATCTCCAGCGTCTTTTGAAGAAAAAGAGTGCTACTATTTGGTGACATAAAACATCATATGGTTTTTCAGGCATTTTTGTTTCCTCTATTTTTCCTTCAAGAGCCCTCCTTGCTATAACTGCGGCTTCAAGTGTATCGTCTTCATCGTCAGTCACAATAATTCCCTTAGCGACTCTATCAAGAGAATGACCCGCTCTGCCCACTCTCTGCACAAGCCTCGTAACTTGACGAGGCGACATGTATTGTATTACAATGTCTATTCTACCTACATCTATTCCTAATTCTAATGAAGATGTGCATACAAGGGCCTTAAGCTCTCCTGACTTTAGACCTCTTTCTGCAACAATTCTGCTCAATTTAGAAAGTGAGCTATGGTGGACGTCCAGAGGCACGTTTCTATCCCATATTCTAAAGCGAGATGCAAGCACTTCAGCTATAGCTCTCGTATTAGTGAAAACTAGCGCTGATCTATGTTTTTTAATCAAATCAGCTATAATTCTTAGTCTTGCCGCTACTTCAGGTACTGTATACAGTTTCGCTGCAAGAACTTCATCTTCAGGCAAAGGCCTAGGGTAAATAACTTTTATGTCCATTTGCCGGGTGACATCAGCTTCGACAACCTCTATTTTTCTTCCAATACCTGCAAGAAACTGGGCAACTTCTTTAGGCGACCCTACAGTAGCACTTAGGCCTATTATCTGAAAGTCTCTTTCTGCAAGATATCTGAGTCTCTCGAGTGCTAGAGATAACTGCGACCCTCTTTTGTCTTCAGCTATCTCGTGCACCTCGTCGACAATAACATACTTTACGTTTTTGAGAGCTTTTCTCAAAAGTCTTCCGTAGAGAAGAAGTTGAAGAGTCTCTGGAGTCGTTATTAACATGTGGGGAGGATTCTTAGCTTGCTTTGTTCTTTCCTTCTGGTCGGTATCTCCATGTCTAACACCAATACTCAGACCCAGTTTAGAACACCACCACTCAAGTCTGTCCAATAGATCTCTGTTGAGAGCCCTCAGGGGAGTAATATAGAGTATATTTATTCCTTTTTCACCTACACCTTCGCTAAGCAACCTACTTAACACTGGTATTACCGCTGCTTCCGTTTTACCGCTACCTGTAGGCGCTACTATCAACACGTTCTTGCCTTCTAGAATCAGAGGAAATGCCTTCTCTTGTACAGGAGTAAGATACTTAAATCTACTTAAGAGAACTTCACGCACCTTAGGATGAAGCCTTTGCAAAATATCTTCTAGCATTAGCTGTTAATAAGGAACGAAACAGACTAAAATAAGTTTATTGTGATTTTTCTACGTACATATTGGGTCCTATTACCTCGAATAGGTCTTTGTTCTCCGGAACTCCTACTTTGAGCTCCTTGATTCTATGCATTGCCTTTAAGTCTTTTATGAAAGGCTCTAATTCTTTAGGCATATACACTGTGAGCTGTAGAGGCTCTTTGAGAGATAAGCCTTTATCTTTCTTGTATTTCCATATACTGCTGTTAAACTCCATGAAAAGTTCGAGTGCTTTAACGTACTCAGTATCGTGTTCTGGAACTGGCTCTGGGAATAATTCTATGTGAATGCTTGTTTCTTTGTAGAGTTTTCGCCAAATGTAGTCAGTTATGAATGGACATATGGGGGCGAGCAACTTTAGGATAGCTTCTAGTACTGTGTGCAGAGTATACCATGCGCTTTTCTGCTCTTCTTCACTAAATATTCCTTCTAAGTTATATGCTCTCTGTTTAACTGCTTCTATGTAGTGTGCAGCGAATACTTTCCATGTGAAACTGTATATTTCATTAGCCGGCAAGAATACATCCATTTCCTTGTAAGCATCGACACATTTCCTTATTAAGTTATTAAGTTCACCTAATATCATAAGGTCTAATGGCACAATTTTACTTGGTTTTTCGCACTTAGGGAACTGTGATATAAATCTAGCGATATTCCATAGCTTTACAACAAAAGCTCGTCCTGTTGCAACGTGGTGTTCTGAATAGCGGTAATCGCTTCCGAGTTTGGCTTCAGCAGCGCTCCAGAATCTTACTGCATCAGCACCGTACTTTTCAACTATAGGTATTGGATCAATGATATTTCCTTTACTCTTACTCATTTTTTCTCCTTTCTCATCTAAACCCATTCCAGTTATTCTCACATACTTGAATGGTGGTTTACCAGTCAGTAAGTATGATTTCAGCATAGTGTAGTAGAGCCATGTTCTGACAATATCTTTTCCCTGAGGTCTTAGTGAACAAGGATAGTTTTTCTCGAAGAAGTCTTTACGATAGTAGTATCCACACACATAGAGAGGCGTATTACTTGAATCCATCCACGTATCGAATACTCTCTCTTCGCCTACAAATTCTGTGCAACCACACTTGCTACACTTCTCAAATGGAGCTTTTTCTGCCCAAGGCCTATAGTATTTTCCGGGCTCAGGTACATGTGGAGTCCCGCATTTTTTACAGTACCATATGGGAATTTCTGTTCCATAGTACCGTCTCCTTGAAATAGGCCAGTCCGCAGTAATACTCTTTATCCAGTTCACTAAGATTTCTTTCGCTTCAGGAGGATAGAATACCATTTGATCTGCTAGCTTCAATAACTCTTCCTTGAATTCTACCTGCTTAAGATAGTATTCTGGCATAGCGATAAACTCTATTGGAGTCCCACAGCGCCAGCATACTGGTATTTCATGCTTAATAGGCTTCTTTTCAACTAAGAGACTTTCTTTTTCAAGATCCTCCGCTATTTTTTCACGGGCTTCTTTAACAGTGAGCCCCGCATATTTTCCTGCAACCTCATTCATTTTTCCGTCAGGATTAATCGCAATCTTGTACTTCAGACCAAGTTCTCTAAATATTCTTACGTCGGTTAAGTCTCCAAAAGAACATATCATGACAAGTCCAGTCCCGAACTCTGGTCTTGCAGCTGGATGCGCCCTTATCTCTACTTCTTGACCGAATATGGGAACTATAGCGTGCTTGCCTTCCAGCCTCTTATATCGCTCGTCTTCAGGATTAAATATCACAAGTGCACACGTGCAAAGAAGCTCAGGTCTTGTTGTAGCTATTATTATATCTTCACCCGTTTCTTTGACCTTGAACTTAATGTAATAGAGATATGCGTCTACAGTCTTGTATTCTAGTTCGGCGTCTGCTAGAGTGGTATTGCATCTAGTACAGAAATTGTTTGGCCTTAAGTCTTCGTAAATAAGCCCTCTCTTGTAGAGCTCAATGAAAGTAAGCTGGGTTAAAGTACGGTACTTCTCGCTGTCAGTACCATCACGCCAGTACTGAAAACTAAAGCCCATCCTCTTAACTATGTATACTAACTCTTCTTCTACTTTATCGATGAACTCTTTACAAAGTCTAAGAAATTCTTCTCGTGGAACATCTTTTGCTCTAATACCGTACTTTTTCTCTACCTGAACTTCTACAGGTAAGCCATTTCTATCACAATAGAAGGGTACTAGAACATTATACCCCAGCATGCGGTAAGCTCTAGCGACCATATCTATTTGCGCGTAGTGAGCTGCCGCCCCCAAGTGCCAGCGGCCACTAGTATAAGGTGGAGGAGTGTCTATAGTGAAAACAGGCTTTTCGCTGTCTTCGTGAAACTCGTAAATATTTTCTTCTTCCCATTTCCTTATAAGTTCTTCTTCAAAATTCTCAGGAAGCCTAGTCTCTTTAATTAGCGGCTTATATTTCATGAGACTCACCTTTGGATAGTGTTCCTAAAAATTCGAGAAGAATACTTAAATATTTATGTGGCTGTTCTTACGGCAAAATCTCTACTTCTTTGGCAAAACCTGCTTTTGGGACAATTATCTCTAGAACGCCGTTTTCGTATTTCACCTGAATTTCGCGAGGATTAGGTTTTATTTTCTCGGGAAGCTTTAGTTCTTTAACAGCTTTTTTGTAAACTCTCTGTCTAATAATATATTTTTTACCGACTTCTTCTAATTCTTCTCCTTTTTCAGCTCTTATTTGTATATAGTCTTCACCTACTTTAATTTTTATTTCCTGTTTTTTAAACCCAGGTAAATCTATTTTTACAACATACTTCTCTCCTAAGTCCTCTACATCTGCTGGAGGATCATAACTCAGATCTTTTAACTCCATAGTGGGCAGTGATGACCATAGGTCCCTAAAAGCCTTCTCTATCTCTTTATGTAGCTCTAAAATCATTTTTAGAGGGAACTTCTCGCTTATTTCCATACAGCTTTAAAATACTCTTACTGATATTTTTACTCTTCCCTCTGCTTAGAAGCATATTAACCTGCAGAAACTAAAACTTATATATCAAATTACCTTCTGCTAATTGAGAGAATGTTGTACGAAGTTCGCTGGCATGGAAGAGGAGGGCAGGGTGTCGTAACTGCAAGCGATCTTCTGGCGCGTGCAGCGATAATCGAGGGGAAGTACGCTCAGCACTTCCCTGAATTCGGTCCAGAGCGAATGGGTGCGCCGATCAGAGCATTTACTAGAATAAGCGACGAAAAAATAGAGCTCTACACAGGTGTATACGAGCCTGAAATGGTTGTCGTAATAGACCCGACGCTTCTGACTAGAACAGATTTAATTCTCCAAGGACTGAAAGAAGACAGATTGCTTGTAGTAAATGCTAAAACACCTCCAGAAACTCTTGTCAATCAATGCAACGAAAAGAAAATCAAACTATATGTCGTCGACGCATACACCATAGCTATGGAAGTCTTTAAGAGACCATTCTATAACACGCCAATGCTAGGTGCTGCTGTAAAGGCTTCAGGAATAGTTAAAATAGATTCTGTTCTCGATGCTGCAAAATTAAGATTTAGCGGAACAATTTTGGAGAAAAATATTGAGGTAATTAAACGAGGTTATGAGCAGGTGAGAGAATATGCTTAAAGGATGGAAGGAAATTCCGATAGGTGGAATGATACTAGAACCCGGCAATAGTGTCAACTTTAAGACTGGTGACTGGAGGGCAATGAAACCTGTTATAGATAAAAGTAAGTGCATTAAATGCTTAATGTGCTGGACATTCTGTCCCGAGCCAGCCATAATAAGACATGAGGACAACAGTGTAGACATTAACTACGATTTCTGTAAAGGATGTGGTATTTGCGCTAAAGTTTGTCCACGTAAGGCAATTACTATGGTTCCTGAAGGTGAGTAAATATGGGTAAGGTTCTCGGTTTAATGGGAAATGAAGCTGTAGCCTATGCAGTAAAACAAAGCAATGTTGATGTAATCGCCGCTTACCCAATCACTCCTCAAACAATAATTGTCGAAAGACTCTCAGAGTTTGTAGCTAATGGAGAACTCGACGCAGCCTTTGTTCCTGTCGAGAGCGAGCACTCAGCCTTATCATGCTGTGTAGGCGCTTCCCTAGCTGGAGCTAGAGTTTTTACTGCTTCAGCTAGCCAAGGTATAGCTTTAATGTTCGAGATAACATTCATAGCTTCTTCTATGAGATGCCCAATAGTCATGGCTATAGTTAACAGAGCATTCTCTGCTCCAATCAATATTCACTGCAGTCACGACGATACAGTAGCTCTACGCGACGCAAGCTGGGTTCACTTAATTTCAGAAAGTGTACAAGAAGCTTACGATAACGCGATACAGGCCTTCAAGATAGCCGAAGACTCCCGCGTACTTCTGCCTACGTCAATAAGCCTAGACGGATTCATTTTATCTCACTGCCTAGAAAGAATAGAAGTACTTGACAATAAAGTAGTATCAGACTTCTTGCCTCCGCGTAAAGCTGAATATAAGTTGGATCCAGAGAAACCAATAACATTTGGTCCATTGGCATTGCAAGACTACTACTTTGAGTTCAAGAGACAACAGGAAGAGGCTATGAGAAATGCCTTATCAGTAGTCAAAGAAGTTGGGAAGAAATACGGAGAAATCTCTGGAAGAACTTACGGAACAGTAAAGAAATTCATGACAGATGATGCAGATGTAGTGCTAGTTTGTATGGGAACTGTTGCTGGTACAGCAAGAGTAGTCGCAAGGAGCCTAAGGAAAGAAGGCAAGAAAGTAGGTGTGTTGAGCATCAGGCTATTTAGACCATTCCCGGCACAAGACGTTGTAGAGGCACTAAGAAACGCGAAAGCAGTGGCAGTAATAGATAGGTCTTCTGCTCCTGGATGTATAGGCGGACCACTATTTGAAGACATATGTACAGCTCTCTACGACCTCCCAGAAAAACCACTCACATACAACATTATTGCTGGACTAGGAGGAAGAGACATAACTCCTGAACATATTAAACAAATTTACAATACTGGATATAAGTACATTAAAGAAGGTAAAGTTTTAGAAAAAGTCTTATGGGTTGGGGTGAGATAATATGAGCTACTTTAAGAAATTAGCTGATTTACCTAGAGAAGAACTCCTGGCTCCAGGACACAGATTATGCGCAGGTTGTGCTGCATCAATTATCGCACGACTAGCTCTTAAAGCTACGAGAGGCCCAACAATAGTGGTAAATGCCACGGGATGTTTAGAAGTAGCTACAACAATATACCCCTATACATCGTGGAGAGTTCCATGGGTTCACGTAGCCTTCGAAAACGCTGCTTCAGTGGCAAGCGGTATAGAAGCAGCTTTTAGAATAATGGAGAAAAAGTATGGAGTCAAGAAACCCGACATAATAGTCTTCGGCGGGGACGGAGGAACCTTCGATATAGGTCTTCAAGCTCTATCAGGAGCACTAGAAAGAGAGCACGACTTCGTCTACATATGCTACGACAACGAAGCCTACATGAACACAGGCATTCAGAGATCCAGCGCAACACCACTTGGCGCGTGGACAACAACAAGTCCTGCAGGCAAGGTTGTTCCAGGAAAACTAGAAAGAAAGAAAGATCTAATAGGAATTGCTGTAGCACACGGAGTAGAGTACGCTGCAACAGCTTCACCAGCATATCCTCTAGACTTAGTGAATAAAGTAAGAAAAGCTATTGAAGTAGATGGACCAGCAGTACTGCACATAATATCTCCATGCCCAAGAGGATGGAGATTCGATCCAAGCGAAACAATTGAAGTAGCTAGACTAGCTGTAGAAACAAGATTCTTCCCTATCTATGAAGTAGAGAGAGGACAGTATAAGATAAACATAAAGGTAGCGAAGCCAAAGCCAGTAGAAGAGTACTTAAAGAAACAGGGTCGATTCAAGCACTTATTCTTACCCGAAAATAAGTGGCTACTAGAAAGAATAAAGAAAGTAGTAGAAGAAAACTGGAATAGATTACTAGAATTAGCTGGAGAAAAGTAAAATGCAGCAATTAGCAAATATCTTAAATGAAATAGAAGAAAGATTAAATGAAAGTAAAAGCCTAGAAATAGCATACGAAAACGACACACCAATAATAAAAGATGTAAAAGGAATTGTAAAGTATAAAGTATCAAAAAATGAAGTAAAAGGTATTAGAAAACGTAAAGGAAAAGTAAAAGAAAAAACTAAAAAAGTACTATTGAAATTGTCAGAAAAACTCATACAAAACAAGACTGCATTCAAAATAATAATATGGCCTAAGGTGGTTGAACTAAGATTTGACTTAGATCGGTTTATAAGTATCTACGATAAAGAAGTAAAAATAGCTGGATTCACATCCAAAGAAGAAGAACCGCTATCATATATATACAATATATTAGAAACTCATGGGAAAATAGTATTCCTCAAACCCCTTAAATAATTTTTCCACCTTCCCTTAGCTACTTTTTTAAATATTTTTCGACCATAAAACTAATAAACTTAGACCCAATATTAATGGCGAGCGGAGGTTTATGCACAATAACATAGTAGTATTCAGACCAAGATTAGTAAGAGTAGAGGAACTAGTCTTGAGAAGAATGATATCAAATAAACTAAAAGAAGAATTTCAAGTGTTATCTAACAGAGAAGAAAACTTCATTGTCGATATTGCTCTGAAAGACTTCCTGAACTATATTAAAGTAATGAAAAATATAGATGGAGACTTACTCGACGTATATAATTATATAGGAAGGCTCTTAGAAGAAAAACCCTTAGAGCTTAAAAGAGAATTTGACGAATGGATCGACGAGTGGATTCTTAAGTGGAGAACTAGAGTTAAAATAACAGTAAATGAAGATGAATTTAAGAAAATAGCCGTAAACTTCGACAAAGAGGTAGACGAAGTAATAAGTAAGCTTCCTTTCATAGATGAACTAAAAGAATATGTTCTAGGATCAATTATTAGAGCTGGAGAAGTATGTATGACTAATCTCATTACAGACAGTATAATCAAGGCTGAAGTCGCTAAATTCTTCAATAATATTAAGGATGTTAATAAAACTGTTGAAATACTATCAAAGAATACAATATCATTAATAAATAATATTAATAAGAAGGTAAAGTTCATTAGAAATTACAGAGGCCCTCTCGTAGTGCTTCGTTTCGATCTAGTAGTCTTTCATGGTACTACAAGTAAGCTATCTCGATAAAAAACTTTTATAAGTTCTTAGACAGTTTAAGCTTGATGATGACTTTGCCGAGTGCTGTCGAGGTGATGAACCATTCATGAACTGAGCTATTAAAAACAATTCCTTGTTTAATTTTGTAGTAATATATAATTTTATATGCTTAGATTTATTTTTAAACTGATTCCTATCTGACTGTAGCTTCAATAGCCCGATATGTTCTTCATTTTTATAAAATTATGAATATTGTCCAAAAAACCTAAGACAGCTATGATTATTTAAGCACTCTGCCGTCTCCAGCGTAAAAATAAAGTTTTGCAAACTACCTATATATTCAATTCCTGCAATAAGATATTTGGAGTGAAAATATGCCTATCTTCGACTGGGGGACATACAACGGCTTATCTAAGTTAAGGGTAGCAGAACTTTTAGGCACTAGGCTTACCGAAATTCCTCCAAGAATATTTATGAGAAAAACCTATGAGGGTTACTTTAGGGAGTACAAGGAAAACTCGAAGTTCTTTACAACTATTACTGCTCACGCTCCTTACTACTCTCTTTTATCATATAACAAGGAGGTAATGGAGAGAAGTATTAAAGCTATGAGAAATGCTGTAAAAAACGCCGTTATTGCTGGAGCAGAGATATTCAATATGCATATTGGAGTAAAAGTCTTCAGAGATGAAAGGGACATAGAGCTTGTAGCAAATACTGTTAAAGAAATAATGAAGGACTTTGAAGATAAAATATACTTCTCTCTCGAAACAACGTATGCTCCATGGATGCTAGGAAACTTCGAAGAAATAAGAGCTATAATAGAGACTATTGGCAGTGATAAAGTAATAGTGTCTCCACAACTCGAGAACGTTTTCATGTACAAAACTGCTCTACATTCTCACGGAAAATTTGAACAAGCCAATAAACATGCTACTAAAGACTTCTGGCTTAAAGTGCTTGCTGAAACCTTAAGGCTGAGTAAAGGCTACTTTAGCTTAAGATTTTCACAGATAACCGGAATTTTCTTAGGCAATAAACTATTAAAGAAAAGAGTGCCGCTAGGAAGAGGATATCCTGATATAGAACCACTCGCCGACGCACTTGCAGAATTCATGGTTAAAGAAATATACGATAAAAATCTTCCCCTCGAAATACACTTAATTTATACAGGTCCCCCCGAAACAAAGTACCAGGACACCGTTATGCTGTATTCAGAGATAATGCGTAGAGTCTTCCTCTACTTAAAATAGTATAGCTTTTTTATTAACACCAATAGCATATCTGTAGAGAATGTCTGATAGAGTTCTACACAAACCGAGAGACTACCAACTTGAGGCATTTGAGTACGCTTATTTAAAGAAGAAATGTGTCTGCGTCCTTCCTACTGGTACAGGCAAGACCCTAATTGGACTTCTGTGGGCTATTAGACTCCTTCAAGAGAAAAAGGTGAAACGAATTCTAGTACTTGAGCCGACGCGATATCTAGTAGAGCAAATAGCTAGCTACTACAGGAGAATAGGTAAAATAGATGCTAAGCCTATTCATGGAGGATTCCCCAAAAACTACCGTAGAAAAATGTGGAAATCGAGAGTCATAGTCGCTACTCCTGAAATAGTTTTAAGTGACCTAACTGAAAGCGATCTTGAGGAAATAGACGCAATTATAGTGGATGAATGCCATCATACTACAGGTCAAGACGCTTATGCAAAACTAGTCAACAAAATTAAAGCAGAATACAGACTTGGGCTATCAGCCTATATACCTCCTAGCAGACGAGAAGAGATAGAGAAATCTATAGGAGACATAAGATTCTGGAGCTGGAAAGACCCTCGCATTAAGCAATATGTTCCCGAATGGATAGGAGAAGTATACGAGGCACCACTCAATTCACAGGAAAAAGACGTGCTCAAGTACTTAGAAGAAATATACAGCACTGTAGAAGATAAGTACCGCAGTACTGTTAGGCTAGCTATACGTTTTTTCGTTAGAGACGGAG
Source organism: uncultured Thermoprotei archaeon (assembly GCA_965367815.1). Classification (GTDB taxonomy): domain Archaea; phylum Thermoproteota; class Thermoprotei; order Thermofilales; family B15-G2; genus B15-G2. The sequence continues at coordinate 167,147 of CBDUKN010000002.1, forward strand.
CCCTTGCTCTCTCAGAAAGCATTCAGAAGAGAGGAAAAATGTATAAATTACTAGACGGCAAGCTGCTGGAAAAACTAAAATACGTAAGGCCAGCACACAAGCTCCCAGCTTTGAAAAGAATTCTCGAAGACCACGAAGAATTCAAAAAAGCTATAATCTTCATCGATAGAGTTTCACTAGCATATTACATATCAGAAAAACTTAATAAATGGAGCTACCGGAACATTGTTCTATGTGGAAAGTCACGTAGAGAGAGAGATGTGAAGGAAATACTTTATGAAGCACAAAACCCCGAAACAAAAATTATAGTATCTACGTCTGCTGGCGAAGAAGGAATAGACTTACCTACAGCAGACCTTCTGATAATATGGTCCAATATTGTAAGCACACTAAGATTCATTCAAAGACACGGAAGACTTCTGCGCAAATCGGGAGAAAAACTGAAATTCGTTACATATATAGTTACACCCGAGACTCCTGACGTAGACAGCTTTGTAGACGCAATTTTCTTCGCTAAAAAAGCCGGTGTTGATGTTCCGCTCGAAGAACATACGCTAGAAGCGCTAGTGAAGAAAAGTACTAAAGCTAGAATAATTGAGCTACTTGAAGCTCGTCCTCTTCCTGCAGAGTGGATAGCTGAAGCACTAAACATGTCTCTATCTGAAGCAAAAAGGCACTTGGCTTTCTTAGTTAAAAACGGAGATATTATATACTTCTACACTCATTTAGGAAAAACATATGTTGCAAAAAACTCTTTTCAATCAATACTTGAAGAATACGATTACTTCTTCGAACCAAAGATAAAGGAATCAATAGCTGACGTAAATATAGTTATCAATAAGAAGAAAAGAAAAATTAGCGGAAGCTTGACTGAAGTATTAGCTAAGCTAAAAGAAATAGCACATATCAAGACAATTTCCCAAGCAACAGTTTCGGTACAAGTCTTTAATCCTGAACTAAAAGCCTATCACTTGATAACAGTCAAATACAATTACAGCATAGATACTCCAATGCTAGCAGAACTAATCATAAGAAATGCTTTCTCATATGCTGAAAAGAAAATAGGGTTAGCTTAATAGTATTGGTCTCAGAAATTCTTTTTCTTCATCTTTCAAGAAGACCGTCGTTTCATCACGGACTAAGATAAATGACTAATGTATACCATTTATGTTTTACGCTTTCTAATCTAGTAGACTTATTCCCATTCTTTTTAATGCTGGCAAAGTTAAGCTAATAATCACTGTTGACAAGATTATCAACAGTACTCTCTCGACGTACATGATGTAGGCCATGGGAGCAATACTTTCTAAGACATTTAGCGGAGGTCTAAATATCCAGAAATATATGTTGAATCCAGTTAAGTGGTCTACTAGTATCGCTGACGCTGAAATAATTACAACGGATGCTATGTACTTCTTTCCTTTAAGCAATTTTACCCACTTGTAAATGCTATCGGACATTACTATGCTAACTATGAAGACTATCAGATGTGGCAAAGCAATAAGCCCGAAATAAGAGAAATCAGTGTAGACAAACCATAGAGCGAGAAGTACAGAGTATACTGCTAGAAGCAGTAGTTTTTTCTTAGCTGAATCAGAGCGAGCTAAAATTCCTGCCGTAAGTGCGCTTAGCATAGAGGGAGGTGAAAAAATTATGCTCATGAACTTGAAGCCTTTAAAAATATAGGTTAGTAGCTGGCCCATAGCTACTGCTATTAGTCCGTTAAAGGGACCCAAAATGATTCCATAGAGAGGTGCTAATGCAGCTACTACCTTTATTTTAGCTTTAGTCAAGCCTATTACAGGTATACCTGGTATAAATGTCATTATACAGTACATCGCCGCGAATACAGCTAGAATAGCGACTTTGAGTGAAGTTTTCACGTCATGGTGAGAAAAGCAAGTAATATAAAATTATCCGCTTTGACTCTTGCTTTTTTCGAATTTCCTTATGTACATTCTGTAAGTTAATATGACTGTTTTCGGCAAATTCGCTTTAACATAGTCGAGTCTACTGACCGCCGTGTTTATGGGAGCTTTCTTAAGTTCGCTCGGTTCTTTGTAAGCTTTCTCCGAGATCTTGCAGAGTATTTCGGCGTAGCGGTCTATGTTGTCTACTCTCTCGGATTCTGTAAATTCTATCATTAAGGCTTCTTCGACTATAGGCGGGAAATATATTGTTGGTGCATGCATACCTTCATCTAGTATAGCTTTAGCCACATCTTCAGCGGTAACTCCAGTATCCTTCCTTAGCTCTTTAGCACTTATAACACATTCGTGCTTACGGTATCGCTCTGGACCATAGGGTAGGCTGTATCCTTTAATCTTCTTTACTTTAGATAGGAAGTAATTAGTGTTAAGAACCGCTACTTCAGAAACTTTTTCGAGACCCTTTTCTCCAAGCGACATTATGTATATGAATGTTTTGAGCAGCGGGATAATATTTCCGTAGAATGCTCTTACACGGCCTATTGAGTATGGTCTATTGTAGTCGAGATAGTATCTTTTCTTATCTGGATCGCGCTCTATTACGGGTATAGGCAGGAACTTCTCAAGTTCCTTTGTTACGCACACAGGTCCTGCTCCCGGCCCGCCTCCTCCATGTGGTGTTCCAAATGTTTTATGCACGTTTATGTGAACTATATCAAAGCCCATGTCACCGGGCCTCGCTTTCCCTAATATTGCATTGAGGTTTGCTCCATCGTAGTATAGGAGTCCTCCTGCCTCGTGGACTATTTTCGCTATTTCGAGAATGTCTTTCTCGAAAAGTCCTAGGGTATTGGGATTCGTTAACATTATTCCTGCTGTTTTTTCCGAAACTACTGCTTTAAGAGCTTCTATGTCTACGCAGCCGTCATCTCGAGTAGGTATTCTAATTATCTTAAATCCCGCCATAGCCGCTGAAGCTGGATTTGTGCCGTGAGCACTATCTGGAACGAGCATTTCATCACGTTTTTCACCCTTATACTCGTGATAAGCTCTTATGATTAAGCAGCCTGTAAGCTCTCCATGGGCGCCTGCAGCTGGCTGCAATGTAGCTCTATACATTCCCGTTATTTTACAGAGCCATCTTTCAAGCTTATACAGTATCTCCAGTATTCCTTGAACAGTATCTTCATCTTGCAGTGGATGAAGCCATGCTATATTATCGTCTGAAGCCAGTTCTTCACATATTTTGGGGTTATATTTCATCGTACAAGAGCCTAGAGGATATGTTCCTAAATCAACACCATAGTTCATTTGAGATAGCCTAGTGTAATGTCTAACTACGTCTATTTCAGAAACCTCAGGCAACGGAGGGGGCTCTTTACGCAACATAGTGGCTGGCACCATTTCTTCGGGTTTAGCTCCTACTGTCTCCACTATTTCTTTAGGAGGCTCTGGCACTAAGTGCCCTACAAGACCTTCTTTGCTTAACTCATATATGAGCGGCTCATCCCATCTAGCTTGTCTAAACATTATTTTCACCTGAAATAATCTCTCTTAAAGCCTCCACAAGACAATCTAAATCTTCTTTCGTGTGAATCTCAGTAGTACAGAAAAGTGCCGCGTTTTCCAATTGGGGGAAATATTTACTCAGTTCAAGTCCACCTATAATATTTCTTTTAAGAAGCTCTCTATTTATATGCTCCACACTTATGCTAATCTTACTAAAGTCTACTACAAACTCTTTGAAGAACGCTGATTTAAATAAAGGGGCCACTACACCTTCAATAGAGTTAAGTTGCTTAGCTAAGTAATGCGAATTATACAGTATTATTTCACATAATTTACGCAAACCCTTAGGTCCGAGGAGAGACAAATATACTGCAGCAGCTATCGCGCAAAGAGTTTCATTCGTACATATGTTTGATGTAGCTCTTTCTCTTCTAATGTGCTGTTCTCTGGTTTGCCACACCATGCAGAATCCTCTTTGAGACCCATCAAGCGTAGTAGTCATGCCGATAAGTCTTCCAGGCATTTTTCTAGCAAGCTTCAAGTCTCTTACACCAAATATTCCCAACAACGGTCCCCCATAGTTGAGTCCCAGACCTAAAGGCTGTCCTTCTCCAACAACAATATCGGCGTCATAATCTGCCGGAGGCTTGAGTATTCCTAAGCTAATGGGATCTACACTGACTACCAGTAGTGCTCCTTTACTGTGAGCTATTTCAGCTATTTCATCGGGCTTCTCCTCAATAAAGCCTAAGAAAGAAGGTACTTCTAGACAGACTGCCGCAGTATCGTCATCTATTTTGTTTTGCAGATCATCCCTATTCATATAACCTGTTTCTTTGCAGTAGTCTACCTCCACTATCTTGATGCCCTGATACTTCGTGTAGGTTTTAGCTACTTCTAAGTACTGTGGATTCATAGTACGTGGAACAAGAACCTTGCTTCGTCCATTTACTCTTTTAGCCATAAGTATAGCTTCAGCTAACGCGGTTGATCCATCGTAGAGTGAAGCATTAACTACCTCCATGCCCGTTAAATCAGCTATCATACTTTGGTACTCAAAAAGGGCTTGAAGCATACCTTGAGAAATTTCAGCTTGATAAGGAGTATACGATGTATAAAATTCACTACGTCTAACTATTTCTTTAACGACTGCTGGAACATAATGAGGCCAGCATCCAGCACCTCTAAAGCACTTTAACTCAAGTAAAGACTTATTTCTCTTCAAAATCTGCTTGACTTTTCTCCACACAAGGTATTCTGAAACTGATTGCTCAATTTCCAAATCTATTTTAGCTTTTTCTCGAATTTCTCTAGGAATATCACTAAACAAATCCTCTACGTCATTCGCCCCTATTTCACTCAGCATCTCGTCAAATATTTTCTGCGAAGAATTCGGTATCCAGGGATGGCTTTCCATACAGCTCCCAGTAAACATTTCGTGTAGTAGTTTATTATCCTAAGCTTAAATCTGGACTTAGTGCTTAGCGATATATACTTACAGAGCTAAAAAGAATTGATGGTACAACTTAAAACACCTCTTTACGAAGAACACGTTAAGCTGGGTGCGACAATCTCCAACTTTGCCGGCTGGTCTATGCCCATAGTATATGAGAGCACTATTAAGGAGCATTTGTCTGTTAGAAAAAGTGCAGGAGTATTCGATGTCTCTCACATGGCACGTATATTGGTTAAGGGACCTGACTCAGCAAATCTCTTGCAAAAACTAGTTGCAAAGAATATAGAGAAAGCTAAAGAAGGACGAATGTTAGGGCCCACGGCGTTTCTAAATGAGAAAGGAGGATTTATAGACGATATAATGGTTTATAAGCTAAGCGAGAAAGAGTTTCTTATTGTCGGAAACGCTGTAAATAGAGAAAAAGATGTTAACTGGATTAAACGCTTCGTCGAAGGACTCGAAGTAGAAATAGTGGACCTAACTTTCGAAATAGCAATGATAGCTCTCCAAGGACCTGATAGCTCGAAGATAATGAAGAAATTGTCTTCAAGCAATATCGAAGACTTAGATTTTCTCCACTTTAAGAAAGACGCTGAAGTAGCTGGTGTAAAAAGCTTCCTTGTGAGCAGAAGCGGGTGGACAGGTGAAGATGGCTATGAAATAATGGTTCCCTCAAACTACGCTTCAAAAGTATGGTCGGCGCTAATTGAAGCTGGAGCAACTCCTTGCGGGCTCGCCGCAAGAGATTCACTTAGAATAGAAATGGGGTACTGCCTCTACGGCGAAGACATAGATGAAAATATTACTCCGCTTGAAGCGAGATACTGGGTATTCACGTTTAACAAACCTCCGTATATCGGATACAAGGCTTTGCTTAAGAAATATGAAGAAGGAGTAGATAAAATACGTGTAGGAATAAAGCTTAAAGAAAGAACCGTACCGCGGAGAGGACATAAAGTATACATGGGAGAAACATGCGTAGGAGAAATCACTAGCGGAACTTTCTCTCCAATACTCAACTGCGGTATAGGAATAGCTTATATTGATTCCAAGCACGCGCTGATTGGAGCTCCTGTAGTAGTTGACATAAGGGGCAAGAAAAGGAAAGCTAAAATAGTAGACTTTCCCTTTATAACAAAGTAAAGGTGATAAAATGAAGTATAAGGAATACGAAGTAAATGAAAACGTATTATACACTAAAACACACGAGTGGGCAAAAATAGAGAATGGAAAAGCCCGAGTTGGATTAACAGACTACGCTGTAAAGAAACTCAAAGATATAGTTTACATAGAGCCAGTAGACATAGGTCAGCACGTAAAGAAAGGAGAACCTGTAGCCGCAATAGACTCTATAAAGGCGTCTGAAAACGTCTATGCACCTGTTTCAGGAAAAGTAGTTGAAATAAACTCTAAGGTAGTTGAAGACCCTACACTTATAAACAAAGATCCATACGGAGAAGGCTGGATACTAGTAATAGAGATAGAGAAGCCGGAAGAGGTAGATGAACTACTCAAGCCTGAAGATTACGTCAAGTTACTCGAGGAAGAAGAACACTAAATAACTTTAACCATCTTTTCCTCTCTGTAATCTATTATAACCCTGATATATCCTTTAAAGAGACTATCAAGTTCTGGATCCCCTGTATCTACTCTCAACACTGGTGTATGAACAATTTTTGCTTTAGTTGCAACTACTATAACATTATTTCTGCCTACTTTCTTCAAGACCCTGGAGCTAATTTGTTGATTACCTCTACCGAAAATAAAGCCTTGAGCACCTATAGGAGATACTATAATTTTTACCTTATCATACTTATTAAGTAAATTCAATAGAATTTTTTCATTTACATCTTTCGCTATAATTTTGCCATTATATACTACATCTACTCCTAAGAGAGTTTTCTTTACGCCCAGTACATCAGCTATAGCTTTGACCGTTGTACCCGGTCCTAAAATATATAGGCAGTCTTTCTCCATTTCCTCAACGACATACCTCGCTATAGCTTTTTGATTATCTAATTCAGAATCCGTTAAAACTGTAGGCTCCTTCGATTCTTGAACATAACGTGGATCATAAGGCGTTAATGCGTAGCCATAAAGCTTTACTGAAAGCCTATTTTCACGGAACGCCTCTTCGTCTATGTCGAGTACTTCAACATAACGTATGCCTGCTTTCCCCTCGATAAACAATTTCAGCATAGATGCCGCTGCCTGAGGAGTAGCGGCAAATACTCCACTGTACATTTTAACCCCTGAAGGCACGCCGAGTATAGGGACTTTAGTGTCCACGCTCTTCAAAACATCTCTAGCAGTCCCGTCTCCACCAACAAACACAAGTATATCTGCTCCTTTGTCCACCATTTCTTTAGCTATTCTAATGGTGTCTTCGGCGGTAGTTTCTTCACCAACTTCACCAATTACGGTAAACTGTTTTAACAGGCCTTTGGACTCGTACTCCCCCATAGCCTTGGGAGCAACTAGAAAATCCGCATCGATGCCGAGTCTAACAAGCTCCCTTAAGAAAACCGAGGCGCGCCTGGGAGCTACAGGCTCTGCACCAAGCTCAATGGCTTTCTTAAGAATCTCCTTGCCGTCAGTTCCTTTTAGGCCTACAGCGCCTCCCATGCCGGCAATAGGATTGACTATAAAGCCTATTTTCTTCACACAAAATAGTTTAATAGCTTGCTAATAATAATTGTTTTGTGACGAAAGCTGTCTACAAAGCGGCTAAAGGAGTCATTAAGATCGACTTAAGCTTAACTGACGGAAAAATATCCGATATTAGGATTGCTGGAGACTTCTTTATTCACCCTGAAGAAAAGCTCTGGTCTCTTGAAGAATTCCTTAAAGGAAAAGCCTTAAGCGAAATAGACAAAATAATAGTGGACTTCTTTAAGACCATTGAATCGCCTGGTGTTACGGCAGAAGACTTTATTAAAGCCATAAAGCTAGCGGCAGGTGAAAAGAATGTCTAAGCTTAGAGTTTTAGTCATAGAGAAGCCGGAAAATGCCTACTTGAACTTGGCTATCGAAGAAGCTATAGCTAGAGCTAAAGGAAGAAAACTAGTTCCAGATACTCTTCGTATATGGAGAAACAAGAATGCTGTTGTCATGGGACTTTTCCAAATAACTGAAGATGAAGTAAATATAGAAGAAAGCAATAAGCTATCTGTACAAGTAGTTAGAAGATTCACTGGAGGAGGAGCTGTTTACCACGACTTAGGTAACGTAAATTATGCTATAGCACTGCATCGAGAAGATAGAAGACCGCCTACCTCTATACTCGAATCATACAGGTATTTTGGCCAGGCCGTAGTCTACGCGTTAAAGAGACTTGGCGTAGAAGACGCAGGGTTAGGCAAAGTAAACGACATAGTTATAGGCAAAAGAAAGGTAGGGGGCACTGCTCAGACAAGAATGTTCAATACTATTTTCTATCACGGAACTCTTCTAGTAGATACCGACACAGAGAAAATGGCTAGGTTACTGAAGATACCGAAGGCTAAGCTCTCTGATAAAGGAGTATCTTCTCTCAAAGAACGTGTAGTAAATGTTAAAGAGGTCTTAGAAAGCCTTCCAAGCTTCGACGAAGTAATTCAAGCATTAGTAGAAGGATTCAGCAAAGTACTTGGCGTAAATAACATAGAAATGTGCGACGACTTAACCGACATCGAGTGGGAAATAGCTTATGATCTATACGAAAACAAGTACAGTAAAGACAAGTGGAACATGGGCAGAGTAGACAAGAAATATTTATTCTATACTCCTAAAGTTTTACGCAACAATTCGTAAATTTCAGGAGACAATTTATGTCTTCTAACAATTATATTTGCTTCTTCAAGCATTTCTTTGGATAACTTATCTTCGTAGTCTGAATCATATACAACTTCCTTTATTTCAGCATTAATTATCATTTTCGCACATATCACGCAAGGAAAGGTAGTAGAATACAGAGTAGCACCTTTAGTCGACACACCAAATACGGCTGCCTGAATTATTGCATTTTGTTCTGCATGAAGACCTCTACACAGCTCGTGCCGCTCACCCGAAGGAATCTTGAGTCTTTCTCTAATACAGCCAGTTACTGAGCAGTGAGGGAGTCCTTTAGGAGCCCCATTGTATCCTGTAGAAAGAATACGGTTATCTTTAACTAAAACAGCTCCTACTTTTCTTCTCAGACAGGTCGAGCGTAGTTTAACTATATGCGCTATAAGCATAAAGTAGTCGTCCCATGAAGGTCTCTTCTCACCCACGCTTTCACTTGAGCTTCCAGTACTTATTAAAGAATCTTTTAGCATATTTAATAGTATCTAGGACTTCCGCTTTAAATGAAGAATACGTCGTAGTACGCGCCTCTAAGCTATCATATTCTTCAGCTTCAGCCAACTTTACTAGATAGTATATGGTTTCAGCCATACCAGAACTATATCCTCCCTCAAGTGAAGCTACACATCCTACTTTAAGCTCTTTAAAAACACTACATATGACCATCAAATATGCTTTAGCATAACCCTCACTACTTAAATTCATGTCAGTTAGAGGATCTAGGTAATGTGCGTCAAATCCAGCTGATAGCAAAAGAAACTCGGGTTTAAAGTCAAGCAGTACTGGTAAAACAATTTCATCTATTGCTTTTAAATAATCATTATCACCTGTCAGAGGAGGCAATGGGATATTTACTTTAGTTCCCTCCGCTTCACCCTTACCTGCTTGCTCGATAAAACCTGTTCCAGGGTAAATTACCCGCGGATCTTCATGCAAACTAATGTAAAGAACCCTTGGATCTTCTTCAAAAATTTCCTGCGTACCATTGCCGTGATGACAATCTAGGTCAACAATCGCAACTTTCCTCAATTTACACTTTTCTATGAGCCACTTAGCAGCAATAGCAACATTATTGAAAATACAGAACCCTTGCGACGGCGCACCTAAAGCTACTCCATCTATTCCAGCATGGTGACCGGGAGGCCTCACTAGGGCTGATATGAAATCATATTCTTTGGATAAAATACGCTTACATGCACTAATTACAGCCGATACTGCAGAAAGAGCTACACTAAAAGTCTTTTTACACACATAAGTATCTGTATCAAGCGGAATTTCTTCTTCAGAAAAAACCTTAACTTTCTCTATGTACTCACTCGTATGCACAAGTCCTAAAATCTCCTCATCTACCTGCTCAAACGAAATTAAAGGAAGCTTACTCAAAATATTTTTTGACTCTAAATAACTGACAATTGTATCGAGTCTTGAAGGAGATTCAGGATGCACGAAACAAGGCTTATGCTCCTTAAACACCGGAGAGTAACACAGAGCAACCTTCACATAACTAAGTATATTAAGACCCTCTTAAAATATTACATTGGGTGATGAACCTCACGGTAGCAATGATTTGATGAAGAAACGCACCTCCACTGACTTCTACTCGACTTCTTTATTCTCGCCGTTTACATATGCTTTTGACTACACTATGTATTGCAAAGGCTTTAACTGTACTCGTATCTCTCATACTGTTTTATTCAAAAAACTTAATTATTTAAAAGAGAATATAGTATTAGCGAATGGAAGCGAAAAAGGAGAGAGTATCTCTGGCTCGCGACAAAATATATAGACTGAAGGGCCCAGCAATGATGGTTTTGACTAAAGGAAGAATTTTCGCTTTAGGTAGGGAGCTTACGAGTAGGGAAAAAATAGTAGTTCCTAGGTCGAGAATACTTTGCTTTAAAACACTTGAAGATAGTGAAGTAGAAATTGTTGTTGGAAGTGAAGGTAGTTTTGAAGAAGCATCAAGTGAAGAAGAAGTTATAGACATATGGAACACAGAAATCGATAGAATACTCGACAGTAAAGTGTCTTCAGTTCTAGTTCTAGGACCTGTTGATGTTGGAAAGACTACTTTTTGTTGCTTTATGGCAAATAAAGCTCTCGCTAAAAATTACAGTGTTTACGTAATAGACGCTGATATAGGGCAGGCCGATATAGGTCCTCCCACTACTATTAGTGCTGGAAGAGTGGATAAGCCGATATTTTCTCTGAGAGAACTTAAGCCGAAATACATGGCTTTCATAGGCGTAGATAGCCCTATGAATGTAAAAGAGAGAGTTATTGCTGGCTTAAAATTAATTTATGAAAAAGTAATGAAATATGAAAAAACCGATATAGTGATCATTAATACCGATGGCTGGACTCAGGGGTCTAAGGCCCATGAATATAAGTTAGCAATAGCATCTGTAATTAACCCGGATGCTATTGTTTTATTGCAGAAAGACACACCAGAACTGGATAATATAATTCCAGTATTAAGGAAAATGTCTAAGCTATTTATTCTTCCTTCACCTAAAGCAGCTAAGGCTAGAGATCGCTATGAAAGAAAAATGTTTAGGGAGTCCTCTTACTTGCGCTTTATAAATAACTTGAAACTTAAAGCAGTAAGTGCTGAAAAATGTCCTCTTCTCTATACACATTTATTTAAGGGATGTCCACTGAACGACGATGAGAAAAAGGCTCTAGAATTACACTTAGGAGCTCGAGTACTATACTCTGAAGAAACCTGTGATAGAGTAATAATTATCGTAGATAAGCCTATTCCGAGAGAAAAAATAGAGGAACTTAGAGCACTTTACGGTAAAGAAGTTTTCATAATTGTTAAAGGCTACGAGAAAGGACTTCTAGTAGGCCTGCTCGATAAAGAAATGTTGTGCCAAGGTATAGGTTTGTTAGAAGAAATAGACTTTGATACGAAAACTCTGAAAATAAAAACAAACGTATCAAGTGATCCTCAATATATAGCTTTCGGTCAAGTAAAGTTAAATGAAAAGGGCGAAGAGATAGGCAAGTTTAGGGACTGGTTTTTGTAATGGTGCAGGAAAATATCTTTGAAAAAAACATTCTTATAGTCTATCACTATTCTCCGAAGAACTATAGCCTGCTATTAAATACTATACAACGGTATAAGAATAAAGCTAAAAAAATACTAGTAATATCTTTTGATACACCTCTCCATGAAAGAAAAAATATTGTAGAAACAATTAATTCTTTAAGAGAAATTAAACTTGATCATATAATATTCGAGTTAAATGAAATAAATAGCCCTTTCTTTATTCTTTTAAAGAGGTCGAAGTGCTACTACTGTAAATCAATAAGATATTCACTATTACGTAGAATTTTTGGAGAAAAAATAGAGATAATTGATTTGGAATATCCGTCTGAGAAACATGAAGATGTCTTTAAAGCAGCTAGAGAGAACAATATTATTCTGTTAGAAGGAGATACTGTTTGTAAGTATTGTAGTTTAAGAAAAGTTTAAAAATAAAGATTTAGTTCCATGAAATAGTGCGTAAGAGAGCACTCTTGTGCATGGTTAAGACAGATCCACATGACCATACGCTGTATAAAATAAGGCTAACTGAGCTGGCTCAGTTAGCCGAGGTAGCGGGCTATAAAGTAGTGGATACTGTTATTCAAGTTAGGCGTCGTGAACATAGTAGTTACTGCTTAGGTAAAGGTAAGGTGCAGGAAGTAAAAGAGCTTGTTAAGAAACTAGAAATAGATACTGTAATATTTTATAATATTTTGAAGAGTAATCAAAAATATAATTTAGAGAAGCAACTGAATGTAGAAGTAATAGATAGATATGATTTAACTCTTGAGATTTTCGATAAATCTGCTTCGGATAAAATATCTAAGCTACAGATAGAATTAGCTAGATTAACTAAAGCGTTCCCCTACGAGAAATTAAAGGCTGCCGTGAAATATTTGGTAGAACACCCAGGTAAAAAGAGCATGGGTGAATACGCTTATCACAGTGTTATCAAGCAGTTGAGAAAAAGAATTAAGAAAGTTAGAAAAGAACTTGAAGCTTTGATAGAAATTCATGAAAAGAGAATAAGAGAAAGAAAAGAGAAAGGAAAGCCCATTGTATGTCTTACAGGCTATTATGGCGCAGGGAAAACAAGTATTTTTAATGCTTTAACAGGTCTAAATAAACCGGTTACAGGAAAGCCTTTCACTACGCTTTCAAGTAAATATTACTTAATAAGTAATCATACTTCGGAGCTATTTATAATAGACACAATTGGTTTTGCTCTAGACTTAGACCCTAGATTAATTGATTCATTTAAATTAACTCTCAATGATATAAAGGCTTCAGATATTGTATTGCTTATAGTAGACATTTCTGATCCCTTAGGTTTACTGCTATTAAAGCTTAAAACATCTCTAAATATTTTGAAGGATTTAGGCATAACTTATGATAAAATAATACTTGTATTAAACAAGATAGATAAAATAAGTGAAGAAGAATTGAAACAAAAACTTGTTTTTCTGCATCCGTATATGTCAATATTTACATATGTTCTTGTTTCAGCTAAGACGGGTAGGGGTCTTGATGAACTCTTGGCTAAAATAGAGAATAAGCTAAGCGAACATAAAGCTCCTACTCTTCGCCAGGAGGTAGGTGGTACCACGCAATCTTCCCATTTTGCCAGTCTCTTATAACTATTTTAGCAGCCTCTTCTATTCTCGGCTCTCCACCTTTAGTTAAAAGTCCTCTCTTAATAGCCAATGCACGTAAGAACTCAAGAGGATCTTTTTCTTTAATCGAGTATGTTTTCTCTAAAACTCCAGGAGCTACTTTATTCGCATACTCTATGAACTTTATTGCAGCTACTACAGGATCATCAAATCTCTCTGGAGGAGCTGCACACTTTAAGATTAAGTCGAGCTCATCTTTCTTTTCTACAGGAAGTACTCCAGGAGTATCTATTACTCTTAACCAGGTAGCTGCCTTCACTTGAGTTATGTGTTTAGTAAATCCAGGCAGAGGAGAAGTTCCGACACTGTGTCTTCCTTTAAGTATGTTGATTATAGTGCTTTTGCCTACATTGGGGTATCCAACGACTGCTACTTTGACTGGTCGCTTGTCACAAACCTTTTTGATCGCAATCCATAGTTTGCGTGTACCTAGTCGGGATGAAGCACTAACGTATATTGTGTAATATTCTTTTGAAAGATATTTTTTCCACTTTTCTAAAATATCTCTTGGAACAAGGTCTGCTTTATTTATTACAATAACTAGTTTTTTGCCCATTTTGTCTACTAAGCGCTCTAAGGTCTCACACCTAGTTTTCATGGGTTCTCGGGCATCGATGACTTCTAGCACTACATCCGCCTCTCTAATAACTCTTTTAACTTTCCTCCATACATCTCTCGGAGTAGTCATGGTCAATTCCCTCCAGCTCAACCTCAAAATCTCTAGCTACCTCTTCTTTATTTTTACTAAAGAATACTAAAACATTACTCAAAAGAGAAATATCTTGTGTTATATCATATATAAACACTTAAATACTTTGCCGCTACTACGAAGCACGTGACGATAGTTGAAATAGTTAAAGAAGTAGCTGACACTTTGTCCCAGAAAGGAATAGAGGGAGTTATTGTAGGTGAAGTATGTCTTCAACTTCTATATAAAATACCAGTAGAGGTCAAAGACTTCGCAGTATTTGTTTTGAATAAGAGTCCTTTTCTCGAGCCACAGATTTTCGAAGAAATAGGACTGGAGAGAGGATGGGATGTTGGCTTCACAGACATAGGAACTCCCTATTACCTTATTAGGAAGAATGGCGATGAATATGTTGTTGAACTAATTGAAAACATAGGTGACATATATATTCCTGATAGAATGTTAAAAAACGCAGTTCAAATTAAGATAAACAATGTAAAAGTCAAGGTGCTCAAACTAGAAGACTATATTTTGATTGCATGCAGAACTAGTAGACCAGAAGACTACAATTTTCTTGAAAGAGTAAAGAAATTAATAAATATGGGTAAAATAAAAATTAATTCAAAGTACTTGAATAAAAATATATCATTATTCAAAGAAGACGAGGGATTTATAAGAAGACGTTTAGCCGAGTACCATATCTTATAATACTTTCACTTTCCTCACCGTTACTTTAATACGACATACTTCTTTACTTAAAACAGATGTTCTACAGTATATTAAGTGAATACGAGAACCCTGACCAGGCTATAGGCGAAATTGTTGAAAGTACTCACTTTTCCTGTACTTTATCATCGTACTCGCTTGGAGAATCACCAAGAATAGGAGAATTTTTAGTGATAAGAAATCCGGATACCATTATTGTAGGAGTATCCGTTGGTTCACAGATTATTCCGCAGTCGCCAGTCGCTGTTGTCGAGCCTCTTAGGAAACGTGTAGAGGACTTAGAGGCCTTGTATGTAGATCTATCTGAAAGGTTTAGAGATCTTACTAAAGCTATTTTAGTAGGATATCTCGATGAAGGAGAGTTTATACAGGGGCTTCCTCTACACAAGCCTAAAATACATACACTTGTTTTCTCGATGAAAAGTGAACATATTAAATACTTTTTAAGAGAAAAAGATAGTATTTCGGCTAGGTATTTAGAAATCTTAGCTACTTATCTGAGCCAAGAATTTCCTTTAATAGTGGATGCTCACTTCAAGTACTTGAAGGCTTTTTTAAGTAAAGATGAGCTGAGAATTTTAGCATTGAATGCTATTAGCCGCATTCATTCAGTTCTGTCCGATAGAGAGTTCTTGAGAGTTGGGCGAGTCTTGAAGGAGGTGATATAGTGGAAGAGAGTATTGTGGCTCAAGTTTGTGGAGGAAGCTCTGCAAAAGGAATAGACGCCAGGATACTACCTCCTTATTCAAGCGAAGATATTTCTGTAGGAGAATCTCTTCTAGTTGAAGGTAGAAGAAGCTCCGTATTTTTAACAGTTGTCAGCGAAATCAAGCATCATGAAGGAGAAAGCTATGCATTTATGCTCTCTAAGATAGAGGGTCTCGCAAGAGACCCTCACAACATTAAATATGTACAGGACACAGCTGTAGGTGAGTTACTTTCCTCAAAAATATCGCTAATACCCATAGCAGTTTACAGAGATAAAAGGATATTTGAAGCCGACACAATACCTGACTTTCTTTCTAGATGCTTCAAAGTAACTAAAGACTATATTAGGATATTTTATGGCGACATAGACTACAAGTATAGGTGGCCTATAGGTCTGCCTAAAGCTAATAGAGAGAAAGAAGATCAAGCGTTCATTCCAATAAACATCGACGCTTTACTAAGAAACTCTTTCGCTATCTACGGTAAAAGCGGTACCGGTAAGACTTACATGGGCAATATCCTAGCATCCTTTATTGTAGGCTACAACCATAGTGTAAGTGAAGAAGATAGAGTAAGTATGCTTATTTTTGATCTTCATAGCGAGTATTCACACTTTCTATTAGACCCCACAGGAAAGCCTCTGGTAGAAGGTGTTGCTAGAGCATTTAACGAAGATTTTATAGTGTATACTCTGGACGAGGCGTTCACCAAAGTTTTACTCGATGCACGTTTGCTTAAAATATCCGCTAGCAACATAGATGTAGACGATCTACTTATTTGTTCTGAAGCTCTCGGCTTAACAGAGAAATTTGGAGATTATGCATATGCCATCACAAACGCTATAAGAAATAGAAGGCGAGCTAGATCTATTCTCGAGTACGTTTTAAAAGAAGATTATAATAGACTACAGTCATTTATAAATAGCTTAGATTCTCCTCAAGAGAAAAACGTATTTAGAGCTAATATTCCTAAGCTCAAAAGGCTTGCAGAATATCCGTTCATTTCTCTCGACGAAGAAGATTCTCTATCGGAAATTGTAGAGAACTTGATTAAAGGAAAAAATGTCTGCATAGCTTTCGGTACTTATGAAAACGATTCCTTAGCTTATCTAATAGTGGCAAACGTTTTAGCCCGTAGAATATGGAATACTTATCGTGAAATAGGCTTAAAAACAAGCTCGCGCAAGAGACTAGTTATTTTCTTAGAGGAAGCACATAAATTCCTTGCTAGAGATATGTACTTCAAGACACCTTTTGGAAAAATAGCTAGAGAGCTAAGGAAGAGAGGAGTTGTGCTGGCTGTAATAGACCAGAGACCTTCAGAATTAGACCCTGACGTCAAGGCGATGTTATGGAACAAGATAGTATTCAACTTGACAGATCGTAGTGATATACGTGAAGCATGCATAGGTCTACCTCATAGAGAATTATTTGAGCCAATAGTTGAGACACTTAGAAGAGGAGAAGCCCTAATATTCGGCTCGGCAATATCTTTTCCAGCAATAGTGAAAGTTATAGACTATTCACAAGCAATAGATATTGTTAAAGAAAGAATTCAAGAATTTTATAATGAAATAGAGGAAAGAAGATTAAGAGAGAAAGGTGAGCCTGAATGGTAAAAATTCTACATACAGCAGACTTACATTTAGGTGCGGGAAGTAGCATAGGAGGCAAGAAGCGTGTGGAAGATTTCATAGAGTCATTTAAACGTATAGTAGACTTAGCGATAAAAGAAGAAGTCGACTTAGTACTTATCGCCGGAGATATTTTCCATACTCCTAGACCTTCATCAACAGTTTTCTACGCATTTGCAGAGCAAACTAAGAGGCTATTCGAGAAAAATATCAAAGTAGTAGCTGTTGCCGGAAATCACGATGTTCCTAGATCTTTAGAAGATAAATCATTCTTAGAAGCCTTAGCCGAGTATTCAGATAAAATGTTTATTTTCATTAAGCGTCCCCGCAAAGTGACTATCGAGAGCAAAGAAGGCAAGAAAATATCCATTGTAGGCATACCATACTTAAATCCGATATACTTTACATTACCAGATGTAAGAGACGAAATAGGCTATCGTAGAAAAATAAGAAACACAGTAAAATCTTTACTAGAAGACACTGACGCTGACTACAAAATACTGCTAGGACACCTTATGACAGAATGGGCTACTTTTGGAAGCGAAAAGATATTTGTTGGAGATAAGGACATAAGAATATCTAATCAAGATATCCTGGCACATGAATTTGACTATGTAGCTTTAGGACATGTACATAAACCTCAAAGTCGAGACAACGTATATTACGCAGGCTCTATTGAGAGAATAGACTTCAGTGAAGCAAAAGAAAAGAAAAGAGTGTTAATTCTAAGTGAAAACTATGGCAAAGTAGTTCCCACAGAGTACAGAATACCTGTAAGAGCTATGGTCTCAGCAGCTCTAGCTGTTAAAGACCCTTCAAAAATAATGCAAGATATTTATCGAATACTGCTTAAAGTAAAGAACATAAACGATGATTACGAAATATTACCTCCACTACTAAAACTTAAACTTATTTTAAAGAAAGGAATGAATATTAACATAAAGAATATAGAGGATTACATTAGAGATAAAGTATACTGTCTCAAAATCACTACTGAATACGAAATAGTAAAGCCGAGTGATATTAAATTATATAGTAAAGAAAAACCTTTACATGAATTAATTAAAACTTATATTAAGAAACTATGTGAAACATCATTCGATTTAAAAGACTTAGAAGAAGAACTTACACGTGAGGCTTTAAGTATTTTAGAAGAGGTGAATACATGAAAATAATTAATATAAAACTAAAAAACTTTATTACATGTGATGATATAGACTTAAATTTAAAGAACATGAAAATTATTGGAGTATACGGGCCTAATGCAGCCGGAAAAACTACAGTCTTTGTCGATGCAGTACTTTTTGCACTATATGGATACGAGTGGGTGAGAAGCAGAAAAATAAAGCTGGAAGACCTAATAATGAGTGGAAAAAGCTTCTGTTCAGTATCTCTTACATTCGAAACTATCGATAATACCGGAAGAAAAAGAATACTCGAAATATGTAGAATACT
This sequence comes from uncultured Thermoprotei archaeon, assembly GCA_965367815.1. Lineage (GTDB taxonomy): Archaea > Thermoproteota > Thermoprotei > Thermofilales > B15-G2 > B15-G2. The sequence continues at coordinate 185,782 of CBDUKN010000002.1, forward strand.
GCGAAAAAATGGATCAAGCTCCGTAGAACTATATGAGTACTTAGATGACAGTAAAAAGCTTATAGCTCACGGAGATAGAACAGTTACACCTTACATAAAGAGTTTACTCAAATTAGACTGCAAAACCTTTCTGACTACCGTCGCTGTACGCCAAGGCGAAGTACTTCAAATAGCTAAAGGAACTCCTAGCGAAAGAAGAGACTTGCTTTTAAGGCTTTTAGGCTTGAAGCTTGAAAAGGCGAGAGAAGTAGCTAAAGAAAAATACTATGAAGCTAAACAAAAGTATTTAGAGCTAAACGAAAGAGTAAAAATGCTTAAAAAAGAAGTCTCTATGAAAAATGATATTCTAGCTAAGTTAAATGAAGATAGAAGTAAATTAGAGAAAATATCACTAGCTAAAAAACACTTACTTGAAGAAAAAGAAAGACTGCTAAACAAGATAGACAACTACAGAAGCAAGCTAATGGAATTGTCTAAAATTAAAGGAAAGATTGACAGTATTAAAAGAACTATATATGATATAGAAAAGCAAATTAATGAGGCAAACTACGAAATAGCTAAAATTACGAGAATACTAGGTAATAAAATAGATCTAAATAACATAAATACTATACTATTGCTGTCTCTTATACACATCTGACGCTGCCGACGAATTA
>CBDUKN010000003.1:0-167648 GCA_965367815.1 uncultured Thermoprotei archaeon
CCAAGTAGAGTTCCAATAAGGTACGCTAACCCTTTACCAAATTTATTAACTACTCCTACTACACTATCTCCATATAGCAGTATAGGAGTGCTTTCCTTAACCTTGTAGACTTCCACACAAAAACTCGGCGATACTTGATATCCCTCAAATCGACCTATACCTCTAAAAGGCTTAAATGGTAGTATTCTACCATAGGAGAGCTCTCTGGGAGTCCACTTAGGGGGCATTTGAGGCTCATGTACTCTACGAACCTGACAGTGTTCTACACTAAAGAGTTCTTCAGCTATAGGAGATATGCCTCCAAGTCTAGCAAATCCGAATCGATCATGGCGTCCAGGACAGGCTTCAGAAATAAGAGTCCCGCCTGCGGCTACATAATCTCTCAGTAACTTGAATACCTTATCGTCTACAGCCAGAGGGAAAGGAAGTATTACAGCTTTGTACCTACTCAGTTGATCGATATCTGTTTCATATGATTCTATGAAATCTACCCAAATCCCGGAGTCCCAGAGCATCTTATAGATACCTCGAATAGTGTAGGATAGGTGTTTATCTAAATCCCGCTCGTAGAATCCTCTAGCCTGCATAAAATGCCACAGATCCTCGTTGATTAATATAGCTACCTCTGCTTGAGGAACCCTGCCTTCGTTAAAGAGCTCTGAGTACTCATTTAGTGCTCTACTTAGTCGTCCAGCCTCTTCAGCTCTAGGTGTAGTGTCTCTTCGAAAGTCTAGCAATCCGAAACCATATGCTTCTGTCCAGAAGATCTCAGGTCTAATATTCCAGAAGAGTAGCTCTTGAATACCCGAGGAGAGAGCTGTTAATACCCAACGTCTTATGTCCTCAGATGTTGGAACTCTATCCCATCCCCCTTTAGGCCCTCCCTGGAACTCTGCTGCAGCAATCTTACGATCGGGACCTGCAGCGCATCTAATGTAGTCGTACCTGAGTGCTATAGCTAGAACTTCTTCAAGAATACACTTTTCGCGAGAGACAGGTATACCGGGAGACGGGTATCCAGTATCCCACTCGTGGAAAGTACCTGTTGGATAGCATGAACTTCCGTAGATATCTACTTCTTTTGCCCAACGCCAATCATAGCCTCTTCCTGGCTGAATTCCGCCAACGTGTGCTGATACTGGGCGTTTTTTAGGATCATTAGCTTTGACTGTATTCACCTTCCAGCGAAGCTGACTAGGTATGTATACGTCGTACATAAAGTATCTCCAGTCGATGTATGATGGTACTCTTCGGTAGAGTCTAGGTGGCTCAACTTCACTCCAGTCACCGTAACCAGTACGCCATGCTCTATTAAGCTCTTCTAAGCTACCATACTTTTTACGTAGCCATTCTCTGAAGCGAGCTATGGTGTACTTGCAATAGCAGAAGCCTAAAGTGGCTGAGGGTATTATCATCTCTCTATGTAAGGGCCAGATCCCAATCTCCTGATTGATATTCCACTCTATGATATTATCGTAGCGACTAAGTCTTTGTACAAGCTTACTCAGAAAGTTTATTGCTGCTTTACGTGCTCTTGGATGATCCCAGCAGGGTCCGGGTTTACCGTCATAAGGAAGCCTATATTGAGTTGGATCATAGTGTTTTTCTCCAGTACTATAGACCATACAGCAATCTGGATACTTTTTATAGAGCCATGCTGGAGCTTGTTCTAAAGTTACTACAAAATATACATACAATCCCAGTCTTTCAGCTTCTTCTATAAGGAACTCTATTTTGTCTAGAGTTATCTTACCTTCTACACTTTCATCTATACACCAGTGCTCCTGGAATCTAAGTGTATTAAGACCTAGATGCTTAATAGTTCTCATGTCGTGTAGAAGCTCGTCTATAGGTCTAGAAGGTTCAAAGTAAAACTGCGCTCCTACAGGAAACATACACTTAGTTTTACTCTTAGCATTAACTAACATCTAGTACTACCGGTAGAATTAACTCGACTACTTAAAAATATCTTCGTTATTCCATCCATTTGAACAAACCTTATTAGGTAATCTCCATGAATACTATAGCTACAGAATTGTTAAAGAGTGGTTATTCATCAAACACTAGAGACTCCTAAACAATTATCAAACTAACTCTTGATTACAGTTATGGGCTAAGTATTGTTAATAAACCTTCCTCTTAACCATAGTGTTTTTAACCATACTACTTTTATCCGCTTTAACCTCTACGCAGTCATAGGAGATGAATCCCACCTCCAGTGATAGTCCTAGTTATCTTTCTAATGAGATAAATCACTTTTATTGGACTTTTGCTAGTAACTATTATACCGAAAGATCTTCGAGAAGCACTAGGGGTTAAGGAAGTATATCTGCTGATAACTGAAGAGCCTAAAGAAAGGATTTTCCTTAAGAAAATAAATATATTAAACCTGGAGAGCTGTGAGAATGGAAGTCTATAACAAAGTTATGATAGAGCTAGAAGGACTGAAAAAGGATTGTGTTAGTCCCAAATACCTCATCCCTGACTACTCAAATTTTCCCACCTATCTAGAAGATAGAGTTCATTACAAGAATTCGTCGAGAAAGACTATTGACTTCAAGTACTGTCAGAAGAATATAGTAAAGTTGTTAGAGGGAGTTAGAAAGGAGAGAGCTAGTAAAATTAATTTCATCTCAGGCAGTAGGACCTGGATATTATACTTAACATTCTTCTCTTCTTAATCGACTGATAAGCATCGAAAGGTGAGCAAGACTACTCAGTAGTAGAGAAGAGGTAGTAATTAATAACTTAAATAAACCGTAATAGCTAAACAGCTTTTTCTATAAGTCTTAAGAATAGGTCGAACTGTTTTTTCTTAAAATTTAAAAATAATTTTATATTTTCAATTATACTACTGGTATATGGAATACTTTTACATCGCATACTCCGAGTTCAATATCTAGTTCAGGTTTACTTCCGGTTATCTTGAATTTCCTCTCCTTAAGTAACTCTGTTATTTCATATTCTTTATCTTTAAGTCCCATTCTATCTCTACTCATTTTTAGTGTTACTTTATGCTCTTTATCTCCTATCTCTATTAAGAAGACTAAGTAACCATCCTCACTATATCTAGCGCCTACTAATACTTCCTCCTTTAGATTATCAGGTGTGATCTGTGCATAGGGTTCAAGGCCAGAGGCGCTTAGAGCACTCTTCAGTATGAGCTCTAAAGCTCTGTCTTCGAAGTCGGCTGCTAGATAAATGCAGAGTCCTTTACCATATTTATTCGCAATTATTACAGGTTTACCATCACACTCAGCAATAACCTTGGCAGTATCCGCGATAACTGTTACATCTTGTGCTGGAAGGCACCAATAAGTACTACCCTTTATAAGATCGTAAAAGTTGCTACTCATCTTAGCGTATCTCGACTTTTCTGCAACCATGTTACGAATATAGTCTAATGCGAATGTTCGGTCTATAGTTAGTAGCATCTTGTTTGCTTGGAATGGTGTAAAGGTCTCGAGTAGCCAGTTTCCCGCCTTTACTCTCTCTTGGAGGTAGCCATGAACCCTATGTAGATGTACCAGAAGCTCCCTATCATTATCTACAGTCGCTTTAACGCCTGTAATTTCTCTTAAAGGTTCACAAGGTGTTTCCGAATAAGGCTCGCCTGTTTCATCAAACTCTCCACAGAAGGGGTTCATAAGGAGAACTCCTCCTCTCTCTACGTATCTTCTAAGACCCTCGGCCTCTGAACGTGAAATATATTTTATGTGAGGTGCTATTACAAGTTTATATTCATTGATTCTTCCATCTAAGAGGTATTCTTCGTTGATTATTGCGGTCTCTGCACCGAATCCGTGTTTAAGTAGTAATGAAAGGAACTTCATAGTGGGAGGTATAGAGACTCCACTTTCGTGAAAACTATTCTCGTCTAAAATTAGGATACCGATGGAGGGCTTCAATGGTGGTGAACTACCGAGAATAGGGGAGAGTCTTCTAAATATTTTATTTAATTCCATAACAGCTATAAATGATTCCTTGAACTGAGGCTTTTCTCTAGGATCATATTCATAGCTTTTACTAGTCACTAGTCCCCAGTAGTCTGACTTGAAGTCCCAGAAAGTCATTCCTGTTCCTCCCATTGCTTGAATAAACCATGCATTTCTAATACACCATCTATAGTCCTGGAAACCAGACATCTCATTTACCTGATGAGGCGGGCTTGAAGAACCTCTGGCAATAGCAATATAATATAAAGCTCTAGTGAAGGAAGCTTCGAAATCTTGAATTCCGGCATGAGCGTTTTTAGCCCTAGAACATACTTTATACCATCTCTGATAACCACTCCATCCGGGAAGATCCATATTCATTTCAAGTGAGATAGGTCTATAAGGATCGTACTTATGTACTGTATTACAGAATTTCACTAGTGTATCTACTGCTATGTACTGCTTGAACCTATACCAGTCCCATCTCGCTACTTTCCATTTTTTTAAGCTTCTTCCCTTAAAGTCTTCAGGCTTAAGGCTTACCGGAGGATATACTTCTTCCCATGAACCATAAGTATTTGGATCATTGTTCCAGCGCTCACCGAGCTCCTCTAGGCTAAACTGTTCTTTAAGCCACTCTCTGAACCTGAATATTGTATAACTGTCATAGCTGGCGTCTTCTCTAGTGCCCATAATTTTCTTTTCCTTAAAACTAGGTAGGAAAGGCCAGTTTTCACCGCATAACCAGTAGTCGCCAAGAACATCCTCATACTCCATACCAACTTCTATTAATCTCTTAATATACTCCTCCATTTCTTTGAAATAGTTTTCATCAAAAGCATATCCACCTGCTACATCCATTGGAACTTTTCTACCAGTTTCGGTAATCCAGTACCAATTGTATTTTTCAACCATCCACCTAGGCGGGTTGGGATAAAAATGAATAAAGACAGTTATGCCCATTTTTCTAGCTCTTCTAAGTAGTGTTCTTAAAGGTTCTAACCTCCACTCATCTTCAGATGGATGTACTCTTTTCCAGGGAGCAAAGAAGTCAGCTGAAGTAAATCCGGCTTTAAGATAGAGATTCTTATCAGTGGTGACTAATTCTTCGGGAAGTGATATTATGTAGTCACCTCCATGGTAGGCTGAAGTCTTAATGAACGGTTTGTTCTTGTAATAGAAGCACCCATTCTTTACATAAAAGCTTTTCATAGGTCTCGACCACTGTTATCGGATTAAGAATTTTACGCTTTTAAGCTTTGCGAAAAGCTTTAAAAATAAGCCCAAAGCCTAAGTCGGCAGTGATATCTCGGTTTTCATATATTTCCTAGCTCGATGTACCATTTAGCTTGGATTTATAGAGGCTCATTATTATCATTTGAGAAGCTGAGAAAAATCCTTAAAAAAAGTGGAGCTATGCGTAATAGCATAGGTTATTTCTGTTGACTTAATTGAGTCTATGTATATTGGAAAGCACTCTATAGAGGGAAATGGGCACCAGTACTTCTCTTCATCTACCCCAAGGGTAACCTCACCTCTACCGCTTAGTAGTTGGAATATCCAAGTTTCATTATTCTTCTTTATCAAAACTGTGTACTTATTTCTCTTGATGAATCTAGTATTTGGGTCTTTTACTATGGGCTCGACCACTTTTATTCCCTTAAGTTTGTGTTGTTCACATTTTAGCTTTAATCGCTTGACTAGTTTTCTGCCATAAAATTCATATATCAGAGTATAGTTAATTCCAGAATCTTCGAAGTTCCTTGACTTAAGATTTCCTCTACATGAAACTAATATCGTTGCCTCTCTGCCAGGATGAAGACTGAGTTTTCCATTAATTTCATATAAATTTGTGTAGTACTCTCCATCCTTATAGTAATCTATTCTAGGGGTTAAGGGTAGTAGATTTTTCTCCATAGGCATATGCATAATCTCATGAGGTTTATAGACTGTTTGACTAGAGGTTTGCATTAGACCATAGTTTTTCCACCATAGATTAGATATACATCCTCCTGTAGGTGAGGTGATGTATCTTCTATCTTTATATCCATAGTTATAAGAGTAGGCTGTTACAGTAGCCATATACTCGTCAGTTCTCACCAGTACTACGTTAATTGAGGAGAAGTACTTAAACCAGTTTTTTCTCTGAGATGGTATTGGGCTCTTTTTCTTCGGAGTAGTACCATATTCTATTGCGAAAGCTAAGTTCTCTGCTCGTGTAAAGGTGGGGTATATGCAGGGAGTAAATGAGGGATCGTGGATCCATGAGTGAGGACCATATCCTACTAGTCCTCCTTGAATCATTTTACGTAAGTATACTAAGTTGAGATGTGATGCGGTAGCGAATCTGGGATCTTCGTCGGCTAATAAATCAAAAGCCATTTGGCACCCATGTGCTGTCTTACTACCATAGGTCGTCCACTTATAGCTTCTACTACCCCATGAATCGTCGATAGAGCCGTCTGGATAGACGAAGAAAAGATGTGTTTTAAGTGCTTTCAATACTTTCCTCTTAACGAAATTATCTTTAGTGATGAGGCTGTAGAGCGCTAGGGTTCCTAAGGACATGTCTAGATTATATCCTAGATCGATTCCCGTTCTTCGGTTATTCTCAATAGCTCCCTCACCTACAATAAACCCCTCCTCATTAATCTTCTTCACAACTAGATGTGCTAGCTCCCTGGCTTTAATGAGGTACTCTGGTCTCTTTAAGACCTTGTAGGATAGAGCGAGTGAGGCAGAAGTAGTGGCTGAGTAATTAATATTAGCGAAGGTCTCGCTCATTACTGACATAAGCCAATCAGCAGCACGAGCTATCGCCTGTCTCCACAGCTTATAAGACTTTGTTGAAAGTTTATCCTTCAGAATAAGGTAGGCTGCCGAGAGGGAGAGCAGTTGAAACGTCGTCGTTCCTGTCCACTTTTCTGGAGTTTCGTACCAAAAGCCCTCTTCTTTCTGCTCTGAGACCAGCCAGTCTCCAAGTCTTATAGCAGCCACGAGGTATTTTTTCTCACCACTATGCTTATGGGCTACAGCTAAGGGATATACTGCTTCACCAGCTCGTGTATGTATTGTATTACAGGCGATGCACTGTATAGCACCGAAATTCTCGTCTTGCTCATCAATAATCTGTAGTTTACATAGTGTATCACATAGTTGATACAGCATCTTAAGCTTACTTCGTAATGACATAAAATCACTCTCTTGAAATGAAATCTCAGTTAAACTTTTATACTTTAATTTCAGTGAAGCTAGTAATAAATCGTGTGAACGACTTAAGCTGTAAATCCTACTCATTAGCTTAAGAAAATAGAATATTCTTAACTCGTAAGAATTATGGGGTAATTCTTATAGTACTTGTAAATACTGCATAGATAGGGGTCTAAATGAGAGATGTAGAAGAGATACTAGTATTATTATCTAAGCGATTAGGCATTTCAAAGGAGGAGGCTCGTAGACTTTTACACAAGTATATATGTAGAGGACAGTGTAACTGGTATAGGAAAGAGGCTAAGAACACAGGCTTCGCTGATATAATTATTACTGATGAACAAGCTAGAATAATGAAAGAGATTTTAGATAAGGCTATGAGTAATCTATCTCACGAGGATAGGTTTAAGAGAATCCACAAGTATATCTGTCCTGGAGAGCCATGTTCGGTGTAGTACATTAGATACTATCTATACTTAATGATGTTATTGAGAGAGACTAAACTTTCATCAAGTGTGTTTTGAGAGAGCGTAAAATTGATGAGTAGTTTATTTTCAATAATAAAGTAGTATTCCTAGTACTCTTTCCTTGCGCGTTATAAGTGATTTATAGGCATCTGAAGCCTTTTCGATAGGGAGTCTAAGGCTTATATAGTCTTTAACTCTTAATCTCCCTTTAGCCATAAGCTTGAGTACAAGTTTCATATCATCTTTTTCAGTCCAATAGTGTGGTAGAGACTCACACTTCGGTCTAACAATAGTATGAGCTCCTATGATAATCAGTCCCTTTCTATGGACGAGAGTATAGAAGTTCACAGTTGATACTCCTCTAGGGCTTCCTAAGATCACCACCCTTCCGAGGCTTCTAGCCATTTTTAAAGCCATTGGTATAGCGTTAGGATTTCCAGTAGCTTCTATGACTACATCAGCACCTCTCCCGTTAGTCAAGCGCCTTACCTCTTCGACAGCATTTACTTTAGAGGGGTTTATCGCATAATCTGCACCATGTTTAACTGAGACTTTAAGTCTCCAGTCAATAAGATCAACTGCTATTACAGGAAATCCTCCACTAAGTCTAGCGAGTTGAAGAGCTAATTGACCTATAAGACCCTGTCCTATTACGACGACAGAACTTCCCAGCTCTATGAATCCCTTCCTGACGCCTTGAAGAGATATAGATGCTAAATTAAAGAAAGCAGCTTCTTCAGCAGATAAGCCCTTAGGAACTCTAATCACTTGATTGCTTCGAGCTAGAACGTGACTACTATGTGGTGTTGGGGATACTACGAGATCTCCTCGTCTGAATCCTTCGACATCTTCTCCAAACTCCTCAATTACACCAACATTAGAGTATCCTGGATATTGAGGGAATTTTTGAGGGGTATTGGGTAGTGCTATTAAGAAAGCAGTCTCGGTCCCAGGACTTATAAGACTACAGATAGTTTTGATTAGTATTTGGCCTGAGCGAGGCTTAGGGACTTCGAACTCTTCGATATCTACAGTCCCCTTGTCCCTAAAGACTACTCTCCTACCTCTCAAACAAACACCATTTTCATAAGTGCTGAAGTGTATTTAACGATTATTTAACTTCTTCGATAGTTCTAATCTACTTTAATGTACTTCTTGATGTGCCTCCAGTACCATTTTGCCTCCTTTTTACTAACAAGATGTATTTCAAATGGGTGAAATAAGGGAAGACATGCCTTTTCCTCAATAAGTGCTTTAAGTTCCCCCCTCTCTTTATTAGACTTGATGCGCTTACTGCATACTATTAAGATATCTACGTCACTTCCTCCCGTCCATGTGCCCTCAGCGACACTACCGAAAACATAGATTTCACAGTCTCCTAAGACTTCCTTAGCTGTAGCAGCTATTTTCTCAACCCAATATTTCCAGTTTTCAACAATTTTCTTCATTTTTAAGCTAAATACGTATATTTCTGACAAAATCAATCACCTTTTCAGCAAAATTTATGAGCTCCTCTGTTTCCTCCTTCTCATATCTCTTAAACAAGTATCTTGAGGCGAGATAAGCTTCCTCTAAGCGCACTAGAAGAGACCTATTGCTTTTAACAAACTCTTCCACTACAATGCCTTCTTTACATAAGTCACATAGTATACCGAGCAGCCGCCTAATAACATGTGTTCTAGGCATTTCGCCTGTAACCTCTAATATCTTATACTTTATGAACAGCTGTACAGCTTGCTCAGCCATGAATGCAGCAATATCATAGTCACCTATTCTGAGGTGATACCTGGCTGAATTAAGCATTCTGAGAGCTCTACTTTTTATTAATTCTACTTCTTCTCTTCTCATTTACAGATAAATAGTGCTGAAACCCTATATTACTTTATTGAAGTATATCAGCTGTATAGCCAGCATGCTGTAAAGTGTTTTTCTTCGATTTTTATTAAAGGCGGGTCTTCTCTTTTGCATCTTTCTTCTGCGTAAGGACATCTGGGATGGAACCTGCATCCAGAGGGAATATTAATGGGGTTTGGAGGCTCGCTTCTAATTTTTATTTTACTTCTGCTTCTATTGAGCTTAGGGTCTGGTAAGGGAACAGCTGAGAAGAGTGCTCTAGTATAGATATGTGCAGGGTTTAGTATTACTTTCTTAGCATCACCTACTTCCACTATTCTGCCTAAGTACATTACAGCTATTCTGTCAGCAATGTAATAGGCGGTAGCGAGATCGTGTGTTATGAAGAGGAAAGTTAGCTTGAATTCCTCCTTGAGTATCTGAAGTAGTTTCAATATCTGGGCTCTAATAGATACATCTAGTGAGCTAGTAGGCTCGTCCGCTACAATAAATTCTGGTCTAAGCACAAGAGCTCTCGCTATAACTGCTCTCTGTCTCTGTCCTCCACTGAGCTCGTGCGGGTATCTGTCGTAAAAATACTCTGGTGGAACTAAGCCTACTTTACTCATTATTTTCAGAACTTCTTCTTTTCTCTCCTTCTTTGATAATTTATCGCCGAAGTGTATTAGGAGAGGGTCTTCTATAGCCTCCCCTATTTTCATCTTAGGGTTAAGTGAGGCATAGGGATCTTGAAATATTATCTGAGCTTTACGTCTAAACCATTTTCTTAACTCACTTTCCTTGGTAAAAGTAATGTCGATTCCATCGAAAACTATTTTCCCACCTGTTGGTTTGAGTAATCTTACTACTAGTCGTCCTGTAGTAGTTTTACCGCACCCTGATTCACCGACAAGAGCTAGTGTTTCGCCGCGCTTTATTTCAAAAGATACTCCATCTACTGCTTTCACGTATTCTTTTCTCTTGCCTAGAAGCCTGTCTAGGAAAGTCTGTTCTACAGGGAAATACTTCTTTAAGTTCTCTACACTTAAAATCACACTCATTTTACACACCTCCAGCAAGCCACATAGTGTCCTTCAGATACCTCAACTAGAGGCGGGTTTTCTTTTCTGCATTTTTCTTCAGCAAAAGGACATCTCGGGTGAAACCTGCAGCCGGGCGGAGGATTAAGCATGTCTGGGGGGTTTCCTGGAATAGTGTATAAGTCGCTATTACTACCTATTTTCGGTATACTCTTAAGAAGGCCTTGAGTATAGGGGTGTAGTGTACTATAGTATATTTGCTCTACAGAGCCTATTTCCATTATTTTGCCGGCATACATTATTACTACTTTATCCGCTATATCTGCTACTACACTTAAGTCATGTGTAATAAAGAGAATAGATGTTTTCTGTCTATTTCTTAACTCTTTAAGTAGATCTAGTATTTGGTCCTGCACTATTACGTCGAGCGCTGTAGTAGGCTCGTCTGCTATAAGCAACTTAGGTTTAAGCGCATAAGAAATAGCTATCATTACTCTCTGCCTCATACCTCCACTAAGCTGGTGAGGATAATCTAGAGCACGATTCTCTGGAATACCTACAGCAGTTAAAGCTTCTATAGCCCTACTTCGAGCGTCTTCTTTAGACAGACCGTAGTGCACTATGAGTGCTTCAGCTATGTGGTCAACTATTCTCATAGTCGGGTTGAGTGAAGTCATAGGATCTTGGAATATCATAGAGATTTCTTTTCCACGGACTTTAGTCATATCTTCTTCGCTCAGCTCAACTAAATTGCGTCCATCAAAGACTATTTTTCCGGAGACTATTCGGCCGTTAGGTGGAAGTATCTTTAGTATAGCTAAACCTAAAGTAGTTTTGCCGCTGCCTGATTCTCCTACAATGCCGACTACTTCTCCTTTATCTACTGTAAATGATATTCCGTCGAGAGCCTTAACTGAGCCGTTTACTGTAGCGAACTCTACTTTCAGATTCTCTACTTTAAGCAAAGTCATGGCCTCATCCCCTCCCGCCTAGGATTGAGGTACTCGACTAAAGCGTCTGAAATTAGCATGAAGGCTAGAGTTGCTATGAAAATCATTAGTCCAGGGAAGAAGCTTGTCCACCAGACTCCGTTGGGAATATCTTTCCATCCCTTCGAAATATCTACTCCCCAGTCAGGATAGAAGGGCGGAAGACCTATACCAAGGAAGCTTAATCCAGCCGCAGTCAATATAGCGTCGGCGAAGTTCATGCATATTATTGGTATAGCTGGAGTAACAGCGTTCGGCGCAATATACTTGAGAATTACTCTGAGAGGTGGAGCACCTATAGCTCTAGCTGCCTCTACATATAGGTTTTCTTTAACAGAGAGAGTAGTAGCGCGTATTACTCTAAAGTAGCTCGGAATATAGACAACTGATATCGCTATAGCCGTGTTCAATATAATGCTGGATACTGAAGCAGACCCTCCGGGGTTCAATGCCACGGCGATAGCTAAAGCCATGACTAGGCTCGGAAACGCGTAAAGTGCATCCATAATTAGCGTAGCTACTCTATCGAAAACTCCTCCTAAGTAGCCTGATATAAGGCCTAGAGGAATACCTATAGCGAACGCGAAAGCTGCTGAAATAACTGCCACCATTAAGGCGCTCCTAGTGCCGTAGATAACTCTGCTAAAAACATCTCTACCCATGTTATCTGTTCCAAACAAGTGCTCTAGGCAAGGAGGAGTATATGGGTCTCCAGTATACATTTTGATTGGATCGTATGGAGCGATATATGGCGCGAGCACAGCCATTAAAGCGAGAGCTGCTGCCAGCACTAGGCCTACTTTAAGCATTTTTTCCTCGAGCGAGTGTGTTTTTCCAAGAGCCTTTAGAATATTTTTAAAGAAGACTAAAGACTCCATGCAACCACCCCTCTAGTACCTTATTCTCGGGTCTAGGAACGCGTAAACTATGTCTACAATAAAGCTGATTACAGCAACCATAACGGCATAGAGAGTAATAGCGGCCTGCACTACAGTATAGTCTCTTGACAAAACAGCGTCCTTTAGGTATGTTCCTAGGCCAGGGTAGTCGAAAGTCGTTTCAGTTAGTATAGCTCCTCCAAGCAGGAGAGCTAACTGTAATCCTATAATAGTAATTATAGGTATAAGGGCGTTCCTGAAGACATATCTGTCGTGAATTATTTTCTCTGGGAGACCGCGTGCTCTAGCGGCAGTTACGTAGTCTAGGCGCATTACCTCGACTAAGGCGTTTCGAGAAACCTTACCTATAATACCTGAAATCACTATACCCAGTGTAACTGCAGGCAGAATCAGATGTCTAATGCACTCAGCGAATCCCATGAAGTCCCCGTTGAGCAAACAGTCTAGTGTAGTGAAGCCTGTTATAGGTCGAACACTGTACTTAACCATAGGTGGAGGCCCTCCGGTTATTGGAAGAATTCCTAGCCAAATACCGAAAATTACTTGGAAAATTATGCCGAGCCAGAAAACGGGAATACTGTAAGTAGCTACAGTAAAAAGTCTGGCTAAGTGGGCTAAAGGCCTACCCTCGTACTTGGCGCTAACATCGCCTATGAATAATCCTAGTGGAATAGCTACAATAATGCTTGCTACAGCTAGCTCTATGCTAGCCTTAAACCTGTCTATTAGCTCGTCTGCAAAAGGCCGCCTTGTGATGAGGCTTTTTCCGAAATCTCCGTGAAGGAGGTTCCATAAGTACTCGAAATACTGCACTATAACTGGTTTATCTAAGCCCAACTCATGGCGTATTTTCTCAACATACTCGGGAGGCAACTTAGGGCCTACAGCTACCCTAACAGGGTCTCCGGGCAGGATCCTCAAAATAAAGAACACTAGAGTAAGTAAAATAATAACCATAAAGGGGGTTAGAAAAAGACGAGTTAAAACAAACTTTTTAAGGCTCATGTTTCTCTGGCCCCTTAGCTCTTGTCAAGAGGCCAGAACCACAGTATCATAGAGGGCTCTAGGCTAACTCCCTTAATGTTGTTCCTGTACGCGATGTTCTGATTCTGGCTCCACAGCGGTATGTAAGGTACGTCTTTAGCTAAGTATTCTTGTACAATACTGTAGTAGTAGGCGCGCTCTTCTAAGTCGGCTATTTGCCTCGCTTTAACAAGCGCTTTGTCTACTTCCGGGTTAGAGTACCAGCAGGAGAATACTGGTCCGCTTGTCTTACTGTAGAGGAACGGGTAGAGGTAGTTGTCGGGGTCGACGTAGTCAGGATACCAGCCTAGCAGGAAGCACTCCATTTCGTAGCTCTCTAGCTTGTTTATGAATTCACTCCAAGTGAGGCCTCTGAGATCTACTTTAATTAAACCTGTTTCCTCTAATGCTTCTTTAATGCACTGAGCTACATCAGCCTCTTTAGGTCCATAGTGGTCAGTAGTGTACCATAGAGTGAACTTTAGAGGCTTGTCTTCACTGTAGCCAGCATCTCTCAGTAGCTTTACTGCTTCAGCTAGAGCCTTGCTTCTTTCAAGATCATATTTCTCGAATACAGGCTTATAGCACCATTCGAAATTTGGGTTCACTAAGCTGTAGATCTTGCTTGTAGCTCCCTTAAACACCCCCTTAACTATAGCGTCGCGGTCAATAGCATAGGCTATTGCTTTTCTTACTTTAACGTCCTTGAATATAGTGAAGTTTCCTAAATTGAATACAAGATACCTTATCTGCAGCGAGGGCTTTTCTTCAACAATAATACCGGACTTTCCTTTGAGCGCCTGAAGGTCTTCAACGCTCAGGTGTCTGAACGCAATATCTACTTCACCTTTCTCTAAAGCAAGTCTCAGTGTAGTAGAGTCCTTAAATATCTTTATAATAATTCTCTTGACTTTAGGCATTCTCGACTTGTCCCAGTAGTCTTCAAACCTCTCCAGTATAACGTACTGATCTTTCTTAAAGTCAACTACTTTGAACGGACCTGTTCCAACAGGCTTTATATCAAATGTATCGTTACCGAGTTTCTTTACGGCTTCAGGAGATACTGGAGCGAATACAGTAAATGTGAATACAGAAAGTATAGGTGCGAAAGGCTCCTTTAGCTTAAACTCTACAGTATACTTGTCTACTACTTTAACGTTCTCAATGAACTCTGATATAAGCCAAGACGGGTCTCCTCCAAGCTGAAGTGCACGCTCAATACTGTATTTAACAACATAGGCTGTCAGCTCAGTTCCGTCGTGAAACTTAACACCTTTCCTTAAATAGAACACTATTGTTGTACCATTGTCTTTAAACTCCCATTTTTCAGCTAAACCAGGCTCTACTTGCAGTGTGCCCGGCTTAAGACTCACTAGAGTATCAAAGACATTGTATATGACTTCACAGCTCATGAACTCATATGCTTTAGCAGGATCTAAGTGAACTGGAGGGTCTGTAGTGCCTATAACTATTACCTTTTCTTTCTTCTGTAACAGAAATGTTGCCGCTACAGCAGCTATTATTACTGCCATTAATATTACTGCAATTAATATTTTCTTGGACATACCTCTCACCTTCTTTTTATTGCCGTAAAGAAACAAAAGGATGTATATATAGGTTTCGTTTTAAGTAAATTCATAAAAAATCTATGAATAACTATTGGTAATAACGATCTGCAGTTTATTCAAAATAGTACTACCTTCGAATGACCATTAAATATGCATAGTGAGCATACAAATAGACGGTTTGTAACACTTTCCCATGAGAAAAAATAGGCAAAATGACGACATCAGATTAGTTAAAATAATTCAATAAAATAAGTTTTACAGTAGTAAGAGTGTTTAATAGCCGAGCTGAAAGATATCTCTGTGAGAAGCTCTACTCTACTAAAACTGGAGTTCAGGAGAGGAAAACTAATAGAACTAATGGGAATTCCGCTAGAAGAAAGGAGTCTTGAAGCCAAAGTACTTGAAGAAAAGAAGGTAAGTAATTTAACTTTTAAGAAAATACTTTACAATAGTCTAGAAGATGAAGTAAAAGCATATGTTATTGTACCCAAAGACTATTCTGGAGCCGGAGTAGTGTGTCTACATCAGCATGGAGGCCTCTTCAAGATAGGTAAGAATCAAGTAGTCGGAATAGAAGGTCCTGAAGACCAGAAATATGGACTAGAGCTCGCGGAAAGAGGCTACGTTGTCATAGCGCCTGACGCCAAGTATTTTGGCGAAAGACTCGAGAAGAATATCACTGGCTGGAGAGGAAGAACAGAAGGCGAAGAAAGCGAGAGATTCGGTGCTATGAAAGAGTTTCTCTACGGGAGAACACTTCAGGGAATAATGGTATGGGATGCTATGAGGGCAGTAGACTACCTCATAGAGTACGAAAATGTAGATGAGAAGAGAATAGGCGCTATAGGTCACTCTATGGGCGGACAGTGGACTCTCTACTTAGCGGCAGTAGATACACGTATAGCGGCAGCAGTATCTAGCTGCGGTTTCGCTAGTCATAGATCGCTCTTGGAACATAAAATAATCCACAATTTTGCTGCCTACATACCAGGAATTCTTAAGTACATGGATGTGCCCGATGTACTTTGCCTAGTTGCCCCAAGAGCCTTCATGATTATAGCTGGTAAAAAGGATCCGATTTTCCCGTTGGAGGGAGTAGTTGAAGTCTACAAGAAAGCGAGAAAAATTTACGGTGAAATGAATGCAGAACACAAGCTGAAACTATCTGTATTCAATACAGGCCACGAGTTCAACAAAGATATGAGAAATAGAGCTTATATGTGGCTAGATAAATGGCTCAAATAGATTTCTGATAAGGAAGTAGACATTAAGTTAAAATACTCAGAGTTTTATTCAAACATTGTTTTAATGAGCTTGCATTAAGTCAATTACTCTAATGTTTCGACAGCAAGGTGCCATAAATGAATGCTGCGCTGAAGACTTATGTCAATATACTTAAAGGTAATGTGGGAGTAATGGTTTTGTCGTGGATACTATTTGGTATAGGCTCAGGGCTAGTTTACCCGTATTTCTCGCTCTATGTAAAGTTCCTTGGAGGCACGAACTTCGACATAGGCTTAGTGAGCTCTATAGGATCTCTCGCGGGGCTTCTTGTAATGATTCCGGGAGGGTACTTAACTGACGTCTACGGTAGACGCCGCGTAATAATATGGGGTACGTGGATGGTAGTTATGCTCAATTTCTTCTATGCTATAGTCCCTGATTGGCGTTTCCTTTTGCTAGTCTATATGCTGGACTCTATTCTACATTTCTATACTCCGGCCTTAATGACCATTATAGCCGATTCCCTTCCCGGACACCTGAGAGCGGGAGGACTAGCTTTAACTGAAGTTTTAACAGAGTTACCCTGGTTTGTTGTTCCGCCCATAGGCGGAGTACTAGTAGATAGGTATGGTGTACTAGGTTTAAGGATAGGTTACTTGGTTGCAGGAATATACGGTGTACTTGCAGCTATTCTGAGAACGAAGCTCCTTAAGGAGACTCTAAGAGAGACTAAGAAAGAGCAAAAGT
Organism: uncultured Thermoprotei archaeon; assembly: GCA_965367815.1. Classification (GTDB taxonomy): domain Archaea; phylum Thermoproteota; class Thermoprotei; order Thermofilales; family B15-G2; genus B15-G2. The sequence goes on from CBDUKN010000003.1 coordinate 16,936, forward strand.
TATCTGAAGTACTTGCTGTATCCTTTAGAGAGACTTTTAGTGCTGTTAAAAAGGTTCCTAAGCAGATAGCTTTAATTTTAATTGAAAGCGTATTAGTTTCCTCGCCTTCGATAGTGGTATTCCATGTCTATGGAGTAGTTTATGCTAAAGAGTACCTGGGAATCTCGATGGAAGAGTGGGGACTTTACAGCTCGTTTTCCTCTATGGCATCTACTGTAGCTGGAGTGCTTCTCGCCAAAGTTCTTGATAGAGCTGAGAGAAGATTCTTTATAGCAGCAGGGGCATGCTTAGCTGCTGTCAGTTACTTCGGCTTATGCTATGCTTTCTCAGCTATTGTAGTATGCTTTTCTCTTATAGTATTCAGAGTAGCTGGCACAATGTACACTTCTTCGTGGAGCGCTTATCTGATAGACTTAGTTAAAGAGGAGCTAAGAGGACGAATATACGCTTTAGCTCAAATAACTAGTTCTTTAGGCTATACTTGGGCTAGTATTGTGCTGGGATACTTATATTCATTAAATCCCAGAGATTCACTTACTTTATCAGCTATGCTAGCTGTAGTCGATGCAGTCATTTTATTTATAGTGATGAAGCCTGTAGTCAAGAAGTCGAATAACTAATAAGAGTGTAATTATAATGATGTATAGTTATGATGGCTTTAGTAGTAGGTTTGCTTGAAAGAGATTCTGGTAAAACAAGTATCACCGTATCTATGTTAAATACAGCTAGGGAACTTGGCTTTAATGCAGTTGGATTTAAGCCAGTAGGTGGGCATGACGCTTGGAGCCAGTACGATACCCTAGCTAGAAGTCTTTCTTTGAGAATGCTTGTAGGCGAAGATGCTTTTAAGCTCTGGGTAGCCTCAAGCAGAGCAGAGAGTATAGATTTGCTGTCACCTCTCGATATACTGTTAGCTCCACCCGACCCAGCTAAAGTTTCACTAGAAGACTACACTGGGCTAGAGAAAACAGCTGTTTTGGCTAGACTGACTACGCTGGATAATGATAAAGTTTCTTCAATCCACTTTGTAGTTCGAGAAAACTTAATGCATATTGCTCCTACCTTAAGGAAAAAGCTTCTAAAGCTTGCTCACTTAACTAAAGCAGTAAATATTAGTGGCATTAGGCTAGTAGACATGGTATCGAACTCTGCTAAGTACATCGACAAGGTCTTAAAGTACCTTTTAGACAAATACGAGCTAGTTGTAGTAGAGTCTTTTAATAATGCTGCTTTCCCTACACCGCTTAGCCTTACGGCAGACTGGGTAGTATTAGTAGCGCCTACGAGAGTATTCATTTACCGAGGAAAAGACTATGCAGAGACCGTTAAAAACATAGCAGCTATTAGAGGAGTAAATATTACTGTTCCTGAAGTAGTAAAATACATTAAGCCTGAGAAAGTGCTCGAAATATATCCTCGAACGAGGAGTGAACTAGGCTGTGTCAGGAAAGATTCTATTGAAATACTCGAGTATATTACTGAAAAAACGTTTAATTGAAGAAAAGGCTTAGCGAACACTACTTAATGAATATTGGATTAGTCCAAGCGGTACTTCCTTCAGAATCTTTACACTCTATTCTTATATAGATTTCATCACCTTTAATTCTATACTCTGCTCTAGTGAGATTGTTTTTCTGCGAAAAGTACACGCGGCCTCGAGCATGGTCTGCTATAAACGCTACTACTTTCACAGGGGAACACTCAACTACTATTTTATCGTTCTTAATTTCTAGATTCTTTATCACGGGCCCTGTGCTCGAGTAAAATAATCCTTTCTTAATAGACTCTGCAATAGCTTCTCTTGAGAGTTCTTTTGCTTTAACCATTATCCATGCTTTACATGCGTCTACAGGCTTATATTGGCTAAAAGACCAATGAGCGTCATCTACAGCGAAACCATATACTCTTCGACCAGCAGTTAAAAGCATATCCCAGTGAACAACACTATATCCTCTCAGTACATCTACTTCACAGGTAGTATTGAAGACTTCTATTCCCAAGTACTTCTCGAGTTTTAGTAAGTCATTGAGTGTGAGAGAAGACCAGTATGGGTGAGCTACAATAGGTATTCCACTTAACTCTATTATCTTGTCTATTGCTTCTTGTGCATTCTCAGCCTTAATTTCTTCTTCTATGTCGACGCCGACTATATGGTACTTACTTCCAAGAACACCTTTATCGACATCGACTTCTATACCAGGTATCACTAAGAAGTCTTCTGTAGAGAGCTCTTTGACATCAGCCACCTTATTGTGATCCGTTATTGCCAGGAAAGAGTACCCGCTATTACGGTAGAGATACGCCAACTGCTTTGGAGTAAGCAGTCCGTCAGAGTAAGTGCTATGTGTGTGGAGATTTCCCTTAAACCATTGTCCTTTTTCGCTAAAGGGATTGCTATAGATTATTTCACATGGCACAGTAGCTTATGTTTATCTTCACTATAAATTACTTAGCGTATGTCTCAAAATCTTAAGCTCATGTACTATAGCTGTGTAATGACTCTTAGCCCATATTTCTCCATTTGCTGGAAGTGTCTTAAGTCCTTTGCTAAAAGAGGCGCTTTAAGTAATATGGCTGTTGCAGCAATCACTATATCTGTTTGAGGGACTTTTTCTCCTTTCTTCGATAAATCTACATCTATTTCCATAGCCTTAAGAAGTAATTCTTGTGTTGGATAGACTACTTGAAACAATTTCTCTACAACATTTTTCTCTTTAAAGTAATCCTTACCTAAGTAGCAGTAACCGTAAAGATACTCGTAGAGTGTGACATAAGATATATATACGTCATATTGAGCAATCTTAAGAAGTAAAGTCTTGTTATTTCTTTCTAAAATATCTATGACTACGCTTGTATCTACTACGATCTTCTTAGCCATACTCCTTCCTCTCTGAGCTTAGCTCTAATAAGCTCTAGTGTCTTACGCTCTTCGTCTGTAAGCTTTTTTTGACTAATGTACTCTAGCACTTTAATAACTAAAGCCTGCTTAGAGAGCTCAATTAATTTTCTTATAGTTTCATCTATTGTACGAGAATTTGTACGTTTCTTAAAGTCTAAAATAGCCATATAAGTTTCTTCTGAGACTGCAATAGTTTTCATTTTTCTAGCCATGTAATATTATAACAATGTAACAATATATTAGTGTTGCTCATACATACATAATTATGAATGTACTTAGCTTTTCATGAGATATTTTCAGCATTATCAGCAATTTTTTCTAAAACAGAAAAATAGGTTTAGCTTTAATATAAATTGTCTAATAGCTTCTATTTTCGGCGTCGAGTAAACGTATTTAATACTTTATTCAGGTTAACTAGAACTGTGAAGATATATAGTTTAAGTGAAAAAGAGCTTGAGTACGAGGAGCTCCGCCTTTTCCTTAACGGAGCTCTTGAAAGAGATTTCATTACGCGACACATGTTTGAAAGAGTAATTTCAAGAGATCCTAATTTCAGTAAAGACTTAGTCTACCTGGCTTATGAAGGCGAAGAGCTCGTAGGAGTACTCATTGGAGTCTATAGAGTAAAATCTCCTCCACAGTATGTTGAAAGACAGAAGCACGTAGCATGGATCAAGGCACTAGCAGTCCCTCAGGAATACAGAGGCAAGAAAATATTCGACGAGCTCCTTGAAGTCTACTTAAATAGAGTAGCTGAAGACGGGAAGACTGAAGTAAGGTTCTCTGATTTCGCTAGCTGGTACTTTTACCCCGGCCTAGATATTCACTATGAGTACTACTTATCAAAGTTCCTTGAAAAAGGCTTCACTAAAGCAGCTGAAGTAGTAGACTATGAAGTAGACTTAATGTATCTCCGTTATCCCGAGAGAGTTCATAGAAGAGAGGAGAAAGCGGTCAAAGAAGGAATAGTTTTCCATGAAGTAGAGGCAAGTGAAGAGAATAAAGTAGTGTCATGGGTTACTGAAAAGTTCTCGGCCTGCTGGGGTATTGAAGCATCAATGGCTATACATGAACCAGAAGGAGGCGTCTGGATAGCCGAAAAAGACGGCGAAATACTAGGCTTCTCTGTTTACGGTGGACTAGAGCCCAACTGGTTTGGACCAATCGGCGTAGACCCTAAAGCTAGAGGAAAGGGCTTAGGCACTATACTTCTCTACAAGTGCCTTGAGTCGCTGAGACTAAGAGGCTACAGGTACATTATTATCCCTTGGACAACCCACCTCTTTTTCTACACTCAGCTAGAAGGAGTCAAAGGCGTTAGACACTACTGGATACTGAAGAAAGAGCTCAAATAGCGTAGTCTATGAAACTATAGTCACTTAAAGACTTCAGTACGTCTATCGGATAGTACTTAAGCTCGAAAACCTTTTTCAACTTATTTAAATTCTCTACAACATATAGTGGCTTAGCATCTTCTATAGAAAACTCCATTATTTTATCAGGCTCTACGGGTACAGATACTAAAGCAGTCTTATAGTGGAGCGAAAACGGCGCTCTAGCAACACCATTTCTCTTCATAGAAGACCAGTCGAGCAACACTTGGTCTTTCCTCAAGTCCTTGTGAGCCACCTGACTAGTCACAATAGGCTTCCACTCAGGCACAATTTTCCTAGCGACTCTAACTGCTTCAGGAGTATTCTCAAGTTCTTCTTCAATAAGCTGAGCAAGCCTAACAATAAACTTCCTAGCTTCAGCAAAATAGTCCCTGCTAATAAGAGGTATTTCCTCTACTTCAGGGTTCTTTCTTAAGCCGAACCATATATGAAAACCTCTCGACCCACTAAACTTAACGCAGGGCTCAATCTTAAGTTTCCTCAAAACTTTCACAGTAGCATAGGCAACATACTTCACTAAGTCGAGCCAGTACTCACTAGCCTTAATTTTATCACCTACATCCATGTCAATAACAAGCCTATCCGGTGTATTTTCGTCTAACGGGTGAACACAAGGAATAAAGTCAACGAAACCTCGGTCAACTAAGCTCAGAAGTTTGCTCAAACTATCGACTGTAACTGGTATTCTCTTAGCTCTATTTTCCCACCTAACAAAAAACACTTTATCGCTCCTAACAACATATGCTGCGACAGCTCTATTCTTAAGAAACTCTAACATGACTTCGCCTACACTACTATAGTAAGCCTTAATAGCCTTCAGTACATTACTAGCGCTACTAGAAGACATAAAGCCACCAAGAAATATTCTCAGTCAAAAATAAATCCTAGATTCATCGAAGAGAAAAATATTACCGGAAAATAGTTCACTTACACGATAGCTGCTTCAGCCCCCACTCCATTAAATTCATGCTCTCGACTTCAATACCCCTATACTTTTTCTCGAGAGCTATATCGAGTATATCTGCTAGCATTTTAGCTTCTTTAATTAAACTAGAATCAACTCCGAGTTTCTCAGCAATCTTACAGCCTTCTCGAAGAGCAAGTGTTGCAGCCCACAAGTATTCGTCACGGAAACCATATTTCGGCTGTTCTCCGGGAACATCTATTCGATAATAGATAGGCACTTTATTCTTAAAGTACTCATGAAGTCCCTCATATCCCAGCTTTTCAAGTATAAATGCAAACTTCTTAAACTTACCTAAAGCCTCTTTAAGCATTTCTTCATACCTTTTTATAACAACTTTTTTCACTTCCTCTGGCGTCAAATTATCTATTTCCTTTAAAGAATTTTTCATTTCTGGAAAAATTCCGAAAATGGATGGAAGACCAGGAGTCCAAGAAGCTTGCATCAATTTTTCAAATGCTTTAAGTTCAGGTAACATTAAATTCAGTTCTCTTAAAGTCTTCTCTCCAAATGCTTTCACTATTTTCTCTTTTCTTTTATCTAAATCTACTTCATAGGCTTCTAAAAATTCTAAAAACCTTTTAACTAAAGTATCTAAACATAAGTCTGCTGCGTATCCACGATATCTAGCTACTGGTCTCCCATTGATTTTATCACATATCAGTGGAACACCATATATAGCACCCTTAACTTTCTCGGATTCTTTAGTTTCTAAAAGATCATGTAATTCTTTTCTAGTGAAACTTATATGTAATAGGTCGAGAGCCCCGCCAATTCCACAGTCGGTGAAAACGTATGGCTTAATATTTCCTATGCCCTCTACCCGAAGAATATGTTTCTCTACTAGCTCTGAGAGAATGCTTCTTACAATACTTCTAGGCAATCCGAGGTTTTTAGAAATAGCTAGTTCTGTACAGTTACTTAAATCAATACTATTGGCTATTAGGTACTTAATTATTACTTCGGTTAATTTTCTTTTAGCTTCTTTAACAGATTCTAGTGCTTTGATATATTCTTGAGCTATTTGCCTATATTCTTTAAGTTTATTGTTCATGGAGACACCGATATATATTGTACAGAGCTGATTTTTATACATTTTGGTATATAATACACTATTGTATAATATACACTAGTGTAGAATATGAAAAGTTGTATGATTTCAAATAAATTTAACAGCATGTCGTGCTAGTAAGTAAACGTGAGTTTGAAAGTCAAGGTAGATAAAACGCTGTGCTTGGGCTGTGGTGCCTGCTGGATCGATTGTCCTTTTGTCTTTGAATTAGATAAGAAAACTGCTAAAGCAAAAATAGTTAAAGAATACTGTATTAAAGATACCGATAAAGTTTCTATAGGCCAAATACCTATAGAAAAAGAAGAGCATTTAAAGAAAGTGCTAGAGCTTTGTCCTTCAAGTGCAATAATTTTAGAACAATAAGCTACGGCACTTATCGCAGTAATTTCAGCGCAAAGGCTCTAAGAGAATAGCTACTGCTTTATTTTTGATAACTCCTTTAATGTTATACTATATGACTTTATACTAACTTGACGGCATTTATTTCTATACAGAAAAGTATAATTTATATTTTATTAAAAATAAAGAATCGGGGGATATTCTTGAGAAAGGATAGAATTGTTAAATTCATCGCGCTTATCCTACTTTTGCAGCTGAGTCTATTAGCAAGTGTCATAAAAACTGTAGACATACCTAATACGCTTCCCCAAACGGCTATAGTTAGCTTCGAATTCCTGCAAATGAAAAAAGTAAATAGCAAATATTATGTTCCCAAAGTTCCTGGAACCAAATATTTTCTCAAGCCAGGTGCGCCGCTAATACCCTACAAGTACCTCGTATATAAGGTACCCGTCTACTATAAGCTAGTTGATTATAAAGTAACAGTTACTAAAGTAGCTCTTAAAGGATACTATAGAATACTTCCTACACCTCAGCCCCAGAAACTCGGCCCAAATGATAGAAAACAACTCTATAAAGAAGACCCGTCGATATACGAAAGCGATAAGCCTTATCCACGTCAAGTAGTTGAACTAGAAGTTAAGCGAGGAATAGACCCCATTTCACTTGAAGACGTGAACTACATATTCATTAGAGTTTTCGCAGCAGAATATTATCCCGTAAAAGGCTTAGTCTACTTCGTAAAACAGGTTAAAATAGAGTTTTCTTGGACTTATGCTCCACAAACCCAAGTAGCTACATCGGCTTTAAGTACGCTTGACGCGATTATAATAACTTCAAGTGACCTTGAGCCAGCTGCTGTTACTTTAGCTCAGTGGAAAAACTCTACCGGTATACTCACTAGAGTCTATACAGTTGAGTGGATAAGTACAGCTTTTACAGGCAAAGACTTACCAGAAAAAATAAGAAACTTTATTAACTACACTAAAAACACTTACGGCATAACATACGTAATTATTCTCGGAGACGATCAAATAGTCCCTGCGAGACGCGCATATATTCCTGAAGGAGACCCAGATAACCCTAATGATTTAATCGAAACAGATCTCTATTACGCAGATCTACAGGGCACATGGGATACTAACAATAACGGCTATTATGGTGAAGTATCAGACAATATTGATGGAGTACCAGACGTTATCGTAGGAAGACTGCCTGCTAAAACCCTAGATGAAGCATATACGCTTGTATACAAGATAATGAACTACACTATAAACTACTCTTGGTTCCGAAGAGTGCTTTTCTTAGGTACAATTACCTTTGAAGATAAGTTGCATCCTGAGGGAGAAATTCTAAACGATTATATTGAATATAATAATTTACTTGATTTTGCTTGGACTAAGCTATATGAAGGTTTAGGCAACTTGACACGCAATAACGTTATCAATGAAATAAATAAAGGCTATGGTATAATTAATTTCGCTGGACATGGAAACGTAAACTTATGGTACTTTGGCTCAGGAGGAGTCTTCTGGGATACAGACGTAGATCTTCTCTCAAATGACAATAAGCTTCCTATAGTAGCGACTATGGCCTGCTTGACAGGAGACTTCGCTGATACCGATGTATGTATAGGAGAGAAGTTCTTGCTTAAGTCGGATGGAGGAGCAATAGCCTACTTGGGCGCAGCCGATATCGCTTGGGGGTACGTGGGAGACTATATTACATGGGGTCTAGCAGGCGAAATAGACTGGAGATTTGTAGCAGCATTCAAAGAACTCGAAGACGCTGGCACTACACCTACTCCAGGACTAATGCATGTTAAAGCGATTACAGACTACTTAGCTGCACACGGCAGAGACTGGGGGTTAGACTGGTACACTGTAGTAGAGTATGGTACACTATTAGGCGATCCTTCTATTCAGCTTACAGGAACAGGGACTCCACCATCACCTAATGCTCCACCAAAACTCTACGGATACGTAATAAATGATAATGGAGATTTGGTAACAAACGTAACAGTGCGACTGTTTCTTGAGGACGGAACTCTTTTTGAAGAATACTTTTCAAGTGACGGATACTATGAGTTCTCAGACATTCTTCCTGATACATATGAAATCATAGTTTATAAAGATGGTGTTGATAGAGCGTTAAGGGCACTTTATTATCCTAGAGTAAATCTTGAGATTAACCTGTCATATGTAATAGTTCCACCAAATACTATTTTGTTAGTTGTAGATGACGATGAATATAACTACGTTAACTATGGTGTAGCTCCTGAAGAATTTATTACGGCTATACAGGACTTAGGATATAATCTCTATGAATTTAGAGAAAGTGAAAAAGGAAACCCCACTCTTAGTCTTCTTTTAAGCAATAACGTTTCACTAGTAATATGGCATGTAGGCACATACTATTCTTATGCAGTAGATGCAATTGACGCAGAAAATTTAATCGAATTTATTAAAAATGGAGGGCGTCTTTTGCTCGAAGGAGAAGACATAGCCTATGATCATATAAACGACCAATTTATGTCTGATGTAGCTCACGCAGAATACCTTATAGACTTTGTTAATTCGCAGACAATAGTTGCTCTTAAGCCTTTGCACCCTGTTTTTAATGGCACGGAAGAAATATTATTTAATGAAACACCGCCAACTCCTGATGGTGTAAATGCGACTAGCGGAGGAGTGCTTATAGCAAAGTACGCTGGAACAGACTACGGTTGCATAGTTGTTTACGATGGAGTAGCACTGGGAGAAAATAACGGCGCTAGAGTAGTATACTTCTCGTTCCCAGTGCATTATCTCAATGCAGGCCAGAGAACTCAGCTAATAAGAAATGCTGTCAAATGGCTTTTAACATCGTATGTGTACAGCTCGTCGACAGATGCCAATCAGTACTATCCAGGCTCCTACGTTAAAATAACCTTCACTATAAGAAACGGCTCAGATCCTCTACTAAATATACCAGTTTACGCAAAAATCTTCTTCCCCAATGGGTCTTTAGCAGGAGAACTAAACTTAGTCGACGATGGCACTAACGGCGACGAAGTACCCTCGGACGGAATATACACTGGTAAATTCTACGTAGAAAAAGAGTATCCTCCAGGAACGTATACAGCGTACATTGAGGCAAATATACCCAACTACGGTATTGTAAAAGACCAAGTAAGCTTTAATGTAGTCGGAGAAGTGACAGTAAGCGCAACACTTATTGATGCATATGTCGAAAACGCCAAAGTTATAATCAAAGTATCTATTGCGTGTCAGGGAGGAATAGTGGAAGGAGCCGAGTACTCAATAAACTCTAGTCCGCCTACAGCAATACCCTCGCCTGAAGACGGAGCCTATGATGAGCCAAAAGAAATAGTCGTAGTAACTATTGACGGCGCACAGCTCTCGGACGGCTACTACACAGTAAGCATTAGAGGATGGAGCGGACAAGTATACAGCCAGTGGCTAAACATTTCACTCAGAGTAAGAACACTTGGCCCAAGATATCACATAATTGCTCTGACACTAAAACCTGTAGGAACATATAAAGCATCAGATTTAGCTAAAGCAATAGGTTCAGCACTAACAGGAGTATGGAAATGGGACGACGAAGAACAAAAATTCATCGTATATATTCCAGGCGTAAGTGGTTCAGAGAAAGACTTTGAGATAGTTATGGGAGTAGGCTATTTCATATACTTAAAGAGTGAAGCTAAATGGATCGAGGTGGGTTATCCATGAAGTCGAAAATACTCATATTAGCACTACTAATACCATTAATACTCCTTCCACTTAAGGTACTTGCTCAGATTCCTGCAACGATATATGGTTACGTCTACATGCCCGATGGATCTCCAGCAGCCGGAGCTACTGTTACTGTGTCAGGGTCTGGAGTCTCTGCGTCTACGACTACTAATAGCCAAGGATATTATGAAATAACATTTAGTGTATCGAGTGTCCCAGTAACAGTAACAGTTAAAGCAACTAAAGACGGATATAGTGGCTCAGTTACACGGAGTGTAGAAGGTGCAGTCAGAATAGATATTACTCTTAAGGCACCACCTCCTCCTCCGTCTACTAAGAAGGCTACTAGCCTTAAGATACAGGTAAACGGCACAGTTTTTGCTGTAAACAGTACTGTTGAAGTGAAAGGTAAGCTCTCTCCAGCAATGAGTGTTGATGTAGAAATAACCATTAGGAATCCTCTTGGAGAAACTAGCAGAGTGACTGTTAAAACTGCTTCAGATGGCTCATTTACATACACATTTAAAGTAGATATTGCTGGCAAGTGGAGTGTCTACGCCTACTTCAAGGGTACTGGAGACTATGCTTCAAGTAAAAGTAACACTATAACATTTTACGTAAAGTACAGTGTATCTATCACTGCTTGGGCTAAAGCGGGTGAAAAAGCAGTTACAGTCTACGGTAAAATAAATCCGCCTTCAGCTGACGTAACAGTGCTAGTCTACATGAGTATTGACGGAGGAAAAACATGGTTCTATGTAGCCAACACGACTACTAGTGAAGACGGTTCATTTGAAGTAGAAGTAAAGATCAGAGTTTACGGCAATATATTATTCAAAGTAGTGGTTCCAGAAACAGAGACAACAATTAAAGCTGAAGTAACTTCACCTTTAGCCGCGCAACTAAAGTCTCCTCGCGAAAAAGAACTAGAGCAGCAGGTAACACAGTTGCAGGAAGAGAAGAAAGCTCTTGAAGAAAAGTTGTCTAATGCCACTACTAGAATAGAGGCTCTTGAAAACGAACTTGAGTCAGTTAAAACACAGCTTTCTCAAGCATTGTCTGAAAACGAGAAACTCAAAGCAGAGCTAAATGAAACGACAACGCAGCTTGAAAAACTTTCAGTTAAATTCAGTAAACTTAAAGAGGAGTCAGAAAAACTAAAACTACTGCTATATACTGCTGTACCACTTTCACTGGCAGCCGGTCTAACTATAGGGTATTTCATTGGAAGAAGAAAAGCTAAAGGAAAAGAAACTAAAAAAGAGGAAAAGCAAGTTAGTAGTACCAAGTCAGAGTAAAAGTGTGTTCCGGTAGAAAGTTTTTAGTTTTATATGCTCTGCAGTAGTCTTTAAGAAAACATTTTTCACATAAAGGTTTTTCTCTAAGACATATTGTTCGCCCAAACCTCCACAGAAAATCATCCAGCAGGAAGGGATCTTTACCCGAGATCTCGGAGACAACCTTCCATGCCTCTCTAACTTTCACTCTGATTGCTGTATCGGTTTCAGAGTTTACTTCGATTTCCTTTAGTATGAAGCTGTAGTCCGTTAAGCTGACAATTCCTAGCCTCAAGGCAATACGAGTAAGATGATTGTCTACAGGTACTTGGAAGTTCTGCGGGTCAGTGAACTTAATTAAGCCGCGGCCTTCCAAGAACTTCGCTAAGAGAAAAATCTTCTTCTCTACAGGGTCTTCATACGCTCTAAATACTTTAAGCCTTTCCTTGAATTCAGTAATGCTAGTTACATTAAAGAGCCCTGTGAAGTCACCGTAAATATCTAAAACTTTTTTCCCTAAGTCTCTTAAGAGAAGTACTCTTACTCCAGCATCCCACAGCGATACATCCCCGTAAGTAAAGACCCTATTGAACTCCTTTAAACTCAGTTTAGACAAGTTTTCTGCAGAAAAGTAATCGGGGTTACGTAAGAATTCTCTTGAACCCAGGTGGTGCAGTAAATCAGAGCCCTTGTATACAACACCGTTAATCGATGCTCTATATTCAGAAATAGGAGTCGAAGTCCTGTGGTCTAATGCAACTATTGCCGTAAAGTACCCTAATACCAGTTCACGAGGCTCGTTTGATGGAGGAAAATATTCTCCATTAAAGTAGTTTTCTCTCTTTATCTTAGCTTCTTTAAATTTCTCAGCTACTAACGCGCAGGCCTTATAGTCAATAAATATTTGATTTAAATCCACGTAGAGAAAAAGCGTTTAAAGATATTAGTCTTCCGCCAGCTTTCGCGATTCAAACATAGAAGCGAATTTAGATTGTATAAGCAGATGTACGCTTGCTGAATAGCTGACGGCTTTGAAGAATACTGCATTAAAGAGAATAGACCTTTAGTCGAGTATTGAGCTTAATTTACCTGCTATTTCATCGATACTTCTAATTAAAACGAATTTGCCGCCACCTAGTCTAGCTAATGCTTCCCCGAACCCTATCCATTTTGATGGTACTGCTACGACATGTAGTGTTTTATAGAGTTTAGCTGCCTTGAGAGGATTGTCGCCTGCAGTCCACTCGGCGTCTGTTATTAGAATTGCTTTAGGCTCGTAGCCTCTAGCAGTTAGTAAAGTATAGGCTTCTGTAAGTGCTTTATGTATGTCCGTATAGCCGCAAGCTGTCAGCGATAAGATAGAGTCTACTAGAGTTTCTGCGGGTACTTTTTCATCAAAGTTTTTCAAAAGATCTACTTTCGTATTGAATGCTAGTACTGAGAAATCATCTACTTCACGTTCAGCGTAGACAAGTGAAGCGGCTATTAGTGCTGCTAAAAAGAGCCTGAGACCGCTCATTGAGAAGCTTCTGTCAATTATTAATGCATACGCTCTCCTACGTCTTTTCTTGGAAAAGAAAACAAAAGTATCGTAGTCTACTCCAGGTTTCTCAAGTATTTTCTCAATAGTACTTTCTACGTCTAAGTCGCTGAAGTCACTCCAGCTACTTGTTTTAGTAAATCCTCTTCTGCCCGAAGTATATTGCTCAGCAAAGCGGACTATAAGATACGTACCTATTTTCCTAGCTATTTCTCTGGTATCGTATGGTAAGAAAAAATATACTTTAGCTAAAGTATCCAGCCCCCTTAAACCAAGAAGTTCTAAATCCTCTATTAATTTCTTATCGGAGGAAAGTATTAGCGCAGTTCTCCTTGGAGCTACTTGAGCTGTATCAGCTATTTTCTCTAAATCACTTATATCTACTTGATGCTTCTTTTCTTCTTTATTACTTTTCTCACTAGTTTTACTTAAAGGAAAAGGAAGCGTCTTTTTAGTCCCTAATACCTTCCAGAATATTTCCTCTATTACTTCATCCGGCGTTCTACTAGTGTCTTTAAGCCATATTTTCGTAGTGAAAGCCATTTTAGCGGCCAATAAAAGGTCATCTATACTCAGTTTTCCTTTAATTTTCTCAATATTCTCGGCTATTAGAACCATGTCTATTGCTCCTCTAACAGAAGAACCCATTTTGACTGCTCGGTGTCTGCGGCTTTCCCTAGCTATATCTACCGCGAGTTCTATTAGGAGAAGATTTCTGCTACCTGTTCTCACCTTAACTATTTCTATTTCCTCTTCACGGCTCTGGTAATCCATTTTAATTCTAATGAATCTATCGAGAAGAGCTCTGCTGACTTTCCTCGTGCCGACATCGTCGTAAGGGTTCATGGCACATATTATTCTGAAGCTAGGCTTTGCTTTAATGATTCCTAGCCTCGGCACAGCTATTTCGTGGTCCTCGGCTGCTCTAATCAGAGTATTTGCTGCGTCCTCAGACATTCTATTGAATTCCTCTATGTACAGTATTCCGCCTTCAATCATAGCTTTGACTAAAGGTCCTGGCTCAAAGTACTCTGGCTTAAAGCCGTCGGTCATTACTCTAGCAGGATTAAATACTCCTACGAGCTTCTGGGGAGTCAGATCGCTTGACCCCTCGACTATGTAGAAGGAGACGCCTGAGTTTTCTGCTATTGCTTTAAGTATTGTAGACTTAGATGTGCCTGGAGGTCCTTCTAGAAGAACATTTCGGCCGGCAGCTAAAGCCGATATAATAGCTACTACTTCGGTTCTACGCCCCACTATTTTGCTGCAAACTTTTTCTAGCAGACTTCTGTTAGCATAAGGATTTACGTCCACTGTAATAGTTCTTCATTAACGAAACTTAAGTATTGCTTAAAACCTGTATTTACTAAACGCGTCAGCTGAAGTAAACTACCTACTTTATGTCTATGTCTTTGGGGTTCGGCAAGATCATGAGTATTTCTTCGGGATCGCCTACCGCTATGTATTTTCCCTCTAAGTAGAGTTTAGCGACGATAGCGCATGTTATGGCGTCTAGTTCATGTGTAGATAATTTGTGTTCAATATCTCCTTTCAAATTAAATATTTCGGCTAGTTTTCTTCTGAGTTCTTCTCTGTTTTTCTTGGAGCGCGGCAGCTTAAGGAGGTCTTGGGCCGCGCCCGGGTAAGTTTCTATTACTGTGAACCCTAGTTCAGTGAGCTTTTTCCTAAGCTTTATTCCGCGGAGAGTAAGCTGTCTCATTCCCCCGAAATTGAGTGGGAAAAATCGAATACCCATTTTTCTCAAGGCTTTATCACATTCTCGGATACAGTTTTTAGAGTCTAGTGTTTTTCCTTTAGGCAGTGATAGTGGTGCATCTATTGCTACTACGGCGGGTTTTTCTCTCAGTATTTCTGAAACTATTTCATTATCAGTATACACTAGTTTGGTTTTTACTGTACTGTCTACTATGAAGCATATTCCTGTAGGTCTTGTCTCTACTCCAGCTAAGTCTATGCCAGCAACTACTGCGGCCACTAGTATATTTGCTAGCTGATGCGGGATATTAGTTTCGGCAGGTACTTTATTGAAGGTATTGCGTAGGCTTTTGCTCCTAGAGAAACTATGTCTTTGACGTTGGGCAATATTAGCGCAGCATAGAATCCTGAAAGAATAGCCCCGGCAAAGTCTTCGTATAGTCCGTCTCCTACGTGTATTGCTTCTTCAGCCGATACACTGAATCTCTTTAAGATTAGCTCAAAAAACTCTTTCTGAGGTTTTTGGTAGCCTACTTCGTCTGCGTAGAACTGGGCTTCAATATAGCTAGCTAGCTCTGTTCTCTCTAAAAGTAGTCTTGTGTAGCTGCCGGGCCAGAAGAGAACGTTTCCCAGCACAGCTTTCTTTAAGCCTACTTTACTTAATTCTTTGAGAGCCTCGTATGCTCCCTCAGCAACTAGTTTTTCTGTATTTACTGTTAAAACAGCTTTAGCTACAGCTCTCTGAAAAATGTCAGCTGAAGTACCTAAGTAATCTGCTGCTAGTTTCTGTGTTTTCTGAACAATGTCTTCTTTAAGAACTCCTTTGCGTCTAAGGTTTTTTGCCTCGATATGTGCTGTAGAGAGTTTTTTGTAGAGTTCTTCTGGAGAGCTTCCAGTAAACTCTGCTACTTGCTTAGCTATTTCTTTTAGGAATATGTCTAAGTTTAGTAGAGTATTCCAGACATCTAGCGAAACTACTTTTATCTTCATTCTTTCACCAGAACTAGTTTAAAAGCGGTCGAAGAGATATAAAGCTCGCGGACACAAAGTGAAATATACTTTTCTATTAAATTTAATGAGAGCGTGGCTAAGAAGCTGGGTTTCGCTGTTATAGGCTGTAGAGAAGTATCACAGATAGCTTGGCTACCTTTACTTAAAACATGTACTCAAGCAGAGTTGATAGGCGTATTTGATACTAGTAGAGAGCTCGCTAAATCTACTGCCGAAGAATACTCAACTAACTTCTATTCTGAGCTCAGCGAGCTTTTGAAAGACCCTAAAGTAGACGCTGTTGTAGTTGCTTCACCTCTAGAAGTACGCAAAGAACACGCTATAATGGCTCTCGAGGAAGAGAAAAATGTTGTAGTGGAAGTACCTGTTGCAGCAACTTACAGCGAGGCATTAGAGATAGCTAGAGTTGCTGAAAAAAGGGGTAGGAAACTAATGTCGGCTTATATGCTCCGATACGACACTGGATGCAGATATGTTAAGAGAATACTTGAAGGCCAGAAAATAACTCTCTTTAAGCAATTTTATGTCGCAGGGTCCTCTGGCTTAAAGCTCTGTAGAGAGAGTTTATCTGGAAGACTTTTTGCAGAAGAATTTAAGGTTCCTGTCGAGCTAGAGGAGGAGGCAGAGCAATTCTATGAGCGCTTGCTGGGCGCGTGGAGCCACTACATTAACCTAATGAGATGGTATGCAGGCGAGCCGAGTGGAGTAAAGTATGTTGAAGTATGGAATAGGGGGAATTCTTTCATGGTGTCTTTTGAGTACAGTAGCTTTAAGCATATAGCGGTATACAGTCGTGTAGAGGGACGCAATTTTTCGGCTGGAGCTACAATATATACTGATGACTACTGGATATCAGTAAATACTCCTCCTCTTTTGGAGAAAGCAACGTACTCTACAGTCGAGATATATGATTCAAAGAAAGAGGTGACTTGGAGGCCCAGACTACCTCGAGAATGGTGCTACGAGAGAGGTCTTCTGCACTTTATTGAAATGACTCAAGAAGACAGAGATTATGAGACAGGTGCGAATGATACTCTTCAAGATATTTACTGGATAGAAAGAGTTTTTGAAAGATATCTCAAAGTATCACTTAAGTCCCAAAATATAATTTAATAAATTTAGGAAATAGAATAATTCTCCGATAAGCCTTATTTTCTCAAATTTATCTAGCATTAAGGGAACTCTATGTTCTTTTCGTTAATTAAAATGGCTAAAAAATGGCTTGCAACAGTTTTATTGTCGCTAGTTATCTTCATATTTGCTCTTTACACCAATAACTTTATTCTCTACGCAGTATCCTATGCAATACTGGCTTTTGCTCAACTAGCTTTGCCTTCAGACATAGAAATAGCTAAAAAGTTTTCTTCAACTGCTATTGGAAAGCTTATTTCACTTAAATACAATTTAATAGATTTAACTAAAGTTTTAATATTTTTAATGGCTGTAATAGCATTTATAACGCACAGAGATTTCACTACACTATTCTACTTAATATACTTCGCTACAATGCTCTCGCTAGTATTTCTTAAAGTACCCTTCAAGAGACTGATTTTAGCTGCAGCTTTATTCTCAGCAGGAATTATAGGAAATTACTCAATTGCAGTTAGCGAGAAGCCTTTAACGTTAAAGGCACTTATGCTCCTTTTAGTAAACTCTTTTACAGTTCCATCGGTGCTGTACTTGATTAAAGCATATAGAGAAGCTAGAGGAAAAACATTTTTGCTAACAGGTCAAATAGTGGCAATAGGACTTATTCTTATAGGACTGTTTCCTATAATGGGAGCTATTGCTTTTCCAGCGGAAATTTACTGGAAAATAGTTTCTGTGCTCAGTGGTCTTATTGTAGTGTCGTCACTGCGCTACTTATTGATGACACTTGCAGGCAGACTGTGGACTACGCAAATATACTACGGGGATATGCTCTGCGAGGTGGCTGATATTTTGTCTAGAATTCTTCAGCGAGAAAACATAGTATACAGTGTTAAAGAACCTAAGTCTGTTCTTGCTACTTTAGGAATATCTTCTCCTCAATACGAGTTCATTATAACGTCTCCGTTTAGAGCTAAAATAGTTTTAAGGAAGTGGATTCATAGAGCAAGAGTACGCAGCATACCTATGAAGGTGGGTGAGCCAGGACTAGTTATTAGCATTATGCCTGGCCCAAAGAAAGCTGATCCTCGGTTTAAGAAAATAGTAGCAGAGTTCATAGAGCGCTTAAATATATCTTCGCTTGACTGGAAGACATAAGTAGGTTTTAGGTGTGGTTAGTAGCGTGTACTTGAGAATAATCTCCGTAATTGCCGTTGTTTCTTTAGTTCTGTCTATAGCTGCTTCCCCCTATGTTCTCTTATTTAATATAAGGGGCCACGCCTGCTACTCTATAGTAGCTGGCAAGAAAATAGCTGTCTGTGGATGGATAGAGTCTAGCGAAAAACCCGTCGGTTTTGTTGCTTTAGTTGGAGAAAAAGTAGAGTGGTTTACTTTAGTCGAAGAAGTATATGAGCTGAGGAAAATTGCTGTTTTAGGAGAAAAACTTGTTGTCTGCGGTTCATGGTTTATAGGTTCTTTTGATCTGTGGAATGGAGATCTTGAGTGGGGCTACTCTAGTGGTACGTGGCTAAATGACCTGCTAATTCTTCCTAATATGAATATTTTTGTCTGCGGCGTAGGCTACGTTGCTTTACTTAGTTCTTCAGGCAAGATTTTGCTAGAGAGAGTATTTAACGTAGTAAGACCTGACGGTACTTCAGCTAAGCCTTTCTTTTTTGCCGCTACTCTAGTTGGAGATAAAGTTGTTCTTGCTGGAGCAGTATTTAATGTGCTTTCGCGTAGCAGTGGGCTAGACTGCCTAGTAGTATGCATTAGTTTAAAGGACCTGAAGGTTCTTTGGGCAAAGTGTTTCGGCGGAAAAAGCCACGATAGGCTCTATGGCGTCTGCTGTAAAGACAAGTTGATCTACGTTACTGGTCATACTTTGAGTCATTTTTCTTTAAGACAGGAAGCTGTAGTAGCCTGCTTTTCTACAGACGGCGAAATGAAGTGGTGTAGAGTACTTTTCAGCAAAGCTTGGTGCTACGGAGTTAGCGTTTTTTCAGCGCAGGCAGTCTATGTAGTAGGTTTATCTGAGAGCTATGGTGTGAAGAAAACAGTTTTCGTAGCCGAGCTGGCTGAAGGAAACGGCGATCTTCTAGAACTATTTGAAGTAAAGTTGGGTAAGTACACTACGCTTACACTGGGGTCTCATATAGAAGGACTTTCTAAAGGAATTCTAGTTTCATGTAGTAATGGGTCTCCGCTAGTAGTTTACTGGCCACTGGGCTTTGAGGGTAGCTTTAAGCTAGACAATAGTTCTAAGCTAGTAGTAGAAAGAGGAAAATTTAACAGTTCTCCATGGAACGCCGCCATAA
The DNA here is from genome assembly GCA_965367815.1 of uncultured Thermoprotei archaeon. Classification (GTDB taxonomy): domain Archaea; phylum Thermoproteota; class Thermoprotei; order Thermofilales; family B15-G2; genus B15-G2. Next base: position 36,295 of record CBDUKN010000003.1, read on the forward strand.
AGGAAGTCAAGATATCCGTATCGGTGGGAAGAATGCTTTTCAAGGAAAACTTCCAAGTAAAGAAAATCAACGTAGAAATTGTACAGAGAGGCGAGCTACCTGTTCTTGAAGAAAAATACCTTGACTTGAGACTTATTCTACTGACTTTAGTCTGCGCGGTTGCAGTGCTGCTACTTTTATTCAAGAGATTTAAGAGAAGTTAAATTAAGTAGACTTCGGCCAACTTTACTTCATTCTTTTCTTTGGATCTAAGCTTGAATCTAATTAAGCGTCCACAGCACTCTACTTTGCTACGGACTACGCGACCACCCGGAATAGATATTCTGTCGACAGTTCTCCAGGAGCCGTTGAGCGACAGTGTTTCTACCTCGAGCTCTGCGTCGCCTACCAAGAGCAAGTAAAGTGTTGCTTGGCTATAGCCTAAAACAGGTATAGGATCTATTTCTAGTTCGCTTACAAAACTAATGTTTTCAGCAGGTATTCCTTTACTTGTAAGAGAATATGCTATGGGAGGAGTCTCTAGCTTCATAGAGGCAGGTATTTTCACGACAAGACTTTCGCAGAATCCACCTAGACCACTCCAGTTGTTACATGCTAAGTAAATAGAGTCTCCGTAAACCTCTATGTCGTAAATACCATAAGGCAATTGAATTAAGCGCCCCAGCTGATAGTTATCCCATACCCATACTTCTCCTCTAGCCGGAGCACAGGTACCCGCACCATACACGATAAACAGCCTGTCTTCGAAAGTCTTCAGTCTTATAGCAACATTATGAGGTTGCCTAAACTGTCTTCGCTCAAAAATCTTATTTAGCTCACCGTCAAAGAAATAGACGTTTCCTCTCCCATCAGCTATGTAAGGATAGTCTAGTACTACTCTATCGCTAGGTGAATGCGATCTAAACCACTCTACATGACTGTAGACGCGGTACTCTCTCCATTTTTTGCCGTCTTCAGAGCAGTATACTCTACTGGGAGCCCTAATAGGCTCTCCTTCAAAAACATAGAACTCTGACTCGTATTCAATAAACTGATAAAGCGACTTATTTGAAGAAAATTCGAATACTCTTTTCCACTTCACGCCATCGCTAGTTCTCCAAATTTCATTTCGCCTGCCAGCATAGAGAAAGTCTTTGAATATACCCAGTGATTCTATGAGGCCTCCTCCACCTCCGCCGCCCGGAGAAAGCTCTAGTACTTTCTTGAACTCAGATCCATCGTACTCAAAGACAAACGTCTTGTCTCCCGAGGCACTAGAAGCTCCGACATAAAGCTTGCCGTCGAAAAACTGGTAGGCCCAGAAGTTCATTACGCCAATAAGCCTTGCTTCCCATTCATAGCCGTCTACACTAGAATACACTCGAGCCTCATCTTCAATTCCTTTAAGCGAATTAATACATACAATAAGCTCGCCTCCATAAGCTATAAGCGAAGGTATTTCAGTAGGATACTTTGACCTATAAGAAAATACTACTTCAATATCTTCGCTCATGTATTTAATGCTTTAATGCAAAAATAAATTAGTTTTTGAGGAATTAGTCTTCGAGTTCTCTTTTAGCTTAAAAGTAAATATACTAAAGCAAGGAAAATAGTTTTATAAACAGTAAGTGAACCTATATACTAATATAGATAAGTATATTGGCATAAAGGTTGTGACTATGTTTAAAAAGAAGCTAGATAGGTCTGAGAATAAGGTGCTCGAGCTTGTATTAAACCACGCCAGCTTATGTAAAAAATGTGTAAAAGCTTTATGTAATGCAATACATTCCTTAAAGGCTTGCAGTATAGATGAATTTAGACGCGAGGTAGCGGCAGTGCATAGAAGTGAAGAAGAAGCCGATGAAATTAGGAGAAAAATAATTGAAGAGCTAGCTAAAGGCATAGTACCTCCTCTCAGCAGAGAAGACTTCATTAGGCTTGTTGAGCGAATGGACATGATTGCTGACTGGAGTAGAGACGCGGCAAGGCTACTTGAAATAGAGTTTATAAGAGACGCATTCAGGAATGGAGAATTCTCTAAAATGTTATGTGAAATGGCTTCAAATATATATTATTGTGTTGAGCTGACCGAAGAGGCTGTTAAAGAAGCTATGGAAGATTTTAATAAAAGTTTAAAGTTCTTAAATAAAATAGAAGAAATCGAAGAGCAAGTAGATTTACTCTACGTTAAAAGCTTATCTGTTTTATGCTCTATGAGAATGAACAAACCTGAATACAGTTTAATAGCGGAGAGACTTGTCGAGACTTTGGAGAATATATGTGATGCGGCTGAAGACACTGGAGATGTACTCAAAGTAATAATAGTTAGAGCACTAAAGTAGAAAACTGTAAATTAATGTAGCTAATCCTGCCGCTAAAAGCGCTGAGCAAGGAAATGTGAATCCCCATGTAGCTAGTATTTCTTTAAGTCCCTTGATATTAATCCACGATTTTCTAGCGACTCCTATTCCGAGTACAGCGCTTACAAGCACATGTGTACCTGATAGAGGTAAAGCGAGAAGAGTTCCAATACACAGTGTAATTGCAACTGATACCTGTGCACATAGAGCCGAGAAAGGATCTAGTTCGACTAACTGTACTCCAACAGACTTAATTACTCTTCTACCTAAAATAAGCAGTCCTAAAGCCATTCCAGCGCCGCAAATCACTCTAGTTAAAATAGGGTGTCCTGAAACATAGCTGAGAAAACCTGTAGCGTTTGCAATATCGTTTGCTCCCCTAAAGAACGCAGTATAAGCTGTCCATATTGCTAAAAGTACTGTAGAGTACTTAGATACTGTTAAAAGCTGTCTAAATCCCTTTACTTTTCTCAAATAAATTTTCCTAGCAACTTTGTATACAGCAATTGCCCCTAGGAGACCTACTAGAGGAGAAATAATCCAGCTCGCTATAACTCTACTCAGTGAAATCCATTTTACTCCACTTAAACCATACTTGTAGATCCCTAAGCCTATAGCCGCGCCTACAGTGGAGTGCGTAGTCGAAATAGGCCACCCCCAGTAAGATGCTGCAATAAGCCAAGTGGCGACAGCTAAAAGAATAATAAATGCGTCAGCTACAGTAACCTGTCCTGCTATCAGTCCTTCGCCAATAGTTTTCTCAACCATGTGGCCCAGAAAGACAGCTCCTAGAAAATTTAAAATAGCTCCTAGTAGAGCAGCAGCCGCTACTGAGATATAGCCACTGCCCGCTAAAGTGGCCATAGTTTCGTCATTGGCTCCAATACTCCAAGCTATGTAGAAGGCTGCAAGAAAACTAGCTATAATTAGAGGGTCCATTTAACCACCTTATATACTCTACTAGTGGGTCTAGAGAAATAAGTATTACGCTATAGGTTATATATTCTCAGTAAGCATAGACAAAAACTTGATCAGGGGCTTCAAGACACCCAAATACAGCAACAGTGTACCCATTTTCTTCAAGAATTCTAGAAATAGATGATACACTAGAATAACTTGGATGAACTTCAATAACAATTCTCTTCACATACTTGGGCTTAAGTACACTTCTAGCACTTTCAATAACTTTTTCTTCAAATCCCTCAATATCGATTTTCATTAAGTCAACTATACCTACTTGGTGCACAAGATAATCTAACTTAATAGCCTTTACTTCAACTACTTTACTCAAATAATCCATTTCCTCAACATATTTTCTTAAGAGAGAAGAATTGGCTCCATATTCAGCAACATATATTCTTTCAATGCCACTCTTAGTAGATACACAAGCATTAATAGCTTCAATATTGCTCAACTTGTTTAACAAAATATTAGCTTTCAAAAACTTATAGTTAAATGGAATAGGTTCAATAGCGTAAATTTTTCCTCTAAAGCCAGCTAACTTAGCGGCCTTAATAGTGTATAAGCCTACAAAAGCCCCTATGTCTACTATAGTCCAGTTACCTTTAGGAGTAAATTCTCTCAACTGCTCATAGTCCCTGTAGTAGTATATATGAAGTACATTAAGCCATATCCACGGAAAATATTTCAAAGGAAGAAATGCTTTAAGACCATAAGGCAGGGCAACGAGACTATAATAATTTCTGCTTAAGAGAGAGAAGAGAGACGAATATAGAAGCGTTGCTATCGAAAAAATATTTGCTCTAAGTGACACTGACTCTTTTAAGTAATTTACTATTTGACTTAAAGACACATTCTACTTAATTTATTCAAATTAAATACTATTTCTTTCAATAGTAATTTCCACAAATTTTCTTAAACTCGATTTATGTGAAAATATTTTGTTCGTAATGTAAGTTACTTAGCAGAGCATTACTGTTCACCAGCAACCTGAAGCGCTGTGTATTTTCAATTAAATACTATAACTTTAATATTTACTATTCTGTTCTCGAGGTACTGCTTCTATAACTATATTGACGTAAAGTGATTTTCTGAAAATTATATTCATGCAAATAATGTCTACAGTTATTTTTCTTATATCCCATCTGGTGTAATTTAAAAAAGTATACTTAATAAAAACGAAGGTTTCTTCACTAGGGTCTAGTGTACTATTGAAAATAAGCTCTTTAACTAGTATCTCATTAGGCGGAGGAGGATCTAAGCTTATTCTGAGTATTTTTATGGGAAGAAAATAATCGTTTCTTATGTAAAGTAAAAGAGATGTACTAACGACTTTTTCGGGAAAAGCGTCTTTTGAAAGAATACATTTACTATAGACCAGTAAAGGCTTTACTTCTAAATGAGGTGTGAGTACTATAGCAGATACTGTAGCAAAAACAAGTAAAATTATCACAAAAATAACCCAGTACTTTTTCAACATATTCTGCTATAATATGGTATATGGGAAATTTAAGGTTTTAGCTCTACCTTAAGCAATCTACCTCTATAGGTATTTTTTACTGGAGAAAGTGTGGTCTTAAAGTAATCAGCATTGTTTATGCATCCAGGGTCCGATCCAAGAATATTTCCTGTGTAGGCTAGTGCTCTCGCTCTACAGCCTCCGCAGACATATTTGTAGGGGCAGTGTTTGCAGTTTTCTTCGAGTTTACTTCTATCTCTAAGAGCATTAAATACTGGCGCATTTTTCCAGAGAACAGAGAACTTTTCTTCACTGAGATTTCCTACAACTACATTTGGTATGAAGACGCATGGCGTTAAGTCACCGTTGGGCTCTATTGCCGCATATATTCTGCCGGCCCCGCATCCTCCAATGTACTCTGCTAGAGCTGCTACAATAGGGTCTCCTCGTACATAGAAGTGTGTGGGTGCAACATCTTTTCCTCCGCTCATTTCAAGAGAAACTCGAGCGAACTGAGGTGCTGTACTGAATACTTGTACTTTTCTCCGCTGGTTTTCGAGATAGAGTTTGCGGAGCAGTTCTTCTCTTTCCTCTGGAGTCAGATCAAGTTCGACTAAGTCTTTTCCTCTGCCTACTGGAATGAAGTTGAAGAAAACTACTCTCTCTACTCCAAGTTCTTCCGCTAGATCAATTATATCAGATACTTCATCTAAATTCATTTTAGTTACAGTAGTAGCTATAGCTGTAGAGAAACCTAGTTCTACAGCATTTTTAACACCCTGCACAGTTTTCTTCCAAGCACCCTTTACTCCTCTAAAAGCATCGTGTTTATCTGGGTCAGCTGAATCGACGCTTATTTCAACGTATCTTAGTCCTAGTTTTCTGAGTTTTTCTGCATACTTCCGGTCAGCTAGCCTTATGCCGTTAGTAGCTAGCGCAGTATACATGCCTGCGTCTGCAGCCGCCTTGAGTACTATCGGGAAGTCAGGATGTATTGTAGGTTCTCCCCCGGAGAAAGCTACTGCGGCTACACCAGCTTCATCAAGCTGTCTAATTACATAAAGTTTCTCGTTTAAAGTAAGCTCGTCTGGCGTAGGTCTATCTGCTTTCTGATAGCAGTGCTTGCACTTCAAGTTACACATGTTAGTAAAGTTCCAGACTACTAGGAAAGGTGCTGGCAGTTTCTGGGGCACAGTAATGCCGTAGAGTGCTAGGCCTTCAAGTACTAGTGCTAGGCCTCGTCTAATAGATGGATCTTTAAGAGCTTCATATACCTCTTCGCGGTTTCCATTGAAGTACTTTACAGCTAAATCAAATACTGTTTTAAGTAATTTAGAGTAAAATCTCGCGATAAAACATGATTCTGTGTCTTCCTCTACAATAAGTCTTAAAGCTTCATAGGCTATCTTCCTTCTTTCACCGTTAACCGATATCTCGCTCGAAAGTGGCTTAATGACATATCTGAAGAGAGGGAATTTTAGCAAGAATCTAGCTCCAGTGAGCAGAGAGGGGACTCCTCCTCGAACATTGTTATTTCCTGTCATTAGGGGTCAATAAAACTATTTGCTTAACGCAATATTAATTTTTCCTAATTTCTAAAAATATAAAAACAAGTGGGACTTCGCTGTAGAGCACTAAAGTCTACTTAATATATCGCTTATTTATCTAATAGAACTATATGGCTTAAATGTCATTTAACTTAGCTTAAGTCTTTTTAAAAGCTCTACAAAAATTCCTGCAGCCATAGTTGTATAGAAAACTATGTCTATTAGAAAATATACTAGTGAGCGTAGTTTCTTAGTTTTCTTTAGGTAAAGTATAGAGAGAACAATATAGGCTACAGGAAGAAGTGCTGCAAAATACCAGCAACCCACTATTAGCGCTGCTAGAGCTACAGCAAAGTAAGTATAGAGAATGGCTGCGCTGAGCGTGCCGTATAGTGCTAGAGGACAGTTTCTGTACTTAGAGTAAAATAAGTAATGTCCTCTCCCGTAATTATACGCTCTTTTAAGAAGTTTTCTTAAACTCTTAGTGTGGTAGTGCTCTACTTTAATTGAGGGAGACACTCTAATATCGTAGTTTTGGAGACACAGTCTCCAGAGGAGTTCTGTTTCCTCGTATCCTCCTCTAAATTCCTCGTCGAAGAGAAAGCCTTCATCGAAGACCTTTCTTCTGAAGGCAAGGTTATTGCTATTAGGTACTCTTACCTTATGGAAATTTTCTCTAGTTATCTTTACTTCACTGCTGTAAATAGGCATCATAGGCCATAGAGCCTCATTGTAGTACTCTGCTACAATACTTCCCTTAAGTTCTCTAGCAGTGTATACTGAGCCTCCTACAGCTATAGTGTTCCTATGTTTTTCAAAAAACTCTGCTATATTCTTAAGCCAGTCATGAGAGACACGGCAGTCTCCATCAGTAAACGCTATAATATCTCCTTTAGATAATTTAACTCCAATATTTCGAGCAAGATTAGCGCCTCGGGGAGGAACTCTAACTACTTTAACGAAAGGATATTCTGAAGCTATTTCAGGTGTCTTGTCTTCTGAGCTGTCTACTACTATTACTTCGAAGTCTCTGTACTCCTGCTGTTTAAGTGACTCAAGTAGCATTCTTATAGTAGACTCGCTATTTCGCGTAGGCACTACAACAGATATCATTTAAAGCACCTAGTTCTAGATACAAAGGAATATATTTTAGTAAATGCTTTCTGCCATATGATAGTAGATAGTTATTCCACATGAAATAGATCTCGGGATAGAAGGCTATCATAAAATAATTACCGATAAAGGGGTTTCCTACGTTAATATTGATGATAGAGTAGATATTGTTGCTAAAAACATCCTGATGGAAGAGTGAGTGTTTCTACAGACAGAGGTAAAATAATTAAACAAATAATAGAAAAGACAGAGGTAATAGATATTCACGTTAAGTAAGCATAGTGTACTTAACTTTAGATAAAGCTCTGTAAGCTCTAGCATCGCTTAAAGTTTTCGCTATTACTAGAAAAACATGGTATATGCGTGTTTCTCCGGGCTCGATATATTTCAGAGGAAACATTATTGCGTCGAGTGTACATGTTTTAGCGAAACCTATTGATGCGGCTAGAGCAATATCATTGCGCTGAGGCTTAATTAGAGCTAAAGCACCTTTACTGCTGTACACTACGGCGTAGTCGCTTAGAGTCGTCGGCCAGGAAGACTCGTATTCGTATACTTCTTTAACGTATTCTTCTCCATCATAGGGTATGAGTGCTCCTTTAGCGTTTTCTCCTCCAGGCTTAGGGAAAATTGACAGAAATAGTTCTGGCTTAATATACCGCCTAGTACTATTTACTACATTTGTTATGGAGAGAATTATGTTGCTGTAAGGCTTAGTTAAGTAGTATTGCTCCAGTATTACTCCTTTGAGGCGTCTATTTTTCTCGTAGCTGACTTTAGTCCATACCTTTACTCCTCTCCACGAGCCTACTGTTGCTTCTTCTACAGCCCACTTTTCTCTAAATAAGTTGTCGCGGCCCCACCTGTCTTTTAGTCTTATACCGCCGTACCACGGGTTAATCCAATCGAGTGGCTTTGGCTTGGGATAAGACGACATTAAGTGAGATACTTCTGTTTTCTTATCTACTAGCTTGTAGAGTGTTCCCGCGAAATCTCCGTCTATTTTCATTACTAGTAGCCCATTGTCTACAGTAGCCTTATTTCCTTGAATAGTAACTGCTACTTCTCCTTCACGCCCAACAACCACTACTGGTATTTCTTTCTTGAAGAGGCCGTAATTCGAGTAGAGCAGGCAGCTAATAGTGTAGCAGCAGGGCGTGAGTTCAGGTACTTCGATTTTAATTTTCTTTCGGTATTCTTTTTCGTGGAGTTCTCCGAGCTCGATTTTAGCTGGCTCTACTTTTACTTTAGGCGATGTAAGCTCAATTCTGCCTTTAAGCTTCTTTTCTCTATGCTTCACTAAAGACAGCTCTATTTCAGTTGACCTGGTTTCAAGTAGTACTGGCTCGGGCAAAGAACGTATTTCTACGACATCTACTTTGCTGTAAGCCACTTCTGTTTCAGGAGCTTTTTTCTCGAAGATTCTCTTGTAGTAGTTTCGTATATCTTTCCAGGAGCCTTTACCGACGTAAATGTATACTGGAGGTAGTTCTACACGAGAATACGGTTTGAGCTTAACTACATAGATTAGTCTGGGTAAACTTCCCCAAGAGAAGTCTACTTCATCTAAGTTTTCTCTACTCCAAATAGCTCCTACTACTTCTCCTCCCCTATACACGTAGCAAGACCAGTTTTCAGAAAACTCGTCGGGCTTTGTCGGTAGGTCTCTTTTTCTTCCAGGAAATTCTCCCGGAATAACTGTCGCCTCTAAAATATTTTCTTTCAAAGGCACTACTAGTTTACGTGCCTGCCAACTCGAAGAATGCATAGGTATTCTAAGTTTAACTGTTTTTTCTACATTAGAATTGTTTACAAGTAAGTAAGATATTTTAATTAATGGAGAAGAGCCTTTCACTTCAATTATCTTAAAGAATTCTAGGCCTGGTACTTTTCTTAATCGAGCTTTTCCTACGATTTTTACTGAGCCGTTTTCTTCAATTAAGTCTACGTCAAAGAGTGTGCGCCCGAGTTCACTTGGCCAGAAGGGAGGCCCTATGCTTTCTCCACTAGTAAAACATACTCCTTCTCTGTCAATTTTACGTATGACACTAAAGCTTAGTCCTTTTAAACGTACATGTAGAAGGTAGTCTCCCCAGTCTACTACAGCTCTTTTTTCTTTTCGGTCGATATAGCCTACTGCCTCACCCGGCTTAGCTATCGTTATGTATATTGTCTTAGGAGGAGACTTAATGCCCTCTACTTCATACGATAGAAACAGCGCAGTTTTCTTTAATGAAGGATCTGTTAACTTTACTTTAAGTGGAAGCGCTATTTCTTCCTCTGCACTGGCTTCAAATAAGTATTCTCGAGGACTGACTTCTACTCCTTTATCGGCTACTACTGTTACTCTACCTTTTACTTTTTTCTTAAAATTATTGGCTAGGTTTACTGGTATAGTTCCTGTAGATAAAGGAGGATAGGAGGGGTGTTCAAGTATCTTGATTGCTAGTGGAGGCTTTTCATCAAAACCGGTAAAAAGATTGAATGGTAAACCGTTTAACACTGCTGTTGTCTTGAGTTTTAGTGGAGGTTCGTCGAAAGATTTTTCTTCGGCTTCTATGTCTACTAAGGCTTCGGCTTCAACTACTTTTTCTTCACCGGGTTTGACAGTGATGCTTGAGGGAGGTTTCTTTAAAACCTTGACTCCTTTCTCTGCTTCAGGTAGAAGTACTACATTGAAGGGTTTACTTGATCTATTAACTATTCTGTAGAGTACTCTAAATGGAGCTCCTTTAACTACTCTGTCTTCTTCAGTAAGGCACTCTATTAGACCTTCATTCCACTCTAGTCCGCAAAGACCCCAGCCGTATCTGTCTATTATTGCCTTAAGGAAGTCTCCGTTTATTCTCCACTCATAAACATATACGCTCCTATTCTGGTACTCGTATTCATCTTCTTCAGCTTTTAAGTCTCTTTTAAAGCTATATAATGCATTAGAATGCTTTGCGAAGAATTCTTTGGCTATAGGAGTCTTTAACACTTGTGGAAGATAATTCTGCATATAGACGCTGGTCTCAGGTACCCAGAACCAGCCTAGCTTTTTGTAAAGTCTTATTGCTTTCTCGTTTCCTGCCCAAGTATGTAGATCGACTCTATCGACTCCAAGAGATATTGAGCGCTTAATAGCTTCTTTAAGTAACTTTGTGCCTATACCTCTACCACGGTACTTTGGGTGAACATTTACTAGCGCCACATAAGTAGCGTCTTCGCCTATCCAGTGTTTAGTCAGCTCTAAGTAGCCTACAATCTTTTTATCACACTCAGCTACTAGTACAGCTAAAGCATCTGAAGACTTTATTTTATCTAAAACAGTTTCAGCTGTATAAGGTACTCCTCCAGTTAATCCCCCAGGCCAGCCTTCTTCGCTCTCGTTAAATAACTGGGCTAAACCGGGAGCATCTTTTTCAACAAAATCTCTAACAATAACTGTTTCATCGGACATGGTTGATGAAATAAGGGGCTAAGGAAATTTAACTCTATTCTCCGTAGGAAAGTGTAGGGGATTTACTTAAGTTAAGATATTTTTGTACGACATAAGGTGTTTTATACTCTGAGTTCAATATGTCTATGTGGCGGAAGTACGTATAGGTGTGATCGGATGCGGTACAATGGGTAAAATACACGTAAACGCGTTTAAGAAAGTTGGAGCAAAAGTAGTAGCTGTATGTGATATCGATGAGAATGAAATTAAGTACGCTAAAGAAGTCTTGAAAATAGAGAGTGTCTACACTGATTATCGAGACCTAATTGCAAGAAAAGATATAGACGGAGTAGTAGTTGTTACACCCAATTATCTCCACTATCAGATGACCATAGATGCCCTTAAAGAAGGAAAACATGTTTTATGCGAAAAGCCGCCAGCTATATTGGCTAAACAAGTTAAAGAAATGTTTGAAGCCAGCAGAAAGTACGGTAAGAAACTTCTAATAGGATTGACGTGGAGATTTAGAAAACTAAGTGGTATTCTCCGAAACTATGTTCTTGAGGGGAAAATAGGCGAGCCTTATCTTATTAAAGCCTATATGCTTAGGAGAGCAGGAATTCCTGGCTATGGAAGCTGGTTTACTATTAAAGAGCAGGCTGGAGCAGGGCCTCTATACGATATAGGCGTACATATGCTTGACTTGTCTCTCTGGATTTCAAATAACTTTGAGGCAGAAGAAGTTTTTGCGTCGACTTACGCTAAACTAGGCCCCAGAGGGCTGGGTAAAGGGTCTTGGGGCAAGCCTGTACCCGGTGGACCATTTACTGTCGAGGACTGGGCTATAGCTTTCATTAAAATGAAGAACGGCGCTACAACTATACTTGAGGCAGGGTGGGCTGGACACATTAGTCGAGACGACTACAATGTAGTGATTATGGGAGATAAAGGTGGAATAAACTATAGAGAGGCTTCAATTTACAGCGAGGAGAATGGTGTGCTAGTAGACACTAAACTTGAAATAGGAGAAGAAAAGCCTGTAGAAAATGAGGCAAGGCACTTTGTCAACATTATTCTCGGGAAAGAAGAGCCTTTAACTAAGCCCGAGGAAATGATTATGCTTCAGGCAATACTAGAAGCTGCACTGAAGTCGGCTGAAGAAAAGAGACTTGTGAAAATATCAGAGGTACTGTAGTTAATTAAACTAGTTCATCTAAGAATAGTATTTCTACATCAAAAGGCTCTTTTTCCATTTCTCTTAAGAGTTCTTCCTCTTTGTGGGCAAAAAGTGCTGGTGATGATAAGTACTTAGCTAAACTTAGAGTAAAGCAGTCTGATAGAGCTATTGCTCTACTACACTTGTATAGAGCCGCTGTTTCAATTAAAGGAGATATTTCGAATATCTCAATGTATCCTGACCTTTTAAGCGCATTAATTTTTGTTAAAGCATTGTTAAAACCTATTTTTCTACAGAGAATATATAGTGCCTCTGTTATATCTAACTCTGTTGTGAAAGCGAAAAGTTCGCCTGATTTAAGTTTCTCTTTAACAATTTTACCTCTCTTAGTAGCTGATAAAAGTTCTACTATGACACTGGCATCAAAGACCATATTTCCTGCTAATTCTTTCTTCATCTTTTCGCCTCTCTTCATACAATTCTTCGACAAGGTTTTCGCTGATAATCGGGGAGCATGCCATCTCAAGTAGTTCGGGTCTCTTAGTTCTATCAAATAAAAGGAATCTTATGGCTTCATCCATACTTACTCTTCGACCTAGTTTCATTTCTAGCTTTGCAATAAACTTGATTAGCTCTCTCTTCGTACTTTCAGAGACTCTTATAACTGCCACATGTATACAATGTATATAAAGTATATATTGATTACTTGGATAAGAGTATGTAGTCTTTGCACCATTTCCCGAAGTTCCATCTGCCGCCTCCCAGCATAATACACTTCTTTACTTTCTCGTACTCTACTACTTTAAGTGATGCTACGCAGTCTACTCCATGGTCAAAAAATATCTTTGGGAAAATGCCTGCAGTTGGCCCAACTACCATTTTGAATCTAGCTTTCTTCGACAGTGCCAGCACATAGTCTATTGTATCGTTTACTAACGTAGCTCCAGTTACTATAACGACGTCGGCTTTCCCTAGTAGCCTTGGGGCAGCAGTATCTGAGTAAATGTTTTCTCCTACGCGCATTCTAGGATTTCTTTCAAGAACATACAGCTCTCTACAAGTACCTTTTAGTTTTTTCACTATAGGTCTCATGTTGCCGATAACAACGACTGTATCTTCGGGCTTTACGAGGTCTGAAAGCGTATCTATTAAGTTTACTGAAACTAATTTAAATCCATTAATATGGTTTAATTTCCATAAAAGGTATTGAGAAACCGCGTTAATATATGCGACTGCAGCTGTTTTCCACAGAGTATTAACTGATGAAACATAGTCCAATATATTGTCGGGAGAAGGAGGCTCTGGGAGAGGTTCTGTGCAGTCTAGGTCTTCTAAAGGCAGGTAGGCTACACCGGCTTCAAGTCCTTCAGGTCCTTTAATTGAAATGTAGCAGTATTTTACGCCAACGACGGAGTCTATGGTCTCTATTTTTAGGCTTCGAGCGGCTTTCTCTATTAATGAGGCAGCTTCGTCTACGAGCATTGTCAGTAGAACAGGGTACTAGAATATTTGAGTACCCTACCTTACTTATGGAGCTGAGCTTATATATTAATCTGGTATATTTGTAAACCGGTATGAGTTTAAGAGAAGAAGAATTTATTGTTCTTTACGCTATTTTTGAGTCTCCTAGTATTAGTGTTAATCAGCTTTACCGTAAGCTAAGGGGCAGAATATCGAAAGTTAAGATGATTGAGATTTTAAAGAAGCTTACTGATGAAGGCTTAGTTAAGAAAGTAAAGGATCCTAGGCATAAGCAGAGAGTAATGCTTTTTCTTAAAGACGATGTGCAGAAGCTAGCTAAAAGTATTGTCGACAGAGCTTGTGAAACAGCTAAAAACAGTATTGTCGATAAAGCTGATTGTCTTCTGAGGAAATATCTCGAGGTCGCGTCTAAAATAAAGGATCCTATTATTCGAGATTTCCTTAAGAAGCTTGTACTAGCTGAAATAGCTGAGTTCTTGAACTTGAGTAATGGTTTGAGGTGAAGGCCTTGAGGATCTTAATGGTTTCGGAGTGGTCTCCAAATAGCTTTGGCGGAGTCTCTTCCCAAGTAGCTTTGCTCGCAAAGTGGCTTGAGAAAAGAGGGCATAGTGTTATAGTGATGCATAAAGAGGGGGAAAGTGGGTACAATACAGTTAGAGTGAAAAGTATTGTTCCGTTCGAGCACTATGTTGTGCCTCCTTGTTTCTGGGAAGTAAAGAAGACTATAAGCAGAATAGAGCCCGACATAGTTCACGTACATCATTCTTTCACGCCGCTGTCAGTGCTAGCTGTTAGAGCATGTGCTAAACTAGGGCTACCCTGCGTTCTCACAAACCATTCTCTTCCTCCTGCAGGAGATGTAGACTGCTGGCTGAAAATATCCTATATTGCTCCATATAGGTGGCTTTTGAGGCCAACAATAGTTACTGCTGTGAGTGTAGCTGCTGCGAATTTTATTCAGGAGTTTCTTGGACTAAAAACTGAAGTAAAGGTTATACCAAATGCTGTAGACACTGAGAGATTTAAGCCAGGGCTAGCTGAGAGAAGAGACTGTATACTCTATGTGGGGCGCCTTGTTCGTAGAAAAGGAGTACACGTGCTAATAGAGGCTTTTAAGATTCTTCAGCGAAGAGGCTTTGACGTTAAGCTAGTTATAGGAGGTAAAGGCTACATGGAGCCTCTCCTTAAATTCATGGCTTCAGACACAGACAATATTGTTTTCTTGGGAGCTGTAAGCGAAGAAGTTAAGCCAGCTTTATTCGCTGGAGCAAAAGTATTTGTCTTACCGAGTTTAGCGGGAGAAAGCTTTGGCGTAGTCCTGTTGGAGGCCTTGTCTTCAGGCACACCTGTTGTGGCTACGAGAGTCGGAGGAATACCTGAAATAGTAGCCGACGGCGAAGAAGGATTTATTATCAAGCCAGGTAACCCCGAAGAGCTTGCTGAAGCAGTAGCAATTCTGCTAAAATCTCCTGACGTATGGCTGAAAATGTCGCTAAAAGCTAGGAGAAAGGCTGTAGAAAAGTACTCTATAGACAAGATAGGCAGGCTCTATGAGGAGACGTACTTTGAGGCACTAGAGCTTGTTCAAAAAGTAAGAATTCTTGTAGAATAATGATAAGCATAGAAGACTTCATATACACAGCGATACTACTTGGATTAAATTTCCTAGCGTTTATACTCGGCTCACTTAAAAGAAAGAAAAAGATAGAGTACAGCCCACTTCTTATTATAAAAAAGCCTAAGCACATTTTCTTAAATAATCTCATAGCATACATACCTCTCGTAGTCCCCATTATTGGAGTATTCTACTTACTTTACATCTTCTACAATAGTGGCAGAACACTAGGCGCCAGAATATTGCTCAAAACATATGTTCTACTTGAACTAATTTCAGCTAGCCTGCTAGCATACAGTAGCTTTCTTCTACTAGCCTACAGAATACTTGACTTAACAGCGTTTCTTACAATGGCACTAGTTCTATTAGCCTTAGCAGCATATATAGAAAGTAGAGAATTCAGCGGGGCTTGAGCGGTCCTTCGACCCCCTTTCGGGGGGGCATCCCCGCTCAGCATCCCCCATTTAACATCTTGTTAAACATGCATTTAAAGTTTTTTATTGAAAATGTGTTTGTGAAGCTTATAGTATTCATTGATGAAAGTGGGCTACCTATTTACTGCAAGTACTTTAGTCAAGGAGCTATAGCAAAAGTAGTGCCTAAACATACATCATACTACAGTGTGGGAGCTAAAGAGATACAGAGTATAAAAAGGCAGACTGGCTTAACGAGAGAAGTAAAGTATAGGAGGCTAGTAAGTAAAATAGGTTTGAGCGGTGTATCATCTATTATTTCTATGTTGAAAAATCAGGGATACTACCTATTCTTTAAAAGGATTCACATCAAAGAGCCTAGTAAAGCTAGATTTGAGTGCATTGAAAAGCCTTTAAAGGAAATTACAAGTCAATTATTGTGCAGTAATGTAGTAATAATTATTGATGAATGTCCGCTTAAGTTGAAAGAAGTTAGAAAAGCTGCACGTCAATTACTTAGATCAAAGTATATTCAAGTATATTTTAAAGATAGTAGAAAGGTCTCAGGACTTCAGCTAGCGGATATCGTCGTGGGATACTTCAGTGAAGTTTATAAAACTCCAAAAGAGTAAGGTCCATAGATTCCTGCTCTCAAGGCTCTTTCTGCTTCACTTCTATCCATGAATATTTCGGCTACTCTTAGCACGTTTTCAAGTGAAGGGTTTCTACGAGCCTTAGAGACTATTTTCTTGTACTCGGGGTGCTTGTAGACGAGCATACGTGCTATTTCTTCGAAGAGTCTGCGGCCGTCAGAGTTAAGCATGTTGTTTTTATCAAAGTAGAGGTAGTACCCGGAGAGAAGCTTGATCATCAGGAAGCGGAGGTCTTTTCCAAAAGACACGTGAATTCAATGAATTTTCTAAATAAATAATTATCGTTGAGGAGAACAGGGTAGAAATAGTTAAGTAAATTTAATTACTTTTCCAAGCTAATATACTCGGAGTATATGTCTGAAAAAGAGCCTATTATTGATATCCTGAACAGAGTACTTGAGGATACGAGTTCTCTTGGCTATGAGTACGCCGATATGCGCTACGAGCTCCGAGAAGGCTTTAGTGTAACTGTGAGGAAAGGTGCTGTAGAGGCTTCTCAAGCTTCTATAAGCAGAGGAGTAGGCATAAGAGTGTTGGCTGACGGCGCGTGGGGTTTTGCTTCATCAGAATCTTTCACTTACACTGACTTGAAGAAAGCTCTTGAGAAAGCATTTAAGCTAGCTAAGACATCGGCTAAAGCACGTAAAAAGAACGTCGAGTTAGCTGAAGTAAAAGTATATAAGGATTACGTTAAGGCAGTAGTCAAAGAAAATCCTGCTAAAGTACCAGTCGAAGATAAAGTCAAGCTTGCTCTTGAAGCAGACAAGGTCATTACGGGCTACGGCGACGTAGTGAAAGATACATCAGTCTACTATACTGACTACAGTTTCAGGAAAGTATTTGTTAGCAGTGAGGGAGCAGAAATAGTAATCGACGGCATTAGAACATATTTCAGAATCTATGTGACTGCTGGAGAGGCAGGAGTACTTTCACCGGCGTACGAGACAATGGGCGGTGTAAAAGGCTTTGAAATTTTCCGCGGAGAAGAACCTATTGAACTAGCTAAAACAGCTGCTGAGAGAGCAATAAGGCTCCTTAAAGCAGGCTTACCTAAAGGAGGTCTCTCAACAGTAGTGTTAGATAACAAGCTCTTAGCGCTAATAGTTCACGAAGCATTCGGCCACTGTGCTGAAGCAGATTTAGTTATTACAGGAGACGTGCTGACAGGTAAAGTTGGACAGAAAATAGTTTCGAAGCTAGTAACTATAGTAGATGACCCTGAGCCACCTTACGCTAACGGCTGGACACCCTATGACGACGAAGGAGTAAGAGCACGGAAAGTAACTATTGTTGAGGAAGGAGTACTCAAAGAGTACATGCAGAGCCGCGAAACAGCGGCAGTCTTAGGCATGGAGCCTACAGGCAACGCTAGAGCCCAAAACTACAACTTTGCTCCACTAGTCCGTATGCGGAACACCTATATGCTTCCCGGAGACTGGGATCCAGACGAAATAATAAAGGAAACAAAGGAAGGCTTCTACCTTAAAGGAGCAATGGGTGGTCAAGCAGACACTAATGGAGACTTTATGTTCGTGGTGCAAGAAGCTTGGGGAATAGAAAACGGTGAGCTGAAAGAGGCCTATAGAGGCGTAACAGTGTCAGGAAATGCTATAGAAGTGCTTAAAAGCGTAGACGCTGTGGGCAAAGACTTAATCATAGGTTTTCCTGGAACATGCGGCAAAGGGCAAATGGCTCCAGTAGACGGAGGAGGTCCACACATAAGATGTAAACTTATTGTAGGTGGTAAAAAATGAGTGTAGTCGAGTTTGCTTTAAAATATGCTCTAGAGCTAGGTGCAACAGAAGTACATGTAGTTTTAGCTAAAGGTAGAGGCTATAGAGTTGAAGTAACTTCAGATGCGATATCTAATGTAGCTTACAATGAAGGAGTGAGACTCTCCATAACAGCTATAGTCGGAAAGAAGCTAGGATACTCTTCGACAAATAGTCTAGATGAAAAAGAAGTAAGAAAGTGTGTAGAAAGAGCAGTTAGCTTAGCCAAAGCCATTACGGAAAATCCTCACTGGAAGCACTTACCCGAACCCCGCAAGTATCCTGAAATAAAAGATGTGTATGATACAAAAGTGGCTGAGCTAGAGCCTGAAGAAGCAGTAGAGTTCATGAAAATATGCCTAGACGCAGTCAAAGAAGAAGGTCGAAACGTTGTAGTAATGCAGGGAGAACTTAGCACAGGAGAATCTGAAGTAATTATAGCTAACAGTAGAGGATTATGGGGCGAAGATAAGGGAACAAGTGTTTCCGCTTACTTAGTTACAGTAGCTAAAGAGGCTGGCACAGTAGGAAGTTTTGCTACAGAAGATGCTGTATCGAGAAAACTTGACATAGATTTCGCGGAGTTAGGGAAAGCGGCGGCCAAAAAGGCATTAGAGTCTCTCCACTTAAAGCCTATAGAGAGTTTTAAAGGTTCTCTTATACTTGACTACGAAGTAGCAGCTTTTCTAGTACTAAATCTCGCTAGAGCATACTCAGGCGACAATGTCTGGAGAGGAAGTAGTCCTCTTAAAGATAAGCTGGGTCAGCAAATAGCTTCAGCCAACTTGACTATAGTAGATGACGGAGTAATGCCCGGCGGAATATCTACATCTAAATTTGATGCAGAAGGCTCTCCGCGACAGAGAACAGTAGTTTTAGAGAAAGGAGTGCTGAAAACATTTCTCAACAACACGTTTACGGCCGAAATACTAGGTATGAAGCCTACAGGAAATGCCGCTTCTCTTTTAGCTGTGCTACCGTCAAACACAATAATAGAGCCAGGAGACATTACAATAGAGGAAATAATAAATGAAACAAATAAGGGGCTTTTCATAAGTAGGTTTTCAGGAAAAATGAGCTCAGTAGACGGAGTAGTATCAGGTACAGCTAAGCAAGCCTTCTTAGTAGAAAATGGTGAGAAAAAATATCCTGTCAGGGAGTGCATGATTGTGGGGAATCTCTATGATTTCATAAAGAATATAAGTGCACTAAGTAAAGAAAGAAAATTCAAGTGGTCAGTATTAACACCAGTAATTAAGATAGAAGGAGTAAACATAGTCGGCAAGTAAATCAGCCAACCCCCTCGCCATCACAGATCATTAGCTCCCAGCGGTCTCATCACCGCTTACCTTAAAGTTTGCTACCCCTATATTTTTATTGTACTCTTTTTAAGTAATTTACTTATATTAGGCGAATTTTCTTATTTTCACGAAATGATACTAAGTGACAGGGAGCTACTCGAGCTCATAGAGAAAGGAGATCTTGTGATAAAGCCTTTTAGCAGAAAATACTTAGACGATGTGAGCTACGAAGTACATTTATCGAACGAGTTTATCGTAATGGACTATATTAACACACCTGTTATAGACGTCGGTAAGCTAGATGAACTCAAATACGAGAGAGTTAAGTCATCTGAAATAGTTGTACAACCTCATCACTTCGTCTTAGGTAGAACACTCGAGTGGATCGAGTTACCGAGCAACGTTACAGGATTTGTCAGCGGAAAATCCTCACTGGCCCGCCTCGGACTACAAGTCCACGCCGCAGCACTAATACATCCCGGTAGTAGAGGATATATTGTTCTGGAAATATTTAATCACAACAATGTGCCTATAGTGCTGAGAGAAAAAATGGCTATAGCTCAAGTAGTATTTATTAAAAACTATAGTCCCGAAAAAGATTATGGTAGACGTAAAGGTATGTACTTTAATCAGAAGGAAATAACTCTTCCGCGAAAAATACCCTTTTACGAGTGAATTGCTTCATTCAAGTCGATACCCCAGGTATTTTTCGCAAGCTCAAAACTTTTTTCTATGCTAACATATTCAAAGAAATTAGGTACCTTTTCCTTAAGTACTTTAATTGTCTCCTTTAAACTCACTGAAGAACTAATACTTGCGTGAATTAAAATACACCTTTTATCTACAGTAGCTCTACATTCTACTTCTCTAGTAAAGGTGTATCTAGATAAATTCAAAAACACTTTATTGTAGAAATTCCCCGCAGCCTCAAATACTCCTAGCGTATATCGCCTACATAAACTAATTCTGCCTACGCCACTATTTTCAACAATTACTATATTGTAACGAAGACATTTTTCAATAGCTTCTGCTTCTAAAAGTACTTGAATAGCCTTACCAAAACCAATTTTCTTATCTAGCTCGGTGAAAACTTCGAGTACTGTTTCTGTGAAGAAAAGTCCTTTACTTGAAGCCTTCCAATAAGTTCCTCAAGCTCAGACTCCAAAATCTCCTTTAGTTTTCGGCAAAGCTTTTCTTTCATAGCTATCTTCTCCAGCTTATATTACTACTTTTTTGTCTAATAGAAGCTGAGTTAAGTCAACATATAGAAGAATTCTTAAGAAGCAGGGGAGGGAGTGAGCGGCCACCAGACCCCCCTCACAACTCAGGGGAGACTCAATCAAGGGGGAGCTGAGGGGACTCGACGCCTGCCTCACTCCCTCCCCTCGTATTTCACTTTTAACCAAAGTTTTTAAGTTTTTCGTTATAAAAGGGTTAGTAAGCTACTTCCGATCTTTTAGAGATACACTCTGATATTGAACTAGTTTCTTCAGATACGGTAGTTTCTAGTGCTCAGTTAATTTCTCTGCTATGTTTCAGTACCTTTATTGTAGTAGATTTAGTAACATATCTCTTAAGTGATTGTCGGTGATATCTTTAGAGGCACTAAAGTTTATTTAAATTATCTGCTAAATTACTTTGAAGTAGTAGATTTAGGTGAGTTCTGCTATTTATATAAGGTGAGAAAGTGTTGCCAGGAGGTCACTTAGCTGCAGTGCTCATAGGCTGCAACATTGTTTCAGTGCTAGTGATTGCTGTAGCCTATCTGCTAGCTAAAAGACTCAATGCAGCCAAGGTATTCAAGTATGCTTCAGTAATAGAAGCAATTATTTTAGCTGCAGTAGTGGGTTTATCTTATATGGCATTGCTGTCTCTCGTTCTTGGATTTAATGTAGTTGTTTTAATATCAGTTTTATCATTTATTATTTTGCAATATACAGTATACCCTAAATTTATTTTAAAAGGATTAAAACTAAGTAAATTGACCTTAAATGACAAGGTTCTTAGCAACATTAAGCCCGCCTACATTTACTTAGCAGACTTAGGAGTATTTAACGCTTTTAGCATTGATAATCATTTTAGTAAAATTATTATATTTGATAGAAAGTTTCATGAAGTATTATCAGAAGATGAATTTAAGGCTGTAGTTCTTCATGAATATTTACACCTAAAGAGCTACGATATACTCTACTTGCTTTCTCTTGCATTGACTCCTCTCATTATTTTCTCGATAGGAGTGTATTTTCTCATTAAAGGCTGTAGTTTTATTAAAGCTAGAAAACTTATCGAAAAAGCTGAAGGCTTTCTTCCAGCTTTAGTCTTAACAATACTTGGGCTACTTTTCTTGGCTATAGTAGTTCCAATTTATTTGCCTGCTTTTTCTTTTATGAGAATGAGAGAGCATGTAGCCGACTTATATTCAGTTAGAGTACTTAAAAACAGTAGTGTTAAAAGGTCTCTTAGCAGAGCAGGATGTTGCGATGATGCTGAGTCTTTCGCTAAAAGTCCTTTTGCTGTTCTTCGATCTATTATATTCTTTTCTTCTCCTATTTTCTCTAATAGAAAATTATTTGATAGAATTATAGAGCTTTTACTGGGATCTACACTATTTAATAAATTAAGGAAAAGTATTGTTGAAGAGATTTCGGCAGAGAATAGTTTCTGGGCTTAGCAGTTACTTATATATAGAAGACTGATTCGAAGAGATACAGCAAGCATGAACGAGGAGGGGGAGTCGAGTAGTCCGCTGAAAATAATTAAGACTAATCAGAGTATAAGGGTTCTCCTTGTAAGAGCAATACTCGTGGCTACAGCTGGTGGCGTAACTGGTGGACTCGGCATAATATACTTTAAGCATGTGCTAGGAGCCTCAGCTATAATCTTAGGTTTCCTTACATCGCTTAGCTCGCTTACTGTACTTATATCAATGCTTTTCAGCGGATGGTTTAGCGATAACTACGGCAGGAAAAAAGCATTCGTTATAGGCACTCTCTTAGCATCAATACCTTCTTTCCTCTTTTTCCTCGCAAACAGCTGGGTTGTGCTTATACCTGGATTTATTATAAGTGCTCTAGGCAGCTCGTTTATTGCACCTTCATATCAGTACATTATCAGAGTTTCTACTAAGAGGCAAAACAGGAGCACTAGTATTGCTTTGATTAATACAGCATCAAACATTATGTCTATGATCGTGCCTCCTCTAGCGGCTTTCCTAATAATGTATTTCGGAGGAATCTATTTAGTCAAGTACTCGTTTTTCATAAGCTTTCTTCTTATATTTACTGCTGCAATTTACTTAGCTAAAAAGCTCCAAGTTCCGGAGTACACTGACAAGAAGAAGACGAGGCTTAAATTTAGGTTTCTCGAGCCTTTCAGAGATCTCGTTAAAGTCTATAAGATAAGCCGTGAAAGAAAGCTACACTACTGGCTTGTTTTCGTGTCACTAGGTCCCTTCGTGAACACTATTGTTAGCCCGTTTTGGTCGCTTTATGCTTATGAGGTTTGTGGTACTCCTGGAGAGCTGATAGGTTTTCTGCCTACAGCTCAGTCTCTAACATATATTCTTCTACTGATACCCGTATCTAAGCTCTCAGATAAAATTGGGAGGAAGAAAGTTTACTTGACCTTAAGGCCTTTTCTGTGGTTGTCTTTCTTAACTCTAGTCCTGGCGGGCACTTTTAAGTCGGAGTACTCTTACTTAGCTCCACTGCTTTCTTGGGCTTTCTACGGAATATTTGCTACAGGCTCACCTTCAATGGCTGCTTCACTTATAGAGTCTTTTCCGAAAGAATATGTTTCTAGGTGGACTTCACTCAGAAATATTCTATACTACACTGTAGCTATTTTCGCGGGATATCTGGGTGGAGTGCTGTGGAGTATTGATCCTAGACTGCCTTTTATGGTGGCTTTCGTAGTTGATGCTACTAGAACACTCCTGCTGTTTAAAGTCCCTGAGACTCACATAAGTGTTCCCGAGGAAGAAGTCTCTGCTAGGCCTCCGCGCCACATAGTAATATACGAGCTTCCTGGAGCAGGACTAGGTACTGTAGCTAAGCTTCTCAGAAACAGACTTGGCTTGCAAATAGTCGATGTGGTTTCAGAGAAAGACTTAGAGAGAAAAGTGAAGGCTCCCTCGGTTATCGAAGGCGAAGCTGGACTTAAGTTAGCTAAAGAGAGAAACGACGCGCTCGTAGTGCTTCTTGTGGCTCCGCGCTACGAAAGAGCGCTCAAAATAATGAGGGAGAAGAAAGAGCCTCTTTTCGTAGCCTATAAGGAGCTCGAAGACGAAGACAAGAAAGTATCGAAAATGATTAAGAAGTACTTTAATGCCGACTTAGAGAAGCTACCTCCGTTCGACATAGCTATCAATACTCAGAGAATACCTCCTGACGTGGCTGAGAAGATAATAGAGTTGGCGTATGTTGAAGCCAGGAAGAAGAAAGAGAAGGAGGTTTCTACTTAAATGTATATATTCTGTGCGCCGATAATTATTCGGGAGTATGCCCGAGAAACTAGGCGTAGGTTTAATAGGAGCAGGCTTTTCGGCTAGATTTCATGTAAAATCGTGGGTCGGAGTCCGGAACGCCGATATTGTCGCAATTTTCAGCCGAACAGAAAAAAGAGCCAAAGAACTAGCGGCTCTAGCAGAGCAGTTCGGCGTAGGTAAACCCAAAGTCTACACAAATATACATGACTTGCTCAGCGACCCTAATGTCAATGCTATATGGATACTTACACCAAACAACACTAGAGTAGAAATAGTCAAAGCAATAGCAGAGGAAGCCGAGCAAGGCAAAGGAAATCTCATTGGAGTAGCCTGTGAGAAGCCTTTAGCCAGAACAGTTGCCGAAGCAAAGGAAATGATAAGGCTTATTGAAAAAGCAGGGCTTCTCCACGGCTACTTAGAAAACCAAGTATTCTCTCCAGCAGTCGTCAGAGGAAGAGAAATACTGTGGAAGTACGGAGCAAAGTACGCCGGCAGACCCTACTTAGCTAGAGCAGCTGAAGAACACGGTGGACCACATGCCTCCTGGTTCTGGAACCCAACTATCTCGGGAGGAGGAGTACTCCTCGATATGATGTGCCACAGCTTCGAAGCTGCCAGATATATGCTATTAGATCCAAGCAAACCTAAAGACAGCCTCAAGCCTAAGAAAGTGTCTGCTGAAATAGCTTCACTTAAGTGGACTAGACCAGAGTACATTGAGCAACTCAAGAAAACTTACGGAGTAGACTACAGTAAAGTCCCTGCAGAAGACTACGCTACAGCAGTAGTAGTATATGAAGACGATGAAGGAAACATAGTTCTCTCAGAAACCCACACTTCTTGGAGCTTCATTGGAGCAGGACTGAGACTGACATTCGAAGTCCTTGGTCCAGAATACAGCCTATGGATAAATACTCTCCAGCCAGAACTCTTCGTATTCTTCAGCAGAAATGTCAAGATACCGCCTTCAGAAGAATTTGTTGAAAAACAGAACGCTGACCAAGGCTTAATGCCCACTATACCCGACGAGGCAGTAACATACGGCTACCAAGGAGAAAACAGGTACATGGTAGAGTGTTTCCTCAAGAGAGAACAGCCTGCCGAGAACTGGTACGACGGACTACTAATAGTCCAGCTAATGATGGCTGCCTACAAGTCAGCTGAAGAAGGCAAGAAAATAGACTTCAAGCCAGAAGAACTAGAAACATATGTACCCAAAGTAGCTAAAGGAGAGTGGAACCCGAGATCAATACTAGAGTAATTCAATTTAACTTTATTTACTTATTTTTCACCTAAATATTATAGTAAGTAATCTAAGTATTTTGCAGAAAACAGTAATAGCCATAATTACAGCTAGCTTAATTTTGTCGATAAAGACATTTAATAGAGAAAGAAATATACTTCAGAGGGGCGAAGTTACTTCACAGGGGTGAAGTAGTGTTATTTGATGAATTCGTTAAAGAGAATATTAAGGATTTTTATGATAGAAGAAGAGAAATGGAGTTACTGAAAAATGGTATTTTTGAATGTAGAAGAATAATCTTAATCTTAGGAATCAGGAGGATAGGAAAATCCAGTCTCATAAAAGTTACATTAAATCATAATAAAATACCATATATTTATATAGACGTTAGAAGCATTTACCGACAATATAACTACATATCGTCTTATGCCATACACTATGCACTAGAGTCAGCACTAAACAGGCTCTCTAAGTCAAGTTTCTGGTCTAAATTACTAGACTATCTCAAGAACATCAGAGGAGTATCAGTCATGGGTGTAGAAGTAAGGTTCAGCGAGAGTCCTCAGAAAATAATGATGATTATGTCTCAACTCTTTAATGTACTAAATGACTGGGCTTCAGATAATAGATCTAAAATTGCCTTAGTTTTCGATGAAGCCCAGTACTTGAGGTACTCTAAAATAAACTTCAGGTCTATAATAGCCTATATTTATGACAATTTGCCCTACATAACTGTAATTCTATCGGGAAGTGAAGTAGGTTTACTCCATGATTTTCTTAAAGTAAATGATCCTAGATCAGAGCTCTATGGAAGATATATGTATGAAATAGTTTTAAAGAGATTTAATAGAGAGCAAAGCATAGATTTTCTCTACAAAGGTTTCCAAGAATATGGAATAGAGCCTCCTGTCGATATTATCGAAGAAGCAGCGAATGCTTTCGGCGGGATAGTAGGCTGGCTAGTATATTTCGGAAGACTTTCTGTAGACAGAGGTTTGAGCAGAGAAGCTATAATAGAGACTTTTATTAGGGGATCAAAATTAGTCAAAGAAGAGCTCTTTAAGCTATACGAAAGAAGTCCTAGATACCGTTACGTACTTGAAGCAATTGCTCAAGGAAATACCACTTGGAGTAGCATTAAGAAGTACATTACCGCTAGAGAACTAAAGCCAATATATGACTCAGCTCTCTACGAGATTCTTTTGACTCTAGAAAAAATGGGTATTGTAGAGAAAATACTAGAAAAAGGTGAAATCAAGTACAGAATAGTAGACCCTGTACTACAGTATGCTGTAACACATTAGTCACGAACAAAGTATAGTAAAAACATAGCAGTAAAAATAAGTATGGCTGAAGCAATGTAAGGAGCACTCGCCGATACTCTGTAGGCAAGCACACCAGCTATAGCAGGCGAACAAATAGCTAAAAGTCTTCTTACAGCAGCTATGCTTCCAAGAAGTGTTCCTCGAAGGTGTTCAGGTATTCTTGAGAAAAGCATGTCCATGTAGAGGGGATCCATTATAGCGTAGCCTGCTGAAGCAGCTACAGCAGAAACAATAGCTAGTTCAAATCTATAGGAGAACGCTAACAGGAGCTGAGAAAACATTTGGAGAATAAGACCAGCAGCAACAGCTATTTTAGCTCTTCTTTTACTTATCTTTAAAACAGGTAGCGAAAAAAAGACTACAGTAAGACCTGCTGCAGCCTCATATAGAGATATCTCAAATAACCCTCCACCAAAATTCTCGATAAATAAGTTAACTAAAGCCAGGGCAGGTGCAATAGAGTAGGCTAAACCAAGTAAAATTATAATCAGGGCAACAGGATAAAATTCTCTGGGAATACTCTTGTCTACTTTCTCCTCCTTTTTCGACTCCTTTTCGCTTTTACCAATTGGTTCAGAGACCTTTGGAAGCCAGTAGAGAGGCAGAAAAACAAACAAATATGATATTAGTGCAAAGACTAGCACAGAGCAAACTAGGTCTTCGGTACTACAGAAAACTACTCCCAGTAAATAGCCTATAATAGGATAAGTTATTGCTTGAAAAAGGAGAGGTAAAACATTATGGTAAACATACAACTTATCTCTAATGTCTTCTGGATAGACAAGGTACTCGTAAACTGGGTAAACAGAATACATGCTAGAAGACAGTTCCTCAATAATAGCTCCCAATAGAAGAAGGAAAATTTCCTGCTTTAAGAAAGCAATGTAGTAGAGCAAGTAGGCTGAGCCATCGACAATACTTACTAAAGCCATAATAGCATTAGGAGTGTGTTTATCGAGAAAACGTCCCACGGCAATACTAAGTCCAGCGCTTACAGCAGAGCCTACCGTGAAAATAAATCCTGCTTCTTCTACAGTAAGGCCTTTAATTAGCATTAAGTAGGGCACAATATACCATACGAAGAGAGTAGGCGTAACTAGACAGTGGTAGAAAATATAGCGTTTGGCGGCTGTTGGGGCTCTGCGCCAAATTTCCATTTTACAGCCCCTTTAGCAACTTAAGGAATCTCCTTATAAGAATTAGTACTTACTAGTACTTCGAACACTTAGAGAAAACATAAGCCTCTATAGTGTTGTAGATTTCCTGTGAAGAAAATAGAGCTAATAGTTGCTCTCGCTTATACATTAGCCTTAGCATACTTTTCGCTAGTACCAGTACCTAAAGAAGTATCAAGTACAGTTAAAGTAAGCGATATTATCCAGCACTTCGCAGCGTACTTCACATTAACTTTTCTCTGGTATATTTTCTGGAGAAAAGTAAAATATTCATCTATTCTGTCGCTTGTAGTAGGCGCTCTAACAGAGTTAGCTCAGTCGGCAGTGCCGTATAGAGTATTTAGTTTAGCAGACTTAGCTGCAAATACTGCTGGTGTAGTAGTGTCTACTTTACTAATTGTGGGAATAAAACACTGTTTGAATACGTTTAAGAATAGAGTGTCAGAAACTGTGTTTAAGTTGAAGTAAGCTTTTGGTCTGAAATTACGTCGATTTGATAGCTTTTTATAGTATTTATGTTATGTTCTAACTGTGTCTAAAGAATGGGGCCCTCTTTTTAGAGCAGAAGATTAGGTTAAGTATGCGGCCGAAAGAGAAAAAATAAGTGAGGTTTTTCTGGGAGAGACTCTTGTTGTAACACCTATAGGTAGTATTTACAGTAGTCTAGCAGAGTTCTTTAATGCAAGACCTTGGGTAAACTGGATTTATAAACCAGATGAACTTTGGGGCGCAAAAGTAGCAGATATTTTCGGTCAAAAAGTATTCTTTACGGCAATTAGCCCAGGAGCTCCCAAGTCTCGATTATTGAGGAAACTATTGTAGCTGGAGTAAAGAGAGTAATTTTCATAGGACTTGCAGGAAGTCTTAGAGTAGAAACAGGTGACTTTATTGTCCCCTACGGAGCAATATGTGAAGACGTTTTTTCGCAACACTATATCCCATATGGAATACCTATAGAAGCTTTAAAAAGCTGCATGAATACATGTTTAAGGCCTGCAGTGAACTAGGCTGCCGCGTACATAGCGGTAGAGTATGGACTACCTCAGCTCCATGTAGAGAACTGAAATGGAAAGCCGAAGAATACTTCGAGAAATGGGAGTGTAGAGCAGTTGAAATGGAAGAGGTGCTGTCTATGCTCTAGCTACATACTACGGTATAGAGAGAGTAGCTTTACTCGTAATATCAGATCTAGTATATCCTGGACAGAAATTTGGTTTTCATAAAGAAGAGTTGAAAGAATCGATAACTAAAATACCTCTTATTTTAAAGAGATTCTTTTTCTACTGTTTCAAGGAGAATAAAAGCTTACAGTAAAAGAGTTTTAACTATATTATTAGCTTAAGTACATAGGAGTCTTCTTTAAGAAAAATATAGTTTTATGCAATATCTGGATATCGATGAGAAGAGAAGACAGAAGCTTCATTAAACTAATAATAACCATACTAATCATAACAATAATTCTCTACTTGCCAATACATGCAGGTTATGCTAAAATACCTAAAGATTGGACTCCAAGAGAAGTAGCAAACTTGCTAGAAGGAGTAGTCAAGTACTGGATTGAAGTACTTAAAGTAGTTATCGCTAAGCTACAGCAGCTAATTAAAGATTTTCTAAAGAAATAAACAATAATGTAAATATTACTATTTATTGATAATTGATTGAAAATATTTTTAACTAGTCAAAACTATTGTTCAAATCAAGTTTTTCCAAAATAGGATTTCTAGACAAAGTTTTTGTATATAAACGCAGAAGATAAAACAGTGTCAAGTAGGCATGTTAAACTAAAATCATTAATATTAAATGTATTTCAATGTTTCTTAATACTTATCATCACAATTAACATTTTTGCCTTATTTGCTTCAACTCCTTCTATTGGATTAAATTATATTAAAGCTAATATAAGCAATTTGAAGTGGATGGAACTAGCCGAAAAAGATTTAGAAATTATTAGAATATCTAGAAAGTTAATCAGAAAGAACGGTGTAGTGCTCAATTTCACCTATATTAAATTCAACATGATCATTGGTGAAGGAAAAACCTTTATTTACGGAGTTTTAGTTAAGCGTGTCGACTTAGAAAATAAGGTTCCTGGAATTGTTCTTGTTCACGGCTGGGGAGGTAATCATAAGTCTCTACTGAGTTATGCTGAATACTTGGCTTCAGAGAAATTTGTTGTACTAGCTATTGATGCCGCAGGACACGGCAAAAGTGGTCTTATCAATAGGCCTAAAGTTCTCTATTTAACCGACTGGGATTTCAAGAACATTGAGTATTCTTTGCTGAGGCAAGTGTACCTGAGTGCTATAAGAGCAGTATCTGTTTTAACTAGAGTTCCTTCAGTAGATTCCAGAAAAATAGGAATATGTGGAGCAAGCATGGGGGGTTTAACTAGCCTAGTAGCTGGAGCTGTAGATCCTCGAATTCAAGTAGTGGTTCCTGTAGTCGCTTCGGGCTGTCTTCTTTCGAGTATTAGGCTTGGTGGACTATCTAATTTTCTAATTTCACGCAATATTTCTCGGTTCAACAAGTACTTGGCAAATGTAGCTTATATAGATCCCGTAAACTATGTTCACTTAATGAAGAATAAGAGAATATACATTCTCTTTTCAACTCACGACGAGTTCTTTCCTATTGAAGGTCTTCTCCGTACTTTGAGTAAAATAAAAGCTGAAGAGCTCTACTTATCGCTCGCAGCTAACAATAACCACTATAGGGAATACTATGGGTGGAGAGAATATGCGCTAAAATTCTTTAAACATGTCTTCTATGGAGAAGATTTCCCTAAACTAGAGTACAGCGCAGTCGACTTAGAGTTAGGACTGTATGCAGGTGCAAAAGATGGAGTTTACTTGGAAGTCAGGCCTGCTATACAAGGTTTTCCGTACACTAGACTCAAGCCTCCAGTATTTTTACCTTATTTATTTCCTTTACAGTATCTTGTTGAGTTGAGAGACAGCAGTGGAAGACTCGTAGTAACTTCTGCTCCAGTAAAAGTAGGGTCGACTGCCGCTACAGTAGTTTTAGTTCTTTCTGTAGTGCTTCTACTATTGAGTAAAAGAAGCTTAAAGCATTTACCAGACTTATTCTTCGTGACTATAGCTGCTCTCGTCCATGTTTCTCCACTACTTCATTGTCCTAGCAGATTTACGTTAAATATTCTTCAGTTAACTGAACGCTACGGCGTTTATACAGGAAGCTTATACACTACACCTTTTCTAGCGTTGCTGTCTCCTATAGTATACTACTTATGTCTTTTAATGAAAAATAAGAAGGAGAAAATTCTCTTGGCTATAGTGTACTTAATTGTATCTAGCGCTACATTCATTGAAGTCTCGTATATTATCTCTAGAGTACTGTCTAAAGTACCTGAGCAGCTAAGACCCAATATTCTTATTCTACCTACTTTCCTACTAAACTTAATTCCACTAATATACCTCTATGCTAGAGAAAAGAAGCTTAAAAAAGTGCTTGGGGACTTAAAGATTATTTTGCGTGCTACTGAAAAAGACTAACTTATTTTAAGTGGGAAAAATAAAAATCTAGTAAATGAAAAAGTATTTCTTTAGTAAACCAGTACATTAACATGTGGCTTTGGGAAGAAGCAAAATAGATGCTGTTGTAATTAATGAGAAAGACAATGTGGCTGTTGCTCTGAGAGACATTAAGCCGAGTGAGAGAATTATAGTCTCCATTAAGGATAAAACACTAGAGCTTATCGTAAAAGATTTCATAAAGAGAGGACATAAAATTGCTCTCTATGATATTAAGAAGGGAGACTATATAATAAAATACGGCGAAATTATTGGAGTAGCTACTGAGGATATTAAACAAGGACAACATGTGCACTGTCATAATGTTAAAAGTGCTAGAATTTAATTGATTGAGGTGAGATTATGAGAAATTATGAAATTAAAGCTTACATAAGACCTGATGGTAAAGTAGGAGTAAGAAACCATGTCGTAGTTCTTCCTACTGTTATTTGCTCCCTTTACACAGCTCGGAAAATAGCTAATATGTTTCATCAAGCTATCTGTATTGAAAATCAACATGGGTGTTGTCAAATTGGACCGGACTTAGAGCTCACAACAAAAGTATTAATCAATACTGCAAAGAACCCTAATGTTGCAGCAGTACTAGTAGTGGCGCTTGGCTGTGAAAGTGTTCCCTATAGTAAAGTTGTCAAAGAAATAGAGAAAACAGGAAAACCAGTAGACTTAGTAGTAATTCGAGAGGAAGGAGAGATTAAAACTATCGAGAAGGGTATTAGAATACTAAGAGACTTTATAGAATATGCTGATTCGCTGAAAAGAGAGAAGACTGATATTTCAGAGCTTACTGTGGGTATAGAGTGTGGTGGTTCTGACTGGACATCAGCAATAGCCGCTAATCCAGCAGTAGGATATGTTGCCGACAAGTTAATTGATTTAGGAGCTACAGTAATTTTCTCTGAAACAAGTGAGCTAATAGGAGCTGAGCATATTTTAGCTAAGAGAGCAGTCAGCAAGGAGGTAGCTGATAAGCTGCTGAATGTTGTTAAAGGAGTTGAAGAGAAGGCGAAAAGCATTGGAGTCGATATTAGGGGAGGGCAGCCGACTCGCGGAAATATTGAAGGCGGAATTACTACAATCGAAGAAAAATCTCTCGGAGCTATATATAAGGCTGGAACCAGGCCTCTGAAAGGTGTTCTAGACTATGCTGAAGCTCTAGAAGATAAAGGACTTTACTTCATGCATACACCTGGCCAAGATATTGAATCGATTACAGGAATGGTTGCAGGTGGAGCTCAGTTAATACTCTTTACAACTGGCTTAGGTACTCCGACAGGAAACCCTATAGCACCAGTAATTAAAGTAACAGGGAATCCCTGGACATACGAGAAAATGAAAGAGAATATTGATATTAATGCTGGAAGTATTGTGCTAGGAGAGAAGACTATTAGCGAGGTAGGAGAAGAAATATTCGAGAAGCTAGTAAGAGTCGTAAACGGAGAGCTCACTAAAGCCGAGATACTAGGGCACAGAGAATTCGGTATCTATAAGCTGTACTCAACTTTCTAGACTATTACGGGAATATTTGCTTCTCTTAATAACTTTCTGAAAACCGATATGCTTATTTTAGCTATTTTACAAGCTCTCCTAATATCTCCTGTTTCTATGTAGTATTTTAGTGCTGCTTTTATTCTAGGTGGCTGTTTTTCAATAAAATTCCAGTCAGCATACTTACGCCTAATCTCCCTAAACTCCTCTTCTTCTCTACGGATTTTTTCAAGTAGTTCTTTTTCATAGTCTTTTACTTCAGCTTCAGACATTTAATCACCTTATCGATAGCGTATTTTAGATCAGAGCGGGGGAAAATATGCTTTGTGTCGTTTTCATACTCTCTAAATACTCTTTCAACATCTTCTCTCTTTTTCACCTTAATTGTTTTTCTAATAATTGCTTCAGTTAGTACTTCAAGAGCTCTCCACACTACTACGTTTTTCAGTTCACTTAGTGTTCTTGTAGCTAGTAAAGCTCCTCTATTTTCCGTTAAAACTATAGCATTAAGCCTCTGCCCCACTACTAAGCAAATAGCCTCAGGCAAGTCTACTTTCCTTAAAAAAGGCTTCGAGGATATCTTCAATACGAGTTCTTCAGCTTTTCTTAAGTCGAGGGGGGAAGGAGTAAACAGTAACATGTTTCCTTTAGCTAGCTGCGCAGAAACCCATGAAATACTCTTCTCGTCTTCTATCTCAGCTAATACTTGTTCTGGTACTAGTATAGTTTTGAAGATTTCTGTAAGGATACTTCTTCTACGATAGTAGGCCCAGTCGATAATAAAACAGGTGTCAGATATAGCTAGTTTAAGCGACATTTGGTATCCCGGCTTTTCTTCTTAGCTCATTCATTTTTCCTACAGTTACTCCAGCTATTCTCGAGGCTACGTAGAGGTCTCCTGTTTCTATGTAGTATTTTAGTGCTGCTTTTATTCTAGGTGGCTGTTTTTCAATAAAATTCCAGTCAGCATACTTACGCCTAATCTCCCTAAACTCCTCTTCTTCTCTACGGAACTTTTCTAGAATTTTATTTACTTTTTTCTCCAAGAGGTTCCCCAGTAGACATTCTTTTTTCTCTAATTAATTTATTTGTTGCTTAAAGGAAACCCCTAAATTCCTTTTCTAGTCGAAGAATATTACTTTATTTTGTATTGAAAATAATTGAATGGTGAGAGTATCTCGGGTAAAGAATTAAGAATTTACCGCGACACTTTAATGGCGGTTATGGGTCATATTCTAGTAATGCTTTATGACGAAGAGGCTTTAGATATGTTATCGGACTGGCTTTACCGTAAGAGAAGAGTGGAGAGAAAAGTCTAAAGCTATTAAAGATAAAAGTGCGGAATTTTTTTTAAGATTCTTTAGTAATGAAGCACATGAATATGAAATTGTTAGAAAAGATAAAGATGTTTTAGAAGTTAAAGTCTACAAATGTATTCACGCAGAGGTATTTAGAAAACTAAACGCCACGAATATAGGCTATAAGCTAATATGTAGAGGAGACGATGCTGCAACAGAAGGATTTAGCCCGGATATAGAGCTTATACGTCCTAAAATTTTAATGAAAGGAGACGACTGCTGCCACTTTATATGGAGACGTAAAAAGAGAGCCGAAAGCTAGCGTAGGCGCTCAAGGTACTATTTCGACTGTATTATTGAATGGAGGATACTTAATATCGTTCAATGAAACAACGCCTGCTTTCAGAGACTCAGCAATTTTAATACATGCTTTCTTTAAGAGGTCTATTAAGTACATTGTTGTGCTACAGACTTTTCTAAAGCCTTTTTCTCCCCAAAGTCTCTCTACGTGTGCATAGAGACATCGTCCTCCACAGTAATCTAAATAAGAGCACTGGGTGCAAGGGGGTCCTATATAATACTTTTTAAGGGTTCGAGGTGTATCGCGGGAAATATGGCCTGCTTCAGCCCACTTCTCGTATACTGCTATAGGGCAGGCTAATATTCTCCCATCTGTAGAGATAGCATAAGCTGAAACGCCGGCTCCACATGGAGGTTTCTCGAGAGGAGTTTTTGTTAGAATAGCATAAGCTATTGCTTTAAACGGCGCTATTCCAGGCACGGTTCCCTTCTCTATTTCACTAGTCCAGTACTCTATTAGCTTAGCTAAGCCAGGCATATATGTTGAATAGAGCCATTTATCGAAGTTTCGCCACCTATTGCTCCAAATTACGTCAAGCTGCCAGTGCACGTGATCGAACAGCTTTAGTGAAAGAAGATGCATTACATCTCGGTAAATATCGCTTTCTTCACTTACAGCCATTCTGGCAATTAAGTCTCCCTTAAAGCCTATTTTCCTCAACCACTTAGCTGCGGCTAATACTTTGTCGTAAATACCCCTGCCTCTATAGTAGTCTGTAACTTCTTTAACTCCGTCAATTGAAAGCAATACTGCGTCAAAACGTCTCCAATATTTCTCGTGAAGCCTATGTACGAGAGTAGCGTTAGTCTGAATAACGTATTTCGCCCAGCCAATAGAATCCATTACTTTCTCTATAAAGACATGATTTAAGAGTGGCTCGCCTCCATAGAAAGCAATAATGGGATCTGGGTCTTCTTCAATAAACTTAATGAGGTCTCTCAAAGAATACTTTATCTCCCAAGGAACTACTTCAGGCGGAAAACTTCCACCACAGTAAATACATTTTAAGTTACATTGACCAGTAGTAAGTACTATATATAACACAGCTAGCTGTGAAAAACAAAATTTATTTCTTGCGTCTAACTACCTTATATTCCAGTCACAACTTTAATGAGCAAAATCTTACAATTTATTTTATTTAAATAAGTTAATGTCAAGCAAAGTGTATTAAATATAGGTTTTTATAAGCAAACATTAGCTTAATTTTATTCAAGTATAGATAGAAATAAATAAGTTGTGTAGCTAAAGTAAGTGTTATGGTTTCCGCGGAATTTAAAAGAATTAAGCTTATCTTTGCGCCTAGAACAGTAGTCACTTTTTCTAATAGAATTGAAGAATTGAAGAAATTACTGAATCTTGCTCGCAGGGGGCATGCCTTTCCAGTAGTAGTATTTGGGCCCGAAGGATGCGGTAAAACAGCATTGCTTAAGCAGCTGGTATTATTGTTGAAAGAAGAAGGTATAGAGGTAGTTTATGTGGATACTTTAGAGGAAAATATAGATAGAGCAATATTAGCTTCGCCAGAATTAAAAGAAGCATTAGTTTCGCTTTCAGAGGCCGTTATGGGGCCTTTAGGGAAAACATTAGCATATGCAGCAATAGCTGTAGTATCAAAGATTCTTTCTAAAGTAAAGAGTGAAAACTTAGTAATTATTGTGGATGAAGTCTTTCAAGCAGTAGGTTTAGATAACGCAGCCATATATATTAAAAAGGCTTTAAATTTGCTTGAGTATCCTCCTGACTTACGTAAAAGAATACTAATTATTCTCACAACATCGGAGGGAATTTCTCGAAAAGAAGTAGCTAGACATGGGTGGGCTGATATAAAAGAGATATGGAATTTAAGTTTCACTGGACTAAAAGAACTTTATGACCAGCTACCAGAGCCAAAGCCGGACTACAGTCAAGTATGGAGAATTACTGGAGGAAATCCTCGTATACTAAAACAATACTATATTAGAGACTGGAGTGTAGAAAATCTCATTAAGTGGCTTATAGTGGAAAGAGGCTTAGAAACAGAGATTGCTAAAATAGTAAAAGAACACGGAAAAACTCTACTGATCGAGGGATTAGAGGATCCCGACCTACTACTTAACGATTATCAGCTTTATTTAAAGCTCGAAAAACTAAACTTAATAGTAGATCTTCATGACAGAAGCTATAGCGAAGGGTGGATAGGAGCACCACCGCCTAAAAACCCGGAACTAGGTGTAGGAAATAAAATAGCTTGGCAAACACCTTTACATAAGGAAGCTGTACAAAAAATTATTCAACAAATAGCATAAAACAATAGAAATTTATACTGCTAAATATTCTGCTACATATATATGTGCTGGAGTTTTAGACGGCTTATATATGATCCTCGCTAATAGGGCTTCATGATTTACTTTCTCTTTAAGTAACTTATTCCCGAGTACACTAACAGTATCGTATTCTTCCCATGTTCCTGATAGAGTGTATATTTCGATGCGGAGTGTTCCAGGAGCACTTGCCTTGAAGAGTACTGTTTTATTCTTTAAGTCGTAGGCGGGTACTGGATGGCTTATTATTTCGCTTTCTATAGTGCTTCCCGCTAATGTTTCATCTGAGCCATATTTACAGAACTTTAAAGCAAACTTTGGCTCAGGGTTTCCTGGAAGAACTCTTAGGTTCCATGGATGTAGGTCTTCCCAAACGTATTCTCCTTCAGGGCATCCATCGATGTCTAGCAGTATAGAGAGATGTGTTGACGGCTTTACTGGAGCTAGTGCTACCGCGTAGGGAGGCTTGTTTGTAATC
This sequence comes from uncultured Thermoprotei archaeon, assembly GCA_965367815.1. Taxonomy (GTDB): domain Archaea; phylum Thermoproteota; class Thermoprotei; order Thermofilales; family B15-G2; genus B15-G2. The sequence continues at coordinate 73,249 of CBDUKN010000003.1, forward strand.
ACATGTTTACCTAAGTTGTGTTCTGGGTAGAGTATTATGCCTCGTATTTTCCCGTCTATTAGCCAGACTGCCATAGACCTGTATACGTGTATAGAGTACACGTGTCTTTTCTCAGCATAGTCTAGGGGAAATCCGGGTAGCTCTACGCAGACTGGCTCAGGAAATGCTCCAGCGCACGCAGCTAAGCTTCCAGGCGTTCCCGGCACAAATCTGTAATGTATTACTCCTCCTCCGAACAAGTCTTCTATTTCGAAGCCAAACCAGAGTGTCGGTCCTTTAGGCCAGGGTGGGAGCTTTACAGTGAGGTCGAAGACTCCGTAGGGGAAAGTGTCTTTAGATCGGAGAGATACTGTGACTACTTCCTTGGGCTTAATGTACGCAGCTTTAGTGAACACTGTGTACTGTTTTTCACGATAGTCGAAAAGCCAGTACCGTGAAGCCTTATCGAGAATAAATTCTTCGCCAAAGTCTTCTCCTCCACGTCTCCTTATCCAGCAGTAGAAGATCTCATCTACGCTTTCATGCATAAATCTAGCTAGCCTTATTCCTCTGTGGCTCATGTAGCATTTTCTTTCAGAAAGTATATATAACAAACGTTAGCAGAAAGTTTCTTACACTAAAACTCATTTATAGCTGAGTCAAGAAGAAAAAGCGGCGAGTAAATGCTAGAAAAGAGGCTTTTTTACCTTATTATAGACCAGTTTCCAGGACACTGGGCTGAAGGAATATACGTCGACGAAGAAAAGAAAATTCCTCCTGTAAATGTCTTAGACTACCATGAGAGAGGACTAATACCTAATTTCTCTGAACTAATAAAAACAGGGATATGGATCAAGAGACCATGGAATAGAGGAGTCTGCAAAACGGGGTATGGTCTGAAATACTTGTCTACAGGAACATATAATACTAAAGTAGATGTAGGTTTCTTCGAATATGTAGCAAATAATTATGAGAAAGCTAAAGTAGCTACTTTTTTCACACTCCCTTGGGGTACAAAAGGATACCTTTATGTGCCAGGCTACATGATTAGCTTGCCACCATACTACCCTGATGACATAATGTGGAGAGATTTCGTGGAACCCTATCTCAAAGATCATTCTGACTGGGACATAGTATGCGTTTATTTCCCGACAAACGACCAAGTACTCTTCTGTCCATCATATCAAGAGAAAAATGCTCACCCTAAATCTTCTAAACACGCCTACATGCTCTACTTAGATAAACTGCTAGGAGAAATAGTTAAGCTACTTAAATGCGAAGGCTACTGGAAAGATACAGTATTCGTAATAGCGTCAGACCACGGTTATCATCTTGGATGTGAAGTCTGCTATATGAAAGGAGCAAGAACAGCGAACTTTGTCTACGACCACATAGAGCCATATGACTGCTACATATGGGATTTTAAGGAAAATAAGAAAACAGTAAAGTACAGCGGCGGACCTAGGAGAATAACATTCATAGTGTCTGGAGAAGGACTTGAGGGACATTTAAGAGGAACTATCATTGAAGAAGCAGAGATAATTGATGTAATTCCAACAATAGCTAAACTACTCAATATACCCTACAAGTGTGAAGGAAAAAGTGTAGTGTAGCCAGACAGAAATATTTAGTTCATAATGCTTAATTAAAGACGTGAAGATAGAAGAGTATTTGAAAGAGCTTGAGAAGGCTCGTGAGTTTCGTAGACGTATGGCTGACTGGAAGTATATTGAATCAAGGCCAGAACCACTAAAAACAGCCCTAAAGCTTCTCGTAGAAACAGGAGATCTATGGTATTCTGCTACAATGACAGGAATACCTGTTGACTTGCTTAACGAGGAAAGAATTAAAGCAAAAATACCGCTCACGGTGATTTAGTGGAGTTAGCTATAGTAGATACATGTTTTCTAATAAACTGGGCTAAATTCAGACAGAAAAACGATATATTTAATATTTTCTCAAAACTAATCATACCATCTATTATATATACTGAAGTGAGAAGTGAGTCAGCACGAAGCTTTATAGCAAGACTTATGGCTGAGAAGCGGATTCTCCTTGCTCCGCGAATAAGTCAAGTAGATATCCTCGCTTTAAAGATCTACGATTTGATAAACTCTCATCCATCTCTTCCTTCAATAGATCCTCCGGAAGCATACGCTTTAGCTTTAGCCAAGTATCTAGAGAAACCTCTGCTAACGGATAATGCTTCACCCAGACTAGCAGTAGAGGTGATAAATGAAGTTAAAGGAGTGAGAGTCTATGATTCTTTAATGCTTTTAGCTAAACTATATAAAGGTAATCTGTTCAGAAGAAAGGTTAAAGAATTTATAGAAGATACACATATATTTTTCTCAGAAAAAAGGCTAAGAGAATATGGACTCTGAGGAATTAAAGTATTTTAAGAAAGTAGTTGAAGAAACTGGGCTCACTATAAACTGGAAGCTCTTTGAAAAAAGGATTAAGGAGCTTGAAGAAGAGCTTGAGAAGGCTCGTGAGTTTCGTAGACGTATGGCTGACTGGAAGTATATTGAATCAAGGCCAGAACCACTAAAAACAGCCCTAAAGCTTCTCGTAGAAACAGGAGACTTAAAAAAAGTATCTTATCTTTACTCTATACCGCTAGATACTTTAAATGAAGAAAGAATTAAGGCAAGAATACCTATTGTTGTAGTATAATATCATAGACTTTGATTATCATTAAATTGTAATTAAATGTCAGCAAAATCAGACTATCTTTTGTGACATAAACTGAATGTAGTTTACTAAACTGCTTACAGAGAAGATTAGTTATTTAAATATTAAACCGATTAATTAAACATGAGTATATATGAAAGTCTTCTAAGAGAGATTAGAGCATTACCCACAGTAGGTGCCCACGAGCACTTAGCACCGAAAAAGTCAGGCTTTCACTTAAACCCGATGTATGCTTCCTTTTCTCACACTATTCTGTAAACGACTTAATTTCAGCTGGCTGTCGTCCATGGGGTATATCTGCTCGAGAAAGATGAAAGCTAATACATTTTCTGAGAAATACTTCTATATCTTTAGAAGAGCGCTTTAAAGTAATTGAGCCTTACATTAAGTATATAAAGTATGGCACTTACTATAGAGCGCTTAAAATAGCGTTGAAAGAGGTGTATGGCTATGATGAAGTAACTGGAGCAACTATAAAGAAATTTCTAATAAAATGAAGGAGGAAAAAAGCCTAGAATATATGATAAAATTCTTGTAGAAAAATGTAGAGCAAGATATGTCTTACCTCAGTGGAGCGAACTATGTGATGATTTCAGGCAACTAGACCCAAGACACAACATACCTTTATTCCAAAAGTACCTTGAGACGAAGTTCGATTTATATCATATGGGCATGCCTTGGGTACGTGACACTGCCTTTATAGCCAAAAACTACCACAACGTGTACTTGAATTTATGCTGGAGTCACATAGTTTCCTCACATATGACTGTATCAGGGCTCCTAGAGTACTTTGATATTGTTCCAGTCAATAAGATAATAGCTTTCGGCGGCGACTACACAGTCTACTCTCTCGAGAAAAATTGTAAGTCACTTAAGAATAGCTGAAGAAAATATCGCTGAGGTATTAACTAAACTAGTAGAAGAGAGGAGGATAAGCGGCTTAAATGAGGCAGTAGAAGTCGCTAAAATGCTGTTCTATGAAAACCCTGTCGAGATCTATGGACTTAAGTAGATTCCTTTAAGACAAGTTTTTCTAATAGCTTAAAGTCAAGATATTCTCTAATAGTAGTGTCGACAGCAAGAGCTCTCAAGTACTCGTCTCTAGAAAACAGCAGTTTTCCTCTAGTGAAAACATGATACTTGAATGATAGAGGAGCTTCATTTAAAACATGAATGTCTACTGGAAAGCCTATTTCTAGCTCCAGCTTAGCCGAGTAGTCGACAGTATAGTAGAAAGCTTTTTCAATAGACTTAATCCATATTGCTACATCGATATCTCTAAAGAAGCTTCTTTCAAGAAAACCTCCGTGAACATACGCAAATACTATTTCTTCTTCGCTGAGAAGCTTTTCTTTAAGTCTCTCAAGTATGAACTCCTTTTCTTCCTTCCTTAATTCATAGTACTTAAACACAGGTATCATGTTTTTCAATAAATTTTCTAATATAGGATATATTCTTCAAAGTCTTTTAAACCTTTCTTAGAGCTCTCGTAGACTTTCTCATCTATTATCTCTCAGTACCTATGTATAAGCAAATTTCTTAATCTAGCAGCTAAGACTAGTCTACGAGCTAGTTCTCAGGAATAACGCCTTTTAAGCCAAGTCTGCTAAAGCAGTCAGGGTATCCTATTGCTTTTTCACTAAAAATATTTGCTAAAATATGTATACAGATAGCAGCGGCTGCTTCAACAAGCTGGATTATAAGATATCTTAAAGAAATTTTTTCATAAATACTTAGCTTACCGAAATCTTTATTGGTAATTTCACGAATTATTTGAGCAGCATCATTTATCTCTCTTATGTGCATTTCAAGGTAATCTTTATTTACTTTTGGAATTTCAAGCCACCAATTTTCATCTAACCAGGCTAATAAATTATTTATTTTCTTGCCGAAAACCCTAGTTGTCCTTAAATAGTTTAATAAATGCTACACTTGATAATAGTCACTGTGCAGGAAATCCGCAATCCTCTTAAGGACAAATTCAGAAACAAGGATGTAGCCCTAGGTGTAGCTGTAACTATTCCTTGCCCTGAAGTAGCTGAAGCTTTAGCCCATATTGGTTTTGACTGGCTTTTCATAGATATGGAGCATGCTCCCTTAGAGCTAACCGACGTGAAGCTCATTTTACAGGCAGTAGCAGGAACAAATACAGTACCAGTAGTCAGAGTTCCTTGGAACGACTTCGTTATAATAAAAAGAGTACTCGACTTAGGAGTATTCAATATTATCGTCCCGTGGATAAATAGCCGTAAAGAAGCAGAAGAAGCCGTAAAAGCATGCAAATACCCACCTGAAGGAATTAGAGGATGCGGGCCTCTAAGAGCCTCACTGTACGGCCTTAAGACTAAAGAATACTTAGAGAAAGCTAATTTTGAAGTAGCAGTTATTGTTCAAATAGAAACAGCTAAAGCAGTACAGAATATCAATGAAATACTATCAGTTAAAGGAGTAGACGCCACTTTCGTCGGGCCAATGGATTTATCTGTTTCACTAGGTTATCTAGGGAACCCACAACATCCCGAAGTAAAAGCCGCCATAGAGAAAATAGCTGAAGCCCACGAAAATACAAAAGTATGTCCAGGCATAGCCTCATCAATAGAACAGCTTAAAGAACACCTCGAGCTAGGATACAGATTCATCAACATTGGAAGCGACATAGGCTTAATAAGAGGAGGAGCGAGAAAACTCCTTCAATCAGCTAAAAACATACTAAAAGAATCAGCCTTCTCTTAAACTCCATAACTAAATAGTATTTCAGCAAAATTCAATTTAATAAGCCCTATATATTTACTCTAAAATTCTTAACCTATTTATTTAATCTATCTATTTAATTCTACCTAATGTTGATTTACTTAAATAAAAAATTAAATATCTCATTTGTTCTAGAACAATAGTGATGCGGATGAAAATCACTAAATACAATGTAGTATCTATACTCATAATATTGGCACTAGTGAGCACATGGATTTCACAATTAGCTGTAACGTATCCTACAATAGAGCCTCACTCTGAAGCTCCTCCCAATCAATGCTGGCCTGTGAAACTCTGCTCAGACTCAAGTTTTCAGGTTTGTGTCGATAACTGCTATAAAGAGGCAGGATTTACCGGATGGGAGTGCGGAGAGTGGGTCATTTTAGTCGCATCTGTTGTAGCAATTGAAATAGAAGGACCATACTTAGCTAAAGTAGGAATCATAGCAGAAAAGGTAATTGCGGCAGCAAGGGTATCTACTGAGATATATTTGACGTTTAAAGCAAGTTCTCCGTGTGCAGGTTATATTAATCATGCAAGTGCGGCCCTTAACTGTATCTTGTAGTCGGTGAAGAGATACTTTAATCTGTTCTACACGTAGATTAAGGGTGATGAAAATGAAAAATATTATTTCAAAAATAAGGAATAGTCTTTTAGTAATAAAGGAATTTAAAACTGCTCCTTTAGTAATCAAGCTTCAATGCTTCTGCTCTATTCTTTTATTCTTTTCACTTTTTACCAGAAATCGTATAATTATTTTATTAGTTTTAATATACTACGCTACCTTAGAGTATTTAGACCTCGAAGTATTTCCTAAACGCATTAAGTCTCCTAACTACTCAAAGTGGTTTAAAAGAACTGCTAAGTTGAACCATCTTTTAGAGTTTATACTTATCTTAATAGCCGTATTTACAGTAACTTAGTGCGAAACGAGGAATCTGGCTAATGAAGGTGAAGAATGTAAAAGATACTTCCTGTAAATTTATGCTCTACATTTTTATGAACCCAGTATTGCTAGTGATAATAGCACTTTTACCCTTATGGTATCCTAATAGTTTGTTCTATAAAATACTTCTTTAACGCAGAGTAAAGTTTTCGAGAAATATAAGATGAGTGGAGTACTGTAGAGACTATTGTTGAAGCAATACTGACTATGATTCTTAAATAGCTATCACTATGAGTCTAGTAAGCTCGCTCACTAATTTACACAGAAAATGTATTAGTTGATGAAGGTTATTTGAGAGTACTGTAAAACTGTTTCTTAGTCACTTAGGTTGCAGTATAGCTGATAGTGCAGGAACATCTCTTTTAGTTTCGTCGAAAATACGTCCCCATGCGTGATATATTTCATGTATTTCAATAACTTTAAATGCTTTTGCGAATACTTTGTAGAGAGTGTGCTTGAGTTCGCTGTGAGGAACGATGTGCGGCTCTTCATCGAATTCTAGGAGGAGAAGTCCTCTCGGTTTAAGTATTCTGTATAGCTCGCCTACGTAGAGTCTGTGGTTTTTAATGAAAGTGAAGGTGTAGGAGTCTACAACTGCATCGAAAGAGTTTTCTCTAAAGGGTAGAGTTAAGTCAGCTGTTGCCATAATTTTGTCACATTCTATTGAAAGATTGAGCAGGGGTATCGAAGCTATATCCAGCGCGACTACATGAAAATTCATTTTCCTTAGGAAAAGCGTGTTTCGTCCTGACCCACACCCTATGTCAAGTACTCTAGCGCGTTTATCTAGCATTTGCACTAGTCTTTCTAGTCTGGGAGAATGCCTTCCATTAAGTCCTTCAAATAGCTCTTTGCTGTGAGTTCTCCATGAGTGCATAGCTCTTGAGCTACGGTCGCCTGCTATTAAACTTAGCGCTCAACATTTTCTCTAGGCTGTCTATGTTACTTCTAATGTACTTTAGAGTAGCCAGTAGCTCGTTTATATGCTTCTCGTTGATGTAGTAAGCTACTCTAGGCCTATCGGCAGTAATCCATTTCTTAGAGACTATTTCTATCTTAATCATTGTTTTCAAATGGCTATGGTATAGTCTGCCTAGGTACACCGAGTATTTTCTCTAGCTGGCTAAGAGTTACCGGCACATCAGCTGCAGCCAGTATTACTAGTAACGCTAGCCTAATAGGATGCATAAGCAGTTTCTTCAAGTCTCTTGGAGTCTTTTTCTCGTGAACCAATAGTAACCACCTGCTGACGCTGATACCAGTAGAGCATAGAGGAGAATAAGATATGAGGCAACTAAAGCAAATCCTTCTTTTCCAGCAGGAAGGGCCAATGCTGCTGAAACACTAGCTACAACAGGTACAGTAATTGCGACGGTAATTAATGTTAGCCAAGATAATCTTACTTTATAGCCGCATATATTTAGAGCGGCGAGTATTGCACATAGTTCAGCGAGAAAGCAGCTTAATAACATCAAGTTTATTTGTACTGTTTCTTCACTTATCTTTACAAGCTGTGAAGGCAAGCTTAGTCTTCTACTCATAAAACGCAGATACCATGTGAAGCTGAGTACAAGCACTACGAATAAAGCTATGAAAGTTAATCCATAAAGAGGAGATGTTTCAGCGAGTTTGTCGACTTTATATAGTATTGTGGTAGTGTATACGGTGATCATCGATGATAGCAAGAAGAGCTGATATACAGCTGAAAACAGTGAGTACAACAAAATAGTTTCTGTAAACTAAAGCATCTTCAGCATCAGCAAAACTAATAGCCTTCTCTAAAATCTCTTGACTCATTTTATCACAGCATTTTATCTCGATACTGCTTATATTAGCGTCCATTAGAGTCGAAAACTCCGACAAAAAAGAATATAATTATGTAATTACTTAATTACCTAGTTATGAGAAAGTATTCTACAATATCTATTCCTGTAGAAGTAAAAAGAGTCTTGGAGAAAGATAAAGGTAAGGAGAGCTGGGGAGAATACCTTATGAAACTATATAATGACTCCCGCATATACAGGAAAAAGAAGGCATTTCAAGAGCTCGTCAAGCTACTTGACGAAGAAGACTTAAGAAACATTGAAATAGAGAGTAAAAAGTTTAGAGAGAACTTTAAGCTTCGAACATGATTTACGATACAAGTATAGTAATAGAAATGATACGTAGGAATAGATTTGCAGAAGGCAGTATTTCTGTTTTAACTTTAATTGAGGTATTAAGGGGAGTTAAGTCTAGTAAAAGAGAAAAAACTAAAAAACTTTTAGAGGAAATATTTGATATATATTATTTGGATAATGAAATTATTTTAAAATATTGTGAATTATATAATTTTCTAAAGAAAGAAGGCAAATTAATACCAGATGCAGACCTAATAATAGCGGCTACAGCATTAACATACGGAGAAGAATTGATTACAAAAGATAAACACTTTTTAGTACTTGAAAAAGCGGGCCTGAGAGTAACAGTTTTAGATTGAGTTCTTTTCACATAATTCCTTAAAGCTCTCTAAGTATTCTTCAACATACTTATCGTCAATACTAAGTCTCTTTACTTCAATACTTTCAAGCTGAGGCAGTTCTACATCGAGGTCTTTTAAGCTCTTATCCTCCAGAGCAGCTTTGCCTACGAGTGCGGCTCCGAGGCTAGTTGCTTCAGTGTACTTGTAGTACACTATAGTATTGTAGGGCATTAGCGTAGCTAAATACCTTAAGTAGTGGGGATTCTTGGCGAAACCTCCTTGAACAAGTATTCTTAAGCCCTTTTTGCCTCGAGTAAGCAGACTTAAAGCAAAGTATGTCTGCGCAGCCAAAGACAAGTTGAGCACATGGTATGCTGTCGCAGGATCTCTGAAGAACTCTTTTTCCTTTACTATTCTACCTTTAGAGCAAGGGAACTGGCCAGTACCAGGAGTGAGAGTCGGCACAACATAAGCTGTTTGTTCCTTAATGATTTTAACTGCAAGCTTCTCGTCAAAAGGTATTTTGAGAGGATCTACGTTAAACCTTTTCCTAGTAATGTTAATGTAGTATTCGAATTCGTAGCCACACTTAAATCTCGCCGACTTAATGGGTCTACCATAAACATCAATGTAGTACAATATATCCCGATAAACGTCTTCTTTAGCTGGAGAATATTCTGCGCTAGGGTACATGAAAACACACCATGTTCCAGTAGAAGCTAACACGAATTCCTTTTTCTCGGCGAGAAGGAAAGGTACGAGAGACGCGTTAGAGTCATGTATTCCTGCCGCGACTTTAACTCCCTTATATTTGCCAATACAGTCCCAGACGTTGTAGAAAGGCGGAGATTTCTCCGGGACATCTAGGCCTTTAGCTACAATACTCCAGTCTTTATCTACTATATCGTAGAGATATGTGTGGCAGCCAACTGAAGTTATTTCAGTAGCTTTACCTCCACTCAAAATAAATGAAAAGTATTCTGGAAGAAACAGAATAGTCTTCGTTTTCTCGTAGACTTCAGGGAACTCGTTTTTAATCCAGTAAAGCTGAAGACCAACATTCAGCAACTGGCCTAGAGGAGGAGTTCCTGTACGTACGTAAAGTTCTTCAGGCGAACCGTATTCCTCGAAGAACTTCTGCCTTACCTCGGGTTCTATTTCCTGATTATATGATACAACAGGGAATGCAAGCTTATCTTCAGCATCAAGAAGAACTACTGTAGCACCGAAAGTCGTGAAAACAATCGAACCTATGTTAAACCTGCTCAAAGCACTATCTAGTACAGAAAGCACCCACGAATTAATTGCATCAACATCGTCACAGATTATGCCGTTAGTTTTCTTTTCCTCTATTTTAGTAGAAGTAGTGTATGCGACATTCAGCTCCTCGTCAAAAACAGTGAACTTCTTGTTAGTTTTACCAATATCGAAGACAGCTATATTCTTTCCAACCATAGGCCTCTATCTATAATACATTCTAGGAAATAAATCCCTTAAACAAGAAACTGAAAGCATGTTAAGCAATAAATATGTTAATCTATGAGAATTTTTACTGAGTTTATCATCAATAAAGCTAGTTTTAAGAGATAATACATATCTGTTATAGTGTTTTATAGTAGCCATTGTTCTACTTACACAAGTTTCAGGGACCAGTAAGTTTAAAATATAGTGTTTCAGCTTACTCGGAAAATTCATTTCAGTTCTTGCTACAGTGTTTTCAGGAATAGAGGCGATACTTTATACATTCCCTGAAACAACAGTAGACAGGCCGCTGATAATATACGCTAAACTAAGATACGAAGTCCTAGCAATACCAGTAGTAATTATTGTAATAGCTATTGCTGCAGTAGTTCTTTTAGTAAGGAAGAGAAAACAAGTGTAATACTAGTTAATCTAATTAAATTTATTCATATTTTTATTTCTACTAACATATAGCCTAGCTACGTGCAAAGAAATTACTAAAATAGTATAAGTGCTTATTTCTGTTTCTTTATTAAGGATTATATAGTGAAAACTATTCGAAATATTAAATATTTAAGAAAGTAGCGTTCTCTAATTGAAAGAATAGAGTTACTTTAGTCTTTTGATAAGCCTGTATTCTACTCCAGTTACTTTAAATCCAACATTAATTAATGTTGATATGAAAGCTTCTTTAGTTGAGTCTACTGGAATTACTATACTTTTAATTCTCCACTTATGTGAACATATTTTGAGGCCTTCGAGGAGAGCGCTTAGAGCTTCTTTTGGACACTGATAAGGTAAGGCAAGGTAGTCTATTACTGTAATAGTATCTGGCTCAAATTCCATTAATCCCTTAAATCTTCTCTTCTTGTAGACTGCTAGTATCTTCTCGTTTTTTATTCTACTGTATATCTGTGAATCAGCTTCCTCCGTTATAAGAGACCACCAGACTGAAGGCTTAGCTTTAATTCTAGCACGTAGCTTTGATGCCTTACTCGAGTCAATTAACTTTACTTTAAACTCTGTGTTCTGCGAAAACTTTACTTTACTCAAGTCTAGTGATAAGAGCAGTACTACGCCCTTAATACTGTACTTTTGTTTCAGATAAAAGCCTAGTGCACTCGTATTGCCTGATTTTACGCTAAGCTCTACTTTCTCTGCTCCAGCTTTCTTAGCCTTATTTTCAAATGCTCTAAGGAGACTAGAGCCTAGACCTAGTCCACGGTACTGAGGGTGCACTGCCAAGGCCTCTACATAGCTTTCCTTTTTATTCAAGTATCCTAAGAGAAATCCTGCTACTTTACTGCCTACAGCAGCTACAAGGAGCACTATGTTCTTTGGCTTTGATTCAAGTAAAGCCTGAAACCACACAGGATCTTCTTCATCCAGTTCTCTCAGGCTATAATTGTAGACGGCAAGAATATCGCTTAAGTCTCTTAACTGGGCTTCTCTAATATAAATACTGTTTATTCAAGAGGCTTTACATGCCATAATCTCGGCTCGCCTAAGGCTACAGCTACCCTAAATATATTATTTTCGCACAATAATTGTTTCAGTATTAGGGAAAATATAATAAGGAAGCTTCTGCACTAGAAGACTGCACTTTCAGGTGCAGATGAAGTAGAATGGGTAGTAGCGAGTTAATAAAAGTAAGAGACTTAATGCCTAATTCTAAGCATGTAAATATTCGAGTAAAAGTATTGAGCGTAGGAGAAGAGAGAAGCGTAATATCTAGATTTGATGGATCTGAACATAGGGTAGCTGAAGCTCTTGTAGGAGACGAGACTGGAGTAATTTTACTCACTCTCTGGAACGACAACATTGACTTAATTAGAGAAAAAGAAGACTCTACGATTATAATCAGAAACGGCTACATATCGATATTCAGGAACACAATGCGCCTTAACTTGGGGCGGAGAGGAACAGTAGAAGACAGCGACGTCGAAATAGAAGAAGTCAATACGGACAACAACTTATCTGAGCAAGTAATACCCGGCAGACCCAGATTCCAGAGAAGACGCAACAGACGAAGATAGCAGTAAAACATTCCTATTCAAAGTTTCATTAACATTTTTTACTAAATATGTTTTGCTTTAAAGACAGTTTACTGCTATTAAATACTTTATAAGAGAGATAAGTTTATAAGCAAGAGTTTCCCTAAAGGTTATACAAAGTGGTAGCATGGGGGAAGACAACTTAGTAAAAATAAAAGACCTAAAACCATATGCTAGAAACGTAAATGTTCGAGTAAAGATAGTGAGAGTAGGTGAAGAAAGAAAGGTTATATCAAGGTTTGATAGAGCTCAGCACAGGCTAGCAGAAGCATTAGTAGGCGATGAAACAGGCTCGATAATATTAACTTTGTGGAATGAGGCAATAGACTTAGTTAGAGAAAAGGAAAATACAACAGTAGTGATTAAAAATGGTTTCGTATCGGTATTCAGGAACTTTATGAGACTTAATTTAGGAAAAAAGGGCAGAATAGAAGACAGCGACACTGAAATAGAAGAAGTCAACATAAAAAATAATTTATCTGATAGATGCGTAAGAAGATACTAGCATTTAAATAGCTTTGAAAAAACTTCAATAAAATACTTTATTTTATTCACATCAGCTTCATATATTCTCATTCTGGCTCTAGAAGAAACTTTAACTAATCCGCATTCCTTCAGTCTGGCTAAATGATGGGAAACTAGAGTGATGTCGAGTTTAGTCAAGTAAGATAATACGCAGACGCAGTGAGGCTTACGTAAAAGAAGAAGTAGCTTAAGTCTAATAGGATTAGCTAAGCACTTAAATACTGAAACAAGGTACTCTACGTCTTCATCTGAAACAACTTCAATTTTTTCACTTAATCGACCTTGTTCACTATAAAACTCGAATACTTCTTCGGGAGCATTCATTTTCTCGAGAACATCCTTTAGTTTCATAGCCAACTACCCATTACTATAGCAAGCTAATGAAAATAAGCGTTAGGCGGCGAGAGGTAGGTTTATATACTTCATTTGAAAAAAGTTTCAAATGATCTCTATGGACCCCATACTCTACTGGATTTACGTACTGCTAACAGCACTAATACCCGGGTTCCTTGCAACATGGCTCGGAGTCGGGGGATGTTTCCTCAGAATACCAATGATAATGTACTTCTTCGGAGTCTCAATAAAAGAAGCCTACTGCATAAACCAAGCAGTAATAGCTTTAACAACAATACCCGGCGTAATAGTCCACTACAAACACAAATATGTCTACAAGAAGGGTCTAGTAGTCGCAGCAGCGGCAGCCTGCCTAGGAGTAGCTCTAGGAGCATATGTAGTAGCAAAATACGTTCCACGACTAGTACTCCGCGTAATTTTCGGCACCGCGTGCACATTCATAGGAATATATGTTTTCTACAATACTTTAAAGAAGAAAGCTAAATTAAAGAAAGCTATAAGCGTAGAAGAAGTCGGGAGCCTCCTAGAACACGGAGCAAAGCTCTTTACACTAATGTTTCTAGCGGGCTTCGCTACAGGAATTTGCGGCTTCGGCGGAGGAATATACTACGTGCCAGCATTCATGGGCCTAGGCTACCCAACACACATAGCTGTGGGCACATCGAGTGCAGAAATGATATTTACGGCAGGCCTAGGATCAAGCATACTAACATACTATGGATTCATGAACATACCATTATTTCTCAGCATAGGAATACCTACACTAATAGCATCATACTTGGGAGCCAAAATGGCTAAAAAATCTCCACCATATGTACTTAGATTAGTTTACGCTATACTAATAAGCTTAGTAGGACTCTATGTTGCTGTAAATGCGCTTATAGCATTGAAAATAATGTAGAGCATATAGGTGTCCCGTTTTCAATAAATTTTATAGCATTTTTAATACATTATTTAGTCCTAAACTCTTCAAGTAGTTATATATCTGCTTAAGTAATGTTTAGCTGTGTATAGTGATCCTAAGTTTATTAGAGAGAACTATTTGAGGACTATTGAGTTTAGAGAGCCTTGGTTTATTCCCTGTGGCGTTTACGCTCTTCAAGCTACTTGGGCTAAGTACCGCGAGAAACTCGAGGAGATATTTCTGCGTCATCCTAAGCTTTTTCCGTGGTTCAAGAAAGGGTCTGTTAAGTTCAATGACTTCGGTATTAGGAGGAAAGGCAATATTTATGTAGATGAGTGGGGCTGTGTCTGGAAGTTTTCTGCTGACGGTATGCAGGGCCAGGTTGTCGAGCACCCTCTGAGAGACTGGAGTAAGCTGAAGGAACTTAAAGTTCCTGACCCGGATAAAGGCTTGCCTGTAGAAGGAGAACCTTTTGTTCCATGGGATAAGGTTGAAGAGGGCGTTAGGAGGACTAAGGAGAGAGGAGCACTTGCTGTAGTAGGTGTAGGTCACGGCTTCTTTTTCCAGCGGCTCTACTACTTGAGGGGCTTCGCTAACCTCATGGTGGATTTCATTAAGGAGCCTCCTGAGCTGCAGGAACTCATAGATATCTTGACGGAATATAACCTGGAGATAGTTAAGCGTATTGTTAAAATGGGTGTAGATGTAGTTACCTTCGGAGACGACTTAGGGCTACAGAACCGTATGCCTATAAGCCCTAAGACCTTCAGAAAGTACATTTTCCCTGCATACAAGAAGATTTTCGGCTACGTTAGATCTCATGGAGCACACGTATACCTCCACACAGATGGCCACGTTATGGAAGTTGTAGACCAGTTAATAGAGGCAGGAGTCTCAGTGTTGAACATACAGGATAGAGTAAACGGTATTAAGAATATTAAAAAGAAGTGTAAAGGTAGAGTATGCATAGACCTAGATATCGATAGACAGCATCTTCTTCCCTTCGCAACACCGGAGGAAATTAAGCAGCACATCGAGTACGCTGTAAGAGAACTTGGCTCAAGGAAAGGAGGACTAATGTTCAAAGCAGAAATAGGGCCGGATGTACCACTAAAAAACGCTGAAGCAGTCTGCAAAACGCTAGAGGAAATAATGGAGAAGGTTCGGGAACTGCCCTACTAAACAATTTAGCAAAACTTTATTTACCGACAAATATATTACTTTCCTTAGAATATGCACACAGTAAAACTTGAAGAATTATTAAAGGAAATTAGGGAAGTGAACGAGAGACTTAAAAGAATAGAAATGATGCTGGAAGAGCGATTGATAGGATTAGATGAGCCTTTGCCCGATGAATTAGAAGAAATAAAAAATACGGAAATGAGAAAAATCAGGAAAACTTGAGCTTATATCATTAGAAGAAGTAGTCAAGAAGTGAGAAAATTGCATAGATATAGTATATTTTTAACAAAGCGTGCGCTTAGACAGCTAAATAAACTAGATAGTAAAATTAAGAATAGAATTTTGCAAACATTAAAAATATTGAAGAATTATGTTTTTTTCTCAACTAGATATAAAGAAGCTTAAAGGATTTAAAAAATACCATAGAATAAGAATAGGCGACTATCCTATTTTATTTGAATTACAAAAACCTAGTACTATTATACTTTATGCTATTTTACACAGAAAATGGTCTATAAGCATTAATGTAGTATTGTCTTAAAATTATTTAATTAAAATGAGTAAATTTTAAAAAGACTTTTAATTTATTTTCTTTTACCTTTCTATTATTGGTAGTCTCTCATGAAGTTTTGGCACATGTATTAATTCTATTAGCATTTCTTTTCCAGGTACTCCTAGTCCTATTGGCGGGTTTTCTTCAAGGAACTTTTCTGCTGCCTGTAGTTTTGTCGAGTACTCTGAGTATACTGTAAGGAGAGGGTCTCCTTTCCTTACAGTATCTCCTAGTTTAGCATGTAACAGTATTCCTGCTCCCTTATCTTTTGGCGCTCCAGCAAGCCTAGCTGTATTTGCGATAAGCTTATTGTTTATCCAAACTACTATTCCGTCTCGCTCCGCGTAAAGCTTATACGTGTATTCTCCTACTTCGATGTCATCTGGTGTTACATTAGGATCTCCTCCCTGCGCCTCAATTATTTCTCTTAACTTTGAGAGAGCTTTTCCTTTACGGACTGCTTCGAGTGCTACTTGTTTGCCGTTCTCTACTCCTACTGTTTCGAGAAGAGCTCCAGCTATGCTTGTGGCTTTGTCTAAGAGGTCTACTGGTCCTCTACCCATTAGCGTTAATAGAGCTTCTCTTGCTTCAAGCGCTGGACCAGCCGCGTAGCCTATTGGCTGTTCTCCGAAAGTAATAGCGCAGGCTACTTTCATTCCGAGCTTAGAGCCTACTTCCATCATTTCCTTAGCTAAGTCATGTGCTTCGCCTATCGTCTTCACTTTAGCTCCTCTTCCTGTCGGAATATCTATGATAACGTGTGTAGAGCCCACTGCTTTCTTCTTAGCCATAATTGAGGGTATTAAGAAGGGGTCTATTGAGAGAGGATACTCCACTCTAATGATTTTGTCGTCTGCTGGAGCCATGCTGAGCGCTCCTCCCCAAACAAGGCAGCCATTAGTCTTCAGCACTACTTCTTTCATTTCCTCAAGCGTGAGCGTAACAGGCATTAGTACCTCTGCTCTATCAGCGGTACCAGCTGGGCTAGTTATAGCTCTTGAACTAGTCTTAGGTATAGTGTAGCCTAAAGAAGCAATAATCGGAACCGCTATTAAAGAAGTCTTATCTCCCGGTACGCCACCTATGCTATGTTTATCTAAAATGGGTTTTCTGTTTAATTCTAGTCTTTCTCCAGTCTCGACCATTGCCAGCGAGAAGTAATATGCTTCATCGATACTTAGTTTCCTCAAGTAAGCTGCTGTCACTAGCGCAGTGAGCTCAACTTCACTTATTTTGTCTTCAACAATATCTTTCACTATAGCTTTTATTTCTCTGTAGCCGAGCTTAGCTCCACGCAGATAGTCTCTAATATAGCGAATAGACTCGGGAGCCAGCGCAGGCTTGACTTCAACTATATCTTCTTCCTCAACACCAATAGTTTTCACCACTTCGTCGCTCACTAAAACAAGATCTCTAGGAATCTGCAAAGCAACACTCACTAAAGCTACCACTTCTTTACCTCTGTAGCTGAGAAGAACTCTCTCGTGAGGCCTGACTCCAAGGCTAGAAGCGGTTTCATCGTCGATAACTACTGTAGGCTTACCGCTCGAAAAATTAAGTCTCTTCACTTTCAGTTTCACTCCCACCACCTCGACAGTAACATATATATGGTACAAGAAGAAAAATAAACTATTCTATAGAATAGACTCGTTAACGCGGCTCTAGTAAAATTTAACGTTAATCTAGCAGTCTATATGAGTGGAACAATTGCTTCTGTTCTCATAGGCTTAGTCTACTACTCACCTACAGTATACTTTATTTCGAGAAAGAGGCTGAGACGCTTCGGTAAAAGAAATGTTATGAAAATAGACTTAACCACATTAAGCATACTGGCAGAATGTATTGTAGCTCAGCTGGTAGGCTTATCAGTTATGGCTACTTCAGCCTGTGTTCCCATGGTAAATAGCTTTAACTGCGTGCCCAGCTACAATAGTAATCGATAGCATAGTAAAAAGTCGACAAAATATTAAATGAATTTCTTTAAGAAATATTTTTACACCAAGGCATAAAATGTTCTGTTAACAGTAAGTATTATGTCGAGCTGGCTCATGTAAAAATTAATTTAAGTAATTACATGAAAATTCTCCAGATTTTAAGCGAAAATTTTATATATTTTCTAATCGTTGTTGAGGAAGGCTTCGTGGGGTTACATGCAGTACTAGTGCTCGAAGATGGCTCGGTTTTCAGAGGCAAGGGTTTCGGGGCTGTCGGCGAGGCTATAGGTGAAGTGGTCTTTACTACCGGAATGGTTGGATACTGTGAGTCGTTAACAGATCCCTCTTATAGAGGGCAGATTCTGTGTTTTACTTACCCGCTTATAGGGAATTATGGTGTTCCCAGCTATTCTCATGTAGATTATTACAAGCTTCCATTATTCTTTGAGTCACATCAAATACACGTTACTGGAGTAATAGTCCACGAGGCCTGTAAGACTCCTAGTCACTGGGCTTCAGTTAAGAGTTTTCCTGAGTGGCTTGAAGAAGAAGGTATTCCAGGTATAGAGGGAATTGATACGCGGATGCTTGTTCAGAAGCTGAGAGAGCATGGAGTAATGATGGGTATATTGAGTGTCTCAGAGGAGGAAGTCAATGAAGCGGAGCTTTACAGAAAGCTCTGTAAAGCCGAGAAATATAGTGCTAGGCGCTTTGTGGAAGAAGTTTCGCCTAAGGAGCCCGTTTTCCACGAAATCGAGGATTCTAGAGGCACGGTCGTGGTTTTAGACTGCGGCGTGAAACTAAGTATTGTCAGATGTCTTTTGAAGAGGAAGTTTTCTGTAGTTAGAGTTCCTTACTACTATCAGCTACATGATATAATGGAGTTTAAGCCGTGTGGAATAGTTGTAAGCAATGGGCCAGGCAACCCTGTTCTCTACGAGGAAACAGTAAGTACTATAAGAGACATTATTGATGAAAAATTGCCTATACTAGGTATCTGCTTGGGAAATCAGCTTATCGCACTAGCTCTCGGAGCATCTACTTTTAAGCTGAAGTACGGCCACAGGGGCTTAAATAAGCCGTGTGTTGACTTGACTACAGGAAAAAGCTACGTTACTAGCCAAAACCACGGCTATGCTGTTGACGCTAAGAGCCTGAAGGGAACTGGTCTTAAAGTATGGTTCATTAACGCAGACGACAAGACTATCGAAGGACTGCGCCACGAAAAGCTCCCCGTTATCTCTGTCCAGTTCCACCCGGAGGCCTCTCCCGGCCCCTTAGATACTGCCTGGGTTTTCGACTTATTCGCTGAAATGGTGGTTAAGTATGGAGTTTCCAAGTAAAGTACTCTTACTGGGGTCTGGCGCCATTAAAATAGCTGAAGCAGCGGAATTCGACTACAGCGGCTCACAGGCAATTAAGGCCCTTAAAGAAGAGGGAATCAAAGTAGTCTTAGTGAACCCTAATATAGCTACTATTCAGACAGATCCTAGGCTAGCTGATAAAGTGTACTTGCTTCCAGTAAGATCTTTCTTCGTAGAAAAAGTGATAGAAAAGGAGAGGCCCGATGGAATACTTTTGGGCTTCGGGGGACAAGCGGCACTAAACTGCGGCGTAGAGCTGTATAAGCGTGGTGTTTTAGCGAAATACGATGTCAAGGTTCTAGGAACACCTATTGAGGCAATAGAGAGAGCTTCGAATAGAGAGCTTTTCCGCAAAACAATGATCGAGGCCGGGCTTCCTGTCCCTCCATCTAGAGCGGTTTCTTCCCTTGAGGAAGCCTTGGAAGCTGCTGAAGAGCTAGGCTATCCTCTAATAATGAGAGTAGCGTACAACTTGGGTGGAAGAGGCTCCTCTATACTCTTCTCAGAGAAAGATCTCAGAGAACGTGTCCCGAAGGGTCTTGCACAAAGTATGATTAGACAAGTGTTGCTAGAGAAGTACCTGGGTAAGTGGAAGGAAATAGAGTACGAGGTAGTTAGAGACTGTAAAGGCAATGTCGTAGTCCCGGTGTGCTTAGAGAACGTAGACCCTATGGGTGTTCACACAGGAGACTCTATTGTAGTAGGACCTTCGCAGACAATCAGCAATAGAGAGTACTACGCTATGAGAGAGGCCTCAATCAAAGCGGCGGGGGCAGTAGGTATCATAGGTGAGTGCAATATACAGTTTGCCTTGAGCCCGATTAGCGAAGACTTCTATGTTATTGAAATGAACCCGCGTATGAGCAGGTCTTCAGCGCTAGCCAGTAAGGCTTCAGGATATCCCTTAGCCTATATCGCAGCAAAGCTTGCACTAGGATACACTCTCCCGGAGCTTATCAACACTGTTACTGGAGCGACTACAGCGGCTTTCGAGCCTTCACTAGACTACGTAGTAGTGAAAATACCTAGATGGGATTTCAGTAAATTTAGCAAAGTTGACAGAAGGCTATGTACGCAGATGAAGAGCGTCGGCGAGGTAATGGCTATAGGGAGGTGTTTCGAGGAAGCACTGCAGAAAGCAATAAGAATGCTAGATATAGGTAAAATAGGGCTAGTCTGCAACGATGAGGACAAGTACACGGACCCACGGGAGCTTTTAGAAAGGCTTAAGGAGAGAGACGATGAGTGGATTTTTCTTGCAGCTAGAGCACTTGAGCTAGGGGTGCCAGTCGACGTTATAAGTGAAGTAACTGGAGTAGATAGGTGGTTTATCTATAAGATAAAGAATATTGTTGAAATGAAGAAAAAGCTTCTGAAAGCAAGAGGGCTTAGTGAAAGAGAACTAAGAGAGCTTATTAGAGAAGCTAAGAGACTGGGTTTCAGCGACAAACAGATAGCTAAGTGCCTTGGCTGCAGTGAAAGCGAGGTCAGAAAGTTTAGGAAAAGACTCGGTGTAGTGCCTGTAGTGAAGAAAATAGATACATTGGCTGCTGAGTGGCCTGCTAAAGCAAATTACCTTTACGTAACCTATGGAGGCTGCGTAGACGACGTCGACTTCGGCGAAAGAAGCAAGGTCATAGTGCTGGGCTCGAGCACTTTCCGCATAGGAGTATCAGTTGAATTCGACTGGGCTACAGTAAATGCGGTATGGGCTTTAAGGAAGCATGGAGTAAAAGAAGTAATAGTAGTTAACTGCAATCCCGAGACTGTTTCAACAGACTGGGATATAGCGGATAAACTCTACTTCGAGGAAGTAACTCTCGAGAGAGTTCTAGATATATATGAGAAGGAAAAGCCTCACGGAGTTGTAGTCTCAATGGGAGGGCAGACACCAAACAATATAGCATTGAAGCTATACAAAAACGGAGTCTCTGTTTTAGGAACAAGCCCCGTAAATATTGATGAAGCAGAAGACAGATCAAAGTTCAGTAAAATTCTAGCAGAACTCAAAATAAAGCAGCCTCCTTGGATCGAAGCCAGCGACCTCGAACAGGTACTAGAGTTCGCGAGAAAAGTAGGCTATCCTGTCGTAGTTCGTCCCTCCTATGTGATAGGAGGAGCCGCTATGAAAACATGCTACAGTGAAAAAGAGTTAATTAAGTACTTGAACGAAGCCGCTAAAATATCTCCTGAGCACCCGGTTGTAGTATCTAAGTTCATTGAAGGCGCAGCTGAAGTAGAAGTAGACGCCGTTTCTGACGGAGAAAAAGTCCTAGTTGGAGCTGTTATAGAGCACATCGAGCCCGCTGGAGTACATTCTGGAGACGCGACAATGGTTATTCCTCCAGTTACTTTAAGCAGGGAGGCTTACACGAAAATACTGGACTATACTCTGAAAATATGCCGTAGGCTTAAAGTCCGAGGACCGATAAATATACAGTTTCTAGTAAAGAACGGTGAAGTATATGTCATTGAAGCAAATGTTAGAGCCTCGCGCTCAATGCCTTTTGTAAGCAAATCTGTTTCAGTAAACTTGGCTGAAGAAGCAGTTAAAGTAATGCTAGGGAATAAGCTGGAAATAGAGGGAGACATAGCTGTAGCTAAGCCTAAGTACTATGCAGTCAAGTACCCCCAGTTTTCTTGGATGCAGCTCACTGGAGCAGACCCACAGCTAGACGTAAACATGAGGTCCACCGGAGAAGTAGCAGCACGTGGCCGTAGCCTGTACGAAGCATTTATTAAAGCTTGGCTGGCTTCAGAGCCAAGTAAGTATCCTGTCAAAAAAGTACTAATATACTCGGAAGACACAGCTACCAAAGAATTAGCTAAAATAGTGCCACCTAAAATCAAAGTGTACTTAGTGGACAGAAATGAAGGAGCATTCAGCAAAGCCTTAGTTCTCTTAAAGAGGCGTGAAGTAGACGTAGCAATAATACTCGGCAATGGAGATAAAGCATACTTGCTTAAAAGAGCTGCAGCAGACTATAATGTCCCTCTTATTCTGCACAGAGATACTGCAAAAATGCTGTTAATATCATTAAAGCTCTGCAAACTACACTAGCTCAAGCAGCGTTCTACGCTGACTTCCATGAACATAAATACTCTATACAGCTAACGAGAACTATTTAGTACTTCTAACACTTGCTGAGGACCATCCAGTAAAATCTTCAGCTTATTTAGTATTTCGCGGCCAACTAACTTTTTCCTAATATAGGGCGATGAATAAACATACGCGTACAAAATCTTGTTCTCTAATTCTATTTTAGTGAAAGCTCTATACAACTTAATAGTATTGCCTGTAGCGAACCGCCCTACTAGAGGATAAGGTTCTTCAGCTAACATTAGCTCTAGTTTTAAGTAAATGTCATAGGGTACTAGAATTCCTCCGGCAAAGCCTGTATCTACTTTAAAAGTTAATGTAAGGCTTTTATCGTCGTATGGAGAGTAGACTTTGAGTACTAGTACTGGCACTGGAGGATCTTCGGCAGTACTATAAGGCTCTCTCACTCAACCACCTCAAATAAAGACATACCGAGCTCAATTATCCTAATTTTCTTGGGCTCAACTCTAGTGACTATCGCGTGCCGAGGCTTTACTTCTTTAATAGCTTTAAGCGCCTCTTCTCTACTATCAAATATTCCTAAAAGTTTTCCGCGGGCTATAGCTACATACTTATTCATGTGGTTTCTAATCAAATAGTCTTCAAGCTCTCTGTAAACTCTTCTATTAGCTTCAGCTTCCTTTTTGATCTCCAAGTACTCTACAACATCAATATTCTCAGAAGCCTTGATCCACAGACTTAGAGCCTGATTAAGCGCTTCACCTAAAGTCAAACCCTTTAACGCAACCATAGCCTTAAACTTCCTATAAAGTTCCTCATCCACATTCTTGAAGGCAACTACTTTACCCACAGTAAACTAGAATACTTATAAGGTAATAAGTTTAACCATAGTTTACCTTATTAACAACTTTCAATCTGCGAACTTAATTTCATGGTAAACATCAAGCCAGTACAGTATAGTCGGAATAACTAATATAACTAAAATAGATGGGTCTAGTGAATTGATATTTATTATCAAATAAGATAGCAAAAAGACCGTAAAGAATACTGCATGAGGAACATGCCTAGGTATAAGTAGTTTCCCCAGAGTAATATACATTACAGCAATTTTTCTAGGTAAAACAGGTTTAGCAAGATATCCTCCAGGTACTTTCTTAGCTAAATTGAGTTCAACGAGACGTTCTAAGTGATAATGAGCAGTGCCGGGGCTTTTAAAACCGAGAGCTTTCTGAATTTCAGAAATAGACATTGCTCTACCGCGTTTAAGTAAAACTAAATATACTTTGAGAGTAGTTTCACCTAACTTTACTTTCTTGCACATTCACTTAGTATATAATAAAGCTACCTTAATTTCGATACTTTCGAATATTTCTTCGAAACTATAGAAATAAGTTAACCTGCAAATCAAGTAATATTGATGGAAAAAGTGCTAATGGTAGCTTTATTGTTGTTAACTTTAACTCCAGTTTATGCAACACCTGTTAAAGTAAATGTATTTTATAAAGGAAAGCTTGCTGAAGATATTATAGTAGTATGGTTTACTATCAATAATTTAAGTAAACAAAGCTATTCAGTTAATATTTACTTAAAATATATTAAACAAGGACATACTACCATAAATGCAACAATAGATAAAACTTATATTTTCGCCGTAAAAATATTAAATAATTCACTATCTAATGCAAGCCCAGTAATACTGATAAAGGGCTCCGAAGTAAAACTAGAAATATTTAGAGAAGTCGAGAGGAAGATATATGGAACAAAATCTTACCGCCTAATATTCTACACCCTAAACATAATTCTCCAAAAAATTACAGAAGAGTATACTACAAAAAGCGGCGTTATAAAAGTAGGGTTCTCTGTGTCTCATAAAGAAGGTTTTCCAGCAACTATTGAAGAACTAGAGCCTAACAAAGTCTACTCAGTTACTGTTACTATTGAAATTGCTGAAGAACACGGACTTTACGAAAAATACTACACGCCTACTAGAACTATGTGGCAAATAATAATTCCTTTAACTATAGCAATAATAGCTGCAGCTATAGTAGTATTGCTCAAGAAGAAACTATCAAGCAGATTTTTCTCGTATTACTGAAACAACAGTACTACATAAGATATTTTGCTTTTTATATTGCTTAATTACTCCATAATTTATCTCAGCTAATTCATTAATATTAAGTAACTAAGTAGTTAGTTAAATCACCATATCACATGTAGCCCTAGTTTTAAAGCAACATAAGTTAGGTCTCTATCTCCCGTTAAAATGGGGCATTTTTCGCTGAGAGCTACAGTCAGTACAGTAGAATCCACTAGACTAAGTCTTCTCTGCATTAAGTTCTCGTCTCCTGACTCTGCAAGAAGCTTATCTCCCATGACCTTAATTTCCGCGGCTTTGATATAGTCTTCAAACTCCAGTTTTCTGACAATGAAATAGGTCTTGAGAAATGCTTTAACTTCATCAATATTCTTTAAGGCAGGTATTCTCCCCTTATACCACTGTATAGTATACTCGTATGCAACGGTCTCTGGGACTATTCCAGTAACTTCGCCTTTGTATATTGAGCACATAATATTCTCTGCTTTTGAAGACAGTTCTCCAAAAACCATTGCCATGAGCGCATAAGTATCTACAACTACTTTCCTATTCTTTTCTCCTCCCATATTTTCTCCTCTTTATCCAATTCTCTCTCTACATCTTCTGCACTACCTTTGCCTTTACAGCAGCCCCAGACTCTCCACCACAAGTCTAAAGGAGACAAAATAATTTCTCTGTCTTTAACTCGGGCAACGAGCATCATTCCCTCTCTGATACCAGCTTTCTCTCGAATACTTTTTGGGAGCACGATAATACCTTTCTTATAAACCTTTACAACAGCTGACACAAGTTTAACACTTCAGTTAAACTTATAAGTTTAACTTAGAGCTTAATGCCAGAATGTAAAACTGTGTGCCAGTAACTTTTGATTCAGATAGAGCAGTTAAGATTTCGAAGAACTACTGTTTTTGAATATACGAGGAAACGGTATTAACATAGGTGTTTTCTTCATGTAGTTGATGTATTTTTCGCCCCAGTACTCTATTAGCTCTTTTTCCTTTACTTTAATGAACAGTATCCAAGCTGGCAAGAATAGTACCCAGACTATGAAGCCCCACAAGCTTGTCATAAATAATGGTATCGACAGTTAAGCAAGAAGAAGTAGAAAGTAAAGTGGATGTCTACAGAGCGCGTACGGGCATTCACAGAAAAGTTCTCCTATGTCTTCTGGCTTATCGTGTCTACTTGGATACTTTCTATGTATTGCTGCCATAAGAGCGACTGAAGTAAAAAAGAGTATAGAGGCTATAGTTTGAGCAAAATCTTTCACTAAATTTTGTGCTTTAAGACTATTTACTGTAGTGCAGGAAATAGCTATCAGTAGAATAAAGCCTGAGCTTATTACTATTCTACGTAAAGTAGCTGACTTAACCATAAATTATCACCCTAATGACTGCTAGAATAAGAAACACTAGAAGTGATATAGAGAAAAACCGTTTAGGGTAGTTTACAGTATTTTTCCATGAGCTATAGAGATCTTTGCTTTCTTTTTGAATACTATAGAATCTTGATACATAAAACCATAACAGTAAATATGCTTGTGATTTCACAATACTGTAAATCAAGTATACTAAAGGATAATTACTTCTAAAATATAGCACCAATATTTCATAGTCTGTTTTTGCAATTAATAGAGTTGAGAGCACTCCTATTGCTGGATGCAAAATTGTAAACGAGCTACTTAAGAAAAGCGAAGTGACACTATTTAGCCACAGCAAGACTATTGAGTAAAATACACTATGTTGTCCAACAGAAGCAGTACATTTAGTAAAGCCTACATGATAAGTCTTCATTAAGCTAGCTGCCGTGAAGATTCATGAAACTCTCCATCAGGTGGATAAATTGTTACTCTATTTAATACCTCCTTGAACAATTCATCTCAGCAGTGCGCCTATATTCCAATTAATATACCATTATTTACTAAAACCATATGGGTAGAATAGAATAAAAGAACTAGAGTAATTGAAGTATTTCTTAAGTCCCGCTAAGAGAGCTTACCTAGAGTAAAGAAGAAAATGCAAACTGATGTACAGTAGATTTCGGCAAACATTTTCGTAAAGAGCTTTAAAAGTAGCTACGTTTAATGATATGGTGATTTAATGGTATTTAAGGCATCTGACTACTGGTTTAAAATGATTTTCGAAATAATGATTAAAGACGGCGATTTAAGATTGCTTGGAGACTACTTTATTATAGGGCTTGGGGGAGGCTTTACTACGCTACACAAGTACCTAGAGAGTCCAGTTGATGTCACTGGAAGTGGGCGTATAGCGAAAGCTTTTACTGGAACCTATAGGGGAGTCAAGCTGTCTGCCATAGCTATAGCAGGTGGAGGAATATATGCTGAGTGGATACTAGGTCTTGCATACAAGAAGAAAGCTAAAGCGGTAGTAGGCGTAGGCTGGTGCGGCGGACTAGCAGACTTCATTGAAGTAGGAGACATAGTTATTCCAGTAGCGGCAGTTAGAGACGAAGACACTACAAAACACTATGTTTGTGACTCTTATCCAGCTGTAGCAGACTTTACTTTAGCAAATACTCTATACGAGACTCTAAAAGAACTTTCCGCGAATACGGGTATAAGGGTTCACGAAGGCTTGCTAATAACTACTTCATCTACTCTCACAGAGAATCCTGAGTGGGGACATGAGTGGGCTTCGTGGAGAGTTCTTGGAGTAGACTGTGAGACTTCAGTAGTATATACCTTAGCAACTTTAGCTGGAATACCTGCAGTAAACGTACTTGTCGTAAGCGACCACGTCGTTAAAAGAAAGGCTGCCGAAGAAACTCAGCTAGAAGAAAAAATGATTAAGGCATATGACTTAGCTCTAAAGGCCTCCTACGAGACTTTAGCAAAACTATCTGTATAAATCCTTAGTGACTCTACTTAAGTCGAATTTCTTTTTCAACAAGTATTCAGCTACTCTATCTAGGCTTCTCTTATCTTTTAGTTTCCTTATTTTTCTATGTCTTATTACACGTTTCAGAGCAGGCGACCAGCCTTCTTTAGCAGCTTGACAAAGTCTACTTAATTCACATACTCTAGAAGCATTGAATACAAAAAGGTATCCGTGATAGTTTTTAATACAGACTTCAGCATGAAGATACGCTACATCATACCTTCTTGTACCCAGCTTCCCTAAAAGAGCGTCACGGTAAAGAGTAAGCATAGCTGATTTCTCTCTACTAAGTAAGTAGTTTATCGCAGAAATAACTTCACTTAGTGTTTTTTGAGAAGGTTTATATGAGCCGAGATAAGCGCCCGATTCATTTAATTCAATTAAATTATCTGCCAAATACTCGGGATCTATGTCCTTTCCCTCCTCCCTCCAAGCCTAAAGCACCTACCGCTAAGTATGTCTTTACTCCCAGATCTCTAGAAATAGTGCTCAGCGACGCAAGACCTAAAGTATCTGTTTCAAAGCTTCCTAAAAGAGGCTCATCGCCGAAAATAAGCGAGTCTCCACCAAGATCAACTGATATAAATATCTTAACATTTAGCTCTGAGAGCAGTTTTTCTAACCCATCGACTACGTCTTTCCCTTTTTCTTTAAGACAAATAACGTATGTTTTAAAGCCCAGTAAAGCGATATGAGACTCGAAAAACCTCCTGTTGCTCCACGAAAAAGAAGTTACTTCAACTACTGCCTTCGAGTACTTTTTTGCACGAAGAATAGTATCACTATGGCACTTAGCAAAAGAGATAAACACAGGGTCTATTCCTAGGCGACGTAAAGGAACAGCGAAGGCTAAAGTTCCTCCAGAGTCTCCTCTCCACCTAAGCCTCCTAAAGCTATCTTATATGATTTCATATAGTCTAAATTACTTTAGTATATCTTTCACCTTATCTACAATATCGTCTATTTTGTCTGGAGGAAATACTAAGAATTTCCGAGAAGTCTCGTCAAGTACTCTCAAGTTACCATAGCTCAGAAAAATTCTAGCTCCTTTATCTCCCTTCTTCACATGGAGGTAGCGAGAATACTCATATACTTCTACTCCAGGAACGCTTTCCTCGATTTTCTTCTTTAATTTGCTTTTAATAGTCTCCCAATCCATAATAATATGACGTACTCTAAGTGATATTTCTATCTAACAACAGACTCCGCTAAGCACCTTACTTGATTTCAGTGAAATACATTGTTTGCACTAGCTAACTTTGCTGCTGAAGCAGAAGTTCGGAATCCTATGGAGTTAGTACTTGTACTTTATCGCTATTTCTCTTCTCTCAATCATTGATTTAAGCGAAGCATCATTTATAACTTGAGCTCTATAGCCGTCTATTTCATTAACAAACGGCTTTTCTCCTTTTTCAATACACTCCAAGAAGTACTTGTCTTCCTTTTCGTAGGGCCTCCACTGCCTGCACTCTACTTTATTTTCATTGAAGTATATTTCGCCGCCTCTAACTAATATTGTTCCTTCAGTACCTACTATTCCTAGGTCTCTTGATGAAGCTTTAGCAGTAATACTTGAAATAAGAGTTACTAGCGCACCTTTGCTTGTTTTCATAGCGTAGACCATGTTATCCTCGTAGTCGAATTCCTCGATTACGTAGCGTCCGCCCATACAGTAGACGCTAACAGGTTCT
The DNA here is from genome assembly GCA_965367815.1 of uncultured Thermoprotei archaeon. Lineage (GTDB taxonomy): Archaea > Thermoproteota > Thermoprotei > Thermofilales > B15-G2 > B15-G2. The sequence continues at coordinate 102,158 of CBDUKN010000003.1, forward strand.
CCTACAATCCATCTAATAATATCTACCTCGTGTACAGTCTGCTCAAATAATCCAGCATTAAGTTTTCTCTTAGTTCTCCAGCCTCCAATCCCCTTAATATAAGGAGGCCTAATATCAAAAAACCAGGCATTAACAATGCGGCCTACTTTCTCAGAAAGCTCTTTAACCTTATTGTATACTGGGAAAAATCTTAAAACAAATCCCATCATAAACAATATGCCTGATTTTTTCACATAGTCAACTATTCTCTCAGCTTCTTCTACTGTAACACACAGCGGTTTTTCGCAGAATATGTGTTTTTCTTCTTCACATGCTCTTTTAATAACTTCTTCATGTGTAAAAGGAGGAGTACAGACATAAACTGCGTCGACTTTACTTAAAAGTTCATCTAAGCTACTACAGTACTCTAAACTAAGTTCACTTGAAGCATGTTTAGCTGCATCTAATCGAATATCGTATACAGCTACTTCGGCGCCCAGATTCTTGAGTATTTTAGCGTGAGTCTTGCCAATAGCACCTAAACCGACAACACCTACCTTAATATTCATCAAGTCTCTCCGTAGACAAAAGTCTTCATTAGAGTATTTAACACTACTCGAAAGCTAAACCGAAGTATAAAATGTTTTATAGGCATTTAACGTTGAAGAGACTATGAGCGAAGTAAAGTTAGGTGTTCAAAGCTACTCTCTTAGAAAATTTTCGCTAGAAAAAGCTCTCGAATACATAGCTAGCTTAGAGCTAAAGTATGCTGAAGTTTATCCAGGACACTTGCCTCCCGAACTAAATGAAGTAAGTAAAGCTAAAGAGCTCATAGAAAAGTATGGCGTCAAAATAGCTGCACACGGCGTAAACCACATGCCTCGAGATGAAGAAAAACTAAAGAAGCTCTTTGAGTTCGCGCATAAAGTAGGCATAGAAGTTCTTACAGCAGACCCTGATCCAGATGCATTTGATCTGCTAGACAAGCTAGTTGAAGAATACGGTATAGCAGTAGCAATACACAACCACGGACCAGGCCACAGATACGCTACAGTAGAAGATGTGCTCAAAGCAGTAGAAAATCGCAGTCCACTTATAGGAATGTGCCTCGACACAGGGCATTTAGCTAGAGCAGGGCAAGACCCAGCTGAAGCAGCGCGCAAACTAGGCAAAAGACTACACGGAATACACTTAAAAGATATTAATAAAGAAAAGAAAGACGTAGTGCTCGGAGAAGGAATAGTAGATTTCAAAAAACTCTTCGAAGTAATCAAGGAAAGTGGTGTATATTCAAAAGCAGTAATAGTAATAGAATACGAACTAGAGCCAGAAAACCCACTACCAGGAATACGTAAGTCGTTAAACCACATACGAGCACTAATCTAATAACAATAGAAAGATCTATTAATGTTAAACATAGGATAGCAAAAAGAGTTAGAGAAAATACTTTTAAACTATTATCTTGTTTTTCTCAGTTTAAGACTAAGCTGGCTAAAAGTGTCGTTAATTAATGCTAATTTACTGCTAGCAGAAGAACTAGCAGAGACTAAAGTGGATACTTTGCTCTTCGATGCTAATCCAAAGAATTAAGAAAAGACTTATATGATAAAGAGGGAGAGCTCAACAGATCTTTGACAAAACTCTAAACACTACTAAAATAATACCGACTCCTTTAAATAATTTAAGAATTATTCTAATTTACGAAAATCTATAAAATATTTTCACATACTGTAAATAGTGTTACGAAAATATAGTGCCTAGAAGGTATTCCTCTGGAGTCAATACTTCAAAAGAACCTTTATTCATAAAATGCTTCTTATTCCATGTAACTAAAGTATTTACGCCCTGTTCTTCTAAAATCCACGCTACTTGAGCATCGCCAAAACTCATTTTCCTGTAAATGTAGTTTAAAGACTTCATTATGTAGTTGGAAAGAGACGGCCATTCTTTCCAGTAAAGTATTTCGAAGTCGCGTCTTCTATGAAGTAGTGTAAAAAGTTGACGTGCCTTAGTGGCACCCTGAGCAATAGCCATTAATCCTGTGAGTTCGAGTACATTGACAATAGTGGTAGCTTTCACTAAGTCAGACTCAATTAGTTTTGCAGCAGTTTTGTATCTTTTATCCCATTTGAAAATAAAATATACGGCTAAGACATCTGTATCTAGAGCTATCATAAAGATTCTCCTCTAACTTTTCTTAATACTTTCTCTACTTCATCTGTGCCAAAAAACTTGCGCAGATTTTTTCTTGCTTCATCTACATTCACTTCAACAACATCACTCGGACCTAGGTCCTTCTTTAATTTACCTAACAAATATAGCGTTATGACAAATTCTTCTTCAGTAGCAAGTCTAGAGTACTCTAGCAAAAGCTTTCTTAGTGACTCAGCCACGGCTTCGCTTCTAGACCTAAATATACCTAGTTCAATAAGTCTATCGAGCTCCTTAACAATTTCCTCAGAAACTCTGACTTGAAGAAGAATAGTTTTCTTCATACATGTATGATAAAATCATACGTGTATTTATTTCTTAATATTCATGCATCCTACAATATTTACAGTGTTCTTATCCGGATCTTTTAGCTCTAGTAAACTCACCTACTCCAATAGCGTCTACATCCATTTCATTTCCTTTATACACTATTTCCCCAGTCCATTTGATAAACGCTCCTATTCACACGCATATAACTTTGTTATCCCACCATGTGCCTCTTGATGTAATTACCCAGTGTTTAGAAGGCCGGTAAGCAAATACTTTTTCAGTTAAATTGAAAATTTCCTTGAAATTCTCCGCTAAGAGTAAATTCTCTACACATATACCCAAATAAAATTCCAGCTAGTATTGTCAGGAAAATAATGTTCCCAGAGACTATTACAGAAAAGTGGTAACTCAATAGGAAACAATCTAGCTAGCTTCTCCGCAACTGCGGCACTCAAACAATATTCAAGTAAATTATACACAATACTTTATTATCTTTCAGTAGACAGAAAATTAAAATTTCTATATATAGACTGTATATATGATGGTTAAAACCATTATGATTAGAGACGAAGTATACAAACTACTCGTTGAGCTAAAAAACACTAACGAAAGTTTCAGCGACATAATTCTAAGACTAATAAAAGAGTCTGCTGAAGCAAGAAAGAGAAGAATAGAAAAATATTTTGGTTCCTTAAAAGAAGACGAAGCAAAAATACTTGAAGAAATAACAGAAAAAAGCAGAAAAGAATTCAAAACTAGAATATGAGAATACTACTCGTCAGCTATAATCGAATTTCTAAAAGGAAATCTAAAAGTCAAAGAAATTATTGAAGAATCCATCTCTTTAAATCATCATAGAAGTCTTCTCTGCTCTTAAAGCCTCGGAAATTAAAGCTATAGACTCTTGGAGTATTTCCTTGAATAAAGCCTACTGTTAAAGTAGAGCCTCCGAAATACTTACGATACTCTACAAACCTTATATCTTTAAGAGGTATTATTAAGCTACCGGGAGTCTTAATACCCCTATATACGTCTTCTAAGCTAAGTTTCCTGCTCATAACTACTTTTCTACCTATACCGAATGGTGTCCTAGCGCCAAGTGCTGCTACCGTTACTCCTTCGCCTATGCTTAACGCAACGTAATACAGATTTTTGTTTGTCAGAACGAGGTATCCCGGCTTATATGCGCTCATGAAGCCTCTAACATAGGCTTTAGCTACACGTTGAGCATGACCTGTGGGAAGAGTAGTTTCATAAGCAGCTACATCTCCTTCTTGTTTAATAATATATTCCTTCACGATTAAAAACTAGAATAAAGATTATAAAAATTTTATTAACTGTCAGTGCAGAGTTTTCATTGAAGTAGAATTTAGTGTATATGAGAAGTATTTTATTTTATTTGCGTGAGAATTAGTCATGGATACCGAAGTCTATGTAGTGCTCTACTCTCATATCGACGTCGGCTGGGGTTACTATTGGGGGCCGTCGCTCGAGTATATTGAGCGCCAAAATAATGTTATTGCTTTCAGTGCGCTGAACTTAATTAAAAATGACCTTGACTTTAAGTGGACAATAGATAACGTCTATGTTATTAAAAGACTTTTGAGAGATTTTCCTGCTCTACGAGACTTTATCATATCTGCTTTGAAGGAAGGCAGGATAGAAGTTTCTCCACCAGCTGTCGCTATTTCGCCGCTCTATATTGACGGCGAATCTCTCATAAGAAATGTGTTGCTTGGAAGGGAGTTTTATAAGAACCTTGGCGTGAAAAAACATTCACCAGTATTCATTGCTTTTGATGTCACTTGTCATCATCCGCAGTTGCCGCAGATACTTCGTAAGCTAGGCTTCGAATACTATGTTCCAGGAAGACCAGACATGAAAGCATATAAGCTGAAAGGAGTACCAATAGAATTTATTTGGGAAGGACTCGATGGAAGCCGTATTTTATGCAATAGGGTTGGTTACGGGTGGGCTTACGTTGAGCTTAAAGAGCCTTTGGGCATAAAGACTTGGAGTGAAGGAGCAGAGGAGATAGTACAGCACTTAGAGAAAAAGGTAGCCGATATTTATGAGGGAGTAGAGTCTCCTTACATAATATACATTGGCAGAGACTGGCATGAATTTCACCCAGCTATATGCGAGCTAATAAGGTACTGGAGGAGCAAAGGAAGGAAGGTAGTCGTAGCTACTCCAAGCGAGTACTTCAAGCACCTACCCAAGAAGAAGCTTAAAGTAGTTAAAGGAGACCTCGACCCTGTCAGCTGGGCAGCTATATATGGTGTTGGGGGAGACATAGTACGCTATAACATAATTAAAGCAGTAGGCGCTTTACTCAACTGCGAGAAAACATGTACTATAGCTTCTCTCTACGGAAGAAAATATCCTTACAGGAAAATAAAGAAGGCGTGGTACTATATAGCCATCAGCTGGCACCACGATATGTCGCACGGCTATGTTTCTCAAACAGACTGCGAGAAATGGATCAAAATACTCAAGAATATTCGATTCTGGGCTCTCAGCGAAACAAAGCGCGCTATAAATTACATTGCGTTGAAAATAAACACAGTCTGGGCCAAAGGAACACCACTAGTAGTCTTCAATACTCTGCCGTGGAGACGAACAGACAAAGCATCGCTGAAAATAACGCTGCCAGAAAACCTTGTTCCAAGAATATATGACTATGAAGGAAACTCTGTACCATGCCAAGTAAAAGTCCTCAAAAAACTTGGAGACAAAAAGTTAGTCAAAGTAGAGTTCATAGCAGAAGTCCCTGGACTAGGCTACCGAGTCTACGACTTAAGACTCGAGAAAGGAGAATACAGCGAGGAGATATCGGGTGAGAAAAGTGTTGAAAACAAGTACTTTAAAGTAGAGTTCAGTAAAGGATGTATTTCAAGCCTATACGACAAGCAGACTGGAATACAGGTGCTCGAGACAAGCAAGTATCTCGGAAACGATCTCGTTTTGCAGAAAGTCAAATTCAGGCCTCCAGATGGACTAGCTATAGACGAAGTCCTCTCTGAGACAAAAAGCAGTGACTATATCGCTGAAAAAGAAGTACTAATTAAAGGAGAACTCTACACAACTTATGTCTCGGATAAAAGCTTTGAGAAAATAAAAGTAAAGCAGAAAATACTTGTACACAACTACAAGCCTGTAGTAGAGTTCTTTACTACAATCGAGGACCACCACTACGACCACAGAATAAGAGCAGTATTTCCACTGAATTTCAAAGGCAAAGTCTATAGAAGCATACCTTTCGGCGTAGTAGAATTTGAGCCAGAAAAAGAGCCCTACGTGGGCTGGGAAAGAAGCAACGGTAAGCTACCAGGAGTCTTCTGGGCCAGTACTTGGGCAGACTATTCTTCAGAAAACTACGGAGTAACGTTGGCCAATAGAGCTAGAATAGGATACCAAATTGAAGAAAACGTTCTATCAACAGTTCTACTAGCCACAAGAGACCCATCTGTACTAACTAGATTTGCCTATCCACATCTCATAGGAACAGGCAAATACACTTTCAACTACATACTAGTGCCTCATACCGAAGACTGGAAGCATGCTAAACCATACCTCACAGTAGAAGAGTGGCTAAACCCGTTAATCGTAGTTGAAGCAACAAGACACGATGGCCTGCTGCCTCCAGAGAAAAGCATAATAGAGGTCTCTGGAAATGCAGTGCTATTGAGCGCACTCTACAAGGATCTTCAGGGAATAGTAATGAGGCTCTATGAAGTAGACGGCGAAGAAAAAGAGTACAGCGTAAAGCTAGACGGTAAAGGAGTAGAATTACTGGAAACAGATATGCTCGGAAAAATCATAAGTAAAGTGCCTAGGGTCTTGAAACCTTACGAGATAAAAACACTGCTAATTAGACGTACTTAATAGCAAATATTTAGCTTTTCTTTAGAAGATTTAGGTGTAAAAAACATTAAACTACTTTAATTGATATTTCAGCTTTCTCTGGAGGCTTCTCTACTTTAAATACGACTTTTCTTCTCTCTCCTGGCTCTAAGTCTACACGCTTAACTGAGACTTCTTTTCCGTTGACTAGTAGCTTTACTTGAGCGATATCAGAGATCTTGCCAATATTTTCTACTACACCTGTTACTGCTAGTTTGTCTCCCTTGTACTCTTTTTCTATTTTAATGCATTCGAATTTCGCTCTATGTTCTTTAGCTATATTAATTGTCTTTACTAGCCTTATGTCCTCTGAAGAACTGCCGACCATTATTTTGAATTCTCCTGGCTCAACTACTCTCCTCATATCTGGCCCGAAGTACGCTAAGTCGTCGAGTGTCAACTTGAATACCACGGTTTTCTTTTCGCCGGGCTTCAGTGTTACTCTCTTGAAGCCTTTAAGCTCTTTTACTGGTCTAGCTACTCTAGACACTACGTCCCGTATATACAGCTGGACTACTTCATCGCCTTCTCTGTCGCCCACGTTTTCTACGTCGACGCTGACTACGATACGACCCTTTTCTTCGTCGACTTCTACAGATAAGTTGCTGTACTTGAATTCAGTGTAGCTCAAGCCGTAGCCGAACGGGAAGAGAGGTGTAGCCGGCATGTCTACGTAGTCGTATGATCTTCCAGTAGGCTTGTAGTTGTAGTATAGCGGTAGCTGGCCTTCGCATCGAGGCCAAGTGAAAGGCAGTCTTCCTCCTGGATTATATTCTCCGAAAAGTACTTCAGCTATAGCTGTTCCTCCCTCCTGTCCTGGATACCATGCCTGAACAACAGCTGGCACTTTTTCTAGCCAATCGCCTACAACAGCACTACCTGTTATCAATACTACTACTGTAGGTGTTCCTGTCTTCCACACTTCCTCAATCAGTTTCTCCTGTACTCTAGGAAGCCTCAGTATAGCTCTGTCTCTACCCTCACCTTCATCTATTCCTACGAAAATTATCGCTACGTCGGCTTCCCTAGCTAGCTCAACAGCTTTCTTTACGCCAACTGGCACTTCATCAGCATAGTCCCAGCAGAGCCTTAAGGAAGCGTAGCCGGCTCCAATTCTCCTGTACTCTAGCCTCAAATCGTATTTGCGGCCTTTCTCTAAATCTACTACTGCTCTCAGCGGGAAGCTAGTAGGCTTGTCCCATGAGTCTATTAGGAGCTTGCCGTCTAGCCATAGTCTAACTCCGCCTCCGTCTGCCAGCACTATTAACTCGAATCTACCTGTCTCGGGTGCGACTAGTCTAGCAGTAATTCTAGCTGAAAACCTGTCGAAAGGTATGCGCGAGTCCGGCGGGTTGTGGGCCCAGTCGAATCTAATATCTCGGCCTCTAACTATCACTACTGGCTCTCCAGCTAAATCAGGGTTGTCGAAGTACTCTATTTTTACTCCATTTTCATCTGAGTCTGGGAGAAGCAGGTATTCGCGTGAAATACGGATAAACTCGCTTACATCAGGTATACAGGCTTTCTCGTGGAGCACTTCTATGCCCGCTTTCTCTGCTTTCTCTTTTATAGCTTCTAGTGGAGAGATTTTTCTGCAGGGTATACCGCTGTAGCCGCCTAGCCTCAATTCATCTGAGAGAGGCCCTAGTACAGCTATTTTCTTCACTTTGCTTTTATCTAATGGAAGCACTTTGTTCTCGTTCTTAAGGAGAACTATCGCTTTCCTCGCGGCCTCTAAAGCCAGTTTTCTGTGTTCTTCACAGCAGCATATTTTCTCCGCCCTATCTGGATCAGTGAAGGGGTTGTCGAAAAGCCCTATGAGGAACTTTACTCTGAGTACTCTTCTTACAGCTTCGTTTAATACTTCTTCTGAAATAAGTCCTTCTTTAACTGCTTTCAGTAGAGCTTCTCCATAGACTTCTACTCTAGGTAATTCCACGTCCAAACCGGCCTCTAAAGCCAGCTTAGCTGTTTCCTCCAGGGAAGATGCTACTTTATGTTTTTCGTAGATGCCTATTACAGAGCGGTAATCTGAGACAACAAAGCCTTCGAAGCCCCACTCGTCTCTAAGCACTTCAGTTAGCAGCCACTTGTGGCAGGAGCAGGGTGTTCCGTCAAGAGAATTGTAGGCCGCCATTACTGACAGCGCTCCCGCTTTAAAGCATGCTTTGAAGCCAGGGAAGTATATTTCGCGGATTATGCGCTCAGAGAAGTGTATTTCGTTGCTGTCTCTACCGCCGTCGCCTACGAAGTTGGCGACGTAGTGTTTTGGAGTAGCTATTACTCCTTCTTCTCTCAGAGCTCTGCAGAAAGCAGCCCCCATAACGGCTGTTAGATATGGGTCTTCGCCGTAGCTTTCCTCGGTTCTCCCGGCTCTAACGTCTCGTACTATATTGACTACAGGTGATAAGCACTGGTGTATTCCTCTTGCTCTAGTTTCTTTAGCTATAGCTTTAGCCACACGGTACATTAAGTCGGGATCCCATGTAGCTGCTAGTGCAATTGCTTGAGGAAAGCTAGTAGAGTACTTAGCCATACAGCCGTGAAGACATTCGTCGTGAATAATAACAGGTATTCCGAGCCGAGTATTCTCGATAGCCTGTATCTGATAGTCATTAGACTTGATTGCTCCTTCTTTAGGAGGCAGGTTTCTAATAACTAGAGTGAGATTGCCCATACCGTGCTCAGGAACAGTGGTTCCAGACTGAAGTTGAGCAACTTTTTCCTCTAGAGTCATTCGAGACAATAAGTCTTCGACTCTCTCTTCGATAGGTAGCTCGGGGTTCTCGTAGGGATCCATTACACCATTTTTATTGAAATCAATCCAGTTTTCATGATATATTTCAGGCTTCTTGACATTAGGTGGAAGATAGTATTTCCTTGAAGTCATTTGCTCACATTAGTTACGCAAATTTGTCATTTTTAACACTTTCCACGCTGAAACATTTCACTGAAGATACTTTAATTAATACTAGCTGTGCATTAAAGAAGGAAACATATTACTTTATGGTCTACAAATGGGAGTAGTTCTCATAGGAAGAAGCTTTGAAGAAGAAGTAAAAGACTACTTAAAGCTAGCAGAAATTCTTAAACTAAAATCAATTGAGCTCGACTTTTCTCATCCAGAACTATGCTTCGATGGACTTAAAGCCAGAATATATTTACCAGAGCTAAGCCACTTGCGCAAAAAGAAGCTAGTGAAAGATTTTGCGCAAAATTTCGAAGCAAAGGGAGCACACTTACCTTTTGCCTCCATGGAGGTATATTCAGCAGCATCTGATAAGAAACTAGAGGAAGCTTCACGCAAGCTAATAAAATTCGGCATAGAATGTGCTGCTGAAATAACCTAGACTTCGTTACAATACACCTTGATTCAAAAAATCTAAATGACGAAGAGGAAAAATAGAGAAAACTAAAAAGCTGTTGAGGAATACCTCGATGTAGTAAAACAGTATAACATAGTACTAGCCTTGGAAAATACTTTCGGCAATTTTACTAAAATACCTGAGCTAGTACATGAGCTGAAAAATCCTCTAGTTAAAATGACATTAGACACAGGACACGCCTACTTAACACTGAGAAGCGAATTCCATAAGAAAATAGTTCAGTACCTAGAGAACAACAAAGACATAATATGCAACATACATGTACACGACAGCACACTGAAAAGAGATCATTTAATGATAGGCAGAGGAGAAATAGACTTCAAGCCAATAATCAAAGTTCTAAAGAAAGCAAATAAAAGATATACACTTAATCTCGAAAGCGAGCCAAGTAGTCCCCAGACAGCACTAGAAGAAACAATAAAAAGCATAACGCTGTTAAAGCAGTTCGAAAACTCGTAAATTAACATAGCGAAGCTTAGCAGTTATCTACTTTCTAAATAGTAATACATATATTACGCTAATAGTATACAGTATGAGCATATGAGTGTAGTAGTGAGTTTTAGAATAGATAAGAATTTGAAGCGCAAAATGGAAGAGTATAGTTACATTAATTGGAGTGAAGTTGTCCGCAGAGCTATAGCTGAAGTGATCGAAAAAGAAGAATCAAAAAGAAGAGGAAAAGACTACGAGAGAATTAAGAGAGCAGCTCTGAGAACTAGAAAACTCATTAGAAAAATTGAGGGATGGAGTAGTGTAGAGGAGATTAGAAGATGGAGAGAAAAATTGTAGTTGTAGACGCAAGTGTTGTTGTTAAATGGTTTGTAGAAGAAAAATACTCGGAGGAAGCAAACTTGCTTAAAGACGCTTATGTCAGTGGCCTATTAGACCTAGCTGCGCCAGCTCTTCTGCCATACGAGGTTCTTAATGCATTAAAGTACTCAGGGCATTTTGGAGAAGATGAGCTTAAAGAAGTAGCAAGCATTCTTGAAGACTATCAGATAACACTCTATATTATCGAAGGAGATCTGGGCTCAAAAACTGTAGAGATAGCTATGAGAAAAGGCTTAACTATTTATGATGCAGCTTATGTAGCGTTAGCAGATAAACTAAAGACAGTACTATATACAGCAGATGAAAAGCTAATAAGAAAAGTAAGTGACGAGAATCTAGTAAAGCACATAGCGGATCTAGAAATATAGATAAGGACCAGTAAATAATTCGAGTAAATAAACTACTATCTTAAAGTTGCCAGAGTAAATCTCTGGCTCTATCTAGCATTTTGCGGGCAGCCAGTGCTTTTGCTTTAGCTTCTTTAGGATTCTTAGAGGCTATCGCCTTCTTCGCGTCGCTACACAGTTTTTCTGCTACTTCAAGTCTTCTCTTAACAGTTGAAACATTTTTGCCTTCGCTAGCTAGTATTTCTGCTTCTTCTTTGAGAGCAAGCAAGTCTGCTTCAATATTACTTAACTCCCATTCAACATCCTCTAGTTCCCGCTTAAGCTCCTCTAAACGCTCTAGCTCAATTCTTTTCTGCTCCTCAATTTTCATCCTAATATAGTTCTCAGTATCTCTAATAGTCTCGGCAAGAAGTCTAGCAAACTCTGTTTGCTCTTCAATAGAACGCTCGTATCCGTGATATGCTCCAAGAGCTCCTCCAGCAGCTGCTCCAGCAATAGTATCTACTACGGCTTCAGCGTCTCTATTCAGAAGTCCGCTGATAATTCCTCCGAGAGCTCCTCCAGTAATAGCTCCAACAACACCTTCCTTGATCTCCTTTCTTTCTCTCTCAACAGTATAGGTTATCTTAATGTTATTTCCTTCAATAAATATTGTTAAGTGTCCTTTCTCACCAGTATGCTCAGTACTCATATCTACTCTGCTTTCAGAGCGCGATAAACCAGTTATCTGTGTACCTCTGAGAGCTAGCTCCGAAACAAGTCTTTCAGAGAACTCGGCGAAGTAAGGCGCTAATCCTTCAACAGTATATATGAAGGGCATTCTAGCACCTTCACTACTACTTAGAAACAATCACTATTTATTTTTTATTTATTTTTTATCTATGATAAGTATATGTTGTCTAATATATTCTCTAGTACTCTAACATAGTATTTTCTAGTTAATGGGAATAAAGAATTTGTTTAAGTAAATACATTTAAAGCAATAGAAAGTAGTTACAAGAAGTAGCTAGTATAGCAAATCTTAAACTTAAATTCTAAATAAATGCACTTAATTCTAAGAAAATACCAGTAAACGATACATACATTCACTTTATTTAAAGCAAACTCAAAGAATACTTCGTGAAGAAAAAGCTGGCTATCGTTTTATTCTCATTAATTGCACTAGCTTTATGTGCAATATACTTTACTCAACAATATTTTCTCCCGAGGAAAGAGCATAAAGTAACTATAATCAGGGATATCTACGGTATACCGCACATCTACGGCGAGACAGACGCCGACGTAATGTTTGGATTCGGCTACGCTCAAGCAGAAGACCACTTGCTGGACATGATATTCAATTACCTTACTGCTACAGGCAGACTCTCCGAATTCTACGGCAAGAAGTATCTGAAAAGCGATTTCATTGTACACTTATTTGGTGTCCCCGAGGCGGCTTCAAAGTACCGTGAGCAGCTTTCAGGCGAAGTAATAGAGCTAATTGAAGCATTTTACTGCGGAGTAAACAAGTATATTGAAGAGCACTTAAACGAGCTTCCAGCCGAACTACAGTCCTACAGAGTTACTGTAAAAGATGTAGTAGCTTGGTGCTACTATATCCAGCTTTCGAGGCCATTGGGAGACGCTTTCAAAGAGCTTAATGTAAGCATAGGTTATAAGATTCCATTAGTCGCCGACTACTCTAATGAGTGTGCTTTAGCTCCCTGGAAAACAGCAGTTAACGCAACAATGCTGCTAGGAGACCCTCATCTGCCTTGGTACGGTATGAACAGGTGGTATGAAGCACATCTCATTGGAGACAAGCTCAATGTCTATGGAGCAACTTTCTACGGAGTACCCTTCATAATAATAGGTTTTAACGATAAAATAGCATGGACTTTCACAAGAAACAGTGTAGACCTCGCAGACATTTTCATAGAAAAACTCAATCCAAGTGATCCCCGAAAATACTTAATTGGAAATAAGTGGCTTGAACTTAAAGAAAAAATTATTGAAATAAGAGTAAAAACTAGCAGCGGATACGAGTACTATAAGCAGAAAGTCTATTACTCAATACACGGACCAGTAGTCCACGTAGACTTAGAGAGACTTAAAGCATACAGCGTAGCACTAGAAGGAATAGAAGTACTAACTTTCATAGAGCAGCTCTACCGAATGAATACTGCGAGAAACCTAAAAGAATTCATCAGCGCTCTAAAGCTCAGAGGAGTTCTTCTATGGAATATTCTCTACGCCGACGTAGAAGGCAACATCTTCTACCTATACAACGCCAGAATACACGTTAAATCAGAGAAATACCACCCAGAAAAACCTAGACCCGGGTGGCTTGAGGATGCTCAGTGGGGCGAAACATACCCCTTCGAGAAACTACCCTCAATACTCAACCCTAAGTCAGGCTTTATTCAAAATAATAACGTCGCGCCGTGGAATACTACAGTAGACCACGGACTAAATCCAGCAGACTACCCTGTCTACCTAGTTGAAGGAAGAGGAACTAATGATAGAGGTATAAGAGCATTCAATGTACTCAAAGAAGCACGCAACTTCACAGTAGAAGACGCGCTAGCTTTAGCGACAGACACTTATCTAATTAGAGCAGAAAAATACATACCGCTAATACTTGAAGCAGCTAAAAACAAGAGTCTTTCAGGAGAATTAAAGAAGGCAGTAGAGCTTCTCGGAGAATGGGACTACAGAGCAGACGCTAATTCAACAGCCATAACTATTTTCTACTACTGGTGGAAGTACTACACTAAAACCGGCGACATTTGGGAGAGCTTGGTGAAAGCCGTAGACTTTATTAAAAGAAATTATGGTCGAATTGAAGTAAAGTGGGGTGAGGTACACGTAATAGAGAGAGGAGGTGTGAGACTGCCTTTATCAGGTGGAACAAAAGGCTTGCCGGCACTATGGATGGCTACGGGGCCCGTGAAAAACAACATTATGGTATGTAACAGCGGGTCGTCTTTTACAATGCTAGTAGTATTGAAGAAAAATAATGTTACGGCATATACGCTCATACCCTATGGCGAAAGCGAGGATCCTTCATCAAAGCACTACATGGACCAAATGTTCCTTAAAAGCAGATCAAAGCTCAAGAAAGTATTCTTTTACTATAATGAAGTAGTGAAGTATTCAGAGAGAACAACAGTACTTTACTTTAAGAGCTAGCGCAGGAGTAGAGATTTCTTTGATACCTAGAAATACTTGATACATAGAAAAGTTAATATTTATGAATTTCGGTAGGGTGATTGATGTTAAACAAGAGTAAAGCGACTTCTTTACTTCTAGCAACTCTACTTGTATTCGGCTTCTATTACGCTGAAGCTGTTCTCTCTCAGCCCAACATACTTAAGCTCCTCGCTGGATCCTGGAGAGCAACTAAAGCTGGCTGGATAATAGTTCACATAGAAGGAGACCCCTACAGAAGAGGTTTCCAGCACGGCTACTGGCTGGCAGACGAAATAGTAGAGTCTATTGGCGCACTCAAGCTATACCTTCAACACTACCACGGTATTTCCTGGAAACAGGCAGTAAATCTCTCGGTTAGCTTAATGTGGTCTAAAGTCCCTGCAGAGCTTCAGAGCGAAATCTTCGGCATAGCAGATGGAGTAAGAATAAGAGGCTACGATATTACTTGGAAAGATATTTTTACAAGCAATGCTTTCATGGACCTCGAAAGCTACCTTAATTCAAGGCGCCTCAGTAGTACTTCACACTACTTGTTCCTAGAGCTCCACTCAAGGTGCTCCGGCTTCATAGCCACGGGAAGCGCTACTAAAGACGGAGGAATAGTAGTAGCCCACAATACTTGGTTTGCGTACTTCGTAGCCAGGTACTTCAATGTATTCATACACATTAAGCCCGATAAAGGCTACGAAATCTTCATGCAGAGCTTTCCCGGCTACATGTGGAGCGGCACAGACTGGTACATAACTAGTGCAGGGCTAGTTATATCTGAGACAACTATCTCTATGTCGCTTTTCAATGAGTCAGGAATACCTGTATTCGTTAGAGCGAGAATGGCCGCCCAGTACGCGTCCAGTATAGACGAGTGGGTAAACATAATGCTCACAGGAAACAACGGAGCATACTCCAATAGATGGTACCTCGGAGACATCAAAACAGGTGAAATAGCTGTAGTAGAAATAGGGCTCTCAACTTATGCAATCAACAGAACCAAAAACGGGTACTTCGTTTCAACAAACATGGCTGTCAACCCGAAAGTAGCACAGGAGACAAGAAGTCTCTGCAGAAGCCTCGTCTGCAGCGGGTACGCCAGGTACGTGCGCCTTAATCAGCTTTTTGAAGAATACTACGGTAAAATAGACCTTGAGCTAGCTAAGAAGTTTATTTCAGACGACTACGACGTCTACCTTCAGAAAAAGACTCCTACTCATCGAACAGTAAGCATGTGCGGTGAAGTAATTGGAACTCCGTGGGGAGCAGTAGACGCGAAAGTAGCAGACTCTAGTTTAATTAAGAAGCTTCAAACACTAGCTATTTGGGGTCACCCGAACAAAATGGCTTTCGATGCTGAAGATTTTCTCAAAAAGAACCCCAAGTGGAGCTGGCAGAAAGACTACTTAGTAGATTTCCCATCTAATGAGTGGGTTCTTCTCGAGCCTTCACCTAAAGTAGGCAATTTAGCTGAACTCGAAATAGGAGTAGAGAAAGCTAAAGAGTACTTGTCAAAAGCAGTAAGTGAACTAGCTACACTGAGATCAGTAGGCATTTACTTAAAGAGACTCGAAGACCAGGCTAGCTACGCCGCCAGCTTACTTGATGAAGCGCGGAATTTAAGCGAAATAGGCGACATGTACTCTTCAGTTGTTCTTTCCCTTAGAGTAATAGCTATCTCTAAAACAATTACTAAGATGTGTGAAGTACTGGAAACGCAAGCAATATCTTCTTTGCCTCTGTACACATTTCTAGCAGCAATACCTATTGTTTCCCTACCGAAAGTACTTGTAGAAGAAAAAGCTAGTAGAAAAACAAGAATAGCAGTAGCTGCAGTTCTCACAATAATAATATTTTTGCTACATCCTGGAGCTCTGCTAGCCTTAAAGAAAACAGAGTACAGTGTATTCTATGACTCCCTGCTATGGTTTATTTTCGCTGCAGTATTCTTCTACACGCTAGTAGAGCTACTTCCATCTAAAGCTCCAGAAAAACCCAATCCAAGTGGATTCCAGCTACTATCAGCTTTCTTCGCGTACCTAAATATGAGCTTCCGGAACTTCAGAAAACGCAAACTCCGCTTCTTCTTAACGCTCACTACAATAGTTCTAGCTCTATCAGGTATACTGGCTTTTACTTCAACTGAAGTAAGCCCGGGCCCAATGCTACTAGAAAGTATGCCGAGCGGTACTTGTGAAAACTTTATTGTAGTTAGGGGAAGAAGCTACCGGCCAGTACCTTCAAGTATACTCGACTTAACTAAAGACCTTCCGCACACGGAAATAAGGTACGGCACCGGAATATCTTCGTACTACAGAGCTAGAGTCTACTTGCCTAAAGGAAGAGTATGGTTCTACGGAATACTAGCTGTTGAAGACAAGTACACTTCCAGTATGCTGAAGAAATATATTGTTGAGGGAAGACTGCCGGAGAACTCGGGTGAAATAGCACTACCTTCATATACTAAAAACTATGGAGCAAAGCTAGGCTCTAAGATAACAGTATACATTGGAGGCGCGGGCTGGTATAAGCTCACAATAGTAGGCTTCTTCAGCAATAAGATAAACGAAATAAAAGATGTCGACTTAAAGTCGCCGCTACCCTACTACATTGAAACAATATATACTGAAGGAGGAACAATTTACAGAACTAGGCCAGTCGACGGAGACCGCTTAATAATAGTATCCAGCAAAGACGTCGGCAGATTCAATTTAAGAATACTGTCAGTGCTCATACCGACGACTTCTATGGAAGACAGCTACAGGCTAATGAAAATTATACTAGACTCTGTACCCGACGTCGCAGTATACGTTGTCGGCGGAGGCTGGGTCAAAGGCTTCGTTAAAGCGGAAGTAATGAAGCTTAGAGGAGGAGAAGCAATAGTACTGCTAATCTTCGCGGGCTTAATGATGTTCGCCACAATGTCTGCGTCGCTGTACGAGAGGCTAGATGAGCTCAGAACAATGTCTGTTCTAGGGCTATCTCCGACACAGCTCCAAGTACTAGGCCTCACAGAAGACTTTATCTACGCCCTCCTCACAACACCTTTCTCCTTCATAGTAGGAATGTTTCTCAGCACTACTGCAGCCTACATGGGCGTAGAAGTATTAGCCTACAAGTTCTCCGCAACGTCGGCAGCAATGGTCTTCTTCTTCTCCTTCGTAATATGTGTTCTAGCATCCTATCCCGCTATCAGAAAAGCCTCTGTAGCAGCCACACCTTCACTTGAGCTGAAGTGGAAGCTCGAAGCAAAGAAAGTCAAAGGCTACAGAGGCCTACCGCTCTTCATAATAAATGTCCCCATAAGGTTCCCTGAAAAAGAAATAGACGAGGTTCTGAAAAATGTCGTCTCATACTTCAAGAGAGCTTTTAGCGAATATGGTGTTTTCGAGAGAGTAGACAATATAAGCTACGAAAAGAAGCCTGACGAAAGAGTGCTCAAATTCAGGTACATGAGAATGAGCGAAAGAGACTTCGAAGTAGAAATCAAAGTAGTGGCCAAGAAAATACTAGAGGAAGACAGACCATACTACAAAATGACAATATACCTTCAGCAGCTCGGCGCAGGAGCAGGCTACCGCGAATTCAACTACAGAGTGCTCTCAATGGTAAGAGAAGTGCTCCTTAAAAGTAGAGTACTGAGTTCTAAAGGCTACAAGCTTTTCAGAGACTAGAAGATTAATTTAAGACAGCTGTTTTTAATTACTCGATGAATAAAACCAAGTATTTATATACACTAGTAGCTTTACTGGCATTGAGTATATTTCTAAACGCCTTCTTAGCTGCACAGCCCATACCAAAGCTATTTTTCTGCAGAAGCAAGTCGTCGTTTTTAACACTAGTACCTGTTTCAGCGGCTACAGATACGCTCTTAATTCTGAGCGCCAACAGCTCTGAGGAAGCAGTACTCATAGCTAACTTCAAGAAGTACTACAGCGCTGAAGTAGTCGAAGCACCAGAAAATCCCCTTAAAATAGCTTTCTCGACATTAGGCACAAGTACAATAATTTTCGCTAACGTCAGCTCTCTGAAAAGCGTTCTCTACGGAGCATACTTAGCTGGAATACTCAAAAAACCTGTAGTTTTCTGCCGCGAATACAGAGTATTCAGCCAGTACTTAGCTCAGTACTCTCCCAAGAAAATATACCTAGTAGAGCTCTCTTGGAAAACAAGTGTAGAAGCGGTCTACTTCAAGAAAAGCGAAGCCGTAGTAGACTATGTCCTAAAAGAAAACCTCGCTAGAAAATTCATTGTCGTAACTAATCTAGGAGACGAGTACGCTGTAGTAGCCCCGTACTACGCTGCAATTAAAAAAGCAGTACTCTATGTATCAAGCGACGTCACTAAAGACGAGAAGCTAGTAGAGCTCATTAAGAGAGTAGAACCAGAGTACGTAGTATACATTGCTTCCCTAAAGTACCTTAAGGGAGAAAAATATAGCACTATCAAAGACATCTACGGAGCATGCCTCAAAGGATTCGACAAAGACTACTTAATTCCAGCAGTATCTCTTCTCTCAGGAATAAGCATATTCGATGTCACTATGCTTATTGCTAAAGCAAAACTATACAACTTAGCTAAAGGAGACTGGAAGCATAGAGTAGCTCAAATCTACATGTATAACTCGTGGCCAATAGCAGTAAAGATGGCCTGGCTTCTCAAAATGTGCAATTACAGCGTAGTGTGGGTGTCATCAAACTTTAAGGGAACAAACTTGACTGCTGCAGACGTAAGCAAAGTGCTTAGAGAAAGCGGAGTACTAACTTACATAAACTTACATGGATCCCCTTACTCTATGGCTCCTACGACAGCAGGTCCCTCAGTCATAACTCCTCGCACACTACCGCTTCTTCCTCCGACAGTAGTCTTCACTCTATCGTGTAGCACATGCGACTTCCAAGAACTGATCAGTGCCGAAAAAAGCATAGCTTTTAGCTTCATTAGAATGGGGGCATTAGCCTACATAGGCTCACTTTACGTCGAGCTCGGAGGAGCAGAAACAAGTACAGCTCACCCAGAGCTACTGCTCATAAGTATTCTCAAGGGAAAAACTCTAGGAGAAGCAGTAAAATACGTGCTAAATCTCCACATAGGAGAGAGGAAGGAAAAAGATATTGCAGCTAGAATACACGCAGTACTCATAGGAGACCCCGAGCTAAAAACATTCCCCAACGTAAATCTCTCCCTCTACAAGTTTAGAGTACTAGAAAAGAACAGGAAATTCGAAATAGTTCTAACTAAATCGACTACAGTAGTCTTCATAGACGAAATTGTCGTCAACGCTAAGAAAGAAGACATTAAGAAAATAGATATTCAGGGGCAGAGCGTACTCAGGTGGATTGTATACGAAGAGAAAGGTAGTAAAACAAGAATATTGGTATTCTTGTCTAGAGCTTTCTCAGAAATGGGCAATATTGTTGCTGGCGAGAAATTCATTATAACGATATATTATAAGAACCCTATGGCCCAGTACATGATAGTCTTAATAATTCTCCTAGTAGCATTATTTATAGCTGCAATAATACTAAAAGAAAGAATGAAAGCCAAGAAAACTCGAACGCGTTCAGTAGAGACCGGGCTGGATCGCTTGCCATGCGAAGGTGATACCAGTGCCCAGCGCTAGAGCTAGGCTTCCTCCAGCCCAGATTCCTGCAACTATGCTCAATAGGTAGTTTCTGGTCCACTCGTCTCCTTTTTTCCTCCTGATTATTTCTTTAATTATCCAGCCTATAAACGGCGAAGTAACTGAGCTCGGTAGAGCGCCTATACCCCAAGCTAAACCTATAGTAGACAGTACAGATGAAAGGAATGGCACTAGTTCCCACACTACTCCGAAAATGAATCCTGCTATTAGCCAGTCTGGCCTAATGTAAGTGAATTTCTTTGTAATGAACATTACTAGCATCGCGGCGTCAGGGTAGAATGTTGGTGCTGGAAGTATACGTGAGGGGATGTCGTAGAGGTGCCAGAAGAGGTAGCCGAAGAACAGTCCGCTGATGCTAGCCATTATTCCTCCGATGACGTGTGCCTTGATAATGCTCATAGGCTTTGTTCTAGTGAGCTCAGCTGCCTTGAAGCCTATGCAGATTAATCCAGGGTCGCCTGTTACACCTGGACCTCCTAGGAACGGCAGGAACCATCCTTCTACACCGTTGTAGAAGGCTATTAGTAGGGCTTGCTGAGCATACGGAATTGTTATACCTGAACCCATTAAGCCCGCGAAACGCCCAGCGCTCAGCGAGTTTACTAGTGCTAGACCTATTGTAATAGTCGGTATAAGCCATACTGGGAGATTGTCGTCGGGGTAGAACGTTATATCTACTATGTAGCTTAGTATACAGAGTCCAAGCGAGCCTATAAGCCACACTATTATACACTTCTTAGCAGACCATATTCCAAGCTCGCTTTCCTGCTCTTTGCTCAGCGAGAAAATACTCATTATTCCTTTAACAACGCCCTTAATGTTCTTGACGAAGGGCACTATTGCTGCAGCAACAGTTATTCCAATACTAATGCTTAGCCAGAAGTGGAGCATTGTCTCCATCCACACGCCTGTTAGACCAGGCCCCATCATCGGTGTACCTGGCTTCCACTTGTAGAGCCCTAGTCTCACTAGGATATTGTTTCCAAAAATCATTGTAGCTACGTAGCTTACTACAGCGCCGTAGATTACTGCGTCAGGTATAATCATTCCAATGCTTATAGCCAGAATATCGGCAGTAAAGCTCAGTGTTGCTCCGAAGAGAGGAGTATAGTCAAACATTGTTGTTAAGTCGATGTGTGTCGGGAAAATCTGTATTGGAACAGGGGATCCTGTAATAACCATTAGCAGAGCTGGGGCAATATAGTAGGCTGTTCCGTAGAGAAATGCTATGAATGCTGAGAGACAGAAGATTTCATATCTCTTCGACTCGCCTTCCTCGGCTGCCAGGCTTTTAGCTAGCTCGGCTGCTAGAGCACCGGTTGGGAATGGAAGTTTCTCGATTTCAATGAAGATCTGTCTCATTAGGAAGGATAAGCCTACTAAGACGAGTATGCTGAAAGGTAGGCCTATGTAGCCTAGTGTAATTGGGAGAATCCAGTCTGGGTGGAAGATTGTTCTCTGTATTAAGGCGGGCGAGTTCGCTGGAGGTACTACGTATATAGGTATTTTGTCTGCTATGCCTGCCTGCCTAGTTATGGGAGATTTTCTCAAGAAGACGTTGTACGCTATTCCTGTTACAGCGCCTACTGCGGCGCTAGCGCCCCACCTTATTGTAGCTAGCTCGCTTTCGCTAAGGGGGCTTCTCATGAGTCTGGCGAGTTCTCCGAAAATAACCATTGTGACGTAGGCGGCGTAAATAGGGCCTACGCCTATTCCTGTCGATAAAAGAACCCAGCCGAAGGCTGGGGTCATTATTAGGCTGCTGAAAATCATTGCGAGAATAACTCTGTCAGTAAATCCTTCTCTGAGACCAGTTACGCTGGCTTCAGTCTTACCTGACATTATCTCACCAGACCGAAAAAGAGTGCTTTTGAAAGTATTTAAGTTTTCCTATAAGAGCTACTCTTCTTTCAGATACTTTGACAGCTCTTCTTTAGCTGTCTTGATGTAGCGCTTGCGGTCGGCTAGAGTCAGTGCTCTCCACATCAATAGCTGCTTTCTTACAGCGTCGGCGAACTTTCTTACTCCTCTCCTGTAGACGTAGTCTATTCCGCTTACTCTATTTATGTCAAGTGTTGTTTTAACTATTTGTGAGCCAGCTGGTACGTGGAAGTGCAGATCGCTGGTCATTACTACTCCGCTGTCGAAAGGCTTCACTTTAACGGTAGTGTGCAGTATAGTTGTCTCGCCTTCGGCCGAGACTTTCTTGCATAACTCGATTTTATCTATCATGAAGTCTGCTGCTGTCTCAGATCTGTGCAGGTTGAAGTATTCTATGAGGTAGTTTATTAGACCGTCTAGCTCAAGTGGGCTTACCACTACTGGGATATTAATCATGTAGCGGTCTCCTCTTTTGATACCTACTGTCTCTATACGCCATCTGCGCTCGAAGGACGGCGTTACTGCTTTAGATGCGACTGATACAGGGTATATTGCGGCTGTAAGCGTAATGAGTATTGATAGTCCTACTGCACCAGCTACCCATGAAGATGAGGTGTTCAACACTAGGCCTGGTATTAGCTTAGGCAGTACTATTCCGCAGAGGTAGCCTAGTACTCCTGAGACGACACCTATAATCATGAATTCTAGTAGGAACAGTCCAGCCACGTGTGTCGGCGACAGACCTATAGAGCTCAGTATAGAGACTTCTCTTTTGCGCTCGTAGACTGCGCTCAGACATGTGTTGAGTATAATGAACACTAGTATTCCCACAGGAATTAGTGCTTCTCTACCGATAACCTGTTCTGAGAGTATTTTAGCATATACTCTTACTTCCTTGTCTTTTGCAGCACATATCTTGTATTTAATTCTGTAAGTTAATCTCTGGGCAATTTCATACACTTTACTTGGGTCTTCGAGCACTACTGCTACAGAGAAGACCGCGCCGTGGTGTCTTAAAACAACCTTGTAGGGGACTATGATTATTTCCTCGCCTTCAAGTCTACGCGCCTCTAAAGCCTGTACACGGCCGCCTCCAGGAGCCTCTATAGCTAGAGGTGTCACTAAGTCGTTATTCGGGTCTCTAATCGACTCAAGCCACTCTGCATTGAATATTCCTACTACTTTGAGTGCTTCTCCTTCGAACGTTAAGTAGTCTCCTATACTTATATTATACTGAGTTGCCAGTATGTCAGGTATTAAACACTCTTTTACATCGTCTGAAGAGAAGTACTGGCCTATAATATAGCCTTTCTTGAGAGCGTCTTCAATATATGTGTACCTCTCTCCTTGAGAGAGCCCTAAAATACCCTTTACAAAAATCATTCTTCCCTTATAGATTAGCTCGTATCCTTCTTTTCTCTCACCGCCTCTCATTACTTCGGGCCTAATAAACTGTATTAGTCCCCTTTCAAGATACGCTCTAGGAGCTATTGCTTTAATAATGTCTGAGAGCTCTCCTTTAAACTGTGTTATGGCCTCAAGTGGAACAGGAGCTATTTCTCCACGTACTATCAGTAGGCCGTCGTAGGTTATGGCGTGTTCGGGTAGTTTGTAGTGTTCTATAAGAGTTACGATTTTAGTAGTTGTAACCGAGAGTGTACTGACTAGAGTAGCTACTACGACCATTAGCGAGACCATTGTTAGTCCTGTTCTAAGTTTACGTCTCCTGAGGTTACCCGCGCCTAGAGAAGCAGCCATTATTAGTGCGCTAGCTCTGCTTATGTCAGAGAAGTGTACTCCCGTAGTTTTCAGGCGGAACTTCTTTGCCGTTTCAATAACCCTTGACAGTATTAGCCCGAGAGGTGCCATTATAACAAATATCAGAACAAAAGCTATCACAACTAGGGGCGCATTTGATGCTAGCGCAAGGGCTGGGTGCACAAAGTACATTATAGAAGTCGAAGTGACTAGGAGAAGTGCTATTGCGAGAGCTCTCTTGCGCAGCGACTCGAAGTTAAAGAACAGTCTTTCGGCGAGAAACGCGAATGGTAAGGCTAGTAGAAGGAAGATTGCTGCCGCGAAGCTTGTATCTATCATTGTTCTCCTGAGGTCGTCGTATACTGCTCTATAGTAGCTCCAAGCAGCAATAGCTAGAGCTATGCCTTTCTCATACTTCTTCTTGGCTATAGCTTCTTCTGCTTTCTTGAGAGTCTCGTTGGCTATCTCAAAGTAATGTAATATTGTAGGCAAGTAGAGCTGATGAGCCAATGCTTTGTGCATGTACTGGCTACATAGTAGCTGGAACTCCTTGGCGTAGACTAGTGGAGAGCACTTGATTAATACTTGCTCACAGCCTGTAGGTGTTATACCGTATCCACTATTAGTGAGTACTACTAGGTGGTATGTTGAGTAAGATGGGAATATTATAACATCCCATGGAGGACCAGGAGGTATTGAGGGATCTGCACTGACATAAATTGCAACGTAAGGTCTCAGAGTTTCTCTAGACATTGTGTGCCACTTGAGGTCATAGTTTAAGCCAAAGTATCTTGTGCTGCTCTTAGTGTTGTGGTTCACTACGAGTATAACCGGTATCAGTGGCTGTAGAGACTCTGGGTCAAGGAGGTCGGAGAGTATTATTGTAGCAGCCTTGAAGAGCGAGGTTCTCACTGTATATTCAGGGGCATTTATTCTAACGCGGAAGCTTGGGAGAGCTGTATCACCCATGTTAGGCATGTATCTATCTCCGGTCTTGTAGTCAAACTTGTATGCATAGAAGCTGTAAGGACCTCTATTGTGTGGAGCAAGCGCCTTAAGCACAGCAATACCATGTTCATCTGTCTTAACTATAATTTGGTGGTTTACACTAGATGAAATAAAGTTAAACTGCGCCACTACTAATGCCTCGGGCACCGGGTGATACCTCTGCTCTGCCTCTGAGTACTCTTCGACAGAAACTATTGCTTTCGGTATGTTACGCTGGTCTACTCTACTGAACTCTAGTGGGAAGGGCGCGTCAGCTGAAGCAAGTTTCTCTAGCCATACTACGGCAATAAACGCGTAGTAAATAGAGTTAGATAGCCGTGAAGCCGTGCTCATGTAGGTGTCCGCTGGAGTGCCTCTGAGTGGAGAATACGTGTCTGCGGTTATAGCTATACCGTATCCTCCAGCCTGCACAAGAGGCTCTATTTCAAAGTATTTTCTCCAGAGGAGCTGGTAACTATCTGGGTTATAGTAGGGTGAAGCTGTTATTATTCCTTCTTGTGTAATAAGGTTAAAGAGAACAGATTTTTCTTTATATAGGAATTCTATTAGATCCAGTATACCAAAGTCGGGGTTGCTGAAGAAACTTTCTTCGGTGAGCCTCTTACTTTCGGGAGTTGCTCCATAGAAAGCTCCAGCGTCGAGTAAGGCTATACGTGTTTCGCCTTTAGGCTCGTAGTATGCAGATGGGTCTAAGTGAATCATTAGCTTAATGTCTGTTAAGTTTATTGGAGCCAGAGGCTTTTCAAAAGCATGAGAGAAAGCAAATTCTCTCGCACCCGCGAGAGCTTGGTGATGTCCTGAGAAAGCAATAAAAGCTACAGTACGTAAAGGCTTTTCGTCCTTAAATAGCTTAGCTATAGCCAGTAGAGAGGATATGCCTAGTGCTTCATCTGCACCAGGAGACCAGGCCGGAGCAACAGACCATGAATCAAAGTAAGCTGTCAATGCGACAACTTCATCAGAATATTTAGAGCCTTTCTTGAGCGCTATAATGTTATATGCTGCAACATTCTCGAAAGTCATATTCACTACTATTTTTGCCTTAACTCTTTCTCCAGCATCGAGCTCTGAGAGGATATCCTTGAAGTCGTTCCAGTCTACAGCGAGCCTAGGAGCGTATATAGGTAGCTCAGAAAACTTGTCTGCTGCCTCAATTTGAGTTACACTTCCTGAAAGAGGATTAACTACAAAGATAATTGCTTTAGCGCCTAGAGAAATAGCTCTCATCCACTCATATCCGCTGTCGAACTCCATGACCACGATCTTGTTGTCAATATCCTTCCCGTTCATTTCTTCTTTGCCGTGTCCAATGTAAACTAGCTCAGCTGTAATACCGTTAGGAGTATAGCATGTTTCAACAAGGTTAGGGACCAAAGCATAAGCTTTAATGACCTTATGATAAGGAGACAGGATCTCAACATAAGAGCCATAGTCTATTGGAACCGTTACAGTAAAGTTCTCTACATAAACATCATACCCATAGCTTTTGAGAGATTCGACAATGTAGTTTACTGACTCGTAGTAGCCCGGATAGCCTACAACTCTAGAGCCTCTCGAGGCGAAGAACTCTAAGTGTGTCCTTACTTCAGTCGAATAGTACTTGGAAAATTCATTTAGCTTAGTTTCATAGGCGTCTCCCGCGGACAGAAGAGGTAGTTGCATTTGGGGTATACATAGTATAGTTAGTACTAGAATTAATGCAATGGTCTTTATGTTACCGGATCTTACAACCGGCATCGAATCCTATTCTTTTAAACAATCTAATTAAATTTTCGCCGACAAATAAATTCCTTTCTAACTTTAACTTAAAGAAGAAGCCCTAGACTACGTATAGTTCTACTTCTACTGAGTACTCAGCCGGATAAACACACTGAAAACACTTTCAACTGAATACTTATTTAACTATGTAAAATTCAATATATTAAGTGGTAACTGTAGCAGACTCCACCAGTCTGTTCAGTATATATACTTTACTGTAGGGTTTAAATAGTTGAGTTGTTATAACTCTGCGACCCGTATGTCTGAAGGAACTGGTAAGACCGAAGTGACCGAGAAGGGACTAGCTGCCTACAGACTGCCCATAAAGGGTCTAATACTAGGCATAATCGGAATGCTCCTCGCTGTATGGATTATCAAAATAATCGGCCCTGTCAGCGGCTTCCTACCCACAGCTGAAACATCATTAATGTTCATTATCCTCATAGCCTTAATAACATCATTCCTGCCTCCTAAGCTCAGGCTATCAATGGAAGACTATGTAGTAATCTTCGCTATGATCTACGCGGCTCCAGCTGTGAGCGATGGTTCATTATTCTTCTCTCTACCAATATGGATTCATACAGATGTATATTCCTGGCTCAACAGTATGAAGGCACAAGGCCTAGTGCCTTCTTGGGTCTTCGGACCCAAGGAACTATACGACTTAGCTCTTAAAGGAGGAGTATCTCCACCATGGGGACAGCTAACCCCATGGATACTGACAGGATTTGTTGTCACAATAGCTTACGCTCTAGCCTACATGCTCGCCGCCGCTGCCTTCAGAAGGCAGGTAATTGAAGTAGAGAGAATAGTCTTCCCGGTAGCTACAGCCACATACACTTCAGTAATAAGCGCTTACGCGGTGGGAGAAGAAGCCAAGGCCCCTCTACTAGGCACTAAGAGAAACTGGATGATTGTAGGACTCTTAGTAGGATTCCTCCTAACAGCCTTCACTGAAGGATACTTAGTCTCAAGAGTAGCACCCTGGCTACCAGTAATACCAGGCACCACTGATCTCTCGCCACAACTATGGAAAGCCGTGCCCGGCCTAATGCTAGACATGTATTGGAACAGCTTCTTCCCATGGAGCTTCTTTGGATTCTTCTTCCCAATGGAGAGCCTGATAGGCATCAGTATAGGCGCTATCGTAACATACATGATACTGCTACCACTAGAAATTAGAATGGGACTAATACCTTCGTTCGACATGTCCATGAGCAAAGAAGACGTATGGTTCTATGCGTTCAGAGTTGAGGGTTTCAAGTTCTTCTTCGGAGCAGTAGCTATGATCAACGCTGTAGTGATCGCATACTATATTACAGGTCTCAAGTCACTAAGAGAAACATGGAAAGAGAACCCTGAAGACGCATTCGGCCGCTACAGAACAACAGCCATACTAGCTATTGTAGGCATACTTGTGTTCCTAGCAGTAGGCGTAATTTTTGGAGGATTCCTCCCAGCAATATTCCTCATAGCACTAGACATACTGTTCCTCGCCAACATGTTCTGGATTCGCGGCATTGGAGAATGTAACTTAATGTGGAGTGTCTGGGCCGTCTACTTTATGGATGCACTACAGATTTGTGAAGTAATGGGTGTTGTCCAGAGAGGTGTAGGTGAAGTAACACCTATGCTAGTAGGAACATACGCTCCAATGATGCTAGCATTAGAGACTTCAAGTATGGCTGGAGTAGCCTACATGGAGACAAGCAGATTCGCTTTCTTAGCCAAAGTCAGTCCCAAGAAAGTTGCAGCAGCTCTCATAGTAGGCTTCATTATTGCATACTTCATTGAATCCATTATTTCAGCTCAGTTAACATTCCAGTTCGGCATAAGGCACGACTACTTTGGTGCATGGGGCTACGGATACTACATATTCTTCTATCCATATAGAGCTATTCACCAAGTAGACGTTATTGAGGCCTGGTACTCGCTAAGCGGCGCAGCTATACCCTTCTATGCCTTCTGTTTCATACTAGGCTTCGCATTAACGTTCGCTAGATACAGGTGGGCTATACCAATAAGCGCTATCGGTCTAGCCTTCGGCATGGGCCTAGATCCATGGAGCTTCGGCTACACGTTCATACCATACCTCGTCATCAAGTGGCTAATGCTCAAGCTAGGTGGCACTAAGCTAGTAGAGCAAGTAGGTGCACCATTCTTCGCCGGTGCCTCTGCCGGAGGAATGCTAGCAGCCTTCTTCGCAGGCATTGCTGCATACTACCAGGCAATATACGGAGGATAGGGTAATAAAATCTTAATTATTTACCATTATTTTTTCCAAATCTACTTTCTGACATAAGATTGCGTTTACTTGTTTTTAATGTAGAAAGATATAGCTCTAATTTACTCTAATTATTCTAACAAGAATTTCTATCGATGATAAAATATTTATTGAGGAGGTTAATTCAGAATAATAGCTATGATGACTTCAAAATATTTGCTAATGGGGCTAGCAGCAGTAATACTAGTTCAGCTAGCTCTAGTCCATAGTCAGCCTAGCATATATATTGAAGTAAAGGGTGTCGTAAGAGATGCTGTAACAGGTAAGCCTCTGGGAGATACAATTATCGTAGTCTACAATAGGAGCGCGGCAAAAGCTTCTCCAGTGCTCATTAAGACCGACAGTGAAGGCCGTTTCTCTATAGGGCTTATTCCTCAGTTGAGCTATACTCTGCACTTTATTCATGCCAATGAAAAAGGTTTAATAGACTATGTTCCTGCATGCCTTACTATAGAGAAAAACGCGGTGTCAGTAGAGTGTGAAGTGAAGCTCTATCCTGGTGCAGTTCTATGCATTAAAGGAGACCTATACTATATTGGCGGAGAGGTTTCGCGGTGGAGGCGCTACGTTGTCTTAAATGTTGAGAACCGGAGGTACTCTGAGGTATTTTCCTGTGGAGAAGCTGTAGTCAAGACTATTACTGGTGAATCTGGTCGAGTTAAAGTAAGTCTGCTAGACGAGTACGGATCTGTACTGTACTTTGTGCTGAAGAACAGTCCTATATCGAAAACACTCAACGAAAGTATTGTTGTAGTTCCCGCAGACTCGCCTATAGTTATTTTAGCTACAGCGCCCGCTAAGAACTACAGGACAGGCTACTTCGATGAAGTACACTTCTACGTAGATAATCCTACTCTAAGGAAGGGGCTTTCTCAGGGAACTTTCCTCGTATACGATATTACAGCTGACTCTCTCAGCTACTGTATTAAGCTAGTTGAAGAGGATATAAGGAAGCTCGAGTCTATGGTAAACGAGTTCGAGAGTATAGGCTTCTATGTCGCTGAGGAGAGGTACAGGTATCTTGACGAAGCGAAGAGGCTTGTAGAGAGAGCTAGAAGCTACATTATAGAGACTGGAGTTGAAGAAGCCTTAACTATGCTGGAGAAAGCTGACGCTATTGTCTGGCCAGGTGAGAGAGGTATACTTTACAACAGGCTGATGTTCATGAAGCTCGTCGCTAAAGAAAGTGCAGCAGTACTCCCAGTGTTACTTGCTGTATTCGCTATAGCTATGGGCATGTTCTTTCACGAAGACTTGAAGAAAAAAATAGCTACGACGGTAGCTTTCTATGTGTTGTTCCTCGTGCTCTTCATATATTCTTATCCAGGCTTTAAGCTAATAGATGCAACTAAGTTCACTGTAAGCACTATAGGCTCGCTGGCTGGGGCGCTAGCACTTTTCTTCGTGCTTCCGCGCTACTTTAAGGAACTCGAGGTTCCGGGTAAGGCGTCGTTTTCAAGTATTGTGGCAATAACAGCGTCTATTGCTAAGAGATATGCTAGAGTAAGGAAGCTGAGGACAACGATTACTATTTTCTCGCTGGCGATACTGATATGGGCTTTCACAGTACTCACATCTGTCTCTACAATACACACTATTGTTTCAGAAGCCCCAGTCAACGTACTCTACTCGGGTACAGCAGTTGTTGTTAGAGCATACTACAAGGATATGCCTGAGTCGCTGTCTCTACAAGATACTGGTCTCTGCGAGCACTTCTTTAAGCCGAAAGTACTCGCTGTTAGAGCCTACCTCAAGCCTACTTTTGCCGGAGAATCTAAGATCTATGTTGGCGGCAGGAGAATAGTATCTATTATGGGTATAGGGCCTGAGGAACGTGAGTTCTGGCTTAAAGGAAACGTGGTTGAAGGAGATTTAGCTAAACTCGATGATGAGGGAGTGCTGCTACCAAAGTCTCTTGCATACAGGATTGGAGCAAAGGTAGGCGATAAAGTAGTGCTCTACATAGAGAACAGGATCTACGGTGTTTACAAAGATACTTTGACAGTAGTAGGCATATACGACGATGCTGCTGTAGGGAACTTGGACATAGATAAGAAGCCGGTACTGCCCTTCATTCTCTCTGGAGAAAATATCGTTTACTGTAATGCGTCTAGTACAGTTATTGTCAGCTGG
Source organism: uncultured Thermoprotei archaeon (assembly GCA_965367815.1). Lineage (GTDB taxonomy): Archaea > Thermoproteota > Thermoprotei > Thermofilales > B15-G2 > B15-G2. The sequence goes on from CBDUKN010000003.1 coordinate 132,734, forward strand.
AAGTACTTGATGTACAGGCTGTTCCCCGACACGAAGACAGGTATTTCCCGCGTATCGAGCGTATACAGTATAGCTTTAGTTCCTGGAAGCGGGGTCAACGTAGAGGCGGCTACAAGGAGTTTTCTAGAGTGCAAGGGTATAGGCTACTATGTCGCAGTAGTTAAGGATGGTTCTGCTCGCTTTTACCACTTCGGTGAGCGCATGGTTATAGTAGGTTCCTACGAGCTACTGTTCCCAATACTAATAGTAGTCGGCAACGTAGCCGTAACAATGTACAGTATTGTTAGAGAGAGGCACCGCGAAATATTCATACTCAACGCGCTAGGCTACAATCCGCTGCAGATAGCTTCCTTGTTCTTAATGGAGTCTATTATCTACGGACTAATTGGGGGAGGAATAGGCTATATTTCTGGTATAGTTACATACAAGCTTATGACAACAGAGTGGTTTAAGCCATTCCAGTTTATTGTGAGAGAAAAGCTCGAGTGGTACTGGAGTATAATTGGTGTCACGCTGTCAATAGTAATATCGATGCTGTCTTCATTCAGGCCAGCTCTCTCTGCAGCCTACAAGGTTTCTCCGACATTATTTAAGAAAGCTAAAGTCACTGAGGAAGAGAAAATCGAGCGTGAAGAAAAGTACTTAGTCACATACACTTCGAAGACCATTGGCATGCCTATACGCGTACACGAGGACGAAGCAGTAGTCTTCTACTCATATCTCTACACTAAGCTCAAGGATCTGGAGGGAGGAGTTATTGAGCGTATAGAAGACTTAGAGGAGCTCGAGGAAGAAGAGCACCCCGACGGCAAGCGTGTAAAGAGATTTAAGTTCAAGTATGTTTCAGACACAACTAAAGGAAAAGTTGTCATCGACTGTGAGCTAATAATGACGAAGATGCCTAAGACAGACTACTATACAGTAGAGCTAGTAGCTAAGCCGAAGGAAGAAGAAATCTCAATAGTCTACATAGACCAGGCGGCGGCAGTCATTAAGGATATAGTAATGGGCTGGCTGAAGGAAAGAAAGTTCCACGTAGGCTAGTTTTCTTTCTTTAATTCAATTTCACTAACTATATCCTAATATTTATTATTAAGTAATATTTAGCGACCAGTTATTGGAGAAGACGATATTCCTGAGGGGAGAGGAACTTTAATTCTTATTTTCGAGTCCAGTGAGGCTATGGAAGGTGATGGAAGTATTAGTCTTACTTTAAACTTTATTTCGCGGTCGAGAATTTTTACTGAAATAATATCGCCTATATTGAGGAGTTTGCCTGAAATATTCTCAACAACTATTTTCTCTAAGTATCTCCTTATTTCATCGACGGTGTCGGGGAAATCTTCGATTGCTTTAGATAGTTCGTGGAGTACTTTAGAAGATTCTTCGTCTTGGTAGAGGTCTAGTATAATTAGTTCAGCTATTTTCTGCTCAATGTAGACTACTTCGGGGTTTTTGACTACTACTGGTTTGTCTGGTAAAACTAATGCTACTGTGAAGTCTATTGGGTGGCCTAGTACAGGTATACTGACTTTGTCTCCCTTAACTACGGCTCTGCCTACGAGTTTTTTAGCAACATATTTTGCGAAGTACTCGTCTATAGTGACTGATAGTGGGGGTACGAGTACTACTTTCTGAGCCTCGCTGACTTCTATTTTTCTCACTTTAACTAGTTCCCCTAGTTTTACGCCAGCGTTGTTTCTAGTAGTTTCATCTATTCTGATTAAGTCTTTTTCATTATAGGGCGTCTCCTGTGCAACGGCTACTGTTTTTCTGCTGCCTTCTATTTCAATAACTTCTCCTGGACATGCTTCGAGTTCTGCTAGAGTCTTGGAACTTACTCTAGCTAATCCTTTCCACTTATCAGATTGAAGGGCTTCAGCTACTTTAAGTGAAATTTCTCTAGAGACCACGTACTACACTTTCTTAAAATATTTTAAAAAGTATTTTTAGCTAAGGCGATATAATATTCTTGGTCTTGATTTTTTTCTCTATATAAAGACTATTTAGGTAAGTTAACTGAATAGGTGTTCGGCTTTACTAAGTCTTTCAGCTCGTAGACTAAGTAGCCGTCTTTTTCTAGGTCTTCACGGCTATCTATATCTAGGCCTACTAGGCCATAGTACTTTGTTGGGTAAGGTAGTTCTTTTCCCTTTTCTTCAAGCTCTGCTAGTATTTTATAGGCTTCTTTTCTATTGATGTTTTTCCACTTGACTTCTAGTAGTACTGCCTTTTTCTCTTTTCTGTCTAGTGCTACGACATCTATTTCTACTCCTTTTTTCCACCATCCACCGACTTTTAGCGGCTTGAATGGTAGTTTTAGTCTTCGAATACACTGTTTAACGATTTCTTCGTAGACCTGCCCCATGTAGGTATTGAAGTCTTCTTTAACGTTTTTAATCACTTCTTCTACTTCTCCTAATTCTAGTATACTTTTATACGGGAAGACGTACTTAAACCAGAATTTAAAGAAGTTGTCTTTTATTCTGTATACTGCTCTACCTCCTCCTACTGGCTCTTCTCTTTCAACTATGTCGAGGTCTTTGATTAGTACGTTTAAGTAGTAACTTAAAGAAGTCTTTGATGCCGTGAGGCTTCCGGCTATTTCGCTAAAAGAATTTTTTCCTGAAGCTAGTAGTCTGAGTATTTCAAAGTATGTTACATGTTCTCTTAATTCTGTTTTGAGGAGTAGTTCAGGTTCCCAGTAGAGCGGTGACCTATTATCGAATATTAGTCTAGTAGCTTCATCAGCCCAGCTGTTCGACTTGATTAGCGACAGGTAATAGGGTGTGCCGCCGAAGACTCCGTAGAGCTCGGCTGCTTCTTTTGGACTAGCTTTAACTCTGCTAGAGAGGTAGCTGTATGCTGTAACGAAGTCGAATGGTTTTATTTTAAGGAATCCTGTCGCTCTGCCGTAGAGAGGTTGGCGGTAATGAAATATTCACTCCATGACTCCTACTGATGATCCTATGCACACTATCATTATTCTAGATGAGGCCGACTCTTCGTCTACTATTTTCTGGAGCTCTGTTATAGCTGAGCGGTCTACTTCCAGTAGCCTCTGAAATTCGTCGAGTACAACTACTACTCGTTTTTCTCTAGCGTATTTAAATAAGGTTCTAAAGATTTCTTCCCAAGTAGGGTCGAGAGAAAGCCTTATATTGAGTTTTTCGTAAACTATTTTAGCTAATTCGCTTCTAAGAGCTTTAGAAGACATTTCAGAAACATAAAAGTAAATAGCATAGCTTTTATTTTCTAAAAACTTTTTAATTAAAAATGTTTTACCTACTCTTCTTCTTCCGTAAACTATTATGAGAGAAAAACTTTGTTTCCTATACTCTTCCTCCAAATATTTCAGTTCCTCTTCTCTATTGTGGAAACGTTCAAACATATTAATCATTAATAAATTAATGTTTTTCTGCGGCAGCTACACAGTGTTCTTCTCGAATATAGTGAAGATTCTTTGAGTATTTTCAAGGTAGTAGTATTAAATACTTCAGAAGAGAGCCGAGAAGCGATAAGAGTGGCTAGTCTCAAGAAGTTAGAATCACCCTACACGGCTGTCAAACTGCTAAATTCTCTTAAAGGACTCTATACGCTTAAAGAATTAGAGAAAATACTGGAAATAAATTCACATATTTTATGGCGATATACAGCTTTAATAAATATTCCCGAAAAGAAGACTTTGCAGAAAATTATTGAAAAATACTTGAAAATAATCTAGTAGAGAAAATTGTGAATAAAGTGATTTCAATTAATTCTAGAGGCTACGTTGAAACACGGCGATACCTCTATGATGTTCATTTCCTGGGAATAGTAGGATAGGATATGAAGTAGCTAGATTCATGGTCTCAAATTCTATAGACACTATTTTTATGTACCCTAAAGAAGATGCACCTCTAGCTTTAGCTGTATCAGAGTGGCTTAAATGCAAAGTATGTATAGGCTTCTCTGAAGCGAAACTGTCTTAAGAAATATTCTTTTTTATCCTATGTCTCTTGGAGAGAGGAAAAAATAGTTAATATTTATGTTCCTAGAGGCGTTATTGAAGAAGACGATAAAAATGATTTTAGTGAAAAATATTGCTAAACTGGGCTTCTTAAAAGCTATAGTAGATCTGCTAAATTATCTGAAGGCAGATATTTGGAGAATATTTGTAGTAATCTCGCTATCAGATGAGTGGAAGAAGAAGGCGATCGAGTATGGTATTAATAATATAAAAGTACTTAAAGAGATGAATACTTAAATAAAAATATTCAACCTTTGTTAGTTACATGTTTCGGTTCGTATGTCTTTTTACTTGTTTTTTATACTGGTGTTTTCTTGCTTCTCTTCTTTTTCTTCTTCCTTTCTTTTGGCATTTTCTCAGAATATTATTTGTTTTCGCGGATTATTATAATTTATTATACCTCGGTGAGTATATGCTTAAATCAGTGCTAGACATGGAAGTCGATGGGAGTATACTTGCTTATGTAAACAGTAATCAGATATATGCTTGGTAGAACCTAAGTAGTGGATGAAAGTACCTCAAATTATTCTACAGGAAAAGCCAGACTATGAGAGGCTTGTTTCGGTTCTGTGGAGAGAAGAGCCTGATAGAGTTCCTTTCTACGAGCATTCTGTAGACGCAGAGGTAATAGAGTATTTTCTTGGAGTAAAGCTTAGGGGAATGGATTTAAGTAAAAGAGAAAATAAGGTCAAGTACCTTAAGTATACTGTTAAGTTCTATAAAGGGCTGCGCTATGACTGTGTACCTTTTGAAGTAGGCCTTAATTTACCTAAAAATAATGTTATTTCAACCAAAGATACTGCTTTGTTGTCGAGGGGCACTAGGACTTGGACTGATGAATACAGGGGCGTAATAGAGAGTATTGAGGACTATGAGTCTTATCCGTGGCCTGATGTAGAGAATTTACTTGATTACGAGCTTTTTGAAATACTTTCTAAGCTATTGCCTGAGAACATGGGTGTAGCTGGAGGTACTGGTGGAGGAATACTTGAGCACACTATGCAACTTATAGGCTATGTCCCCTTCTTTAAAGCTCTTTACAGGAACAGGAAGCTAGTCGAGCTTGTATTCGATAAAGTAGGGAGACTCATTACAGAGGCAATGAAAATTATTGCTGAGTACGATAAAGTAGTAGTACTGCGCAATGGAGACGACTGGGGAATGAGAACCGGCACCTTTATTTCGCCTCAGCTAATGAGGAAGTATGTTTTCCCGTGGTACAGGGAAATAGTTGAGACGGCACATAAGCAAGGCAAGCCCTATATTCTTCACTCGTGCGGCAACCTAAAGGCAGTAATGAAGGATATTATTGAGATAGGCGTAGACGGTAAACACTCCTACGAAGACGCTATAATGCCTGTAACTGAAGTTAAGAAAATCTACGGAGATAAAATAGCTGTAATAGGAGGAATAGATGTAGACAAGCTAGCGAGATATCCTGTAGATAAGTTCGTGGAATACGTTAAAAATATTATTAGAGAATGTTGTCCTGGAGGAGGATACGCGCTTGGCTCAGGAAACACTATTACAAACTACAGTAGAGTAGAGAACTACTTAGCTATGCTCGAGCTAGGAGTAAAGTACGGTAAGTATCCTCGCTAGTACTCGACTACACTTTTATTTGAAAAGCTTCCCATAAGGCTCATTGCTGAAACAATTCTCCCCGCAGCCCAGTTAACTGGATCTACTCCTCTTCTCTTCAGGTTCTCTATTTTCCTCTTACTCATACGAGAAAGCACTTTATCTATTAGCTCAGGGTGTTCTTTCTTGATATGCTCTCTAGCCATCTTTTTACTATAGAAAATTTTTCCACAGAAGCACTTATAGATAACCGCCATGGTTATCAGTTTAACTAGAATAAAAGAAGGCTATGAAGTTAATATTTAAAATACTGCTCTGCACATAAAATAAAAACTTAATTACTGCTTACCAGGTTTTCTTACACGAGGTACAAGAAAAGGTGTTTTCTTCTCGTACTCTATGTACTTTTCACAAAAATCTGGCTTTAAGCTCTTTCTCTTCAATAAACTTCCTACATAGCGCGTATAGTAGTCTAAATACTACTACTAGAGAAAGAAATGAAAGAGTGCTGTAAGGTGCTCGGTATAGATAGATACATTAATTTAGGCTACGAGGACGGTTTCTACACCTACTCTGAGAAAACTGTTAAAGAAATGGTTGAATTAATTCGCGAAATTAAGCCGAAAATAGTTTTCAGCAGGTAAATTCATGAAAGCCACTCAGACCACAGAGCTGTAGGAATAGTTACTAGAAGAGCCTCTGTTCTCGCTAACTACAAGTACTATAGGAGGGGAGCAGAGCTTGCTGAAGTAGCTGGAGTCGAAGGACTATACTACTGGTGTGGCGGAAACCAGCCTTGGCTTCCTGAGTTCAAACCCAATATATTTGTAGATGTATCAAAATACTTGAAGAAAATTATAGAGTCTTACTTAGTGTTTAAAACTGTTAAAGGAATCGAGAAAGGTTTGAGAAGAAGTCTGGTAATTAGACTGTACAATGGGATTGTTTCGGGCTTCAGAATGGCTGAGGCTGTAGTAAAAGATACTAGTTTCTCAGAATGGATAAATGATCCTCTACTGTGTTTAGCGAGAAGCAAAGGTATACCAATTAAGGCTTAAGTAATGCTACCAGAGTTTGCCTAATGATTGATGGTAGTATTTTATGTTTTGGCCCCGCTACTAATTCATGTATAAAGTTTTTACAATGACTCAGTATTATCGTCTTTCTCACCCTAAAAGAGAGTTGTGAAGAAGACTTAGCTAAAATCAAGAAACTTGGCCTAAAAAGCCTGTTAGAGCATGGATATTTTAGTCTCAAGTAAACTCAAGCTAGGTGAGTGAAGATACTCTAAGTAGGACGAGTTCATCGATCTTGCTGAAAAAGTTTTCCTAATACTTATATAGCTCTTCCCTGAAAGTACTCCTCTACTGGTTTACTGAAAAATTAGAGATACGCTCTACGTCGACGCTGAAGGAAAACCTATTAAGTCTCACTCATGTGCCTCGGCTTCTATAGTAAGGATTTCCGGGATTATGCTCTAATATATTTAAAGTGAAAGAAGCTGTGAAAGAAGCTAGGGTCGAAGAAAAGAGAATCATGCTAGAACTTGAGGGATGTCAAGCGAAAATAATTTTGTTTAAATAGGTTAAAGCAGATCTGATAGCTTAAGGAATCTCCCGCCTATAATCCCTACGCCTGAATCGTAATATACCGCGAATATTATGTCTTTTTTCAAGAGAACTGCATCAGGGTAACTTGTGTCTCCGCCGCTCCCAGTATATATTATTTTAGGAGCAGCGTCTTTAAAGTCTTTTCGAGGATCTCCCACCATTACTTCAACGTATCTAGTCACATAGCCTCCGCTGTAGTCACAGTTACCGTAAATCAGGAGGGTCTTGGTCTTATTTAAAACTAGCATGTGAGGAGCATGAGCGTTTACAGGAAGCATACGCGGGTCTTCGAAGCTCTCGCCGCCATCAAAAGAGTGAGCTATACACGCGTTAGCCCAAGGAGCATCAGTCCTCATAACTGCTACAATATGGTCTCCTCCCAAGTAGGCTAAAGCAGTTTCATTAAAGCCTATTGCTTTACCGTTTATTTCCTCAGCTATAATACACTGCTCTCTCCAAGTCTTGCCTCTGTCTTCGCTTACAAGCAATACTGAAACAAAGGGGTTTTCTAAAGTAAATATCTCGTCTGGCGGCCTTTTTTCTCTACCAGCTTCTACTTCAGCGAGATAGCGCATATAATCCCACTTATTGACTCCTTTATGTCTTCTAGTCGGGTCCCGTGGACGATAGACAGGGAGCAGCAGGCGGCCGTCAGGAAGCTCTAAGACTTTTTCTGAAGTAGCGTAATACTTGTCTAATACTTTACGTGGCTTAGTCCAAGTACGCCCGTTGTCGTAGCTGAAAGATATGTAGACGTAGCACCAATTAGGCTTATGTTTAGGCTCAACGACGTCGAATGTAAGTACTAATGTTCCGTCTGAAAGCTGAGCTATATGCGGGTCGCGGTCATCGTAAGGAGTATCGATAATTACTTCAGGCTTACTCCATGATTTCCCGTCGTCCCAGCTCCTTACACACATTATTCTCCCAGGTGTATGAGGAGCATGTGAGAGGGCAGCTCTATATACTACCATTAGTTCACCTGTGTGAAGCCTAACCATTGAGGGAAAGAACACGTCTTCATTGTAAGTTCGCCCCGCCACTATAACGTCGCTGTGTACCTCGTGGTCAGCTAGCTCTGAAATAAACTCAGAGCTCCTGCCTTTAACAACAGGCCTGTCCAGCTGGCTTTTCTTCCACCTCCATACATTATTTTTCTCCATGAAAGTTTTTCACTAAATACATATAAAGAACTATCTGCTAGTAGTTAAGTAAAGCTATGTAACTATTTAGTAATCTATTTAAGAATATCGTTTTCTCAACTTACCATCAGAATACTTCTCTAAAACAACACTATGTCTAGTGAATTCCTTTAGGAAATAAATTTTCATAAAATACAACTTGAAAGCACATGTTTTGAAGTTCTGCCAAATTAGGAGCTTAAATGTTTTTGCTTTTAAAGTAATTTAAAGAGCATTAATGGAGAAACTATTTAATCAAAATCTTAACTTGACACTATTATCATAGTGAGAGTAATGTTTATATATTTAATAACTGTGGTTCACTAATGTGGATTATATAACTGTAGTTAGAAGCGAAGCTAAGGAATTAGAGAATATTAGGGGATGGATTCTTCTCTACGGTCGGAGAAAGGTGGGCAAAACTTTTCTCTTAAAGAATTTTATGAAGTGGGATGCTTACATAGTAGTCAGACGCGATCTTTCTTTGCGAGCGGAAAATATTAAAATTAACAATATTAAAGAGATTCCAGAAAAAGTAGGAAGCTTACTAGAAGAGGAGCGTATAGTAGTTATCGACGAGTTTCAAAGATTACCTGAAAGCGTTTTGGAGGATCTTACAGAATATCATCCTAAAGGTCGGCTAATACTATCGGGTTCTTCGTTAGGAGCTGTTAGAAAAATATTTGAGCCTAAGTCCCCGCTACTAGGCTTTTTTACACCATATAAACTCTCACTAATACAGCCATTAGATATTTTATCTGCTTTACTACAGAAATACAGTCCAATAAAAGCAGTTGAATTAGCGAGCTACCTAAGAGATCCCTGGCTAATACCTCTTTACGGAGACGAAGACATAACTACATTCATATATAAATATACGTGCAAGTACTGGCAAGTAGTCAAAGCTCTTCTCGGAGAAGTATTCGCCGAAGAAGAAAGGACATTAACTAAAATCTACGAAGCAATAATATCGCTGTTAGGTTCTAGAATATGGAAAATCAAAGAAATAGCGAATACTCTCTACACTAAAGGCGTTATATCAGAACCTAGTAGCAGCCATGTAAGCGGCTTTATGAAGAATTTAATTGAAATGGATTTAGTAGAAGCTATTAAACTATATGAATCTAGAAGAAAATACTATAAATTAAAGTCGCCAATAATGGAAACCTACTACTTCCTAGAAAACAAATACGATGTATCTGAAAGACAAGTAAGCTTAAGTGAAGTAAAGCCAGCACTTGAGTATTCAATTAGACTTCAAGTAGAAGACTATTTAGCAGACCTAACAGCGCAAATTTATGAAGGCAGAAGAGAGTACTCAGTAATGCCGGAAATCGACTCAATAATAACTGTTAGAAGGAAAATAAAAGCAGTAGTAGAAGTAAAGTGGGGTAATTACTCTAAAAAAGACCTAGAAAAGTTTTACAAAAAAACTGAAACAATTCCAGGCGAAAAAATATTTATAACAAGAAAAAAAGAAGAAAGCCTTTACAAAACAATTAAAATAATAGACGCAGAAGACTTAGCTACTCAAGTAAAGAGTATTATAGAGACTCGTCAAAAATAACCTACCTCCAGTAGAGAGGTTTTCTTTAGTGAATAGGTTTAATTAGAAGTAGGTTTTCCTCAGAGGATATGGGTTTAAAGAAAAATCCGGGAATGCTCTACATTCTAGTATCCTTTGTACCGTGGATTATATACTGGATTCTCTGCGGCATGGGCTACAAACTAGGCATCCTACTTTCCCTGATGTTTTCATTATTTCTCATAATACTTCAGGCTTATAAAAGAGAATTCTATTTAATGGACATAGTTTCTCTACTCTACTTTAGTATAGCGGCAGTAGCTACGTTTGCTTGGGGCTCGAGTATTTTTGTTGAGAAAAGCGGCGCACTAGGATACTTTACTCTGTTCCTTATGGCCGTTTTTCCATAATTATAGGAAAACCTTTCACCCTCCAAGCCTCTAAGAGAGACTACCCTGAAATATACTGTGGAAGCAAGCCCTTCCTACAGGTCAATTCTCTGATTACTGGCGTTTGGGCAGCAGTATTTTTAGCGAATACAGTAGTGTACTTAATTGTCGCTGAGCCTTTCTCAGTCATATTATCTAATATTCTAGTAGTCGCGGGAACAGTTTTCTCAATAGTTTTCCCACTTAAAGCTTCCGCTTATCTTGCCTCAAGAGAATTCAAGAAATACGACTGGAAAGTATAAACGAAGAAAGGCAGACGTAGAGGCGAACAAAACTACGATGTCATAGTTGTAGGCTCAGGAATAGGAGGATTGACCTGCGGAGCACTATTAGCTAAAAAGGGATTCAAGGTCCTCGTACTAGAATACCACTATCAAGTAGGAGGCTACTGCTCTTCTTTCAGCAGAAAAGGCTTCATCTTTAATACTGGAGTAGAAGATGTAAGCGGACTCTGGGATAAGGGTCCAGTAAATTATTTGCTTCAACAGCTTGGACTGCACAAAGAAGACTTATTCGTTAGAAATACTGTGAGCTATATTTATAGGAATGAAAGAATAGAGGCTTCGAATTTAAGAGAGTTTATTGAAAGGCTTTTGCAAATGTTTCCGAGCGAGGAAGACAATATTCGTAGATTCTTCAGTGAAGCAAAAGAAGCATACATAGAGTGCTACAAGGAAGTAGATGTATATGGAGTACCTCTCCCAGCATGGCTCATAGTCAAGGTTTTTGGAGAAAAGAAGCTACTAGACTATCCTAAAGAACACCCACATTTCTACGACTGGATGAATAAAACGTATAAAGAGAAGCTAGACGAGTTCTTCACCGACCCGAACTTGAAGACAGTTCTCTGCGGACTACTAGGCTATATTGGAACCAAGCCAGAAGAAACCCCTGCGTCGTCAGCACTGACGGCAGCTGTATCATACTATCTTCACGGCGGATACTTTCCTAAAGGCGGTGCACAAAACTACGCTAATACACTGAAAAAGGTTATCGAAGAGTATGGAGGCACTGTTTTAATAAAACACAAAGTAGATAGAATTATAGTAGAGAACAGAGAAGTAAAGGGAGTAGTTTCACGCAATAGAGTCTTCAAAGCTCCTATTGTAGTAGCCAACGCAAACGCCAAGACCGTTTTCCTAGAGCTAGTTGAAGAAAAACACTTAGGCAGAAAGTACGTAGAGTACATTAAAAGCCTTAAAATGTCTCCATCATGCTCTATGGTGTTCCTAGGCGTAGACATGGATTTGTCGCACTACCCTACTCTACTGAAAAAACCTTGATGAAGGCTACGAAATAGTAATCAACTCTAATGCAGACCCCAGTCTAGCTCCTCTAGGTAAGGCGAGCTTAACAATAATAACTGGTGCAAACTACTATGATTTTCCAGTAAGAGGAACACCAGAGTATATGGAGAAAAAGATGAAGACAGCGCAGCTTCTCGTAAAGAAAGCAGAGAAACTAATACCGGGGTTAAGCAAACACATACTAGTACTAGACGCCGCGACACCAAAAACATTTGAGCGCTATACTCTGATGCCTGAAGGAGCAATATACTCTTTCGACCAGTCAATAAAAACTAGAAGACCATATTTCAAGACTCCAGTAAAGGGACTGTACTTAGCTAGTGCATCAACATTTCCTGGAGGAGGAATAGAAGCAGTCACAATAGCGGGAATAATATGCGCCCACGATATATGCGACTGGAAACTATAGTATAGGGCTAAAGAATTATAAAATATTCTTCGAACAATAGTAGTGGCCAGGTCTCTCAGCGGAGACCAACGTACTTTTTCTAAATGAGTCTGTGTATTTCCGCTATTTTCTCTGGAGATACTTTCCATTTTCTGTCATACGTCATGTAGCCGTTTAACTCGCCTTCAATATCGTAGAGCTGAGTATAGCAGAAGCCGGCTAGCACCTTTATTTTACTCATAGCCTCTACGATATCCCTATACTTGCTGAGAAACTCGAACTCGTCTTCAAGCAGCGGACCATAGTGGAAGAGAGGGCGGCTTACTAGAGGCTTGTAGCCTTTAATACCCCATCCACCCCACTCACTTATTACTATAGGCTGTCCTCTGTATTCATGGCCTCTAGCCATAAGAGGATGGTGCGGAGAGTAAGGTTCTTTCTTTTCGCTAAAGTATTTTTCCCACTTTCTGCGCCACTCTTCGCCAGTCATATTGGCCATAGAGTAGTCATGAATATCAACAACATCGGTTACCTTAGTGTGACAGTACCCACTATTATCTACAACAAGCCTAGTGGGATCAAGTTCTTTCAGCCTCTTCACTATAGTTACAATAAACTGCTGCTCGCCGGGATTATCGTAAATAGTGTATCTTTCATTGAAAGGCACCCAGGCTATAATAGAGGGGTGATTAAAGTCCCTCAAAACAATATCTTTTACTTCTTGCCAGAAAGGCTCGAGATTCTTTTCGATAAGACTCATTCCTGTATCAGGCATTTCTTCCCACACTAGCACACCTAATTTATCGCACCAATAGAAGTACCTAGGATCCTCTGGCTTCTGGTGTTTCCTAACGCCATTTAAGCCCAGCTTAAGAACTGCTTCAACATCTTTCCTCAAATCAGCGTCGGATGGAGCAGTATAGATTCCGTCAGGAAAATAGCCTTGATCTAAAGCAAATTTCAAGAAGTACTCCTTGCTGTTAATTAGAATCTTTTGATTCTTAACCTTAATTTCTCTTAAACCAAAGTACCCTTTAACTTCGTCTAAAACCTCGCAGTTCCTCATGATTCTCAAAACAAGGCGATACAAGTCAGGTGACTCAGGATACCATAGCTTAGCATAAGGTATATGGACACTGAGCACTATTTTCTTTCCGGATACCTTGCTAGAAGTCTCGGCGACTACAGCTCCAGCAAAAAGAACTTTTGCTTCAAGCACAGCGCCGGGCAGAGGATTATTGACGTAAACCTCGATTCTTGCTTCAGATTTCTCTACATCAGGGAAAACTCTATAGTACTCGATAAAGCAGTCTCCTACAAACTCGAGCCAAACAGTCTGCCAAATACCAGTAACTTTCATGTAGAGGCAGCCTCGAGGATGAAGCCTTGCATCCTGCTTCCCTCTAGGCTGATCACCATGTCTATCAACTACTCTTACAACAAGAGTATTTTCTTCCCGAATAACGTCAGTTACATCGAAGTAGAAGGGACTGTAGCCTCCTCTATGGAAACCAACATACTTACCGTTAACCCATACTTTAGCCTCATAGTCTACAGCTCCAAACTTAAGTAAAACTCTCTTAGACAAGTATTCCTCGGGAACACAGAACTTCCTCTTATACCACACTATGTCATGGGGCATAGGGTCATTTATTCCGCTGAGCTTACTCTGGTAAGGATAAGGGACAACAATTTTCCTACTGAAGTCTTTTCCAAGAAACCATTTCTCTGACTCTCCTAAATCATAGTCGTCGAACTCGAATTCCCACACACCATTCAAGTTAATCCAGTTCTTCCTCTCGAAATCGGGGCGAGGAAACTCGGGCCTAGGAATACTCACAGAAAACTATGCTGAAGAAAACATAAAATACTACTGTCACTAAACACTTATTCCACGGAAGCTAGTTATTATCGTGAGCTTACTCAAAGAAATATTCGGTGTAGAAAAACCTCTAATAGGAGTAGTACACTTACTGCCTCTACCCGGTTCTCCTCGCTGGAACTACAGTATGGAAAAAGTACTTGAGAGAGCACTCCAAGACGCCGAAGCCTACGAGAAAGGAGGATTCGATGGAATAATCATAGAGAACTACGGAGACGCACCCTACTACCCAGATAAAGTAGATCCAGCTACAGTAGCAGCAATAACCCGCGTAGCCACACTTATCGCCGAGAAAATAGAGATACCTTTCGGAATAAACGTTCTCAGAAACGACGCCGAAGCAGCACTAGCAATAGCCTACGTAACAGGAGGCCGCTTCATAAGAGTAAACGTTCTCACAGAACCCGTAGCAGCAGACCAGGGAATAATACAGGGGAAAGCTCACCTCCTTCAGCGCTACCGAAAACTGCTGGGAGCCGATCAGGTAAAAATATTCGCAGACGTACACGTCAAACACGCGTACCCATTCATGAAAAGGCCGATAACAGAGTCGGCGAAAGACACTGTCTACAGAGGACTAGCAGACGCACTAATAGTAACAGGACGAAAAACAGGTTCACCACCATCACCAATAAAAGCAGAGAAAGTAAAAAAGGCTGTACCACAAGTACCCGTCCTTGTTGGGAGCGGAGTAAATGAAAACAATATTATACAGTACCTACAGGTGTGCGACGGAGTAATCGTAGGCACAAGCCTCAAAATAGACAATAAAACAGAAAATCCAGTAGACTTAAATAAAGTCAAAAAACTAGTAAAGAAAGCTAATCAAGTAAGATAAAATCTCCAGCTAACAATCTTAATACCATGAAATATTTTTAAAGCAGTCCACTAAATACTAAACAAATACTGGTGTAGAATTGTGTCACATAAAGAAGAAGTAGAGCTAATAAAAAGAAGAAGTCTAAGAATGCTAGAATACGCGAAAAAATGTTTATCCACGGGAGACTATGATCTTGCCTCATTTCTAGCAGAACAAGCAGCTCAGCTTTACTTAAAGTCAGTACTCCTAAAAACTACAGGTGAAATGCCGAGAACTCATGTAATAAGACAGCTGTTTCACGCATTAAGAGAACTAGCTAAAAATAAAGAACAAATAGACGAGTTTGTACGTAAAAACAGGAGACTTCTTATAGGACTCGAAGAAGCCTACTTAGCCACAAGATACTTCTACAGAGTATACGAAAAAGAAGAAGCAGAGGAGCTAGTAAAATTCGCTGAAAAGGTGATAAAAATTGCTAAAAATATTGAAGTCTAGGCTCGAACTAATCAAGCTAGCTGCCCAGTGGAAATACTGGTCGAAAAAAATAGCTGAAGCAGCTAAAGAACTGCTCGAAGACTGCGAAGTCTACGTATTTGGTAGCATAGTAGAAGGCGAAGCTGTCGGAGGAAGCGACGTAGACATACTCATTATATCAAATAAAGTACCTTCAAAGGCTAAAGAAAAATGGAAACTAAAAGCCGAATTAGAAGAGAAAGCAGGATTACCTCTTTACCATCCCTATGAAATACACTTGGTTAACAGAAAAGAAGCCGAGTGGTACATGAAACATATTAAAAAGAAAATTCTAGTAGAAATCTAAACTAGACCAAAACTTCTTTAATGAATTCACATAAAGATATTCTCTTAAGTAGATAGAATTAGAGAAAACATAAGAGTAAATCAGTATAAATAATGTAGTAAAGAAAGAAGCTGCTAATAGCAGAAAACACCTTAAACTAGAATAGAATTAATTTAAGATAAAAACATATAAAAAATTATCTAATAAGTATTAAACATTTTATTTTTAAATTAAGATTTCTCTTAGTACTTACTATACAACTGATTATTTCATTGGATTGTTTTAATATCTATGTGTTTGTCCGATAATGTAATAGATTTATTTGTGACATAATTAGCTAGCATAGATAATAATATTAAGAGGTATATTTACATATAATGTTTATTTTTAAAAATGATTATAAAAGAAAAGAATATTATTAAATAGTAATTAAGAATAATATAATATATGGTAGAATAGAAAAATTTATAAATTTCTAGATTTTTTGCTTTAAGAGAAATATGAGGCTAAGCTTAAAAAGATATTGACACCAGTAGTGATGCTGCTCCTAGTAGCTGGCTTAGTGTGTCTAGCACCTAATGTTTCTTCGCTAACTCATAGAAAAGAAAAAATTAGAAATAAATGTAGCAGTGTAGGTCTCACATATAGGTACAGTACGGTGTATGTGTATAAAGATGCTGGCTATCTGCCCTCAAATTCTCCTAAAACAACTTCACTTACAGTAAATATTCCGTCGACAGCCTCAACAGGCGTAAAATATATCTATGTAAAAGCCTATAGCGGAAGCTACTATGATACGCGTAGCTTTAAACTAACAGTATATTCTTCGGGTTTTGTACTTTCTGCTTCGCCTAGCACTCTTTCAATAGGTCAAGGAAGCTCTGCTACGACAACACTTAAAGTAATAAAAATAGGAAACTACAATAAGCAAGTTACATTCGGTATACAGAGCGCTCCCAGCGGAATATCCGTGTCATTCAATCCCTCGTCAGTTACTCCTACAGCGAGTACTACAGCGACAATAAATGCTGCTTCTTCAGTTTCGCCTGGAACATACAATATTATTATAAAGGCCTTAGGTGCAGATGGTAAATACGCTATTAAAACTATAAAAGTAAATGTAGTGGCGTCAGGCTTCACTTTATCCTGTAATCCCTTAAGCGTAACAGTTTACCAAGGAGCTTCAACTACACTCGCCTTAACGGTAACTAAAATCGGCACATATAGTAAGCAAGTATCTTTTAGTCTTCAGTCGGCTCCAAGCGGTATTACAGCTTCATTTAGCCCCTCAACAGTAACACCTAGTGCCTCAGCTACAGTAACAATACATGTAGCTTCCTCAGTTTCGCCTGGAACATACAATATTGTCATAAAAGCTATGGGAGCAGATGGAAAAATAGCAACGACTACAATTACTATTACAGTTAAAGTGAAGCCATTTGATTTCACTATATCAGTTTCACCGTCAAGCACTCAAGTAAATAAAGGGGACTCAGCTACAGCAACAATAACTCTAACACTTACTAGCGGATCAGGTAAACCCATAACCCTTTCGCTAACAGGAATACCTGCTGGAACCTATACTTTCAATCCCAGTACAGTCACACCAACAGGATCTTCTGTCTTAACTATAAATACTGCCCCACTCAACGAAGGAACATACATCATAACAATTAAAGCTACTTACGGAAGCTTAACGAAAACAGCTACACTTACTCTAAAAGTAGTAGGCTTCGATTACTCCTTAAGTGTCTCGCCGTCAAGTATAGAAGTAGAGCAAGGATCATCTGCATCAGTAACAGTCAAACTAACACTTCTAAAAGGCTCGGGTGAAACTGTATCACTCTCACTTGAAGGCCTGCCGAGCGGAGCAACATACTCCTTCAGCCCCTCGACAGTAACACCTACAGGAACATCTACACTGACAATAAACACTGGTACGGCAAACAAGGGAACCTATACTATTATGGTCAAAGCAATCAGTACAAGTGGAGTAACTAAAACAGCTACTCTAGTATTGAAGGTTAAAGAGAAGTCAAAGTGTATTATTGCTACAGTTACTTACGGCAGCGAAGTAGCAGACGAAGTACAGGTATTGAGGAATTTCAGAGACCATATAGTCTTATCTACGTACGCTGGCAGCTGCTTCTACGTAGCATTCAACAACTTCTACTACAGCTGGAGCCCCTACGTAGCCTACTGGATACAAGCAAACCCATGGATCAAACCACTATTCAAAGCATTAATCTACCCACTAATAGGAACACTTCTCTTCGCAACAAGCCTAGTACATCCGCTGGCAGCGCTAAGCTCCGAGCTAGTAGTCTACGCAGCCGGAACAGTAATCTCAACACTACTAGGCTTAATCTATGTAGCTCCAGTAACACTTATAGTATTCCACTATAGACGCAAATGGTTCAAAGAGTCAGTAGCAAAGAAACTTCTCTTAGCTACTACAGCGACACTGGCTATCTGTATTACGGCACAAGTACTAGTACTGAGCCCTGTACTAGTAGTAGCAACATCACTCTACGT
Source organism: uncultured Thermoprotei archaeon (assembly GCA_965367815.1). GTDB lineage: Archaea > Thermoproteota > Thermoprotei > Thermofilales > B15-G2 > B15-G2. The sequence continues at coordinate 150,820 of CBDUKN010000003.1, forward strand.
AATACTGTTAATAGCGCTAGCTGGCTACACAACACCAATACTAGCGAGTAGGCTGGTAAACAAATATAAACACAAATAAATACTCTAAAATATTTTTACAATTTTAAATATATTTTCTAAAATATTAAACTAGTCAAACTAATTTATTTTCCGTTAAGCAAGGTAGCTGGGCTTCAGACAATTTTATATGTTTTCTCACGTAAGTATGCTTGAGAAAATGAAAAATGAGCAAGACGAGTATCTTCAAAAACTGACAATAATGTATACAGCGCAGACTCTAGCAGAGTGGATCAATAAAGAGTGGAGCCGCCTAGGAGGCAGAAAAACTGAAAGCAGAAACTTATCAACTTTAGAAATACTGCTATTTCCATTTCTAATACCTCTGTGCCTCTTTTTAGAACCCTCTTCTAGTGAACCGCCAGAAGAAGTACACGACGAAGAAGAATGGGAAGAAGAGGAAGAATGGTACTTCAGCATAATATGTTATAAACAGCAATACTTCTATGAAGTAGCAAAAAACATAACATCTAGAAACGAGGAACTAGAAGACGAAATAATAGTCAAAGACGTAACACAGCAGTACTTGTACTAAATATAACTCTATAGAAAACTAACCTACTTAAGCAAAATATAGACTTAACTATATTTACTCGTAAAATAAATAAAAATATTTGCATACAAGAAAAATATTAAGTATCATGAAAACAATAGATTACACATTACTTTCAAAAAACATTCTCTAACTTGCGCTTCAGTGTTTCAAGTCTTTCTCTTCTCTCAGGGATTTTATCTAAAAGAAAATTAATGGAATTTCTTTCAACATCATCAATAACACTCCAAACATCAGCCGAAGAAACTTCACCGCGCTCAACCATGTTCACTAAAGTTTCTACAACCCAGTTCAATGAAACACTTTTTCCAACACCCCTAACATAGTCTAAAATAATACCCTCAACTCTCCTATGAAAACTACCCATAGCACACCACTTACTCTATAGTAAGGCTACATAGGTATTAAAATGTTCACCAAAATTCCCGAAACTTCTCCAATAACTATGAAACTATTTCTAAAAATATTCTCCTTAAACACATAATTCTGCCTTGTAATAAGCTATCAATAGACATATTGCGCGATTAAAGCAAACTATAGTATCGAAAAACACTTAAAACAAGAACAAACAGGTCCTATAGACAGTAAGAGAAACGAAAGTAGCGTAGCCACTACTCAAATTAGCTAAATGAAGTTAAAGCGTACTCCAAACAGTATTTCTCGACTTCAATTACAAGGCACGGCTAGCAATTACAGGTATACAAAGCTCTTCCTTGAATACCCACTTCTTGCCTTCAACGTACTTCCAGAACCATGGAGCCACTTTCCTCATATCAGTGCTCGACTGAATGAAGCAGCCGTAAGGCATCTCTACATCAAAGCCTTCGGCCTCACGCATAATATACTCATCATAATTGCACGGGAACTGGCCTACAACTAGCGCCTTATCAACATCAATTATAGCTGAAAACGCGCCAGGAAGCTGGCACAAAATTCTAGCGAAAACTGGGGCATCTTTTCCTTCGAAGTAAAGAAGTCTAACTGGAATAATCTTCATGTTAGCGAAAACTAAAGCCGTGTTTCCTCGCCATATAGCTTTAACATGTCTAGTAAAGTGGTAGCTGAGAACTTGTTCAGAGACTTCAGGTAAACTTGGATCCTTCTTTCTAGCCTCCTTGTATATCGTAAGAGGCCTAGCAAAAGGATTTCTCATTCGACCCTGAAGAAGAACTAAATCATAAACATCCGGAGCTTTGAGTCCATTATCCCATTTTTCAACAGGATATTCGTACAGTCTTCGAACTCGCTCAAAATCAAATTCAGGAAGTATAGCTCCTGTCTGTGGATCATACTTAGAAAGAGGACTTAGCGGAGACCACCTCAAGTACTCATAGCCTTCAACCACTATTAAGGGCTCGCTTTCAAAGTAATCAATATACTTTCTAACTAAAGGAGGCGGAACTAGAGCTACTATCAAAGTATATGAACCTACATTATAGACATCCCTAACTGTTGTAGTGAAAGGAGGAGCCCTCCTAATATTTAGCTTAGGAAAAATTGCCGCCAACATTAATAGATTAGTTTTCTTTAAATCAATCAGAAACTTAAACTGCCCCTTCCTACGAAAGTTATACAACATCCTATGAAGAGTAGAAATAGAAAGCCCGCTTATTCTCGCTGCTTCACGTAAACTCCAAGCCTTAGTGGCGGCTTTCATAAACTTCCATTCGTTCTGCTTTACTCTAGGTAATAATTCTGCGAATCCTTCTTTTGTAATCTTACTCATAAGTGATATAATATAGAAAACAAAGAAAAAATTTACCCTAGCGGTCAAAATAATAAGATGCCAATATTCTACTCCCTCAAGGAGTTGGATCTGGTGAAGGATCAGGATCTCCAGGAAGTTCTGGTCCGTCACTTGTAGCTACAACGACATGACCAGTAAATATGAAAACTAAGACTAGTAGAGCTACGATGAATCTAGGATTGCTAAGTAGTTTCTTCGCCATTAACAGTAGAGCTTCTTTCTTCATATTTACCACAAATATCTTTTCCCAAAAACCTATTTAAATTTGAGTATGATCTGAAATAAAGCATCAAAAAGGAACAAACACAAAACTAGCAGAGCTTCAAACATGCGGCAAAACACTAGTAATAAACCCAAAATAAGCCCCTAATCAAACAAAGCAAGCCCTGAACAAACTCAAACCCTAAAACCCAAAAAATATACAATAATACTTCGATGGCAATTATTCAAGAAAAAATAGTCAAAAAGCTGCTGAAAATCTAGTTGAAGAAACTAAGAATTCATTTATTATCTAAAGACATCTAGGTAAACTGTGTTCAAAGTAGAAGACTATATTGCGAGAAAACTTCCCCTAGTCTGTATGGCTCACAGAGGCTTTTCTGGACGATACCCTGAAAATACTCTACTAGCCTTCCAGAAAGCAATCGAAATAGGCGCAGATGTAATCGAGTTCGACGTAAGATCGAGTAAAGATGGGGAACTAGTAGTAATCCACGACTCAACAGTCGACAGAGTATCTAACGGTACAGGCAGAGTAGATCAATTGACTTTAGCAGAACTCAAAAAACTCGACTTAGGGCTAGGACAGAAAATACCGACACTTAAAGAAACCTTAGACCTAGTCGCTGGAAAAACAGGACTAAACATCCATGTTCGAGTCAAAGGCAAGCAACTAGACAGAGTAGTTGAACTAATAAAAGAATACGATATCGTAGAAGAAGCATTCATAGTAACAAAAGATCCTCAAGAAGTCCTAAGACTCCGCAAAAAGTATCCAGAGATACATATTTGTTCGCTTTACGGACAAACAAACCCAAACTACCTAGAATTATCAGAAAAACTAGGCGTAAAAATACTTCAAGCAAACATAGCTGGCCCCTACCTCTCCCGAAAATGGGTAGAAAAATGTCATCGAAAAGGCTTCGTGGTAGCAGTTTTCTGGGCAGACACTTTCAGCGACATAATGCACTACATGAAGTTGGGAGTAGACGGAATACTAACAAATTTCCCAGATAACTTCAAAGAAGTTGCGAAAAAGTGTTCTCTCAGCGAAACACATTAAAAAAGTTTATATGTATTCAAGAGAACTTTAAAACGTGTTAATAGACTCAAACCTAGCAAGAAAACTAGTAAATATAAGTGAAAACACAGGCAGAGAATTCGTTCTCATAGCCTATGAGAACGGATCAAGACACCTATACAAACTAGGTTTAAACGGAGGCAGGTTCCCAATATACTCACCAAACATAAAATACGTTTTCCACACCCACCCAGTTCCACGATATACTCCTTCACTAGCAGACATAATTACAGCATACAATCTAAGCAGAATAAAAGGAACACCAGTTCCACTATACACAGCTTCTACAGTAGGAAACAATATAGTAGTCTACGAAATAAAAATACATCCAAACGCAGACATAAACAAAATAGCAGAAGAAATAATACCAATAGAAAAAATAGTAGCCCAAAACTACGAAAAATACTCTAAAATACAGCACTATAAAATGCTATCAAAACCACATATAACAATCACAAGATATCTCCTATCAAAATACTAGTACTGTACCCACAGCCTCTTAATACCAACTTTATCGAAATCCTGATCTTCGCTTGCTACTGCCTGCAAACCATAGTTCTCTATCGTCGCAACATGTATTGAATCCGAAGACTTAAGCCCATACTTCGTCATTATTGTCTTAGCTCTCAAGTACTCCTCTACACTTATAGGCAGTACATCAACATAAGGCAATACAGCCTTGTCAATAAAATCTACTGTATCAGCAAGTGGTACTCCATACTTTTTCCTAGATATGTAGATTACCTCGTCTAAAACAAGCACATTAGTATACAGCAAATGATTCAACAATAAGTCTAGCCAGAAATCTTCAACATGAATGTTAAAATGCCTGAAGCTGAAGCTAAGCTAGTACACTAGCAAACAAGAGTCAACAAAAACCTTCATCTTCAAACTCCTCCTCCAAATCAACTTCAGCTAAATCCCCTAATCTAGCTTCTCTGCCGCCTATTTTCTTCCTTCTTTCTCTAATCCACTTAACAATATCCTCTGGATCTTCTATTCCTCCCAAAATCAATTTATCTTCAGCTGGCTCAAGGATCACGTACCCTCCTTCCTTAATTCTATAAGCCTCCCGAAAGATCTTAGGAATAACAATCTGGCCTTTAGGACCAAACTTTGACTCTAAGTTTAACCAATAGTATCACTAAGTATAACCATAGGTTAAACCAAATATAAATTTTCTATACTCCTGAATTAAGCTCATTTATTTTCCTTAAAACAATAAACGTAGTACTGCTTCTTGCTGCTAAATGGCCAGCATTTAATCTATGAATCTCTTATACCACTCGAATTCCTGTGGATTAACTAAGTGTATTTCAAAAGGATTAAAAGACTCTAGTTTACTATAGATCCTGACCTCTAGCACACACATTATTAAGCTAGTATATATAATTACTTAAGTCAATTAAATATTTCGAAAAATCTAAAATATTTATAAACTTACAATGGTCAATGAAACACTTTATTATATAGAGCTATTATTGCTTTTTCCCGCGTAAGTCCCTCCTTTTCTACTAGCTTCTGTATCTCTTTTTCAAGCTTCTTTTCAGCTAAAGATGTGCTATAGACTTCTCTATAGTATTTCAGTAACCGCTGGTAAGCCTCATCAGCTGTTATTTCTTTCGGTTTAAGCTGCTCTGAAGGCTTAGGTTCAGGTGAAGATTTTATCTGAAGGTTAGGGTACTTTGATAGTAGCCCAAAAATCGCTATTATCGTCCCTACTAGCGAGGCGGTATTCGATGTTATTGTATTAAGTACCGCCAGCACTATTAGTGCACGGCAAGTCTTTCCTGCTTCTTTCTCTGACTTAATAGTACTCCATCTGCTGTAAACATTTACTGCTAGAGCTAAAGCAACTATATTTAGTAGCACCGAGGTTCCCAAGTACAGCGACAAGTTCACTGGCATTTCTATCGTAACGTTCGGTGTTGAAAAATGCAAAGTCCACGTAGTAACCATACCAATAAGCCATAGGGAGTTTGCATTACTTATTAACCCCCATTAAACTCCCTATAGCAGCTATTATCATCCCTACTCTAAAAAGAGTTAACCATATTTCCTCAAGAATTCTCATTCTCCCCCCTGTAGAGGATATTTTAGAGAAATATATCTCTTTAGATTCACATTACTCACAGCTCTCAATAGAAGCATATATTACGGCTAGCCTCTAAATAAAGAAACCCCGGAGGAATAGCCACATACAGCTTCATAGTCTACAGAAACCACGAGAAAATACATGAAGACAGCGGAGTAGCTGGAGCAGACTGCCTAGGCGACGACACCTCAAACAATATGGCAGAGTACACAGCACTAATCAAAGCTCTAGAATAGCTCAATAGAATTCAAGCTAACTGAAACAAAATAGTAGCTAAAAGAGACAGCCAGCTCGTAATCAAGTAGCTCAACAAAGAGTACGCAGTAAAAGCACCCAGAATAATCCCCTTATACCTCAAAGCACAAAACTAGCATCAATGTTCAAAGATACATGGCACAGAAAACAAAAACAAACATCCACGAATACATGAGCAAAAACAGTCCTCAAAAATAATAAACAAGCTCAAAAAGCTGTAAACCACATTAAGCTAACTAAGTAAGCTCTTAAAAACAAAAAATATTAGTAGACAAAAATCCGATACTGAGAGCACAACTACACCTAGCAGCATTAGACAACAAAACAATAGGCCTTAAACTAAGAATAGACCTATCATTAATTCAAATAGCCTATATATTGTCTAGCCAGCTTTAATTCACAACTTAATGCTATAGCTCACTTGTTCTACTTCTCCCACCACTATAAGCTCGCTCTCAGTCACCGTTACTTTAGCATATGAACCAAACCTACTACAATTTTGCCCCATACCCTTCATAATAAAGTAGTTTATCCCATTCCTCCGCCTATAGTAGCACTCCGGATAATGGCCCGCAAAAACAGCCACTACTTTACCAGACTCCTCAAGCACCTTCACTAGCTCAGCTTCATTATCAAGCCTAGCCCAGCGAGGACCCACACAGATAGGATAATGACAAAATACAATAACTTTCTTCCGTGTAGAAGCAAGGTCTTCTCTAAGCCACTCAATATCCCTACTCGGTATATGACCGACATGTCCAATCGGATCTCCTTCCTCAAGAAACACCTTCCCCTCCACAAGCCTCAAGCAAAGCGGAGGCCTCCGCTCATCACCATGGTGCTCCGGAGAAATAGGCACATCATCAGAAATCCACGCCCCATCCAAAATAACAAAATGAAACCCATTTATATCAAACGACAACCTAGTATAATCAATACCAACAGTCTCCATAAATCCTTCTTTTCCTCCATCAGACCAGCTATCAACATTCCCCAAAACATAGTAAACCGGAGTATCACACAGCTTAAACACATCATCAATTTCCTTCAAATCCTCCCGAGACGTCCCAGAGCCACCATAAAAATCCCCCAACTCCACAACAAAATCCGGGCGAAAATTCCTATTCATATCCTCCACAAAAGCCCTCATATAAGCCCTCAAATCCTGGCCACGAGTCCTATGATGAACATCCGTAACAAGACCGAACCTCACTAATTCCCGCGAACCGGACATACTATTATACAGTATACACTAAAGAGAAAAATCTTCTCACAACCCTCTTTATCAAGAAAGATTGTATTCGCTCTACTATGCCTTAAAGCTTTTAGGAAAGCCGCAGCTGTTTAGCTGTAGGGCCATAATACCTCTGCTCATTTGGATATATTAAACATAGTGTGCCTCTCTAGCATATTGCTTAAATATATATAAGTGCCTAATCAGGACACGTACTCAAGTTCCCGAAGACTTATTCCACAAGAGATCGCGCTGTAATCAATGACGTATATGTGTTTATTCTATTTAGTGGTAAGCAATAGCCTTTAACTATAATTTAACTGAGCACTTGAATCCGCTTTTTTCAGCAGATTTAATGGCGTCAAGTATTATTTCCTTATGGTCAAATGCTATTAGCTCAGGCAGCTTCTCGAAGACTTTTACTTCACTGGCATCACTTGAAGGAGCTAAAACGCCTCCCTTAGGCACAGCCCAGAAAGCAATCGATATCACGTGCCCTCTAGGGTCTCTTCCGGGATCAGAGTAGACTCCCACAAGCCCCCTAAGCTCGACCTCGAGCCCTGTTTCCTCAAGTACTTCTCTCCGAGCAGCATCCTCAACTCTCTCCCCGTACTCAACAAATCCTCCTGGAAGAGCCCAATAACCCTTAAAAGGCTCATTCTTCCTCTTAACGAGAACAATGCCTCTAGGAGTAAAGATAGCTACGTCTACAGCAACTGAAGGCTTTTTCAATACCCTGCGCCTAGACACATTTCTCTCTAAGACTTCAAGTTTAGCGACAACTGCATCAAGCTTCGAGTTAACTTCTCTTAAGGTCCTCAAAATTTCTCCCTCCAAGACACCAGACATCACGTATAGTTAAGAAAACACACTTAAATACCCAGTGGATTCAAGTAGTTTCACTAAACAAATCAAGTAATTCTTCGAGCGCAGAGTCTACTACACTTAAATAGATTTAAGTCTCAATTAAAGAAATCTAATATAGTATTGCGCCTTAAGTAAACTGTACAGTTATGCTACTCTATAAAGAAGACTGGGAAGAAGCAAAAAACATGCTCGCCGCTTGGTGGGAAAAAGAGCTCAAACACCCAGTACTCCAAGTAACTTCTCCACGAAGCACTAGGCACTACTCCTACGATGGCTGGGATTTCTGCAGACACCCCGATGAACCCGAAAAAGCAGTCAAGTCTTTCGAAAAATGGTGCTCACACACATTTTTCGGAGGAGCATCTTACCCAAACCTATGGATTAACTACGGTCCAGGAATACTATCAGCCTGGCTAGGAGCAGAACCAGTATTCAGAGACACCACAATGTGGTTCGGAAACCAGCAAGCCAAAGGAACCATGAGCCTAGCTGAGCTAGCTGAAGCAGATTTAGATGAAAACAACATTTGGTGGAAGAGAGTAGTCAAAGCTACGAAAACAGCTGTAGAGAGTCATTACTCCAAGTTCATTGTAGGAATGACAGATATAGGAGGAGTACTAGACGTAATAGCGGCTCTAAGAGGCACCGTTGAAACAATACTAGATATGCGCCGCCGGCCAGAAAAACTGAAAACAGCCATTCACAACGTCACTGAAGTCTGGCACAAGTGCTACGAAAAACTATACAGCATTATGTGTGAAAAAGGACACGAAGGCACCAGCGCTTGGATGGGAATATGGTGCCCTAAGAAATGGTACCCTCTCCAATGCGACGTATCCTTCATGTTTTCCCCAAAACTATTCAAAGAATTCGTCTACCCACACATAAAAGAACAGTGCAGCCAACTAGACTACGCAATATACCACTTAGACGGACCAGGTCAAATACCACACCTAAACCAGTTACTTAAAATACAGGAACTAGACGGAATACAATGGGTCCCTGGAGCCAGAGAAGAACTGAAAGGAAACGACTGCGGATCACCCCAATGGTTCCCACTATACAATAAAATACTAGAAAACAACAAACTCCTAGTAGTCTCAATACCCTTCCAAAAAACATTAAACTTCATTAAACACTACAGAAAACACAGCATACTAGTAAAAACCCAAGCCCCCTCAATACAGCAAGCAGAAAAACTACTAAAACAGTGGAAAACAATCACAAAACAACTCTAACACACCCGCCTAAAGCAGCAAACAACCATAAATAAACCAAAACACGAAAATACATATGGCGAATAAGCCTAAAAGAATCATAATTCTACAAGGAGGAGAAAACATAGAAGCCAAAACAAACAAAAATCTCTTCAAACAAGTACTAATACTATCAAAAACAAAAAACATCCTAGTAATACCATGGACCACAGACAACCCCGAAAAAGAGAAAAAATACAGGAAAATCATAGAAAACTACTTCAAAGAAACAGGCTTCAAGAAAACAATATTCTTAGAGAAAAACGACACCCCACAAAAAACCGCTGAAAAATTCAATCAAGCAGACATAATTTACCTCCCCGGAGGAAATCCCCAAATACTCTACAGCGAAATCAAAAAACGCCCTCACATAGAAACCAGACTAAAAGAATTTAAAGGAATAATCATCGGAAACTCTGCTGGAGCCATAGTCCTATCAAAAGGAACATATATCAACAATAAATACCAGCCGGGCCTAGCACTAGTAAACCATTACATCAAAGTACACTACATACTAATCAACAACAACACTCCAAAACCAACAATATGTATACCAGAAAACCACTGGATAGCAATAGAACAGTAAAGACGAGTAGCGAAAGTAAAATCATTACAGTAGAAAGAGGAGACATAAGCATGTAAAAGAAAAGGTTTAAATAAAATAAAGTGTAGAGTGATCAGAAACACTATGGAGGATATTTTAATACTGGCTATTACTATAGCAGCAGGTATTACAGCAATATACGCGGTTATCAAAGCATTAGGTTTCCGCGAGTATTTAGGCGGGAAAAAAGCTAAGCCATGGGCTATTCCACGCGAAGAACTCTTAAAGCGTCTACTAGAACTCAATAGCGAAAAATTACCTTTCACTATTAGACGCGGAGATAAAGAAAACTGCGACCTTGTCGTAGAGTGGAAGTTAGCTGATGCCAAGTGGTACGGTATCTTCAGTAAACACGGGCTCACTAAATGGTACAAAGCCTACATACTTCTAGATGATGAGAGAAAAACAGCCCGCTACCTAGAAGAAACAGGTACAATAGAGTGGGTCTATGGAGCAGAAGGCCTAAAACCTGTAATTAAGCGTGAACAAGCTTTCTTTAGAGGACGCATACTCTTCGCCAAAGAATATGAAGTAGCCTTCGGAATAACAGAAGAAAAGAAGCCGGGAAAAATCTACGAATACATGTTTGACCCATCATACCCAAGAAGCATAATAAAGAAGACAGTCGAAGAAGCAGGCTGGGAGTTTGTTCAAGTAACATCACTAAAACACGTCCAAAAACCAGTTCACAAACACTGATCTCCAGTAAAACTCCTTCAAATCAAGTAGGACGCAGCAAGTCGTCATCTAAGAGATAAAGTTATATTTACTAGGGCAGGCTTATGACAGGAGTGAACTTGTGGATAAAGTATAAAGTCATAGGAATAATACATACCCCCTTCAAAACCCCTAAAGGAACACCTATACAGCCTAAAGGCGCGCAGAAAGCCGAAGGAATAGTAGAAATATTTCCTGAGTACGCTCAAGGATTAAAAGACCTAGAAGGATTCTCACACATAATACTTATCTACCACTTCCATTTAGTTAGACAAACAAAACTGCTCGTAAAACCCTACATGGATAACCGTGAACACGGAATATTCGCTACAAGAGCACCTCCAAGACCAAACCCAATAGGCTTATCAGTAGTACGCCTCACAAAAATCGAAGGCAACAAACTCTATGTAAAGAACATAGACGTAGTAGATGGAACACCACTACTCGACATAAAACCCTACGTCCCGGAATTCGACACACCTCTAGAAGAAGTAAAAATAGGGTGGCTTGAAACAAAAATACATAAACTCCCACAAACAAAAGACGATGGAAGATTCGTATACAGCAAGTAAACTAAGTTCACTAAAAGAAATAAGTCAAGCACTTAGAGCAGTAAAACCTAAGCACAGTAGTTCTTAAAGTAGACTACGATCATAAAATAGAGGAAGACCTAGAGTAGCGAAGAGAATTAATCAGGGTTAGAAACTGGCATATAATCAAGAAGTACTTCAAACTAGTAAAAAGACATTAAAATCTACAGACAAAACCAATTCTTCCTCACTTTAGCAACACTAAACACTAATTAGACACAGAACCTTAAATGAAATAAGAACTTCTCTACTCTACATGTTTCAAAAATTATCGAAGACTGCTTAAATCAATATTAGACAGTATAGCAGTAAAGAAATCCAGTAAATCCTTATATCTGAGAAACAATACATATTCTGGGAAATACTATGAATCCTGAGGCTAAAGTCAGGATCTCAAAAAAGTTTACTTTATATATTCCGAAAGCAATAGCAGAAGCCGCGGGAATTAAAGAAGGAGACTACGTGAAAATAAAAGTAGAAGACTCAAAAATAATTTTAGAGCCCGTACCTGACCCATTTGAATTAGCCTTAAAGGGCCCCAAATTCGCTAAAACCACATTCGAGGAATTCGAAAAAGAATCAGAGGAAATGCAAAATGAACTCTTCAGCTAAACTCAAAATACTCTTAGACTCAACCTACATTCTACCAATAGTAGGCGTAGAAGTCGAAGGCACAGAAAAAGTACTACTGCTACTTAAGAAACTTAGAAGAAAGAAAAAAGCTGAATTCTACTATACTCAATTCAATATCCTCGAAATACTAGGTAAAATAACTAAAACAAAATACGATCCCAAAATAGTAGCCGCAGGACTATCTTCTATACAAGAAGAATTCAATTTAACCCACCCAACAACAGAAGGCTACATAAAAGCCCTCAATTTAAGAAAAAGAGGCTTCAAAGACCTAATAGACTTACTCCTCTACACAACATCCCTTACACGCAACCTACTCTTCTTGACAAGAGACGACACCTTAGTAAACTTCCTTGAAAAAATAGGAGAAAGCACAGAAAACATACTATACGAAGAAACTTTCATAAAACAAAACTCTACTCTAAGTAAACACACATAACGCGTACCCACTAGCCCTAAATCACTACTAGCTACACTACTATCTTTTATTCCTCCTAGGACGAGGTATTAGAAAAGGCGTCTTCTTCTTATACTCCACGTACTCCGCACCAAACCTCGCCTCTAGTTCCTTCTCCTCAATAAACTTCACGTACAGTAAAGCCAAAGCTATAAACAACACTATAACAATAGGTCCAGAAACAGTACCCACTACTAAAACCAGCCCTAAATAGTATAAAAGAGCCCCAAATATTATCGGATTTCTACAGTAAGCATAAGGCCCCCTAACTACAAGCTTCTTAGTCGGAGCATAAGGCAGCGGAGTCCCCTTACCAACGCTCCACAAAGCATAAGCAGCCCAAACCAAAAAGAACAATCCAGCAGCCACTAAAACCAGCCCTAATACAGCATCATATGGTCTTAAACAAAACTTCAGCCCAAGTAGCTTATCGAGCTCAAAAGAGACAAAAACAATCGCTAAAGGCAACAGCACACCGAAAACTAGCACACCGCTAATAACAGCCGCGACTTTGCGTCTACAACTATACTCACGCTTAGCCCAGTCAACTAACCTATCTACAAGCCTCAGTTCAGCCACCCGTAATACTGGTTTCCAATAACTATATATGCCTTCAGCAAGTACTCATGAACAAAGAATTTTCTTCAAAGTACTTCACGAAACTTATATAATCTCCGTAAGAAACACTGCAAGCAGAATACTTAGCTAACTCGAAGAAACTTGCTAAATTAATATATAGTTTAGAGAAGGATTTCTGCCGGGAAATAAATGAGAGAGATTAAGTTGAAGTCGGCTACCGCACTTATCTCCGATGACAGCTTAATTGTAGATACTAGCAGAATGCGGCGTAAGTGGAAATGGACTAATAGAGGCTTTGTTACAGTAAGTCTTCAAGACAAAGTCTCGGGCGTAGAGTGGTGTAAAAGAAAGCCCGCTTATTCTTGTGACTGGAGTCTCTGGGGTATAGTAAGTGAAGCCGAGCTCCTCTCGCTTGACGCTAAAGTAAGCGACGACGAAGGCTTTACTTCAGAGCACATAGAAGTACGCGCTTTAGTAGAGTATCCACGAGAAAAACTTCAAGCAGAGTACTTAATATGGGTTTACCCTAATTCACCGGGTATTCGCACTCAAATTAGAGTCAAGAGTCTAGAAGGCTTTTCTCCCGAGAAATTTAATGGAGAGTTTCGTGTCGAATATATTCCAGTAAGCTTCGAGAACACTGTTAGACGCGAAATAGGCTACTACAACGATACACAGCACAGAAACGAGCCTGAAACAGAGATTTTGAGAGAAGAAGTAAAGACTTCTCCGCTGTCGGGAATCGAAGAACATAACTGGGGCAGCATACTCTGCATAGAGAAAGAAGGCTGCGGTTTAGCTATTGTTAAAGAGTCTCATAAGTGCGTCAATCAGCCTGGAGTAAACTGCGGAGTCTTCCGCTGCGACCCCTCTAAAGGCGTTGAGTCAACGGGAAGCGGTTTATCTCCCGAAGAAATCGTCTCTAGCCATTTTCGCGGCTGCTGGGCTTCCTGGTGCTTAGTCTACAGTGGGGGAGATGATGAGAGAGAACTTGCGTTAAAAGTATTTGATCGGCTACGCTACCCTATTAAGCCCGATAGAGATATCTATATTATAGCGAATACTTGGGGCAGTGGAGGAGGAAGAGAAGCTGCCCGAGAAGAAAATGTTTTAAAAGAAATAGAGAGTCAAGCAGACCTCGGCATTGATGTCCAGCAAATAGACGACGGCTGGCAAGACGAAAACTGGAGGCCTAGAAGAGACTTTTATCCAGAAGGCTGGACTAGAGTAGTTGCTAAAGCAAAAGAAAAGGGAGTTAAGCTAGGCCTCTGGTTTAATGCGGGAGCCATGAGCCCTAAAGAGCTCCTAGAAAACTTAAAGTACCACTACGATACCGGAGGTTTTCTATACTTCAAGCTCGACGGCCTCCACTTCGAAACCTACAGCGAAGTAGACGAAGTTATGAAAGCTGTAAGAGAGTTCATTAAGTACACAGGGCATAAAGCTCAAGTAAACTGGGATGTCACAGAAAACTCTCCTAGAGTAGGCTACTTTTTTGCAAAAGAGTACGGATGCATCTACTTAGAAAACCGGAAGCCCGAGTCCTACAACGTATACATCCCCTACCTAGTCCTCCGAGACCTCTGGCAGCTCTCCAAATACATTAACTTAAATAAAGTTCAGTGCACAGTCCAGAACATAGATAGAGTAGACCCCAAGGCAAGCGACGCCCACTTACACAGCCACCAGTACTGCGTAGCTATCACCCTGATGGGCATACCCATATTCTTCCAGGAAACACACCTCTACTCCCAAGCAGCCCGCGAGGAAATAAAATCCATTCTCAGAGTATATAAGGAGCACAGAAAACGCATATTCAAAGGCTACGTTTTCCCCATCGGCAGTAAACCCGACAACAAAAGCTGGACAGGCTTCCAGTGCCATATTTTCGAAGAAAAAGCAGGCTACTTACTCATTTTCCGCGAACTACATAACCGCGAAGACACTAAAGCTATTCGACTCAAATTCATCTCCAATACCTCCCTTAAACTCAAAGACCTTCTACACAAAACAGAAACCGTAGTCAAAGTAGCCGGCGACGGAAAAGTAGTATTTAAAATAGAAAAACCAGCTGACTTCAGATTCTACCAATACGAAGTTTTAGACAAATAAACTCAGCCACATTCTCTAAACCATATTTTTATCAAAATCTATTTTATCCCTCTTTCTAACAAATCTTAATACCGAAAAGATCTAAAATTTAGCCTAAAGCAAGAAGACTTCCAGTAAACTATATATCAGTACTAAACAC
This sequence comes from uncultured Thermoprotei archaeon, assembly GCA_965367815.1. GTDB lineage: Archaea > Thermoproteota > Thermoprotei > Thermofilales > B15-G2 > B15-G2. Next base: position 166,015 of record CBDUKN010000003.1, read on the forward strand.
TTTATGTTCTCTAATCTAAAGCTGCTCAAAGTACTTTACTTCATCTAATGCTTTTAAATAAATTTTTTCAAGCAGTCCAAATCTATTTAAGAGAACTTTTCCCGACTCAAATACTTCCAGAATAAACCACGCTGGAGCATAATTCAATATTTTAACATCTACAGGAAATCCTATTTCCTCAGACAACTCTTTTTCCAGCATAAACTTATACTTAAGTAAATCTTCTTGAGGCTTAACGTATAAAGCTAAATCTATATCTCTGAAAGGATACTTTCTTAGAAATGATCCATAGAGCACCGCTACTAATACTTCACTACGGCTTTTCAATACTTCTTTAAGCTTACACAATATTATTTTCTTCTCCTGCTGGCTAATCTCATAAAACCTAAATTTTTCGCGAAGCTCTAGTTCTAGAGACATATTCCTCTACCTCCTTAACAAAATCCTCTACTACCTTTAGTCCATTACCTTTAGCCTCTTTATAAATTCTAGAGTTGTCTATTTCCCAGTACCTATGTATTATTAAGTTTCTTAATTTAGCAAGATTCTCCATATCTTCACCTACTTTAGGAGAAATAACTCCATGATCTCTCAACAGTCTAAAGATGTGAGAACATCTTCAACTTTATTGACACCTAGAAATTCTCTCAAAATATGAAGACCTAAACTAAAGGAAGACTCTACTATTTCCACAAGAGCTAAACGTAGAGTATACCTGTTCCTAATATCACATATAAACTCATTATAATCCATGCTAACAATATTCTTCGCTATCTCCAAAGGCTTTCTGATCTCCATTAATAGTCTCTCAATTTGAGTGTAGCTCACACTATATAGTCTAGTACTTAAAGTATAAAAGTAGCCTTTATACTCCGTAAAAAATACGGCAACTAGAGGATTAAGACTAAATACTGAGGAAGCTTATGAATACACAACACAATATGTAAACAACGAGAAGGCAGTAATAAGACCTATTTCTGCCCACCACATAAAGAAGCCACTAGACACTATTTCAAGCAAAAGAGCATCAATATCGAAGTACAACAACAAGCTAGCACAATTACACCGCAAATAGATCAGTAAACATCAGCCACAAAAAACATATATCCCTAAAACTAGTATTAACTCGGATGAAGCCCTCGACCACCAGGGATTACTCCCTGGGGGATGAGATTGGGGCGGAGCTAGCCCATTCTCACAAATCCCATTTCAACGGCATTCTCGACCTAACGTCCCTGAGTCTCCTACCGTGATCTTCAACCTGAATTCTAGTATAAGCTAGCAACGTGTCAGCAATACCTAAAAGAACATACATTACAGAAGGCTTCAACCCCAAATTCTCTAACATAACCTTATGTCTTCTCAAAGAGCCTTCAGCCACTACTAATGAGTCCTCAAGTTTACTTCTAGCAATTTTAACTAAGTAATCATCAACAACAGCGACCAGCACTCTACTGCTAATCCCCTCAACACGGCCCAGAAGTCTCCCAAATAATTAGTCACATCAACACCTAAAAGCACATCAGCGTCAACAAGAACTTCAATCACTCTAAGTGCTCTAGGAACTGTCTCTTATACACATCTCCGAGCCCACGAGACCTCTCTACATCTCGTATGCCGTCTTCTGCTTGAAA